>JAEUWH010000054.1 GCA_016785955.1 Pseudobdellovibrionaceae bacterium | reverse complement strand
AATGACATTCGTCAGTACCAGCTATGCCCAATTAACCCCTGATAGTCAGGAGTTGAAGAGGTTACCTGAAATGGTTAACACAGTTTTAAAAAAAGTAACTATGATTGAAGATAGAGGTTACTATATTCAAAATAGAGAAGGAAAGAAAGTAGCTTTTGCTGATTTAGTAGCAAACAGGAAACACTTTGGGAATTCGTTTTCGGTATTTGCTCCTATATCAAAAATAGAAAGCGGAAAAGTAAATAAAGCTTTTCAATTTAAAGCACAAATACAGATAAACGGCGCGCAAATTGGTGTTAAAATAATTGACGCTCTCGATGAGTCTGTTCTTGGGCGAACAGTACTTGAAATTCCAATACAGGACAGTGCTATTGTAGAAAATAGCTTATCTATAAAAGCGCTAGAAACTCAAGTTGCACAGTCCTTGCGCGCAAGTAACAAAATAGCTAAAAGTAGTTTGGAATGTAAAAACTAAGATTATAGTGGGATCGATGCCGGGAGAAACTAATAATGGAAATCCAAAATTGAGAAAATACAAATTGACCTCGATGCTTTGAAAGAAAATATTTTACGTATCAATCCTTTAGCTAAGGTTGATGCAAAAGGTATTTCAAGATTTAGCAGATGGAAAAACAAGTCCGGATCCACAAGCTTCGCCAGCTGCGTATATGGTGGTTATCAATTTTTCTGGTTGCCTACGGGAACAGAGATTCAGCTGGTAAAGCCTGGCTTAACTAGCTTAAGACTTAGACAATGCTTCAAGGCTAGGACGGAAAAAAAGCTATTTCAATGTCCCCTCTTCAGTATTCCCAGGCCGGCTCCGCGCGCCCCCGTATTTATTACAAATCAACACGACATCCCTTATCTTCACAAAGACTAGTAGCTCAACGGCACTCTCTTTAGAGAGATCGCATTCATTGCTCCGTTAGGAGCAATGAATGCGCCTGTGTCTTTTTACTCGGGCAAACTGACAATCTCGATTTGCAAAATGTCACCGTTGGCCAGATTCACTTTTGAATCAATCGTGAATTTATTCTCAGAAACGGTGTAGTCGCTATCAGGAGTAAGTTGCGTTTTCTTTGATCCTGACACCAAGAATATTCTGTTAATAACCTCGTACGGTTTGAAATTGGCTACCTCGTAGGTTCGACCGATCGAAGTAACAATGCCGCTTGATAACTCGCCCAGTATGGGGCTGTAATCAGATTCGCAGATAGACTCGGAAATGAGGCGATCAGACAGCTCGGTGCTTTGGAATAGATTCATGTAATCAACGCCTAGGGATTGTATCGCAGAATCCGCGATACAATCATTTCCTTTATGAATCAGGTTACCCATAAAGAAGTTTTCTTTTCCAAAAAGACGTTTTGCCTGATTTAAGATAGCCTTTTTAATAGAGGCTTGCGATTGCTTCATATCTTTAATAATAGGCCTGTTCGTTTCAGGATCTTCTGAGCCCTTGATATAGAATGCGCCAAAATTACGATATGAAATTCGCTTTGATTTATAATGCGAACATGAGCCTGGAACTAGGATTACATTTTTTTCATTCTTTAGATATTCGGCAAAACTTGCGTACGTTTTTCCATTTTTAGAGAAAGACCCAACGCATATGTTATCTGCCGTTGGCGCAAAACCGTAAAGTGCTGTCCATGATGGTATGATTTTACAGCCGACAACCGTTCCGTTGGTGCCACCCGAAGCGCTTGCTAGATAGGATGCATAGCCTTGAATAGTATTTTTATAAAAATCTTCTGGGCAGATCAAAGAGCCTTTTGTATTCAAGTCATTTATTAAATGCGAATACGTTGCGTACGGTAACCAGTTACCGCCATTATCCGCGCGGTTTCGTTTTTCGATAACTCCATCATTGTTGTAGTCGAAAGAGATTTGGTAACGAGCCGCATAGACGTTAAAATTAACAGCGTCATCGATAACTTCTTTATCAATTGTTGGGTCTTGTAAGCTGCCGTGAATATATGAGTTGCGGCAAGAAACGCGGTTTTCTGAAGTGTCGTAGAAATTCCAGTACGATTGATCGTTTTCATCACTTATAAGTAATACTCCGGCGACATCATTTTTTTCAAAAAACTGATGGGGGCCCCGATCATGGAGTGCCAACATAATATTACATAGCCCCTGTTCTCGGCTAGTGCCATTGGTATTGGCCGAAATATCCAAGATCATGTTTTGTAGGTTAATCAGCTTGGCATCGATTTGTGCATCGCCAGGAGTGAACGTCATACGGTATTTGTCATTTAAATAATGATATTCTCCATAAGAATAGATGCCGAAAGTTTCTTGCGATTGAGCACCCAAAATCCGTGATTCTTCTTCGTTGGGTTTGCTGCCGATAGGATAGGTCCAGCTTTTATAATCAAACCCTTGGTCTTGAAGGTCCTTTCCGGACTGTTTCATTATTTCTGATGTTGTGATGATTTTAATTTCGACGTGAAACTGCTTAAGTGGAACAATGAGTGACTTTAAAGATTTGCTGAGTTTTTCGTGAACGAGTCTCATGGATTTAGAGTTATCTACTACAAGCAGCAATTTTACTTTTTGATTAGAAGTGGATGTGCCACCCGTAACTGGAATAGATGATAGACGTGTAAATAAATCCCCGGGGTTTCCAGGGAGGTTTGGCTCAGCACCATCGCCAGTACCTGGGTTGGGATTACCTAAGGCTCCATTGTCGTTGTCACTGGTAATGGTAGGATTTCCTTCGTAGGTGAGTTTTGCGCAGTTTCCATACCCTATTGCTAGTATGCCAGAGATAACTAAGAGTGAAATAAATTTGCGTGTTGTAGGTTTCAAAGTGCCTCCCCAAAGACAATTACATTTACATGAGTAAATTGGTGCTTAACCTAGTTTAGTTGATTTGTAGAAAAAGAGCATATTTTAGTAAGCGAAAGTCTTATTTCGAGACGATAACTTTTTGACAATAGAATAAGTTCTAAGCATGATTTGAAATGAGACTTAGACAATCTGGTTGTTATGTTGCAAACAGGAAGGAACGTTGTATGAAAGACACACTCAGAAGTTTTGCTATTGTGATAACATCAATATTTTTTACATCTCAAGTTTATGCGAATATTGTCGGTACAGATGTTCAAAATTTTAATCCGACTACAAATGGATTAGATTTTGTGACGGTTCAATCCTCTGAGACTCTGCAGCCAGGTCTTGTCAATATAGGCTTCTTTCTGAACTATGCCGCAAACTCATTGGCCTATACGCAGAATGTAGGTGGCCAAGTGGTTAGTCGCAAACCGGGAGACCGTATTTTAGGAATGGATCTAAATTTGGGTTTGGGTTTGACTGAAAACTGGGATGTGGGATTCAGTTTACCAGCGGTTCTGTCGCAAGAGTTGAAAGAAACAACTGGGGTTGCAAAATATGATAGTCAGGGCTTAACGGAAATTCGAGCGAATACAAAATATCGTTTCTGGGGAGATTCCTCTAGGGGTGTTGCTGCAGTAATTTCTATCAACAACTCGTTGATACAAGATAATGCGTTTATTGGTTCTGGTGCGGGCCCAACGATAAATTATGAGCTGGTTGCGGATACGACTATTGCGGAAAAATTTGGAATCGCGGCTAATATTGGATACCGCCAGCGTAATCCTGGAAAACCAATTGCCGGTTTTCCTTTTGAGCCATTTGAAAATCAGTATATTTATTCTTTAGCAGCTAATTATCATATAGCTTCGATCGATACAAAATTGATCGGTGAAATTTTTGCGAGTCAGCCGGCAGAAAAGAAAGTGAACTTTACGAATAATCGAAGTCAGGAAACGCTCGAGAGTTTGATAGGTTTAAAGCATGACTACACACCATCGTTAGCATTGCATGGGGGCCTTGGTTCACAATTACAAAAGTCGGTAGCCAGTCCTGAATGGCGCGTGTACGTGGGCTTGAATTATGTGTTTGGCCCATTATGGACGAAAAAAGAAACGATCGTTGCTAAGGTGGAAACTCCGGAGCCTAAAAAGACGAAACAGTTTCGTATGAAGGGCGAGATTTTGTTTGAGTTTAACTCGGCAGAAATTAAACCAGAGGCATTTGAATATCTGAAAATTATCGGGGAAGATTTACAGCAAAATAGTTTCGTACACTTAACTATCGAGGGACATACGGACTCGATTGGTAATGATGACTACAATCTAAAATTAAGCCAGGCTCGCGCAAATAGCGTGAAAGAGCATTTGGCGACTCGGTATAAACTGGACAGCGCCAAAATCACTCCTATCGGCAAGGGAGAATCGGAGCCTATTAGCGATAATGGAAACTATCAAGGGCGCCGAGAAAATCGCCGCGTAGAATTTTTGGTGGACCGATAGCAGACCCAGGCACCGCCCCGGCAAATCGTCCTTTATAAATGCATGTGGGAATGTCATCTATTTTGACATTCCTGTAATTGCTATAGGGTTAAAGAAAAATCTCTATAGCAATTAAAAAAATGCTATAACCAACCCATTATTTTTTCGGGGTGGTCTATGGAAAAACTGATACTTATGTCCTTAATGATGGTCATTATTATGGCTATCTCTAGCTGTTCTTATAAAAATCCAGCGGATGAAACCAATCGCCGCATGGACGAAATTTTAGAGGAATCTAAAAGAAAGAACGAAGAAATTAGTAAAGATATCAAAATTAACATAAACGATGGTGGACAACCCGGCGCTATTACGATTTCAGGCGTGGTCGTATCTGCTGACAACAAATTAGATACACATATTTCAACGACCTCAATTGCCGGCATTGGTAAAAACGGAAAAGCTCCTGAAGTTGCAGAAGGATATAAACTTGTTCTGAAGCAAAAAACTGAAACGGACAAAGAATTGTCTTTTGGCGACGATAAATTCATAGTTTCCATCGGCTGCGACGAAAGCCTCATTGCTGACTACGCCAAGAAAAACAATTTAAAGATCAAGGTTCTCTCCGCCACAGTCAAAGACATGGTGGTAATCATCAGTGCAAATACTCTTGCGCTTTGCGGAAACCTCGAGCAATTACCTAAACAACCTTTTAAAGCTTTCTCGTCAGATCATTTGATATTAGATGGTGTGGATTACACGCATGTTAATAATATTGGAAGCTTAAGCTTTTCCACAAATCGTCTCACTCTTATTGAAGAAAATAAAATCACCACTAAAGGTAAACCAACTTCGATGACCATTTTATCAGGCTCCAGTATCAGCCTCTTCGTAGCGAAAGAATTTACTCCTCAAGCGGGCGGAAAGCTGTCTTTAGTATCGATTGGTTCTGATTATAGTGCCGAAGAACCCAAACAGTAACTCTCGATTTGATGACAATGGTAATGTTTTTTTCCAAGCGGAATGTCCCTGTTTCTGCATTTACGATTTTTTAGAAGAAATAGTAATCTTTTTGGTGTACGCGAACGCTCGCTTAGTCCATCCACTTTTTTCGTAAAACTTCACGCCGCGATCATTTTCAATTCCCGTACACAATCGCAAGGTGTCGCAGTTATTTTCTTTAGCGACGCCTTCGGCATATTTTAAAAGCTCCCCTCCTAACCCTTTGGAGCGAACCGTTTCACTGACCACAAGATCGTCAATGTAGACATGGCGACCTCGAACATAATCCGCAATCAACCGGTATCCCATGACCGCCTGGACCTGGCCATTGGCTTCAATAGCCACAATTTCGTAGCCGTCATTTCGATGGGCTTCCTGATAAATAGAAAGATAAGACTCCATTTCTAAATGTGGTCTCAGCTCCTTCATGACGGGAAAAAACTTAATCAAATCTTGCGGCTCTCTGGCTACTACAAACTTTTTTTCCATTTAAAATACCTTTGCAAGGTTATAACCATCAAACTCGCCGCCCTCAAGCACATATCCTTTTCACCGATAGAGCGCTTCAGCACGGAGTGTTCTATATTCACAACAGGACTTTTACTTGGGTGAACATCTAATCCCTTGTCGGAAATGAAATATGCTGGAAAACTAGTCTCATGTGCTATTCAGCGATGATCGAAGCCGATTTGCGTGAGCTAGAAAAGATGTTTGGTGTTAAGGTGGATTGGACCAGCTTTGATGAAGCATTCACACTACGCGATAAATACTCACAAGCCATGATTCCTTCCGCCATCGATTCCTATATTATACAAAATGCCGAAACCACGTTACAAAAGCGCTTGGCGAAAATGGCCAAATCTCATTACCAAGCAGAAATTGAAAAGTTCTCTATAAAATTAAAAAAATACGAGCAAGACGTTAAGGATTTTGAAACCAAATTAAAAAGCGGTTCCAAAATAAAAGATCTGGAAGAAAAGCTAAGAAAGCGTCGCGAGACCGTGCAATGGCACAAAGAAAAAATTGAATACTACAAGAAAATTGAAGAAACCGGAGCTCCGCGGGTTTTTCCAAATTTCTATACCCCTGTTGTTGTAAAAGATGACAGCGAGAATGTCTTACGTATGATGCGTTACCATGTTTGTCCAAAGAACGGAAAAGAGCTTAACGCATTTAAGTACAATTTGTTTAATGCCCGACGTGACCGATTGCTAGACTCCAGAACTTGGAAACCTTTGTTTGGGAAGCAACATGGGATATTTCCTTTTTACCGATTTTACGAAAGTGTTCCCGGAGAAAATGGCGAAGCTAAGATTATCTATTTCGAACCCAAAGATCGGGGTATCATGTGGTCCGCAGCGATCTTCGAAGAATCTAGCATTGCAGAAGGATTTTTACGATCATTCGCGGCTATCACCGACGATCCACCCCCAGAAGTCGCCGAGACAGGACACGATAGATGCCCGGTATTCCTGAAGCAGGAAAATTTTGATATTTGGCTAGAACCAAAATCCATGACGAAAGACGAACTCATTATTCTTCTTGATTCAAAAACACCGACCTATTTTGAGCATCAAGCGGCGTAGTTACAAAATTTAGATCCTACTATGTGATCCACACAATATTCTATCGGAATTTAAAACTAGTTCTTGAAAGCAAAGAAGGGTTTCTGGACTAAGCCAACCGACAAACAAGGCCAGTGTTACAGCTACTCTAAATATCATTATGCTCCTAGTTTCAAATGGCGCGCCCACTTAGACGAGTTTAGAACCAGTCTACTTCCCGCCTGATTTTCGCACTCCCATTAAATCATAATCGCTGTGCAGAGTGGCGTCGCCCCGTGCGTGAGAGCCGTATAAAATCACAGTATGGCACTTGTGCTTGTCAGTGAGTTCTTGCGTGAGTTGATTGAGAAATGGGTCTCTTAATAAATCTCTACCCATTGCTTCCTCCATTCGGGAGCGGGGTACGGTTCAGCCCAATACTCCTCCACTTTCAATAATTTTCCGTCTTGAGCTTCAAAAATAGAGTTGGCGAACGTCTTTTGGCCTGTATCGGCTTCAATCCAGACCGTGGTCAAAATCCTATGATCAATTTCAAAAATATGAACAACGGTAATCTTGTGATTGCCCGGATAAAACCTGTTCACATCAATAAAGTTTTTTACCCCGATGATTCTCTCTCGGGATTGAGGCCAGATTGCCACAAAATCTTTATGGAGCAATTCGCCAGCTAAATCCCATTTTTGCTCGCTAAACAACTGCCAAAACGTTTTTACTAAAGCCTTGCCCTTACTCATTTCTACTCATCATTTCCCGAATGGCCGTACTCATTTCGTCGGTTCGCTCTAATGCCAGTCCCTCAATGACTCCTTGGCGGTCTTCATCCGAGCGATTTTGTGAGAGTTTGAACTTCGCTTCAATTTTTTCAGGACGAAACTTGAACGAAATAATTGCTCCCGTGAGTGCCTTTTCGTTTAATAAATCGCTTGGTAACTCAAACTCCCACGGAGTTTTGCTTGGTTTTTCAAAGTAAGCCGAAAGTTGCTTTAAAATTTCAACTTGCCCCTTGAAGTCGTCTACAAGCTCAATTTTACCGTGGAGATGAGCAACGGCGTAATTCCAAGTCGGAACATCTCGGCCTGATTTATACCAACGGGGGCTAATGTAAGTGTGCTCGCCGTTAATAATAACTGTACATTCTGGATTTTCTTTAAAGTGTTTCCACTGCGGATTTGCTTTGGCCAAATGACCGATAAGAACTTCTTGCTCGCCAGCCGTAGAACTAAAAATCAATGGCAAATGATTAATAAACGGGCGCTCATTTTTGGGAAATGAGAGAACAGTGGCGAAACCATTTCGCTCAATAAGTTTTCTTACGTCCTCGTGGTCGCCTTGCGAAAAATGTTTGGGTAAA
The DNA here is from genome assembly GCA_016785955.1 of Pseudobdellovibrionaceae bacterium. GTDB lineage: Bacteria > Bdellovibrionota > Bdellovibrionia > Bdellovibrionales > Bdellovibrionaceae > UBA2316. The sequence goes on along the minus strand of JAEUWH010000054.1, from coordinate 905 downwards.
TACATTTCGTCCCCCCTTGAGTTTTCCAAGGGCGAACGCGGAAAAACTAATGGATTGCCTTGGTAAAACTAAATCCAGAAACTTCGCACGATAGACCTTATTTTGTCTATGGATTTCCATCAAAAGTGCCTTGACTTGCTCTCTTCTTACCCATGTCGGCCCTATTTTCATCTGCGTTCTTATCTGGATTTTTATGCGTCAGCTCCTCAATGGTCAGCGTCAGCAAATCCCGCTCGTAGTTAGTCAAAAAATAATCCCAAGGGAGACCTTCGGGTTCATCCTCGTAAAACACTTTTGCCTCCCGAATTGATGCCAAAAAATACAAGCGTTGTAGATCGTGAATAATAAAATGCGCGGACTCTGAAACGTTCATTCGACAAAATGCTAAGGGGCAACCTTACTTGCTTTAATTTTCGCAAGGGGCTCCGGAATTCCTTGTTTTTGAGATACTAAAACTTCGAGGTGTCCCTCAACAGCTTCGTGGGCCATTTCTAAAGCTTCAGCAGGAGAATCTCCGTAAGTCATCCAGCCTGTAAGTTCTGCTACAGAAACAACATAGGCTTGATCCTCATCTGAGAAGTGAATGTTGTAAGAGTAATAGGGAATCAGATCCTTAATCTTTTATTGATGGCAGCTTACTTGCATTTCAAATCAGTTTAATCGATTCAACATCAAATAAAGGATTTAAGTCTATGAAAACAGCAATGGCCTCTATTTTCATGACATTTTCAGCACTACTGTTGATTTCCTCGACAACTATTGCATCTCCCAAATTTTTCCTATAAAAAATAGTTTTAGCTCTGGACGCTGCAATTAAGTAGTTGACGCTGCACTCAAATATCCGAGTATTGACATATGAAAAAGATGTCAAAAGAAGAAGTCAAACATATCCTCTGGGAATCCGG
>JAEUWH010000052.1 GCA_016785955.1 Pseudobdellovibrionaceae bacterium | reverse complement strand
AAAAATCGTCGCTATGAAAGTAGTTCCATAACCATTCGTGAATCAGAAGAAAGGAAACGTGCAGGCCCCCCTCGGGCTGATTTTCTACTTGGCGTATAAACTCAAGATCGTAAAGATACTTTGCTATTGATGTGGGCTCTTGGATATAATACGCCGCTTGTTTGCGGGTCTTACACTGTAACGGTAAGAGAGAGGCCAGTACAGGTTCCAATTTTAATGGGAGATTTTTTTGCGGAAACCATTGAAACCGCATGCCAGGTCCTTGAGTGAAGAGATTGCTCATAAAAAGATTAAAGCTTCCCAGTAATCTATCGTCTAGTCGCTTTAGTTGTGCCTGAATGTATTTAATATGCTGATGGGATGTCATAGAACTGCGAAGTGGGCCGAATGAGTTTTTGAGGGTTATTAAATAGTCGTAAGAGTAATACTTGTTGTCAGAACAAAGGGCAAAACCACCACCATTACCAATTTCTTGACCGGCCCAGATTTGACTCGCCATTATGGATAAAAAAATAACACGCTTAAACACATTAATTTCCTTTGCTAGAATATGTACATAAATAAAAATGAGAAGGTAAGGAAGACCTTATTGATGAGTCAATATTTGAATTGTTCTCTAAAAGAGAACAGGGGACAAAAAATATAGGAGCTAATAATTTCCTTATTAAGCAAAATTCAAATTATATTTTTGAAAAAATTCCAAATGGTAATTCGAGCGCAAATAAAATTTTTTCTTAATTCATCTCCATAATTAAACTCTCATTCGCGGGACGAGTCGCTAAATCATCCTCTTCTGGTGGGGATGAAGTTTTCAATTTCTTGGGAGCCTTCGCCGGTTTTGTCATTGAACGAAGAGCTGACATTCGGGATTCCCCATCACCTGAAATCAGTCCCGAGGCCACCAGGGCTTGTGCTCTTTCTTCGATTAACTTTTTTACCTTGGCTCGAGGAACCCCCAGCTCATCGGCTCGGCCGACAATCAAATCCAGTTCGTTACGTGCTTTATCATAAGATTCTTTAGCGGTATCTAGCTGCCGCTTTAAGGTTTCTAAATAAGTGCGTGCATGCTCAAGCTCAATCGCCGCAGTATCGGCCTCGTGGATCAGTTTCATTAAATCGGTCATTTTGTACTCCTTTTATTTACATAGTATTTACACAGTATAAAAAAGCAAGATTTTCCGTCGTGGTCTTGAAATATAATTTTATGTAATGATGTTGCTGCCATCGTGGAAGTAACGTTGGATCAGGGTGCAACTTTGCTTTTGCTTGAGAATGACAGGCTGGTGTCCGCACATAAGGGCACTGATTTGCCAAAACGCTGGTTAGAAAGAATAAAATTTTGTGTCTCTAAAGATAATGTCTTTAAAGATAGGAGATCAGAACGTCAGCCCGTCCTAATTTGCGTTCATGGTTTCAAAAAGAGATATTAGCAGTGCTGAGCCAAGTTTAGTTTTTCCACGCGTAGCCCGCCGCTGAGATGCAAATATATGTATTACCGGCGAGCTTACGGTGCTAGAAAATATTATAAACCAAAAAACGCTGTCCAATTAGGCGCGCCACTGCGAGCAAACAGGAGTTCTTTATATAAAGAAAGCATATCTGCGCCAAACCGCTGAGTCGAGGAATTGCGCAGGCTCATCAAGCCTGCTAACGAGAACAACGTCATGCCATGAGCCCCTTTAGTTTGTAGAGTATAGGAATCTGCGATTAAAGGGCTCGTCTCTGGAAATTGGTTGTGAAAAACAATCGGGTTGGCATCGTCACGTAAAACCGAAGTCAGAGCTTCACGAGTCGCTACTTCACGACCATGAACGTCCCCAGCCGACACAACGTAATATTGCACTGGACGTCGAGAGAATTTATATTCGTACTGTCCGCCGGCCCCCAGTTGCATCGGTGCTTGCTGCCATTGAGCATTCATTTGAGTTTTGAAAAATACTTGGCTTGGTTTAAAGCGTGATACCGTCAGACCGGCGGATTGGACACTCTTCTCTAAGCGACCAGCCACCGCGCGTTCCATACCTTCCTTAGGGTAACCGTACGCCCCAATCATCGCATCCAAAGCAGTCTTTGCATTGGCATCGTTACCGGCCGCAATGCGTGCATTGTTTAAACCAGTAACCAGGTCAAAGCTGCCTGTGCCGTAAGCGCTTTGAATTTTTGCTTTGTTCGCAGAGGCATTGGTTACACCTGCCATTTGGTTAAAATTAGCAACAAATGTGTTGATACGAGATAAATCCAATGCCGCATAGTTGATACTCGAACGACCTTTGTAATTTAGGCTATAGTTGTAAACCATAATTTCGGCCAGTTCCCGCGGAGTGATAGTGGGTTTTGCGGCCATCGGATTTAGGAATAACGTATAGTTTTCACCTTCGCCTGGTTCATTGAATTGTGAACCCACCATGTACTTGGCTACATCCTTAAGCTCGTAACCAACTTCTAATGCGGACATGATACACGCATCAAAATTCACTAAATCAATTTGTGGCTCACGCGAGCGAACTTGGCGTTGTTGTGCAATCGCTGCATTCATACTTTCGAAACCAGCCCGCAGTTCTGGCATTGTTAAATGAGATTGAGGATTATCATCATAAGAAACACCTTGCCAGCCATTGCCATGATTCCATACGATCACGGCGTATTTTTTAGCGGGATATTTTTGTACCCCCCAAACTAGAAAGTCTGAAAGTGTTTTGGGATTTCCCATATCTGTTTCTGGTAACTGCTCTAGAACTTGGGACGTGATTTGACCCTGTACAGGATTTGAATTTTTAGTCACAAAGTAGCGAGTGGTTGGCTGTCCCTTTGGTTCCGGATCAAACTGCACGACAATGTTTATTCCTGCCGTCGAACCAATGGCTTCCATCTGAGCCATATTCAAAAAACCAAAACGGTAAAGATTGTTGTCCGCGTTCAGATAAACTAAAATCGTCCACTCCTTCATTTGGTTTTGCGCCCACGACGGACTAGTATTAAAAAAAGCAATCGCTAATAGCCATGTTGTAACTATTTTTTTTCAAGGACCCCTCCTAAATGTGGTCAGAAGTCTCTATGATGTCGTCACTCTATGCAAACTTTTTTTTCATACGACTGATCATGTATAAGTTTATTTACGCATAAGAAAATGATGATTTAGAGTGGCTTAAAATTTTTTATACTTGAGATAAATTATATTTTATTTTTGTTTTGATAAAAATGCTCAGTGATAGTCAGTAGTCAAACTAATCTATATTCAAAGGTGCCGTAAAAAAAATATTTTTATCATCGGGATTGATCATTTCTGAAAATCCTTGCAGTCGCCAGTTTTGATGAGGGCGACTGACCAGCGGTGATTGGTGGCTAATGTGAGTTTGTTTTGGCCCCGGCTGCAGGTGACCGTTCTTTTCAAATATAGCCATAAACCAAAACCAACCATCGACTCTGTCATTACCAACCGTCGACTCAATGAATTTGGTCCTAAATTTTGGCTTGCTTTGTGATTTATGAAATCTATAGAGCATGAGAAAGCATATAACTGATATGTCCACATCTAACCTGTCTACTTTTTTGACGATTGATTTGAATCTTCGTCATCATTTTATTGCGTTTTTAAGTACGATCTTTCTTGCTCTCGTCGTGTATGGAGCGCCTCAATGTGTGACATTTTATGAAGGGACTCCATTGCGCCAGTTAGCTCCCGCTATCGGCGCCGCTAACTATGAACGAATACTGCCGGAAAATCGTCTTTGGGCAAAACAGCTCTTTCATCCCAGTTATCAGCCCACAGGCCTGACGTTCAACAGTCGTGAAACTCGTTTTATCGATCAACAAATGTCGATGGAATGTCCTGTGTTTGCATTTATTAATGCCGTTGAAAATACATATGCAAACCATCCCACTCGGCCCAAAACAGTAGAACTTGATCCCACGTTTTTAATCGGTGCTAAACTGCATCGCTATATTGAAAAAGCGGTCGGTCATGAACCCGGCTTTGTGTACGACCTGGACCCTTATACCCCGACACTGAGGGGGGGCGAGTTCCATAATATTTTGGATGTAGCACTTAGTTACGGATCTGTGCCAGCTAAAATTTGGCGTCCTCTCACGCCTCTTGCCGGATGGAGATTTCCAATCAAGGGATCTGAGGCATCCAATGTGTATTCCGATATATTTAGAGTGATTGATAAGTTTCATGCGGATAGTGCTAAGGGAATTATCCCACGAGTTCCCAAAGGGGAGCCTGGTTACTTGCAATGGAAAAAAAGCGTCACGGATGCGATCTTCAAAGAGGCTTTACATGATTCATTTGGTGAATGGCCATTTCCTTTTAACGTTGAAGGATTGTCTGGTCTGACACCAAAAACGTATGGACAGCATTTTGGTCCCGCAAAAAAGGAAGTGCCCCAGTTAATATACATGAGCCAGCATCCTTATGACAATGCGACGTGGACAAACAGACTGTTTTCGTTTTTTAATGAAATGTATCCCCAATCAAAAAAAATATTCACCCATAGGCAATCCACTTCAGGCGAGTTTTATGAAAAAATACTCAAGGGCCTTGCTGAAAACAAAGCAATCATATTGGACACAAACGGATCCAATGGGCCGGGAGGCCCCGGGCATTCATTTGCCATCGTCGATGTTGAAGTCAGGGACGGCAAGGTCGTTGCCGTGCGATTAAAAAATTCGTACCGAAATTGGCCCAGCGGTTATGGTTGGTTCAGTGTAAAAGAACTTAACAAGCACATTCGTCGCGCTTGGATCTTTGAAGTTCTGTAGAGCCCATGACTGTGTCTGGCTATTAAGCCTTATAAACACCTGGTACACACGTGAACTGAATTTTTTACTGTCCAAATATAAACAGTGCCTCTAAAAACCGTTGCCTACTACATTCGTCCCAAATTGATGTCGGAGGTCCTGTGAGAGCATTTTTAGTTGTGTTATTAGTTATTGCCGATCTTACGGTATTTGCGGCTAGTAAAGTGGATAAAGAAATTGAAGCAAAAAAGACCTTAGCTGTTAAGTTGGTTAAAGCGGCTAGTAAACAACGTACGTCTGTGATCGAAGTTACATCGGCTAAACGGCAAGAGAGTAAAATTATCGTTAACTTGACAGAAACATATGAGACATCCGAGTCGGGTGTTCTGTGTATTAAAAGTATCGAATTTTATAAAGATGCTGAAGATGAAAGTGCAGAGGTTTTTAAAATTACGAATGGCCTTTGCTTTTCATAAGTCATAAAGTTTGATTTGATAAAATAGGACATCAATAGCAGTCCTTAAGAACACGGAAAATGCCGGGTACTATTCATCGGGGTGAAGAAGTCGACGGATTTTCTTATTTGTTATAAATTCTGTGGGTTCAAGAACGCTCTGAACACGCAAAGCCAGTCGAGAAAACAGAAATTTATTTTCTTCTGTTATAGGGGTCTTTTGCAGTTCCCTGGATGTTGATTTAAGACTGGCTACGGTAATGAGAATCATCAAGATGACAGCGGCATACAGACAGTTTTGCATAGTTAAATTATCGGTATGACGAATGTTTCTTTTAGAGAAAAAGTCATTTTAGGTCTGTAGTCCAGAAAGTGTTCCAGTTTATGGAACACTTTCTTCCTTTGAAAATGGATTTTGGACCTGTCGTCGCGTTAAATGGAACCACTACTCTTTGGAGGTTCCATGTTTTACGTAGGTCGTATTTTGGCAGTGGCATTTGTTTACTTTTCTATCCCAGGTGTTTCGCTGGTGAGTGTGGCTATGGCGGACACAATAGGGCAGCCGACATCCTGTCTACACTTCTATGCGGGAATTGAAACACGTACCATCACACAAAAAGCGACGTCGACTTTGCAATCATTCAAAGCTATCAAGCAAGAGGCTGACTTGATAGATTCACAATTCGCAAAATCGCAAATCGAAACGCGATTGAATCCACCGATACAGATGAGTTTTGAAAGTGCTTTATTTCGTCGCGAATGGCTTCCTAAAATCACAACAGATAAAAGCAAGCGGGAGCAAATCATGAGGCTTGTGGAGGCTGAACTACGTTTAAGTTCGGCCAGTGTTCTGGAAACGATCAAAAATAAAAAGCCTAAATACGACATCGTCATTATTGGCGCGGGTGTGCATGGAATTATTGCGGCTACTACATTAAAAGCCAACAACCTAGGACTTAAAATTCTTATCATCGAGAAGCAAGATACGATTGCATCGCGTTTTCGCACAGGTGGATCGGTGTTTGTTCTTAATTCCTCTCAAAGACCGTCTGGTAAAAATAAGTTGCCATTGCCGGGTGAAGGAAATCTAAACGAATTGCCCTATCTGCCGATCCAAGTTACCGACTTGTCTGCGCAGAAATACCCAGCAGCTAAAGATTTGGGTGATGCACTATTGATGAGCGCCTATTCTTTAAGTAAAATGCCCGGTGTGGATATCGTGTTAAATACTAATAGTGAAACTGAAATGATTAAAGACAATCAAGCGAATGTGACTCTGTTCAAATCAGGAAAACCACATGTAACGATAGCCTCACAACTGGTCGTGCGCGCCCCCGGTTTAGGTTTAGTAAAGCTACCAGATGAGGTGAAATCATTTGTTACGGCAAACCCAGAGTTCATGACTTCTAAATCTGGCGAGTTGCCTCGTATCGCGACATACGATCAGGCACTAGAAATCCTAGAAAGCTCGAATAATCCAAAATTATTTTTCGAGAAAAAACGAGTGATGATCGCCGGTAAAGGAAATTCAGCGGATACGATTATCGAGTTTATCATTGGTAATAATGGCCAGGCGGGATTGTCTTCAGCGCAAATTGATTTGCCCGCAAAAATTTTGTGGGCTGGGCAAGATAAAAAAACGTGCGATGAATTTTTAAGAAGTGCGCGTCTTCGCTATTCATCGGTTGGCGCCATTTTTAGATCCTCAAAAGCGAATGGTGTGCCTGTGGGGGAAGCGATCCCCGCAAAGGTTGAGAAGGTCAATCGTAGTGTCGATCCTAATCAGGTGGATGTAACAATGACTGATGGGAAAGTGTACACCGTTGACGTTATCATTCTTGCGACGGGACTAGAGTCCTTGACATCGACCGAGGCTTTAGCGGACTACCAACCCATCAGCGATCGTATTTTGAATGCAGATAAAGACAGTAAAATTGCGCTTTTCAATCCTGATAAAAAAGAGTACCTCGTCGGGCCGGGGGCCCCGGGGCTGGTCGAGTCAACCGAGACTAAAGGCATTGTTCAAAACACAGTCGCTATTTTCAACCATGCTCCACGAGTCGTAGCATTGTCAGAGCGCTTAGCGCGGGAAATAATGCCCATATCGGATGTAATATCTGAAAGCACACCGCGTATGGTGTCGGTTATTTCAAGTAACAAAGGATTGCAAACATTTCGTGTAACTCAAATTTTGCCTATTCGACCAACGCGATTTGAGGATTCCAAATCATATCTGGAATTGGTATTTCGCAGGGCTCTGGCAGAGCATATTGTTCCGGTTGATACGCCCTCGATTTCTATCGAAATGGGCTGGGACTCAAGTACGGGCAGCATCGTTGTGGTCTCGAAAGACGTAGATGTAAAGCCACTGCTGGAATCGCTAGCGAAAACGAAGGATTTCTTTAATATAGCCGGGGTTTACCTGAAATCAGATGTTCGAATGAAATTTGTGTTGTCAGGAACAAGACACCAGGCTCTGTTATCGGTTGATAGATCAGATGTTGATTCATCCACTCGCGCTGCAACGGTCATTATTGCAAACGCGAATAAGACAATGAGTAACGAGATTATTCGCTCAGCGCAGGCAAACGCGCCGCGCATCAGACGAGGTCCATCGGAACCTTTACTAGATAAAGAGGTCGAAGAGATTATTCAAAAAGTAGTTTCCCTTTCGACACTTCGTAAGACGAATGTCTCTTACTTAACTTTTTTAGAAGAACGAATCTTTGCGCAAATGTCTAAGCGAAATATTCCCTTTGATAGCGCCGTTGTTTCAAAATATTTAAGAGATGTCATTTTTGAAGTGACAGATATTCGTATCGACACTCAACGTTCACTTAAAATTGAGGATCAAAGACGAGTGAACGAATTCGCCTTGGAATATTTGTTTGTTAATTTTTCTGCCGAGGATCTAGGAAATATTTCTAAAGGGATCAATATTTTTAAAAACTTGATTGGAAATAACATACCTCGTGCCAACTACCGACTAAACGAATCCTTGTTTCGTCGTCAGGTTCAAGTGGCGGCTCGAGAAAAAAATATTATGGCAGAATTAATAGAAAGTTTTGCTAATAAAATTGATGCAAGTTCTGGTTCTTTAGATGTCGGGATACCATTATTGTTAGACTCTTACGTTTATGCTTTTGTGATTTTGAAATCGGTATTTCCAGCGGAGTTCAGCCCAATCGAATTTGGTAACAAGGGTCTTGTGGTTTTTGATATGCCCCCGATGTTGAGCGCAGAGGCGATTGGAAACATTTTTTCATTCATTCAGAAATATCGTCCCGGGCGCTCGGATACTTGGGTTCGTGGAATTCTGACGAAAGCTCAAATAGAGCAACAAAAAACAGGATATAGAAATCTATCACATGAAGGGACATTTGAGATAATACTGGCTAATCTTCAAAATGATTCCCGAATTAAAGCTAACTTCACGAATATAAAGATTGGCAATCTTGTGAATGAAGCCCTTTTGTCTCAAAAATTGCAAGAGGTCTATAGTGACTTTATGTTGCCATGAAAGTTTTGAATACTACAAAGCTTTAACAAAAGAAAAAGTCGTGAACATATTTAGTAGTAACGAAATCTCTTTGTGTTATGCGAAAAATGTTTGAAGAGAAGAGAAAGAAGAGAAGAGCGCTGCGATTTGGTACTTATGGAACTCCGGCGACATCATTGTAATTTGTAAATGCCGGATTATTGGTGTCGGTCATTTGTCCCGATGTATTGTTTCCTGCGCATTGAATTTGTCCGTTGGACATAATCATACACGCAGAAAGAGCATTGGATCCGACACTCAATTTAGAGACCCCAGACAGCGCTGTGGTGAAGGCAGGATATTGCATCACCACTTGTGGCGTTGAGTACGAGGTAACAATAGATTTGCCAACAGCGCCGTAAGAGTTAGATCCCCAGCAGTATGCTTTTCCAGTGACAGTGGATGAATTGATAATTGCACATGCTGTCTGTTGATAAACTTGAACTTCGGTAATGGATTGTGCTTCGGCAATGGAAACGGATTGTGGTGTAGAGTAAGCACCACCATTCACACCATTGACGCCGAGCTGGCCATAGGCACTATTTCCCCAGCAATAAATTGAATTAGATTTGATGCCGCAGGCACTTTCGTTACCAGTCGATACTTGTGTAAAGCCCGTCAGGGCAGTCGCTGTTGAGGTTGGGGGCGCATATAGATCTGTGGTTGTTCCATTTCCGAGCTGGCCAAGATTGTTACGCCCCCAGCATCGGACATCACCGTTTTCAAGGAGAGCGCAGTTATAGTATATTCCACTAGATAAGCTAGAAACTCGTTGCCCCACCACTGCACTGAATCCAGAAACAGGAACAGCATAGCTGTAGACGGCGGGGGACGTACTGCCTTGACCTATTTGACCAAAATTATTGTATCCCCAGCAGTAGACATTTCGAGTACCGGTCAATGCGCAGACGTGATGGCCTCCGACACTGATTTGAATGACGTCCGTTAAATTTGTCGTCGAATTGATTTTGACTGTTCGAGCGTAATTGTAAGACGTTGTATCTCCGGCGCCTACTTGCCCATAGGTATTGTACCCCCAGCATTTGACTAAATTGTCCGTCGTGATTTCGCACTGAGAAAGAGAACCTATGCCGAAAGAACCAGAATACGTAGTCAGATTGGTCGTATTTGAATTTTCTTTCACCACGGATGGTGTCACCGTGTTGGCGCCGTTTCCTGTGCCTAGTCGGCCAGCTTGTGCCCATCCCCAGCAATAGGTCAGACCCGAGTTTACGGCGCAGCCATGTGCATCGCTGAGTCCCACGGCAGAGACGTTAGTAAAAAACCCTGTGTTGATAGGTCGGAAACCAAAGAAATTGCTGATGATGCTTGTACCAGCTTGCCCATGACCTGAATCCCCCCAGCAGACAATTTGACCATTACTGGTTTTAACTCCGCACACAGTGCCACCACCACCGAGAGTCACTAGTTTCATTGCTGGTAATCCTGTCAGTGCTGTCATGAAATTTTGAGAGACGGTTGTGAAATTGAAAAACTGTCCTCGTGTGTTTAAGCCGCTCATATAGATATTTGTGTCGGTAACAACGATGAGATTGCTGTTGCCGGGGATCACTTTTTTAATACCGGTCAAGGTCGTCGATGCATCTGTTTTTATCAAAGAGGGAGTCAAAGTTGTTCCACCGGCAACGCCATTCGCCAATGACGAGTATCCATTGGCCCCCCAACACTGAACGGAACTATTGCTGAGGATGACACAGGTATTTAAGTAGCCCGCGGCGACTTCGACGACGTTAGATACACTAGGCGTAATCGGTGTTCCACTATTTGTAGTTCCTCCATCACCTAATTGAGACATAGAATTGCTTCCCCAACACCGCACAGTGCCGTTGGATAAGCTGGCGCAGACATGACTAGATCCTACGGACAAAGAAGTGATGGACACTGAAGGCGGCAGCGTCAAAGCGACATCACCGGGCGTAGAGGCCGTTCCGGAAATAGTTCCAATCCCCAGCTGGCCTAATACATTGTCTCCCCAACATTTGATCTTATAGGAACGGATTAAGGCGCAGAAGGTGGCGCCATAAGAACTGCCCGAGATCATCGAAACAGGTTCAGATCCTAGAGAGATCACGGGTGTGGGAGAAAGACGGGTCGTGGTTGTTCCATCGCCAATTTGGCCGACATTATTAGAGCCCCAACACAGAACGGTGCCATTTGTCAGCAAGCCACATGATGAATTGGATCCTGCTACAATCTGACTAAAGTTGACGCCCATGGGAAGGGTATAGTTCACAGCCGTTGGGGTTAGGCTCCATCCCGTAATGCCGCTGCCGTCTCCGAGGCGACCAGATAATTTCAAACCCCAGCAGTAAACTTGGCCATTGGTTCCGATCGCACACGCGTGTGAATTACCAACAGAAACTTGGCGAGATCCAATGACGCTGATTCCGGCTCCACCAGGAATCATGTTCAATGCCGACGCAGTGACAATGGCACTGAGAACGGCGACTCCTGCTACATTCGATTTGAAATAAACGGTTTGTTGAACGGTCCCTGCTGAAAAATTCAGTGATGAAATCAACAAAGAGCAGGCGTTATCCGAATAAAATAATCCACCACTGCCAGTACTTAAATTGACGGTCGTGGCCGTTCTGGCGGCCACAGTCGTATCAGCATGGGTGATCAAATTCAGTTGGACCGTGTTGCATATATCTATTTCCGTTGTACTGGGAAGTGCGACTTTAACGGTGTACGGATCGTCATCTGATATAGTGATTGTACTGGTGGTCGTTCCTGAAACAGCATTGATCGGTGACGACAAAGAGAATGAAAAATTTCGCGAACCATTATAAACGTCATTGTTTAATATAGGAATGCTCACGGTTTTGCTGGTTTGTCCCGCATTGAAGGTCAATGTTCCGGTCGTAGCTGTGTAATTGGTTCCTGACAGGGCCGTGCCATTCGTTGTTGTATAATTAACGGTGCTGTTGGCCGCATAGCTGGTCGACAGTTGGACCGTAATTGTCAGAGACGGCGTGTCTTCGGATACGGTGTACGTGGTGGAGGAAAGACTGACGATGGGATAGCTGTCCGTATCGGTGATGGTTAAAGTATGAGACTGTGTGCCTCCGTTGAAATACTCACTGTCGGAGACCAGACTGACAATAAATGTTTGATTGCCGCTGACAAGTTGGTCATGCAAGAGTGAGACATTTAAATTGATGGATGTCGAACCGGCAGGAATGATCACTGTCGAGCCGCCCGTATAAGAAAAATGTGTTCCGCTGACCGCAGTTCCCGAGAAACTGAGATGGACGGACAGATTGTGATCTAGGGCTTGATTCAGATTGAGTGCGATGATTTTTGAACCAGCGGTTTCTGCGGCCGATTGCGTTCCCGAGGCAAACGACACGGTTGGTTTGAATGGCGTTGATGAGCCTTCGGATGTTATGACTGTTCTTCCAATTTCGTTCACGGCTTCCACGCTAAAATAATAAGTGGTTCCATTGGTCAATCCCGAAATTCGTTGCGTTGTCGAAGTGCTGGTGACGGCACCGCCTGTGTAGGTGTTCGAAGCTGAGCCCCATTTGACTAGGTACTCAGAGGCACCCGTGCTGGCTGACCAGTTGAGGTCGACAAATCCATTTCCTGAGGTGACGCCTGAGAACGCAAAATTGGTGGGAAGAGCATTGGGGGTGGCGGACAAGGAATTGGTGCTAGGGGTACGGCCGGATGTATTTTGAGCCACGACGCGAACATGGTAGATTTGTCCATTCGTCAGGCCTGTCAAAATGTAAGGAGAAGAGACTCCAGTGACGAGCGAACTCAAATTGTTAGACGAGGGGCCGTACTCGATATCATAGGAATTTGCTCCGGCGGCGGACGACCATTGGATTGTGAGTTGATTCACTCCAGGCGTTAGTGCCAACAGGGTGGCAGCGGTCGGAGTGTCAACAATGGTTGAACTGAGCGTATTATTGGCGACGGTTGATCCTGAGGAGTTTATCCCTTCCACTGTAAAATAGTAGGTCAATCCACGGGCTAGGTCGGTGATGGTGCTGGGGGGAGAGGTCACGGAAATGGATTTGTCCAATAGGCTGGGATTAGTTCCATATTTAATTTTATAGTTAGTCGCGCCGGCACTGAGGTTCCAATTGAGAGTCACTTGAAAGTTGCCAGGAGTAATAGACGTCAAAGAAAAAGTTCCTGGATACGGTTGAGGTGTTGCTTGCACTAAAAGAGACGAGCTTTGTCCATTGCGATTGATCGTATCGACGACAAAATCATAGGTGATATGATCTTCTAAACCAAGCAGCGTATAGGGTGGTGTGGAGATGCTGTCTGCGATCGTAAAATCTGTGTCAGATTGTTTCTTGTATTTGACGAGATAGCTTTGGGTATTACTAGTCTTACTCCAGTACAAAATAGCTTGAGACGAGCCGACCGACACGGATAGATCCGTCACGGAGGGCGGAGGATTTGGATCTCCTGGTCGGTGAGACTCACTGAAGTCAGAATTTCCCACGCTGAGCGGATTGTTGTTCAAAAAACAGGAGGTCAGCAGAAATGGCAGTGCTAATAGGAAAGCAATTCCAGACATACTGTCTAATCGGATTTTCTTGAAAAAAAATTAACAAGCTAATCTGTAGTGTCTCTAGATGAAAATAGCAGTCTACTATTGAAACGTTTTGAGACAACGGCGAGACTTCAAACTGAGACGTTATCAGGATACGTATGCTCGTCTAACTACTTTTTTCGTTCTGGTCTGTCACCAGAAGAGTTCAAGTAGGTATAAATAGCATGTATATCTTCATCGCTTAACTCCGTCGCCGTAAACGGAACCATTCGGCCTCCAGGATTTCTTATTTGGCTCACAAACGAATTATGATCACGATACTTTGCAATATCAGCAAGATCACCTGCCATCTGGCCAAAGCCTACGCCAGAAATGTGGTGGCACGATGTACAGTTTTTAATGGCTAAGCGAAAGCCTTTGGTTCGCGTGAAATCACCACTCTCAGGTGCGACAGAATTAAATTTTTCCAAAACATTTTGGGAAACAAGAGTTATGTCGACAATTTTAAATGGCCACTTTTGCCAATAGGTTTTTTCTGGATTATTCCATACCAAGTAAAATGGCCCAGGGGTGCCGTGTTTTTCAACCATAGTCCACAAGCCATCGTGGCTGATATTTGACGTTGACGTATCAATCACGGGTCTAATTTCACGCCAAGCCAGGAAGGCCTCTCCGGATTGTAAATCTTCTGAAGAAATAAATGCGCTGAAATTGTCGGAAGCCCAAAGTGAATATTGAAATTGATTTACATTATCTACTTGTAACTTTTGAGCAATAAATGCAATGACATCTTTAAATAAAAAACCATCGTATGTAACAGACTTCTCATTATAGACAGGATGTTTAGTGACGGTGTACAACTGACTTTTTACCTGGCTTAACAGTTCTTGTAAAGTCACTTTGATTTTTTTAGGAGTTTTCGAATCGGACTCGCGTCTTATGCTTATGGAAATTGTTGGATTGTAATCTTTGGGTAAAATGGGTGTTGGATATGATGGTGATTGTGAAAGCGCTAGATTTGCGGATAAAACGATAAGAAAAAAAGGTATTAATAGATTCTTCATAAAAAATCCTTTGTGTTTGTCTCAATTATAGCTAAAGCAATTTCGACACCAGAAAAAGGAGTTTGACTTCAATCTTAACACTTTTAAATATTCATTTACTTTTTACGGCAACGGTTTGAATAAACTATGAACAAGCAGATATAGAAAGTCTTAAATAGATACGTTTTATTATAAGACTTTCTGTCTTTGCATTCTTATGTTCAGAAACTGCCCTCCCTGAGTGGACCTAAAGCAAATACCAAGTGGTAGTGCTTGGCTCGGATGGCGAACCGATGCTGTGTGTATGTGCTTATATTTCATGAGAGCTTGGTCTCAGATGTGCCTCTTGGTTATTTTATGCCCATTAAAGAAGCCCAGCGGATCTACTCCTGCCCCCATTGTTGCAAAACACACTTTAAAAAGCGCGGCTATTATTATCGCCGTATCTCTAAAACCTACATCCCCAGGTACTTTTGCTTTGCGTGTAGGCGCTCTTTTTCCACGCGCTCAATGTCAGCTACCTTTAGACAAAAGCGGCCAGATTTAAATCATCGAATATTCCTTGATCTCACCTCGGGAGTTTCCATGAGGAAATGCGCCTTAAATCATAAGTGCAGCTTTGGGACGGTTTATAGGAAATTCCTCTGGCTCTCTGAACTGGCTAAAGTTAAGCACTTAAATACTACGTTTAGTCTTAAAGAGATCCAGTTTGATGAAATGGAATCTATAGAGCACACCAAACTTAAACCCCTGACCATTGCCATGGCGGTGAGTGACACCTATCAAATCCTAGGCGTCAGAGTAGGAAAAATCCCAGCTAAAGGGCATTTAGC
>JAEUWH010000047.1 GCA_016785955.1 Pseudobdellovibrionaceae bacterium | reverse complement strand
GTATCGTCTGGTGAAGCTCTACATTATTCAGAACATGTTAGAGGCTCTGGGGGTGATAGCTTATACTCACAGATCACCTCAGCATGTTGCTGGACGCTTGAGCAAAGCTAGTACGAAGGGGGGCGATAGTATCCGCCGGCTTGCGGGTGTGAGCCCCCAGAGGGCTACCGCTGCTGGAGGTGGTGTTCCTGGGATCAGGCGAGCAGATCGTGGGAGTCCGAGGAGAATGATGCCGGGGTGAGAACCAGGGTGAATATCGTTGATGCGTTCAGCTCGAGCCCATTGGTAGACTTGGTAAAAAGCTTGGCTAGGCTAGAGTTAGAGGTATTGAAAAAGGTATCCACGAGCCAGAGAGTTCCCGGCATTGACATAAACATAAAAAAGAGAACTCTATAATTTAAGGAAGTCCAAAGCTGTATCCACCCACCGAGTAAACATCTCTTCTAAAACAATGAAGCTTGTTACAGCCAGACCTCGATAAATTTCGACCACAAACCATGTGAGCAATAAACACAATGCCGCGACCCATAGCGCACGCACAACATAAATTGTGCTGCGAGCATCCTCGAGTATTAGGTCACGCTCCACTTTTTCGATTTTTTTCAGCATAAACACGAGTTCATTCAAATGATCTTTAAATCGCTCTCGAAGCTCTTGTTGCTTGGCACGTGTTAGCTGACTGATTCCAGGAAAATTACGTTTGGCCTTGATGGCGTAGATCAAATCAATACTATGATTGATATAACGCTCAATACGCCGATTAAATGACGGATAAGAACTCTCTGCTTGAGAAAACTCTTTTAAATCTTCAATTGCTTGCTCATACTTTTCATCCAAAACCAGAATTAAAATTCGATGACGAAGCTGATCAGGCTTCCCAAAATCACTAGGGTTTACTCCAACATCAAAAATTCTTTTACTTTCGTTTTCCGGCGAAAAGGCGAGCTTGAATTGACCCATACCCATTTCTCGGCCTAAGGCGGATTTCACTTTAGTCTAGTTTTAGGACCTTCGGTTGAGAAAGTTTCTCAGTTCGATACAATATGTTATGGATACAAATAATCTTTTTCATGGTCAGGCGATTCACACCGACAAAAAAAACAATGATGCAATTACCGGCACCGCAAAGTCTACACTGGCTCCGAACAAGGCTACTAAAAATCCAACCTCATTGTCGTTAGAAACTCTTTTATCCATTCAAGATCAAAATAATGAGAAGCTCAAAGTCACCCTACGCCGCTTATCGATTTATGAAAGTGAAATTCAAGAGTTAAAGAAAAAAATTGAAGAATTTACTCATGAGAAAGCAGTTCTTGGTGATCAAATTTTTGTTTTCCGCGAAAAAGACAAAGCGTCCAAACTTTCCATTGAAGAGTTAACTGAAATCAACGAAGTTTTGGATGTCAAAAATGGAGTGCTGACAGAAAAAACCCAAAGCCAGTTCTTAGAAATTCAACGTCTACAACGGTATCAAGAAAAAATCAAAACTCAAGTAAAACCTTATTTCGCGCAGCTAAAAGACTATTCAAAATCTTTAGAGGCACAACACAACCGAGTCGTCGAACAACTAGCACAAAAGGATTTGTCACTAAAAGAACTCAAAAAACAAATGAACGAATTGATAAAAAACTATCAATCACAAATTGACTCAGATAATGTGAAACTATCAAAATTGACGGAGTCATTCGAAAACGAGATTCAAAATTTAAAAAGCGAACTCGCTGAAAACCAAGCAAAGCTAGAATTCAGCGAAAAAATCGCCGCTGAAAATCAAGAATACTACAGCAAATTCCATGAAGCCGAAAACCAAAAAATCGAACTCGAACGCTTGGTTCATAGTAAGCAAAATGACATTCTGAATATGTCTGAAAATTTCAAAAATAAAGAAGCAGATTTAAAAAAATCCAACTACAAGCACGAGTCAGAAAACAAAGATTTGAAAATTACGTTAAGTATTTTAAATAAAGAAAACCAAGACCTTTCTCAAAAAAATTTAGATCTCGAACAGCAACTGGAATCTATGAAATTTCTTTGGAATCAAAAAAATAAAGAGACCGACAAATTAAAATCGGCCTTAGAAAGTCTTGAAGATATCAACCTTGAACTCAGTAAACAGCTTAACTCTAAAAGCTAGTGGCACCATCTGGTTTTTGTATTCCAGGATTGGTATCTAACCATTCGTCTTCTATAAGCTCCGTTGTTACTTCTTTTTCTGTGGTTGGCTGCGAACTAACGAAATCAAAACTTAAATGAGGATAGTTATAAGATTTCACTATTTTTTTAAAATCTTCATTTAACCCGGCGATTTGAAAATTAATAGCGCCAAGTGTAGCTATCTCATTCACGGTGAAAAAAAAGTGAAGAATTCCATTTGAGCCCACAAAATCCAAATTTTTAAGATCAAAACATACGCGCTGATTTTGGAATTCCTGCAGCAACACATTACGCAAATAGTTAGTTTTCAAAAGATCCAGTTTCCCAGTGAACGTAATATGGTATCCACCCTCAATTTTTACGGCTTCCGTCTTCATAGCACTCCTTGCTTTTGATATTTATCGTCATAGATCAAATTTTCGAGAGCCGAGTTTTACCGAATTTTCAAATTTTTGGACAAAAGAATTATCTAGACAAAAGCGTGGGAAAATGATGTCATTTTAGTACGTAACATGCGCCGAACAGTCGTTTTTTTTTACTCAATTTAATTTTTTTCTCGTATCCTGTTTATGTTTATGCGGAAACAACCAATGCTAAGATTCAAGGTTTAGTTATCCAAGCGGACAGTCTTGATCGCGATGAAAATGAAATCGTTGATCTCAAAGGCAGTGTTCAAATCGTCTATAAAGATTATCACATCCATTGCGATCGTGCAAAAATCTACTTAAAAACCAAGCGGGTTTATTTGGCCGGCCGAGTGCTGATGACTCAAACAAAATCCACGATTGGCGGCGATCAAATCTGGCTTGACTACGAATCCAACACTGGACTTATATCCAAGGGTTTTGTTCAATCTGGAAACGTTATTTTCGAAGGCGAGCTGATCAACAAAACCGGGGAAAACGACTACTACGTAGTTAAAGCTGACTACACGACCTGTAACAATTGCCCCGCCTCTTGGAGCTTTCAGGGTTCCCAGATTCGTGCCGAACTGGGCGGGTATGCCTACATTAAAAACTCGTTCCTTAAAGTCGGCTCGATCCCGGTATTCTGGCTTCCCTACCTGATTGTCCCCCTAAAGAGCGATCGCCAAACGGGCTTACTGACACCCGATTTCGAATCGTCTCAGGACGGAGGACTCACGTTTTCCCAGCCTTTTTTCTGGGTGATTTCACGAAACGAGGATTTAACTTACACCTTCAAAAACTACGAGCTTCGCGGACTTAAGAATTTATTAAATTATCGATACATGCTGAATGCGGACAGCTACGGCGAACTCAGCACGGGTTGGCTGCGAGACAAGGTGTTTCAAAATGAAGATCGTGTGAACACATTTCGCAGTAACGATCAAAAGGGGGCGGGATTTAATCGTTGGTTTATTAAATATGATCACTACGCGCAATTGCCCAATGACTATGTTCACCGAATGCAGTTCAACAACGCAAGTGATTTACAATACCCAAAAGATTTTCCGCGCGAGACGCGAAATCACACCGAGCCCTCACTCGAAAACAGAATGAGCTTAACCAAAAACACGGAAGATATTCACGCAAATATCGATACCTCTTATCATATCAATCTTCTTAAAAGCGATCCCCTGTCAGGAAATGATGAAAGCGTGCATCGGGTTCCCGAAATCCGCGTGTCCAAAATGACCAAACCAGTTTTTGAAAAATCGTCTTTTTTGTATAGTTGGGATTTGAATTATCTTAACTTAGCACGTGCCGGAAAAAGCTATGATGATATCACTCGCGACAAAATAAACACTCCCGGCTATATTCGTTTTCCCGACAATTCGTGCGACTCCCCTAGCTACGACCGCAAACCAGAATGCACGTTGATTAATGATGGCAAATTCGATCCCTACCACGATCTGATTCGCACGGGTCAACGGTTGGATTTCAAACCGACACTCAGCTACCCAATCAATCTTGACGATACGGTCGACATTCTTCCTAAAATTACCTACCGAGAGACTCAATATCAATTCCAGCTGGATAATGATCCATCCCAAGGCTATGGAGATCTATCAAGACTCCACCGTCGATTCATAAAGGGCGAGGTCAGCGCGCGAACACAACTAACCCAAATCTACTCGCGCTCGGATGAGCTAAAAGGCAGCAAGCTTCGCCACGAGGTTATTCCTCAATTGACGTACACCCGAACGCCCTGGGTGGATCGAAAAGATCATCCTTTTTGGGGTTTTGAACAAAATAATCAAACGGAAATCCCGTTCTCTAGTCAGACGGGAATTTCGGATGGGGACATTTCCAGTCCATTCGGTTTGCAATTTGACTATCAGGATCGCAGCTTAGATCGTGAAATCGTAACTTTTTCCGTTTTGCAAAGGCTCACCGAGAAAAGCTGGGAAGGAAACTCGGCTGTGTACAAACAATTGGCCTCTTTGACATTGTCACAATCCTACGATGTCTACCAGTCGAACCTGGACTCCCCCAATAAACAGCCTTGGTCAAACGTATCGGCCTACCTAACGACAAATTTTAATTATTTTTCAACCGTTTCTTCGTTCAACTACTATCCTTACCAAAAGGTGACGAACGTCGCCTCCTCGGTTCGATTGTCTAATAAATATGGAAACTTCTACGAGTTGGGATTAGACAAACAATATGACGTGACCCCCGGAAAAGAAGTCGATGCAAGTAAACGACTTGAGGACTATTTGTTTAGGACTGGCCTTATCACGAAATATTTTAATCTTATCGGACAATTTGTTTACGATGGAAATTGGCAAAATCGAGGCAGCAAACGAATTAAATCATGGGCTTATGTAGGCCAATTCAAACCTCCCGGTGATTGCTGGCTGATCACGCTGGCTCAGTATCAAAATCCATCACGTTCTCAAGAAATTCGTTTATCCTTTGAATTCACGTTTGATGGGAATTCTAAACCGCCATTAACGATCGAAGCGCTTAATCAAATTATTAATTAAATAATTTTTTGGACATCCTTCATGCACACAAGTTTCGTCACGCACACTAATGGGAATTTATATAAAAAAATTTAAAACCGATAAACAAAAACGGTTTCGATGGTGCCGTTCAAAGAAGGCCCAATAAGGTAAAAACTTTTCTGCTGATTTTCAACGATATCACTTGTGTTATCGTTCTGCGGACGCCTTGAAATTAAACCATACGCCATACCGCCGTACAAACCCAGCGATGCGCCACGGGCAATATTACCATAACTTTCATTCGGTTTTTTTTCAAAAACCAAACTCGCGACACCTAATCCGGCTCCCGCCAATGTTCCATAACCACATGCACGCAAAAACTGCTTCAAGTCCTGCGAAAATGCGGATTGAGAGATTAATAAAAAAACGACCACGCCCAGCTTTGAGTTCATCTTAGAATTAGTTTCTCAATAAACATTTTCAATATCAATAAATAAAATTTCTCCCTCGATGGGAACTAGTGCTAGCTCTAGCAAAATATCTTGGGTATAGCGCTGCTGAAAATAATGGTACGCCCGCACCAAACGTTCTTTTTGTTTTTTGGAAAGACGATATGAAACAAAATCCCAATTCGAAATCGATTTCACTTCCAAGATACGCAAGCATCCGTCCTTTTGAAGGATCAAATCAACTTCGGCCAATTTCGTTTTGAATCGATGTTGCAGCAACTGCCAGCCTTGCGCTTGCAGAAACCGGATAACTTTAAGTTCCGAATCTAAACCTTTAACATGCTCATAATACATACTCCCGCACTCCCTTGAAGGACTTCCTATGAATGGATGTCACACCAAGTTTAGCGATAGCATTCTTATGCCCTTCCGTAGGGTACCCCTTATGCTCGCAAAATCCGAAGCCTGGGTATAGAGATTCGTACTCTTTCATCAAGTGATCGCGATGAACCTTGGCTACAATCGATGCCGCCGAGATTAGCGAAATCCACATATCCCCTTTCACCGCCGCAATTTGATCATAACCATCCAAGTTTGGAATGAACTGATTTCCATCAACGAGTACAATTTTGGACGCCGCTAGTGGTAAATTTAATTTCTCCACCGCTCGCTTCATGGCCAACAAGGACGCTTTTAAAATGTTAATCTGATCGATTTCACTTTGATCACACCACCCCAGAGAGTGTTGATAATCTTTTTGTATCTGCAAACTGAGTTCGTTACGCTTGATTTCAGAGAGAGTCTTTGAATCTTTAAAGAGGGACCAATGAGATTGATCCGCAGAAAAAACAACGGAGCCGGCAACCACTGGCCCGGCTAAACAACCGCGACCAACTTCATCGACTCCGATAATGTAATCATAAGGCAAATCCATCCAAGCCAACTGACTGGCTTGGGTCATATCCAACTTAAGGAGCTTCTGTTTTAGCGGCATCTTTAGTCGCGTCTGCAGAACTAGTCACTAATTCTGATTCGATACGAGCAGATTTACCATCCAGATTTCTTAGGTAGTACAGTTTTGCACGACGAACTTTACCTGTAGCCAATTTTTCTACTCTTTCAACAAGCGGACTTCTGTATGGAAATGTTCTTTCAACGCCAACACCTGAAGAAATTTTTCGCACGGTAAACGCACGAGCGGCACCAGATCCTTGAATCTTGATAACAACGCCTTTATAAACCTGAGTTCTTTCTTTTTCACCCTCTTTTACTTTAACGTATACGTTAACAGTATCACCAGAAGAGAAAGAATCTATTTGTTTAGTTAAATTTTTAACAGTCAAACGGCGAATTAACGCTTTTCCTGTTTTTTCACCCAATGTGTTTTTAGTTTTTTTAGCCGCTTTTGCCATAGTATGCTATTTCCTTTTTTTGAGAACTTTGACAGCTACCATGGTCCCAGTAAACGGTCAAGACAGATACTCACGGCCGAGCGAACAGAAAGGTGTCGAAAGTCTTTCGGAGGGGCTCCTCGAATACTCTCTAACACGTAATGACAATTCACCATAAACTCGTCGGTCAACCCAGAACCGGTGCCAAACACAACAAATACAGGTTTTTTCTGAGCAAACAGCAGCTCTCGAGCCCCCGCAAAAGTCAGTGGTTTGGCGCCATTCACGGGCCGAGCATGGGTCGCAATGACGATCGGCTCGTCACCGTCCCACTGTGTATTTTTTTTCCAGTCGGAAATGGCCTGTTCCAAGTTTTCTGCCGTTCGCACAGGATCCAAGGCTCGCTTACGAGAGGGATTAAACTTTGCCCCTTCTCCGACACGCCAATGATCCAAAATCCGTTCGACAAACATCAACTGCTCTTTCATCGGATGCACGATATAGTAGCGCTCAACCCCATAGACCGTCGACGCCCTGGCAATATCGTGAATATCAAAATTGGTCACATTCGTCGCAACGATCTTTTTTTCACGATCCACAATGGGATAATGAACCAGACCAATCGCAATTTTAGGTACAAATAAAGCATCCTCAGTAGTCACGTATACGCCCCTCTAAATTCTCAACTGCACATGATTTTTTATCTTCATCCGACAGCTGGTTATAAAATTTGAATAAACCCATCTTGTTGTTCCATTTTTTACCGAGAGCCGACTCTGGATCAAGCCGACTTAGCAATTCCGGTCGCTTTTTCAAGGTGATCAAAACAGACATCCACTCGTTGAATTGTCTAATTTTTTCATGATCTCCTCCCACAACCAGGTCGGGTACCTTCAGCCCATTCCAAAGTTGCGGGCGCGTGAACGCTGGCGATTCTAAAATCCCACTCGCGAAAGAATCTTCACACAACGAAACTTGGTTTCCTAAAACTCCAGGAATATGCCGGGCAATGGCATCCATCATGATCAATGCCGGCCATTCCCCGCCACTCACCACATAGTCCCCAATCGAAATTTCCTCGATATCAAAGCTGACCAGAACACGCTCGTCGATTCCGGCATACCGACCACATAAAAACGCGATCTCTTTTTCCTGTGATAAAGCTTTGGCTTTCTGCTGAGTCAGCAGCGCTCCTTGCGGGGACGGAAACAAAATTTTGGTATGCCGAACCGTCTCTAACGCTTTTCCCAACACCTCTGGTTTCATCAACATACCATCACTGCCACCGAAAGGCTTATCGTCCACCGATCGATGTCGATCCAAAGCAAATTCACGCAACTGTATTGACTGACAACGAATGGTGCCAGCCTTTATCGCCTGCCCGATCACGCCATAATTTAAGCTTTGAGAAATCAGGTCCGGAAAAATCGTAAGAAAACTAAACAACACGATTGATGTCCATCAAATCCAAAGGGAAATTCATGACAATGATCGAATCTTCAAATTGAATTTCCACAATAAAGTCATCTACGAACGGAACTTCATACGTAAACAAATCATTTTTAATAACAAGCAGATCTTGAATACTGTTGGAATTGAAGTCGATAATTTTCCCTAATGAGTTGTGCTGTTCATCACGAACTTCAAAATTCAAAACTTCTCGCAAAAAAATAGTTTCGCCCGGTTCAGAAACAAAATTCTGATTATCGATAAAAATTAAATCACCCTTTAATTCTTCGGATTGATTACGGTTATCCACCCCTTCAAACTTTATCAGAGCACCGTCTTTGAACGGTCGAAAACTTTCAATTACAAAATCCGTGCGCTTCATTGTACGACAGGATTCCAAACAAATCGTCATACCTTTTTCTATCCAGCTGATGTCTTTTGAAAACGAAAAGAAATAGATCTCACCCTTTAAAGCATGCGCATCTAGTACTTTTCCCACTTTTATAAATTCGGAATTTTCCATCGGAATACTTAACTACATGAAAATAGAATAAAAAAAAAGGCCTCTGAGAGGCCTTTAGAAATAAATATCTGAATTTACTGAAACTACTCGATAATGTCTAAGTGGTAACGCTTGTTCAACTTAGTACCCGCCGCGCGGATAATCGTTCTCATGGCAGCCGCTGTTTTCCCTTGCTTACCAATCACCTTACCAAGATCTTCCTTATCAACTTTTAAAGCTAATAAAGTAGTTTGCGGACCAGGAATTTCTTCAACATCAACCATTTCCGGTTTATCAACAAGAGACTTTGCCATGTGTTCTACTAATGACTTTAAGCTGTCCATCGATTCTCCTTAATTTGAACTCAACAGGCTTGTGTTCAATTGACTATCTCATATTTAATATTTTAAAAAATATTTTAATAGTTACCTTATCTGTTTAGATAAATTAAACACTGAGTCTACAGAAGTTTACAAGTCCTATTTTTGAGTCTGGGCTAATTTTACTACGTGCTTTACACGCGCCGAAGGTTGCGCACCTTTTTTTACCCATTCATTATACTTGTCTAAATCTAATTTTACTTTGATATCTTTTCCACGAGGAGTTGGGATATAACTGCCTAATACCTCAATGAATTTACCTTTTACAAATCGTCTTTGGTCAGCCACTGTGATTCTGTATTTAGGATCGTGTTTTGCTCCCAAGCGCGCTAGTCTAATAACAACCATTTTCTTTCCATCCTTTTTAAGACCCTATAGTTAATAAGTAAAAAAACTGAGTTTATCAAGTCTTATCTCAGACCATTTTTCAAATTGTTAAACAAATTTATTTATTATCGTCTCACGAGGTCGTGTTCCCATTAGCCGAAATACACCCAAAATAGAACAAATAGGCTCTTTACCACGTGCCTGGCCAACGAGGGTTAGAGCTTTCTACCCATCATCCCCTTACCCATGCCCATCTTCATAAACTGACTCATCATTTTTTGGGCTTCTTCGAACTGCTTAATCAATTTATTAACGTCTGAAACCTGAGTCCCACTGCCTTTGGCAATTCTTTGACGACGGGAGCCGTTCAAAACTTTGTGGTTACGACGCTCTTGCAAGGTCATTGATCGGATGATCGACTCAATCTTTTTAACCTCGGCATCGGGCGGAGCCATATTCTTGATCTGCTTTGAAATCTCGCCCATTCCCGGTAAAAATTTCATGATCGCTTCAAGACCACCCATTTTTTTCATCTGCTGAATCTGCGCTAGGAAATCCTCTAACGAAAACTCATTTCTTAACATCTTTTCCGTGGACTTCTGGGCCAGCTTTTCATCCATCACCTCTTGGGCTTTTTCAACCAAGGTCAGCACATCTCCCATATCCAAGATTCGTCCCGCTAGGCGATCGGGATGAAACACTTCCAGCGCCGATACCTTTTCTCCAATACCCATAAATTTAATCGGGATACCAGTCACCTCGCGAATACTTAAGGCCGCCCCTCCGCGAGCATCCCCATCCATTTTTGTAAGAATAAGACCCGTTAAAGAAAGACGCTGATGGAATCCTTCCGCAACTTGAACCGACTGCTGCCCAAGCATGGCATCCGCCACCAACAAAATTTCCTGAGGACTCCAGATATTTTTCAAATCAGAAAGTTCATTCATCAAAGCATCATCAATAGTCAAACGGCCAGCCGTATCCACAATAACCACATCCAGCTTTTGTTCATCCGCCCATTTTTTGGCCGCTGTCAAAATTTCTTGTGGAGTTTGATTGACCGCAGAGGCAAACGTTGGAAAATTATTTTGTTTACCTAACGTTTGCAATTGGTCGATCGCCGCCGGTCGATACACATCGGCAGGTACCAATCCCACCTTTTTATTTTGCTTAGAACGAAGGTATAAAGATAATTTTGCAGCCGAAGTCGTTTTACCCGCCCCCTGCAATCCCACTAAAAAAATAACGGCGGGCTTGCCTTCTAAATTAAGCTCCTTAGCGTGCGAGCCTAAAATCCCTACCAGCTCGTCATGCACAATCTTCACAAACATTTGACCAGGATTTACAGTCTCGATCACTTTTTGCCCGACCGACTTGGCCTTCACTTCATCGATAAATCGCTTAACGACTTTAAAATTCACGTCGGCATCCAGCAAACTCATGCGAATTTCTTTGATTACGTCCTCGATATTCGCTTCCGTAATCTTTTGGCCACCACGCACTTTTTTCAACGAAGCTAAAATTTTATCCGATAAATTTTGAAACATTCAATCACCCAATTTCTGTTCACTAGGACCATTTAGAAGAAGAAGAAGAAAAAACGAACTACCACCGAGAAAAATTCGCCTTTTTAAGCGCCACAAAAGCAAGGCCGTACAGTACCACAAGACCAATCGCCGAGACAACAATCGAATGCATCAATCCCACATCGGCAATCCCCAAAACCCCATAGCGCATGCCATTGATAAGGTACAAAACGGGATTATAGGCGGACAATGTTTTTGCCCAATTCGGTAATGTTTCGATCGACACGAAAACCCCACCTAAATAAAGCAACGGCAATAAAATAAAGTTCGTAAAAGCCGCAACATGCTCGACACTCTTAGCCCAAAAACCCGCACAAATTCCCAACAAACCAAAAATAAATCCTCCGACCAAAACAAAATAAGCCAGAACGAAGGGATGAGAAATACCAAGAAATTCATTGAATTGAACAAAATAAAAAATCACACCCACAATGTAGGTGACAACCGCCACCGCCAAACCACGAATCACCGACCCCATTCCCATCGCCATCAAGATGTGATGAGACGACAAGGGCGTCACGCGAATGTCTTCCAAATCACCGCTGAATTTCATCACTGCAATCGATGAGGACGAATTTTGGAACGCGTTATTCATCAAACCCATCATCATCAACCCCGGGATCAAGAATGCCAAGTATGAAACAGCATACACGTCGTTCATCTTAGCCCCCAAACTGACCCCGAAAACTAAAAGATACAAAAAACTACTCATAAACGGAGTCACAATTGTTTGCATCATCACTTTTAAAAACCGCTTCACTTCTTTTTTAAATAACGTCCAAAATGCGACCATATAATCCTACTTTGCCACCACGTGCTTGAAGGCCTCTTCCAAAGAACCTTGCTCGGTCTTGATATCGTCAATGTCCTCTAAAGTTAACGAAAGCTCTCGAAATAAATTTCCCATCGAATCATGGGACGGAATGTGGAATTCAAAAAAACCATCCCGCTTTCTTAGAAAATTTTTGTGCGTGAGAGAATCCCGATCTGTACGCAGTTTAATCATTATTTTTTTTGACGAGAACTGCTCGATAATCTGCGCCGTCGGACCAACACACTTTAATTGTCCTCGATCCATAATCCCAATATGATGACAAAGCTCTTGCGCTTCGATCAGATAATGTGTGGTCAATAAAATCGACATCCCTTCTTGCTGCAATTCCCGTACAAAAGACCACAGATCCTCGCGCAAACTGATATCAACTCCGGCCGTTGGCTCATCCAACAATAAAAGTGCCGGCTTATGCACCAGCGCCTTGGCCACCATCAAACGACGCTTCATCCCGCCAGACAATTGTTTCACTTTCTTATTCTTATGCTCGTACAAACCCAGTTTATGGAGAACATACTCAATTCGTTCTTTATTCTTTAAAATACCATAATACCCCGAC
The DNA here is from genome assembly GCA_016785955.1 of Pseudobdellovibrionaceae bacterium. GTDB lineage: Bacteria > Bdellovibrionota > Bdellovibrionia > Bdellovibrionales > Bdellovibrionaceae > UBA2316. Next base: position 53,477 of record JAEUWH010000047.1, on the reverse strand, counting down.
ATGAATTCTAAAATTTCATACACGTCAAAAAAACCCGAATTCACGATCTCTTGTCCAACAACCCCAATTCGCCGCTTAGTTTCCATTGGATCTTTCAAAACATCGTACCCAAAAACTTTAACTTGCCCGGACGTCGGTTTTTCCAAAGTCGTCACAATAGAAATAATCGAAGTCTTCCCCGCTCCGTTTGGTCCCAACAGACCAAAAATCTCGCCCGGTTTAATCGTCAAGGTAACGCCCTTAACCGCCGACAAGGCACCATAGTTTTTTTTCAAATCAATCAGTTCTAAAGCATTCATCGTAGCCGTAGATTTAAAGAAGGAACTAATCTTGTAAAGATTTATTTAAACAGACTGTTTTTTGACTCGATACACATTCAAACCGACCATAAAATGCCTCCCCTTTAAGCTTTCAAACAAATCAAAAGCAAGAGGCCGTGCTATGAGAACGGGGGAGCTTCTATCGGGTGCGACTGATTGAGTGGGCAAACTCGATATCGGGATTTTCTCGCTCGGCCCACTTTAAATCCCACTCTTGATTCAAAAGAATGACGGGTTGCTCATTCATATCACGGTAAATCTGCAGCCCACCTTTAAGCTCGGAAACGCCTTGACCATTTTTATCTTTTGGCCAGCGAGCCACCGAAAAGGACAGGCGATTGAGCTTCACCTCCAAGTTGTATTCATCCTGCAACCGATGCGCAAGAACCTCGAATTGCAGTTCTCCCACCGCACCCACGATGGGGTCTTGCATCCCCACTAACGGATCGATAAAAAGCTGAATGGCTCCCTCTTCCGAGAGATGCCTTAAAGCATCCTGCATTTTAGTGCGTTTTAAGGCGTCCTTCACCGACAGTTTAGTAAACAACTCTGGAGCAAACTTAGGAATATCTTCGTAAACGATATTGCCGTTCACCGCAATGCAATCCCCGATAGCAAAATTACCGGTGTCATTAACACCGACGATATCTCCCGCATAGGCCACATCCACCGTTTCACGATCAGCCGCTACGAATTGATTCGAATACGCCAAGCGCAGCTCTTTTTTTAATCGCATGTGCTGAACCTTCATACCCCGTTCAAACTTTCCAGAACAGATACGCACGAACGCAACACGATCACGATGACGACGATCCATATTGGCTTGAATTTTAAATACAAATCCCGTGAAGTTATCTTCTAAGGGATTCATCTCGGAACCCTCGCGACGCTTTCTGGGCTGAACACCCGGAGCATATTTACAGAAAAAATTCAAAAATGTGTCGACACCAAAGTTCTGTTTAGCCGAACCAAACGTCACCGGAGAAATCTCGCCGTTCAAAAAAGCCTGCACATCAAATGGTGGCAATGCCGTTTCAATCAACTCCAGCTCGTCACGTACCTGCTGTGCCGACTCTTTATCTAAAAACTCATCAATCCGTGGATCATCAATACCTTGAAATGGATACGTCAGGGTCTCATCCCCTTCCCGGCGCTGATCATAAAACATCAGTTCCTTGGTCACGCGGTTATAAATACCCTTAAATCGCTGACCAATCCCCAGAGGCCACGTCACAGGATAGCACTGCATCCCCAGCGTCTTTTCAATTTCATCAATCAACGTCAAAGGGTCTTTGCCTTCACGATCCAGCTTGTTCACAAATGTAAAAATAGGAATCTGCCGATAGCGACAAACTTCGTATAACTTCTTTGTTCGTTCCTCGACGCCCTTGGCGACATCGATCAACATCGCGGCCGAATCCACCGCCATCAATACGCGATAAGTATCTTCCGAGAAGTCTTTATGTCCGGGAGTGTCCAATAAGTTTATTCGCAATGAATTATAGTCAAACGTCATCACCGACGAGGTAATGGAAATCCCCTTTTGGCGCTCTAGCTCCATCCAATCCGAAGTCACCGCCTTAGTGCCTGACTTGCCTTTGACCTCTCCCGTTTCATGAATCACACCGCCATGATAAAGCAGTTTTTCAGTCAGGGTCGTTTTACCGGCATCTGGATGGGAAATGATCGCAAACGTTCGCCGTCTAAGTATTTCTTTCTGAGAAGTCGTATCTATAATCATGAAAACAACCTATCTGAATTTTTTCCTATTGTCATTTGTTACGAGTTAATTTATTTATCATTTCGTCGTTGTCTTTAAGGTGGGTTTGGAGCCCACATAATTAAGGAGTGCTATGAGCAAATTAAGCAATGCAGGTAAAACACACCAAGTAGATAGTCGCCTCAACCCCGATAGCACTCAAATAAATCAGTTATTTCATATATCCACATTTTATCACTTTTTTCCATTAACTGATCTTGATGCCGTCAAAGTGGATCTCTGTAAAATTGCAGAAAAGCATAAAACACTCGGACTTGTGATCATTGGTCCCGAAGGCTTGAATTCCACCGTGGCGGCCGACAGCGCCGAAGCACTGATGCAGTTCAAAAAAGAACTTCAAGATCATTTCCAGATTCAAATCGAAAACTTCAAAGACTCTTTTTCCGACGCTCCTCCTTTTCGACGTTTTAGCACTAAAATTCGCGATGAAATCGTGACGGCGGGATTGCCGGGGCGTTCCCCAGAACCCGGAATCAATCACCATCTTTCGCCTGAAGAATGGGATCACGTACTGAAAAATGAAAAAGACTTTGTACTGATCGATACCCGCAATTGGTATGAATATAAAATTGGAACCTTCAAGGGCGCCATCAACCCAAATATCGAAAAATTCACCGAGTTTCCCGCCTTTTTCGAGTCCCAGCACATTCCCAAAGAAAAGAAGATTCTTATATTTTGCACTGGCGGTATCCGCTGCGAAAAAGGTATTTTAGAGCTACAAGATAAAGGCTACGATAATGTATTTCAGCTCAATGGCGGCATCCTTAAATACATGGCTGAAAAACCGCGACAAGAATTCGAAGGCGAATGCTTTGTCTTTGATAATCGCGTTGCCGTAAACGCGGATCTTCAACCCAGTCAGGTGTACAAACTCTGCCCCCACTGCGGACAGCCCGCACATATTAAAATTGAGTGCAAGCGCTGTGACGAGCCCGCGCTCTTGTGCGAGTCTTGTCTCGAGTTAGAATGGAAAAAAGACACCTGTTCTAAAAACTGTTCCTATCAGTATTCCATCAACCCGCATAAAAAAGGCAAACATCAAGTGCAACACTACGAAGCGGCTCGCTTAAAAAAATAGACAGTATAAAACAGACAACAAAGCGGTTGTCTACTCGACCGACCGCTTTGAAAACAACACCCATTCTTAGGGCCTGTCCTCATAACAAACTATAAAAGTATTTCCATCATCAGATACACAACGGCCGTCAATCCAAACCCACACGAAATCACGCCATTTACCGAGGTCATCGGCCCAAGTTTACCTTTGAACGCATTCAATTGCAGCACACCCCAAACTATAAGTAGCGCTACCCAGTAGGCCATCGTATTCGATGTGTCGATAACGATAGGCAAATGAGCCGCCGCCACCATGTAAAACAACATCGGAATCGAAAACAATGTGTTTGTTCGAGAAGCCAACAACGCTCGCGCGCCCGCCGCAACGGCGCCCGGATGAGCCGCTTTCCCCTCAGCCACATCTTTGGCATTTTGAATGACAATTTTTTGAGCGGGCCAAATTATAAACCAAACATTAAACCACATCGTGATGCCGAACAAAGCACCCGTCAAAATTTTAATCCCCCAGTCTCCGTGAATGCTAAAACCGGCATAGCTTGCCGTGTGCAACATCGCCAAACCCGTAACAAATGTCCACATCGCACCCCAACGAAACCACCACAATGCAATTGGTAACAGTTTCTGCTGCACCTGAGATTTCGCCGGCGCATCAGTCTGACTCATGAACGCGCCTTGAGTGAAATTAAAATAGTACAAGTGACCAATCCACAAAATTCCAAAAAAGATATGCAACCATTTTAAAACAAAGTGAATTCCAATCATATTAAATAAAGCCAGTTCCATAAAGACCCTCCTTATAGAACAATAGCTATCGCGAGTTAGCTAAAGATTCAAATTGAATCACTATCGGGGCTGAACACCCCGTCGGTCATTTCGCGACCACCTCAATTTGGAAAGACGAAGAATACGCAGTTATCTGGGGCGCGTACATAGACTGAATCGTCGCCGAATTAAATTTGTACATCCCCGGAGTCGTCGCCTTAAACCGATGACTCATCCTGTACTCACCTCTGGGAAGCGAATCAAAAAAGAAATTCATCAAAGAATCCCTAGGCTCTTCATAACGACTGATCGAATCCCATTGATAACCACTGAGTAAAGAATCACTTTCAAAACCCGCACCGCGCGGATCCTTTAAGTGGACATAATCCAGTGATGATTTTGACTTAATCGTTAATGCCACTTCGATTTCTTCACCCACAGCCACCTTCGCCCCCGAACTTAAAACCACCCGCGTACCTGCGCTGTCTTTGCCCGGCTTGATCAAAAGAAACTCACGTTGCAAATCCATTACGCTCGAGCCGGAAGCCCCTACCATTTCGTCTGTAGTGTAAACCCACGTTATCCCCGCAAATACCGGCAGCGCTCCCGTTTTAGTTATCGTCACGTGACCACTGTCGGCCTTAAAGTTTTCAGTTTTTATAATTCGCAGCGAGTCTTTCTGATCAACATCCAAGGGGTCGATATTGAAATTTTCTTTATGCCCGCCCCAGTCCATGGCCACCTGAGTTTTTTCCGTAAATTGCGTTTTTAGTCTCAAATAGTGCATCAACGAAAAGATCGCCTTGGTGGTCGATTTTGTCGACGTCCACTGTGTTCCCTTTTTATTAAAAAGTAACCATTGAACAAGTCCCTCAATACGATCATCTTGAGGTTTGAGCTGAATCAGGGTTTTCAAGAAAAACGCATGTTTTTCCACCGTGTCACGGTACCACATCCACGATCGCTCTTCCGGCGCCCAATAAATCCCAATCAGGTCATCTTTACGACTTCCTTCCATGGCGCGTGTCAAACTAGCCGCCGATTTTTTTTCATCGCCAAGGCGTTTATAAATATGAGCCATGTACGCATGCCCCAACGGCGTTATCAACGTTTCATGTTTTTCAATGAACGGAATCCATGCACTCGCCACGTCTTTATTAAAGGATAAATTTTTTCTTTTGGAGTCAAATGACGTAAACACGTAGGTGCCATAAATCAAAAACTGTAATTCATCGATCTGGGCCTTCAAATATTTGGGCAATTCTTTGTAAACATAATCCAGTGCCTTTGCGAAAAGTTCTTTTGGATAGTCCACGCCGTACAGAGCCGCCTCACTGATGCCCTCTAATACGACAAGCGTGATGTACAAATCGTCGCGACCTCCGGGAAACCATGAAAATCCACCCGAACGCGTTTGACGCATCTTTAAATCTTTAAAAATTTCGTTCTTTATCTTAGCGATCGTCGCAGCATCCAAATACGAAATAAGCTCGTGAGACGACGTCAAGCCTTTGGCATTTACAAGCCAAGGGGTCTCGGTCAGCTCGAGCAAACGACGGGGATCACTTTCTTCCCAAGGAAGTGTGATTGTCTTTCGTGTTCCTGTTTTTTTGAGTGCGGCCTGAACCGCTGTTTTAAGCTTAGGGTTTTGTTCATACATAGAACTGATGATCGCCAGTGGCACGTACTTGCTGATCAATTGTTCAGAGCAACTGTATGGATAATTCACTAAAGCAGGCACCGAGTTCAAAAGCATCAGGGGCAATTGAGGGTCTATCTGCACGCTCATCATTTCGTTAACCCGAGTGGCCTCTGTTTTATCCCAGTTTTTAAGTGTCAGGACAGTCTGTTTATTTTTCACATACGCCAAACTACTTTCGATCAAGCGCTGACGGGATGGTAAAATGGAAATAGTTTTCTCTTCCGCATCCGTCGCCTTATCAGCAACCGCAATGGCTTTAATTTTCAACGGAACCAATACCGAGGGTACTTTTAACTTCCACGTATGCACGTAGCTGTCATTTGGCCCCACCTCAATGGAAACTTTCATTTTTTGAGCCGCCAGCAGCTCGGCCGGTTTTATACCTTCACCTGACAACTCGAGTGTCAATTGGGCCGACATTTTTACATCCATCACGTTGTCGACTTTCAGTTTAATTTCCGTCGTATCACCCTCACGGAAATATCGTGGCACCAGCACGCGTACAAAAAAATCTTTTTGTGATTGAATCACCTGCTCATCTTGACCAATTAATCCTGTGGGAGAAATCGATAGCAGTTTGACTTTCCAGGCGGTCAGTTGATCCGGCGCTTTGAAAGCCAGTTGATTCACCCCGCCTGACACCAAGAAAAACGGTTCAAACACCGCCGTTTCTGAAAAATCTTTGCGCACCGACACCGCCAACGCAGCCCCGGAATCATCCCCTGATTTATTTTTTTCCCTTTCGATTTGACCGGAAGCCCCCCCGGTTGCCAGCGAAGCCGAATCCATCTCGGCCATTTCGGCCTTGGCAGACAGCATCGGCGCCATGGCAAATTGCGAACGAGACGCCTTATCGATACTTTGACCTCGCCCTTGGCGTCCGCTGCCTCCAAAACCCAAAGCGTAATCGTTTTCTTCACGCAGTCGATCTGTATCAATCAACATCACCGGCTTATATTTATATTTTGTATTCTTGCGAAATTTATCCAGCATGGACTTCAGGTCGGGATGGATCCAATCTAAATTAAAACTGGAGAGCTGTTCATATTGAAAAGCGCCTTCTTGTGACCAATCCTGATTTTGATAGATCTCTTGAAGATAATGACGATCCCGACGAGCATAATATTCTAAAGATTGATCGTACATGGTCACCATCGCATCCAGTCCATCAACTTTAGATTTATTCACAATTTTTAAACGCGCGTTTTGCCCCGGTGTCATCTTTGACGTCGTATCAAACTGAATATCTAGTGATTTGTAATCATTGTTAACGCTCACCAACTGGCGCCCTGTTGCAACCTGATTGTCAAACACCGAAAACCACACAAAAGAAGAGCCATTAAACATCGATTCGGTAATTTTAAAATCATAAATTTTGATGCCATGGTTGGTTTTAAATATAGAATGATCAATCTTAAGCTGATGTTTTAAAAGAAAACCAACCGCATGTCCCGAATACTCTGACGAGCCAAACAACACCGTCATGGTCTCGCCAATCTTGTATTCTGGTTTCGACAACAAGGTCACTTCCGGTATATAAAATGTGCTCAGCTTTTTCCCCGTCTCGGCAACCAAAAAAAACAATTCGGACTCAACCAAACGCTTCTCTGAGTCCCGAGTCGAGAATTTAATTTTATAAACCCCTTCGGCCAACGCGTTTAAATTAAAATCGCTTTTTTCTTTCGTTACCGTCCAGGAACCGGTCTTTAAGGATTTGGTCGTCAGCTTTTCAACATATCGTTTCCATTCGACTTTACCTTCGTAACGATGTCGATTGTACGGCCCCGGTGGCCCCACCGGTACACCTTCGTCTTTTTTCATTTTCTTTTTCTCGTCCGCACTGGGGGGAATCAGCTCCCACAATTCATAGTGGACTAAGGAGCTATATAAAGCGCCGTTAGGATCTTCTAACTTGACAGTGAAACTGGGCCGATCGCTATTTTTGTAAAAATCTTTTGAGGGAAGCGCGCTGATGAAAAAATCTTTAGCCGAAGCCAAGTACGTTGCAAAACCATCTACAGATCGCCCACTTTCGTCAAAGATAGACACTTTGACGATAAAGCGTCTCGACTCGGCACCGTTGGCTTTTGGTACATACGAAATTATAAATTCACCTTTATCATCCAGAATGCCTTCTCCCGTATAAACATCGCTGCCGCCCATGTCCGCGCGGACACTTTGGCCGCCATAATACCAGGGGTGATACGTCTGCGACTGAATCGAATAACTAACACGTCCCTTTTTTACGGGCGCTCCGTAATAGTACTTAGCAAAAACCTTGAATGAGATCTTTTTATCCAAAACCCAAGGAACTTTTGCTTTCTCTAGTTCAACAAAAAAATCTGGTCTTTTATACTCCTCAACACGAACAGACTCCGAAGCACTGGCCCCGTAAGCGCCCCCGTAACTTGTCACAGAGCCCGCGCCGCCGTGGGTACTGGGCGGCAGGGCTTCGACTTGAAAGGTATAGCTGCCCAACAGTCCGTTCAATGGAAGATCATACACCCAGCTCACCGCTCCCTGTGCATTGGTATCCATGTTTTTTTCCACTACCGTCTCGTATTGCGAATTCATCACCTTAATTTTTACCGGCGAATTTTTCAAAACCTGATACCCAAAAGGGACCCGTCGCAAAACCGTTGCTTTCATATGGATTTTTTGCCCAGGCCGATAAATCGGCCGATCAAACTCGATCATAAACTTCAAATGCTGAAACGTCGGTTTAGAAACATATTGATTTCGATACGCCGATACGGAATGACCCAGTTGGGCGACCGCCGTAACATCACTGTATGTCTCCACTTGATTTTGCGATCCCTGAAAGTTCCAGACGTCATCCAACACAACCACACCATCCGCATTGGTTTTCAACACGTAGGACTTCGACTGGATCTGAGCTTTCAATGGAACATCATTTAATAAACGACCAGACCCGCTATCAAAAACATAAAAATAATGGGATGGGATCGTCTTTGCACCCATTTCTCCAAGAGATTTTTCTGGATCCATACTTGCGGCCAACTGATAAATCATTTGGATGTCGGTGACTCTCAGCTCGCTTGTATACACAAAGGTTTTCCCGTCTTCTATCTGCTCGGAGTCCGAGACAACCACCGTGTACAATCCCGGCTCTAACACCCCCAAATCGATCTCAGACTCGAAATTTAGATATATGTTTTTAGGACTCATCACATGTTTTTTTATTTGCAACGGCTTTTGCTTAAGCCGCGTTTTGAGTTCGTCTTCGCCTAAAACACGTCGACCAGTGCCTTTTACTTCCGCCATGTTTTCGTCGATCGTCTTGTTTGGGGAGGCAAAGACTCGGACATAAATCGTGGACAGATTGCGCGTTACGATCGGTACTTTGATTTCGGACTTAGAATGGAAACGATTTTGTGAAATGAAGATTTCTTTGTTTTCCATTTGCGAAATCATTTGCAAACATTCTGAAACCGAAGGTCCTTTGTAAATCGCGATGGCCTCTTGACATTTCGCCCTACCCCGAGCGATGTCTCGGTTACGAATATAAAATTTCGATATCTGCATCAGCCATTCAGCTTGCCCCCGAGACGTATCCATTTTACCAAAGACACTTTCCATTTCGGATGCCTGTTTACGCACCTCTTCGGTTTGAATCGGCTCATCTTTTATATTGGGATCAAAATAATAATAGGCGTTCTGAGGTACACGTGCGAGCATTCGCTGCATTTCCCAAAAATCGATGACGTAGGCTCTTTTTTTTCCGCGACCCGCAATGGCCTTTTCCATTAACTTGATTCGGTCGTCCATCCCAGGACTCCCCCACTGAGGATTATTCAGTATTTCACTGACCAGCCAATCGTAAACCGTCGGCAAAGCCTCGACATCAACGTCCTTGAAGAAAAAGAAAGGTTTCACGTTTTCAAGTTCAAGCTCTAACAAAAATTTACTTTCTTCTGACAAACCAAGGGCTATTTTTTTCAAGTCGCCCAGCCATTGCGACTGTGTTCGCTGTATGGGCTCGGTGGCCCCTTCAATTTCCGTTCGCGCCATTTGCGTTGAGTAACTATTTACAAACCGTTCGATCGATTTTCCATAAACAATTTGGTGCAACAACTGCCATTGCTTGTCTTTGAATTGAGGTGGCTTTAACGCTGTTTTCAAGGCCGCCTCAAACTCTTTCAACATCAATCGAGTCTGAATCATTTTAACAAAACTTTCTTCGGACCGAGTTGCGGCATAGTCGTTTTCGAACAAAGCCAGCGCTTCGCGATAAAGACCTTCATCGTATTTTTTTTGACCATTTTCCGTTTTAGCCATAGCCACACTAGCCATCACAAAGACGGCGACCATCAAAACCGTGATAAACAATTTTCTATTCATAATTACAACAAAGACTTCATCTGTTTTACAGAATTTTCAATTCCTTTTTCAACAGCATCACAAATAATAGAGTGCCCAATATTAAGCTCGACCAGGTAAGGAAGTTGTCGAACTTTTTTTACATGAGGCACATCAAGACCATGCCCCGCATGCACGCGCATTCCCAACTCGTGACATAACCGGGCCGCATCACACAGCCGGCGCCATTCTTTTTGCTTGGCCCGTTTATCTTGCAGCAACACCCATTTACCCGTATGAAATTCGCACGCATCCGCACCCAAAGCATGAGCCTGCTCGACCTGGCGCAGGCTAGGCTCAATAAATAACGACACTTCTATACCCTTGGGCTGAACAAGCGAAATCACCCGACGCACACGATGTTCAGATCGAAACAAATCCAATCCACCTTCTGTCGTTAACTCGGCTCGTTTTTCTGGTACTAAACAAACCCACGCGGGTAAATATTTGAGCGCGATTTTAGTCATCACTTCGTTGGCACCCATTTCCAGATTCACATCCACCGTCGAATCGCGGGTAATATTAAGCACATCAAACTCTTGGATATGGCGGCGATCTTCCCGCAAATGAATGGTAATCTGATCGGCACCACCACGGATAGCCAGATTCATAATCTTGATCATATCGGGGTAGGTCGTCGTATTGCCACGAACCTGACGGAGAGTCGCGACATGATCAATATTTACTCCTAATCGAATGTGTCCTTGGCGTCCCATCTGACTAAGCCAATTCTTTCTCTAAAAAATGAGCCAGTTTTTCAGCCATTTCGGTGATTTTAATTTTATCAAACCCTTCGACAAGGACCCGAATCAACGGTTCTGTTCCAGAATAACGAACAAAAATACGCCCCTCTCCATCCAGTTCTTTTTCAACTTGCTTCACCAGCTCGTTGTATCCCTTTATGTCCGCTAAGTTTGTTCGTTGCTTAACCCGGCAATTGATCAACACCTGAGGAACATCTTTAATAAAATCATTTAACTCTGAAATCTTTTTCTTCATCTGTTTCATCACGGCCAGCACACTCAAGGCCGCAATACAACCATCGCCTGTTGTGGTGTGATCCAAGAAAATAATATGACCCGACGATTCGCCCCCCAAGTTATAAGCATTTTTCTTCATCTCTTCCACAACATGCTTATCACCCACTTGCGTCTTAACGATTTTAATCCCGTTCTCGGTCATGGCTTTTTCCAAACCAAAATTACTCATCTGAGTGACCACCAACGTATTGTTCTTCAGCAAACCATGCATCTTCATAAACAGCGCGCAGATTCCCAAAATATGATCGCCATTCATCACTCGCCCCAGTTCATCCACAATGATGACCCGATCCGCATCCCCATCCAGCGAGATACCGATGTCCGCGCGATAATTTAAGACCTCTTCCGCCAGTTTACTGGGATAAAGCGCCCCAACCTCGTCATTGATATTCGTTCCATTGGGATCATTGCCTATCTGAATAACTTCGGCGCCCAACTCTTCAAAAATGGCCGGAGCCACGCGATAACTGGAGCCATGGGCGGTGTCCAAAACAATTCTCAACCCATCTAATGTGTATTCCAAAGGAAATGTAGACTTCGCAAAAACAATATACCGACCTTGAGCATCGTCAATTCGCTTGGTACGACCAATATTTTCGGAATTTGGTAAATGCTTATTGAGATCATCATCAAATACAAGCCGTTCGATTTCTTTCTCTAATGACTCAGCAAATTTATAGCCGTCCGGTCCAAAAATTTTAATTCCATTATCTTGATAGTGATTATGAGACGCACTGATAACAATACCGGCATGGGCCCGCATCGAGCGCGTTAAATAACCAATCCCCGGTGTGGGCAACGGCCCCACCAACTGCACATGAATTCCCATCGAATTCAATCCACTGGAAAGCGCCTGCTCGATCATATACCCCGACAAGCGAGTGTCTTTTCCGATAACGACTTTCTTCAACGGCGACAAGCCTTCTTTGTTTTGCCGATTAAGAATAACACCGATGGCCTGGCCAATTTTAACAACCGTGTCCGATGTCATCGGGAACTGATTCGCACGTCCACGGATCCCATCTGTTCCAAATAGCTTAGTTACCGTTTTTACTTCTTTTTTAGTCATATACACTCTCTCGATAGCCGTTTCGCCCATCTAACTAGACCGTTTCGCCCTCGTCAAGAATCGTCCATCGTTCACGCAGTTATATTAAAATCTGAGCCCTCTAATCAGTAGAGGGAGGTTCAGACTGTGGCTTATCCACACCATTGTTGAAGACTTTTCGTTGAACAACCGTCGCTTCAACTTTCTGAGGCTTCAAGCTGACTACCCGAACCCCCAGAGGCAGATCAAGTTTTTTGTCAGAAATAGGAATTTCAATTTTACCTTCGCCCATGGATGAAATATCCAGCAGAATGGCCTGATTAGAATGTGATTCCATAAATTTTTTCAAAGAAGCACGCGGCCCTGTTACCCGCACCCGCACAAAGGAATGCGATTGTTCGATGACCGACAAATTCGCTGCGGTCTGAATCTCTATATCAATATTTTTAGAAAATACAAAATCTCGACGTCCCAGTATCGTTAGCCACAGTATAAGGGAAATAAAAAGAGCGACGATCTTATAAGAGCCATTTTCAAAAAGAGATTCAAAAAATGTATGCCGAGGTTTCACGACGGCACCTCATACTGATAACCTTTGTATTTCAAACCAAATGCTTCATACAACGCCATACGAATTTCATTTTGATCCGCGTTCGGTTTCAAAATTCCAGTATGCACAATACCAATTGATTTACTTTCTTCACTGACTACAAAAACCAAGGCATCCGTTTCTTCAGTCAACCCAATCGCAGCACGATGCCGAGTGCCCAAGTTCTTATCCAACGCCGGATTTTTACTGAGAGGCAAAAAACATCCCGCCGAATAAATTTTTCCTGCGCGAATAATGACAGCCCCATCATGCATAGGTGCATTGGGATGAAATATACTGGCAATCAACTCGGCCGAAACCCGAGAATCAATTTCTGTTCCTATTTCGATATGGTAATCCACGATAATTTCACGCTCTATCACCACCAGCGCCCCAAAACCCTTTTCCGCCGACAAGAAAAGACCTTTAGAAATCTCTTCAATCATTTGAGTATCCTGAGCACTGCTGGAACCAGTAAAAAATGGATTGGCCCCGATGTGTGCCAGGGCCCGACGAATCTCAGCCTGAAACAAGACCACGACGATCACAAACAAATTACTAAAAAACTTTTCGAGGATCCAATTAAAAGTATACAGCTCGAGCCATATACTTAAGATATACCCGATGGCCAAGATACCCAGCCCAGATAACATCTGAATAGTACCTGTTTTACGGATCAGTATAAGAACACGATAAACAATAAGCCAGACAAGAAACATGTCGAGAACATCTTGAAAGCGCAATTGGGAAAAGATAAGCACAGCGCTTTCCCACCAATATTTCCAATTCAAGTGTTCCCCTTTTTTCTGCGATTATAAAAATCTAAATAGATACAGGTCCTGGGTTACCAACAGGGTCTTTACCACCGCCGGTCGCCTTCTTTGCATCCGTTACATTTGCCGACAATCCACCGTCACGTTTATTATTTCTCATCTTTTCGATTTCTTTTACCTCAGCACCATTCACCAGCATGTCAACTTCGGCCCCATCGATAGTTTCATATTCCAACAACGCCTGAGCCAATCGTTCTAGTGCCGCTCGATTATCCTCTAATATTTTGATCGCTGTTTGATACCCATCATTGATAATTCGGGAGATCTCTCTATCAATTTCTTCTGCTTTTGAGTCTGAATACTCTTTTTGTTTAGGGCCACCTTGCATTCCCAAGAACACCGGTCCATCACTCTTTTCATAAGCCTGAGGTCCAAGCTTTTCACTCATCCCCCACTCACAAACCATTTTACGAGCTATTTCCGTCGCGCGTTCAATGTCGTTTCCGGCACCCGTTGTGATATCTTTAAACTCCACCACTTCTGCAGCACGTCCACCAAACAAGAAAGCAATCATATTGATCGCTTTAGATTTCGTGAAACTGACCGTCTCTTTTTCAGGTAGGGTTTGAGTAATTCCCAATGCCATACCACGAGGAATAATCGTAACTTTATGAATGGGATCAAGGCCAACAAGTTTCTTACCCACAAGGGTATGACCCGCCTCATGGAATGCCGTCACGCGCTTATCTTCTTCAGAAATCACCATGGATTTACGCTCACTACCCATTATGACTTTATCTTTCGCCTTTTCAAAATCTTCCATTTCCAAATAATTTTTTCCCGTACGAGCGGCTTGCAAAGCCGCCTCATTTACTAAATTTTCCAGATCGGCCCCACTAAACCCTGGCGTACCTCGCGCAATTTTTGACGTCTCGACGTCAGGTCCCAACGGCGTCTTTCTCATATGAACACCTAAAATTTGCTCGCGACCCTTTAGGTCTGGTTTATTCACCACAACACGACGATCAAAGCGGCCCGGACGCAACAACGCGGGATCTAGTACATCAGGACGATTTGTGGCTGCAATCAAGATCACACCCTCTGTTGATTCAAAGCCGTCCATTTCAACAAGTAACTGATTTAAAGTTTGCTCACGTTCGTCGTGACCACCACCCATACCGGCGCCACGATGTCGTCCGACCGCATCGATCTCATCAATAAAAATTAAACACGGGGCATTTTTCTTACCTTGTTCAAACAAATCACGCACGCGCGATGCTCCTACACCCACAAACATTTCAACGAAATCAGAGCCTGAAATCGAGAAAAACGGCACGCCCGCTTCGCCGGCAACTGCACGCGCCAACAACGTCTTACCAGTACCTGGCGAACCGACTAACAACACGCCTTTAGGAATACGACCACCCAATCGAGAAAACTTTTTTGGCTCTTTTAAAAAATATACGATTTCTTGAAGATCATCTTTGGCTTCATCCACACCCGCAACATCCTTGAATAAAACCTTATGCTTATTTTCGGTCAGCAGTTTTGCACGGCTTTTACCAAAGCTCATGGCCTTGCCGCCGCCCACTTGAATTTGCCGCATGATAAAGAAAAACAAACCACCAATTAAAATCAGCGGTAGCCAATTGGTTAAAAAACTCATGAATAAGTTATTTGTATCCGAACGCTCATACTTTGGTGTAATGCCCTTTTTTCTGAGTTCTTGGTAAACTTGATCTCCTGGGTTTCCAATGAAATGGAATTGCAGACCTTCAAACTCGTTTACAAATTCTGGTTTTACCTCGCCAAAAAATTCTCCCGTATCAATATGAATGGTTAATTTATCAGGATTAACTTTGTTCTCTTCTACGGCCGTCATAAACCTATTGAAATTAAAGTTGGCAATAACTTTTTGGTTTTTTTGCTGATAGAACTGCAAAAATGTAAGAGACAAAATAACTATAAACACCCAAAATGCTAATGCTTTCTGTTGCGGCTTCATCGGATCCTTTCGCGAGCTCAAACTTATTGTGCTCTTTATTCAGAATATCATTTTAAAAAATCAGCAACAACAAAAGATCAGAAAAACTTCAACTTTTATGTTACTTCCCGACTTTGAAACTATATAGATTTTTTTTACAGGTCCTATTTTTTAAAAAAGCGCTCTTTAATAAGCAATTGCCCTGCGTTAACTAGACATTCAAAGGTCTTAAGCTGAATGTGGCAATGAACACTGTTTTTGTCCAGCTGACGGATCACTTCTTTTAATTGATTTGCCCTAATGCTTTTTAAACCTTTCTCGTGAACAAAAAAAGCCAAACATCTGAGCTTTTCAACCTCGGATAGGGATAAAAAATAAATAAGATCTATTGAATTAGTTTTAAAATCCCAAGGAAACACTTCGCGAGACGGAGTTATCTCTGCAATAGAATGAATTAATGATTGAGCCAACCTTCCTACGCTCCCGGGACGTCGATGCTCCAGCTGAGGCAGCCAAGTCTGCCTCAGCCAATTTCGAAGATAACGAGCATCTTGATTACTAGGGTCTTCGACAAATGGCACTTTTTGCAGTTGTCGATAAGCGTCTAGGTCCCCACGACCCATCTGAATAAGCGGTCGCCACAACGTTAAGTCATATTCTTTCAGCAAGCTCCACTGAAATCCTTTTTTTAAACTCGCAAACGAACTTCCACGAATCAGTTTCAATAACTGGTTTTCCAACCAATCGTCTCGGTGATGCCCCAACGCCACCGTTCCAATGTGGTACTGCTGACCAATTCTTTGAAACGCTTTTAATCGAAACTCACGAAATTCAGCCTCAGACTTCAGCTCGGTATACGCCACTACCGTTTCACATAAAACCTCATGTTTTTTGCAAAAATTCTCCACCAGCTCTTGCGCCTGGTCACGAAATGCCGTGTTGTGCCCAAGCCCATGATGAACATGTACGGCGACGATATTTTTACTCGAAAAACAGGTTCGCAGCGCCGCAAGCAAAGCCATACTATCACGCCCACCCGAAACACCCACCATTACTTTTTGATGAAGACCAGAGTCATTCTTTTTCTTCCAAGATTCGAAAATTCTATGTTCCAAATTGTGTTTTGCCTTCACTTGATTCCTAACGACTGAATATTGCAGAACTCCCGAATACCAAACTCGCCCGACTCCCTACCAAATCCCGAGTCTTTAACGCCGCCAAATGGAACACGAGGATCTGATTTTAGCACGTCATTCACGGCCAGCATACCCACATTAAATTTCAAATGAAGTTGTTGCTTGTTAAACTTTTCACGATCACCCATCCAAACGGCCCCAAGCCCGTAAGGACTCTCATTCACTAAAGCCGGCCAATCCTGCTCATTTTCATAGGCCAGCACCATCCCCACCGGAGAAAACACCTCCTGTGTCTGAAAGAAATGATACACGTTAGATTCCTTTTGAAACATCGAGTCTTCAATCAAAAAGAAAAAAGGCGACACGAAATATCCCGACGAGTCTGGGATCGACATCTTATCCGTCACGTGAGCCGCAACCTTTTTTAGAAATTGAATATGCTCGTGATATTCGATAAAAAATTTTTTATGCGCCAACGGCCCTAATTTAACTTTCTTATCCGTCGGATGACCGATCGTATAGTTTTTAATTTCCTCATTCACCAAATTCATGAATGTGTGTACATTGCGCTTAGGTATAAAAAATCGCTTAGAGGCAATGCAGCTCTGACCATTATTCACCAACCGTGCGGCCACAGCAACCTTAGCCGCATTGACAATATCTGCTGACTCGTCGACTACGAAGGCGTCGTTTCCACCTAATTCTAAAACTGCTTTTTTCAAATACCGCCCGCTCAATTCACCAATCCGGCGTCCCACGCGCGAACTCCCTGTAAACGTCACGGCCCGAATGGATTTGTGAGCAAATACGAACTCTGCTTGCGTCGGATCCAGCAGCACTGTTTGTAAAAGAACAGGATCCAGCGATTTCACAACCAAATTTTCCAGAAATAAACCAACCTCTGTCGTAATCTCCGAGTGCTTCAATAATATAACGTTTCCCGCCAACCAGGCGCCGACCGCAAATCGAAAAAACTGCCAGACGGGATAATTCCAAGGCATGACAGAAAAAATTATTCCCATCGGTAAAAAACGAACCTGCATCTGTGCATAATGCGCGGGGAAATTTTGTTCTAGAACAAGCGCTGGACCTTTTTCGATATAATAGTCAAACTGACTGACACACTTCTCAATCTCCAGCTTGGCTTCGACCAAGGGTTTACCCATGGTCTGCGTGATAATTTCGGCCAACACTGGAATACTGGATCGTAAATTATGTTTAAATGTTTCCAGACAAATAATTCGCTGCTCGACCGACATTTTTTTCCATGTATCAAACGACGTTTCTAATTTTTGGATTTTTTGTTGAACATCATTGTCCGACATATATTTATAAATATTTAATTTTTCGTTCGTGGATGGGTTCCAAGTTTCAAATTGATTCATACAAGAACTCTAAACCTTGACAGTAAAAATATCAAACCCATGTTTGCTACGTAACAGGAAGATAAAAAAAAGTCTTCCAATTTATAGGTGAATTGACAAATTCCCTAAACTAAAAAAAGGAGCTTTTATGAATATAACACGACGTAATTACTTATCACCTTCATTTAATTCTAACTGGAACGTGTGGAAAGAATTTGATGATCTAATGCGAGGTTTTAGCCGTGATTTCGATACAGAAACACCGCTGCCAAACAAAATGTTTTCACCCCAAGCGGAAATAAAAGAAAATGACAAAGGTTATTTATTAAGTTTCGACGTACCAGGAATCAAAGAAGAAGATATTAAAATTGAATTCCATGATTCTGTTCTGCGCATTTTCGGAGAAAGAAAGTCGCAACATGAAAATGAAAAAGACGGAACATTCCGTACCGAAAAATATTACGGACATTTTGAGCGAAGCTTTCGCCTACCCGAAACTATAGATGAGGCGAAAGTAGAAGCCCACTATGACAGCGGAGTTTTGCAAGTGTTTTTACCAAAAACTCCAGCGAAAGAAAGCAAACGAATTGAAATTAAAAAAGGCGAACAGTCCACCTTCCAGAAACTTTTCGCCAAAAAAAATGAAGACCCTCATTAATAGACCCACCTCATAAGGGGGTAGCCATCTTTGACTGCCCCTTCCCCGAGCGACTACATCCCCCTCGATGCGAGTCGCTCTTCTTTTTTGATATTGCCTTCAAACAAAAACTCCGACAAAGTTCACTAAGGAATGACTCAAAAATTTCCCTTACTTGAACTTGGAGATGAATTTTACACACCCGTTAAGGGCGGCGCATTCTCACATCTTCAAGTAAGATATAGAAACCAAACCCAAGCACAACGCTTTGATTTGAATCAACTCTCAGACAGTGAGTGGCTTCAACATTTTGGACAGTTTTTACCTTTGAATAATAATTTATCGACACCGTTGGCGATGAAATATCATGGTCATCAGTTCCAGCATTATAATCCCAATTTAGGCGACGGACGTGGTTTTGTATTCGCCCAATTTTTAGAAAATCAACATCTGTTTGAACTAGGGACAAAAGGCAGCGGACAAACACCTTACTCTCGCCGAGGCGACGGCCGCCTGACGCTAAAAGGCGCCGTTCGCGAACTTTTAGCAACCGATTTTTTAGAAAAACAAAATGTACTCACCAGCAAAACATTCTCGATTGTTGAAACTGGTGAAACGCTCGAGCGCCACGACGAGCCTTCACCCACACGATCCGCCGTATTGTTTCGGTTGAGCCGCGGCCATATTCGTATCGGCAATTTCCAACGCGCCCACTATTTCCAGAGCCAGCAAAATATATTAAAACTTGTTGATTATTCGGTGAAATATTTTTATCCAGAAATTTCAAATAATATGGACGGCAAGGCGAAAATTGAACAGTTTTTCGATGCGGTAACTCTGCGAATGGCAGACTTATGCGCATCCTACATGGTCGCAGGATTTGTACATGGAGTTTTAAACACCGACAATATGAACATTTCTGGCGAAAGCTTTGACTACGGCCCCTATCGATTTCTCCCTTGCTATGATCCCCATTTCACGGCGGCTTATTTTGACCATGAAGGGCTCTATTGCTTTGGTCAACAACCACCCACATTTCTTTGGAATTTGACCGAGCTACGAAAGACACTCTTATTTGCCCAACCCGATGCCGACCTCACTAACCTGGAAAGGCATTTCACAACCTACTTTAACGTTTTATTTACATCACGTTTTTTCAAAAAAATGAATTTAACTCCCCTCGTAAACTCATCCGAGAGCCAAACACTTAAAGCATTTCAAAAAATTTCGCCAAGCTACTACAATGAAAATAGCCATCCTATTTTAGACACGAAAGAGATACTTAGCCTACCATTTGAAGAGATCAGCCAATCTGTATTCTTTAGCCATACTCAAAGGATAATTGAAAATTACTTTCAAGATCTCTATGGAGATAAAAATAAAAAATTTGAAGCCTCTTTTTTCGAGCTTCTTAAATGGACCCATAATTCTGCAACAACGACTTTTTTTTCACCAAAAACGCTAAACTTAATCAACACCCACACGTCGCTAACCGACCGTTTAGACGACGCCCAAATCAACACTCGTAATGAAAGCCTAATTATAGAGGAAATTGAATCTATCTGGAGTGAAATTGAACTCAAGGACAACTGGGGTCCTCTTTATAAAAAAATAAAAGCTGAGCCTATATAGAACTCAGCTTTGTCTTTAAATCAAAAACTACTTTTTTTCTTCAGTTTTTTTAACTTCGTCATGCTTATGGCCGCAACCGCAATCTTTTTTCTCCATTTTACAAGCACCATCTTTACAACCACCGCAATGTTTGTGTGCGCAGGCGCTAAACAGTAATGAAAGACTCAATAAACTCAACATAAGTAGATTCTTCATATAACTCCTTTACAAATTAAGTCGTATTTACGTAACACTTAAGACGTCGGATGTAATGACCCGAACACCTTTTTGTTTTAGATCTTCCCAGCGAAATTCAATTTTGTCTTCAGGTAATTTAAAATTAGGGCAAAGATCTTTGACAAGCGTCATTTTATAACCCAGCTCTAAACCATCTATGGCCGTTTGAGTAATACCCAAATCAATGGCATTACCAATAACATACACTTCCTTAATCGTTTTAAACTTTAAATAGTCGTCAAGAAGCGTCTTCTCACCCTTCCCTTTGTCAAAAAATGCACTGCCAGTATCATACATAGGATTCATGCCTTTGCGAACGACATAACTGAAGTAATAAATATCCAATCCTGGATGGAACGACGCCCCCGGAGTATTTTGAACACAGTGATCTGGCCACAAAATTTGACGATCATGATGCAGCTCAATTTTATCTTCGACTTTTTTGCCTGGATTATTCGATGCGAACGCGTGATGCTGAGGCTTATGGTAATCTTGCGTCGCCACAACGGCGTCAAATTTCTTACCAGACAACCGCAGCATTTGATTCACGCGATCAATAAAATCCAATGGCCTCACAACAGGCATTGTTCCTTGCGAGAAAAAATCGTTTTGAAGATCATGAACAAGCAAACACTTCACATACTTAGTTTAGTGAATTATCTTAGTTTGTTAAATATTTTTCCTGAATCTCGAAAATTTCACTCTCAAATGAGGACATAAGTACAGGGTAACGACACCATGTTTTGGGATCCAGAGACTCATCATCCAAATGAAATGCTGGCGCATATCGTTCACGCTTCCACTGATTCCGCGACCAAAGTTTTAGAAACTTGATCGTAAACTTCGCCAAATCCATAACAGAATACATTGGAAAATCAATTTTTAGTATTTCAACAATATCTCGAGGCCGCTGACGGTCTCGAATAAACTCTTTCTCGATTACATTCAAAACATCATATGGCATCAAATCGGATTCATCGGTCTGTTGCATTTTTGTAGGACGCAGCTCGGCCGTAGGAGGCTTTATGAAAACACACTTTAAACTCAATAAACTGCCCGAGCCCGATGGACCTACGTCACTCATCCAACGTAACCATTTATTTAAAAACGATTTATCCACTCCCGCAATAGGACTCAGCCCTCCCGAAGTATCGCCGTCCATTGTTGCATATCCTACCGCGGCTTCGGAGCGATTACTGGTCGCCAGCAATAAAGCATTTTTAATATTTGCAAACATCCATATACCAGGAGAACGCACCCGAGCCTGAATATTCTGTAAAGCGATATCATCTGCCTCCCAAGTAAGCTTCCGCTGAATCACGTTTTCAATCAAAACTTTGTAGTTTTCTTGAATCGCCGCAATACTCCAGTCATGAAAACTGACACCCAGTTCTTTGGACAGCTCGTGCGCCGCCTTTTTTGTTTCTACAGACGAATTTTCAGACCCCTGATAAACCGTCGTCACCAATGACTTCACCACATGCTGAATGTCCCAATCCATTTTGAAAACGTTCGGCCCCAAATACTTCAGTTTTTGCACAAATTTATCTTTACCCAAAAATCGTAACGCCTCTGTCAAACATCGAGTCGCCAAAATAGTGACGACCGAAGAGTCTACGCCTCCGCTGAGGGAAATCATAAATCCGTGGGAACGACTCTTCCGCAGATAATCAAACAGCCCTAAACACACAGCCCGATAAAACTCTTCATTTTTAATGGCCTCTACTTTTTCCCACGCTGGCCGTTCCACCTTGGCCCGAACCGGCGGCAAAAACGTCCAATTAAAATCCATCGTAATTTGCGATTCTTCACGGACTCCTAACTCGGGCTTAAAACTGGCGGTCTGAAGACGACGAATACGATTGGCCTCTACATCCACAACAGCATCATACACTTCAAATTCATTATACGAAAACCGCGGGCTCTCCATCACTAAGATGCCATTACTGGCAATCAAAGCCCCACCATCAAATATAATTCGACCAGATTCATTTCCCAGAAGGTTGGAATAAACATAGGCCACACCAAAAGCTCTCGATCCTTCAATAACAAATCGTTTACGAACGTCTTGTTTTCCAAACGCAAAATGGGATGCGCTGGGATTTAAAATAATATCAACACCTTTACGAGACAAACTGGCCCCCACTCGCTGAGCCACCCACGCTTCTTCACAAATTTCTAAGCCCACTTTCAGGCCGCCAATCTCAAAGAAATAATCACCAATTAAAACCTGATAAGTCTCTCCACCCGATTTTAACGCCATCGACTCAAGAGCTTGATTTTCCCAAGGTCTGAACCAACGATTTTCATAGTGAACGCCATCTCCAGCCAAAAACTTTTTCGGCACCAATCCTTTGAGATGCCCATCAACAATGACCGCACTCACATTAAACACGCTGCCCTTAAAAAACAACGGCAGGCCTAATGTAACGATTTTTCCACGCGTAAATGGCAATAAGGCAAACAGCAACTCGACAGACTTTTCAGCCACAAATGGCGATAAAAACGCATCTTCACATCCATAGCCAGAAATACTGAGTTCGGGAAAACAGACGATTTGAACGGATTTTTTATCACACTCTAACAACGCCTGCTTAATATTATCAAAATTATTTTCCCATGCTAACGGTGTTTGATTTAAACTGACCGCAGCCACTCGAACATTCTTCATTTCGGACTCCTAAAACACCAAGCTCAATCGAAAAGCGGGATTTAAAACAGACACTGTCTTGGTTTGACTAACAAGCTCGACACTGCCATCAAAGTATTTATTATACTCTATGTTCAGAAAAGTGAATTGAAATCCAATCAGCAACCAACTCGCCCAACGATCATACACGGTAAGAGCTGCATAGTAGCCACGACCATCACGCCATTCCTGCGGCAAGGACAAATTGCCTCTTTCATAGGACTTCGACACCGGCCCGCCTTCGATCAAAACTGGGCCTAAAAAAAATCCAATGTTTGGCGCCAACGTTTCACGTCTGCCCTGAACCAATTGGCTGGTCGTCTCGGTCATCTGAGTCGCTCCCAACACAAATCGCGAAGACAATAGCAACTGAACATTTATATCATAGGACGAGATCTCCGACTGAACAGCTTCCCCCAAAGAAGGATGATCTTGACGAGAATATTTAAAATAATTTGCCGACAACAAAATTTCTGCCGATGCCCCTTGACTCAGAAATAAAAAAAAGCCCCAGACTAAGTGTATTTTCATTTCGTTAGGTTATCATACAGACCCCCTTCACAAAGCGTATTTCTGCTTCTGCCGACAACAATATTGCAAAGTGTTATAAATTATTTTTGACTCTGTATTCCGTCCTGTGATTCAAAAGGCCATGCATTTAAGGGTATTAGTTATTACTTTAATTTTCTCTGCTCTTCAAAGCTGGGCCGTGGAATCGTTTTCAGGTTTTATCGTTCAAAATGGTTCACAACGAAGTCTTAAAACTAAAACGAATCAATTTGTTCTAACAACCGAAAACAGCGACGTCCGCGTTCAATTATTAAAACTCCGCTCAAATGATTTTATTTCTGGTATCGGTCATTCTTTGAGCACTGGTATTGTACGCTTAGATACCATCGATTTTGTCGGACTAAGCAACTTCTTAGGCACATGGGCCTCATCGATGGGGATTTTTCAAGTTCAAGACTTTAGCAGTCTTAGTTTGTATTCTGCTGGTCAAGTATCAAAACCCAAGCCGGCATCCTTGAATTACTCGATTACTCCGGCGGACGGCAATTCCTGGGGGATGTTTTTAACCGATACCGATCGAATTTACTTCTCTAAGCTTGTCGTTGCAGAGTCTCGCGCCTCGATTCGTTTTTTTGACACTCAGACCGGCGCTTTTAAAAGAGAAGTGATGCTGAGTAAAATTTCAAAATGAGCTTTTTTGCTCTTCCTAATAAGAACCTATTTTTTACAAAAAATGATGCGACCGATTTACGTTTAGGTGATGTCGTTACAGCGGACCTCCAGTGGGAAACAATCAGCAACAGTCTCGTCGTCATTGGCTATTCGGACGATCGGGGCATCCAAGCTAACGGCGGACGTATCGGGGCTAAAGAAGGCCCTTCTGGAATTCGTCAAATCTTATACAAACTTGTCGCACAGGAATCGTTCCGAAATAAAATTTTTGATATCGGTGATTTTTCAACGGCAACAGATCTTGCAAATGATCAATTATTAGTGATCAAAACCCTGGAAATACTAAATCAAAATCAAAACAAGATTTTGTCATTTGGTGGTGGACATGATTGGGCCTACTGCGACGTCAGCACGTTTATTCAGCGAGAATTAAAACAAAACCGCCGCCCTCTGGTCATCAATGTTGACGCTCATCTGGATGTTCGTTCAGATAAAAATGGCGTCAATTCTGGAACTCCATTTTTCAAGATAATCGAAAAATTTTCTACGCAATTTGACCTTGTTCAAATTGGTATTCAACCACATTGCAATTCCGAATTTCATTTAAACTATGCTCGCCAAAACAATGTTCAAATTTTCATGAAAGACGATATTGAAAGCCAAGGCATGAAAACAGTTTTAAATAGCCTTGTTAGCGCTCACTTCAATCAACCAGTGTTTTTAAGTTTAGATATTGATGCCATCACAGCAAGCGAAGCACCAGGGTGCTCTCAATCTTGGCCAGGAGGCCTTAGTTTTAACTCGGTAAAAGCATTACTTGATGGATTACAACAGTTTCCCATTTGGAACCACCTGGGAATATACGAAGTCTCACCCCCGCTTGATGTTCAAAGCGTCACCCAAAAATCAGCGGCTCTTGCCGCGTACACGTTCATAACGCACGCACTGGAGAATCATGGAGTTTGAGCAAAAAGGATTCGGCAGCGATAACCACGCCAGTGTACACCCCAAAGTCATTCAATCTTTGATCGAGGCCAATGTAAACCACGCCCATAGTTATGGCCTGGATCCTTTAACCGCACGTGTAGAAAAAAAAGTTCGCGAGATTTTTAAAACCCAGACGGAGTCCTTCTTCGTATTTAACGGAACCTCCGCAAATATTTTAGCGCTCAAAGCCTGCACGCGAAGTTATCAGTCTGTTTTATGTTCAGATGTCGCCCATATCAATGTCGACGAATGCGCAGGCCCAGAGATCCATGGTGGCTTCAAACTGATTCCTGTTCCTTCTGCGAATGGCAAAATCACTTTAGATACTCTGAAATCACATTTTATTCGACGAGGCGACCAGCATTTTTCTCAAGTCAAAACGATCTCGTTGACCCAACCAACAGAACTGGGCACCTGCTATACTCTCGATGAACTTAAAGCCATCACCCAATGGGCAAAATCGGAAAATTTGTTTGTTCATATTGATGGCTCACGATTCGCAAATGCCTGCGTCAGCCTGCAACTTGCAATGGACACATTGACTTCGAAAATTGGAATTGATGTCCTTTCGTTGGGTGGCACAAAAAATGGATTGATGGGCGCCGAGATGGTCATTTTTTTCAACACGACGATTGCCGGAGATTTTAAATACCTACGCAAGCAGTTAGGACAGCTGCCTTCGAAATCTCGTTACTTAGCCGCGCAGTTCGACGCTTATTTTAACGATGATTTATGGCGCTTGCTAGCAAATAACAGTTTAAAATCCGCTCGCTATTTTGCAGATGCTTTAATGTCGCAGACCAGATTCAAACCCGAATACCCCGTAGAAAGCAACGCCGTGTTTGTTCGCTTTCCTAAAGAGTGGGTCAAAGAGCTTAAAAAAGAGCGTTTTTTTTATGTCTGGGATGAAACTACATTTGTTTGCCGAATCATGTTTTCATGGGACACTCAACAGGAAGAAATTCAATCATTTGTAAACTTGATCGCCAAACTTGAGAAAGGAAATTAGTTCGATGAAGTACGAGCCTATTCACTATCATGATTATCTTGGTTTAGATAAATTACTCAACAGCCAAAAACGTCGTTCTGAGACATTTGGCAAACCCGCACATGAAGAATGGCTTTTTATTTCCGTTCACCAAGTCTATGAAATTTGGTTTTTTCAAATTCTTAAAGAAATTCAATCACTCGTCCCCCTATTCAATAAACCGTCTATACCGGAACGAGACATGGGTACTATTGCTCACCGTATCGACCGTATTTATGCTATTTGCAAGAGCCTAACCGGCCCTCTGGACATTCTTGAAACCATGACCCCACACGAGTTCCTTGATTTCCGTGACTATCTCTATCCAGCTAGTGGTTTTCAAAGTGGCCAGTTTCGCATGATTGAAGTTCTCTTGGGTCTTAAAATTGAGAATCGTATTAAACTGACCGAATCTCCATTCTATGATCACCTAAGGGAACCTCAAAAATCTGAGTTGTTGCAACTTATGCAGGGAATTACATTATATGATGGTCTTGAAAACTGGCTCAGCCGCACGCCATTTTTAAAAACATCACATTTTGATTTTGGCTCGGAATACAAGAAAGCACTACTGAATGTTTATCAAGATGATCTGAATGTAATTAAAAATAATCCTCGTTTAACCGAGTCAGACAAAGAACGCAGTTCTAAAAATATTCAAGCTTTTTTAGATCAGGTCGAATCGGTCTTTGATGAAACAAAATATAATCAACTCAAAGAACAAGGTGTTTTTCGCCTAAATTTTAAAGCATTTCACGCCGCTTTGTTTATTTCTTTGTACCGAGATGAACCTGTCCTGCAAACACCGTTTAGCATTTTAAATGCTTTGATGGATATCGACGAGGCCTTGACTACGTGGCGCTATCGACACGCCCTAATGGCTCATCGAATGTTGGGGCGAAAAATTGGCACTGGTGGATCCAGCGGAACAGATTACCTGAAAGAAACCGCAGAAAAACATAAAATTTATAATGATCTGTTCAATATGAGTTCTTTCCTGATTCCTCGAAGTAAACTGCCACCTTACGCAATCCCATAGCTCAACCAGGCCAACGTCAAGTTTTTAGCTAAACTTGACTCTATATTTTAAAAAAAAAGCCGAATAGAGAAAATGCTTAAACGTGTGGTTTTGCCGTTTTTTATCCTACTTGTTGTTATTTCTGGAGTCGCGTATTCGCTGGCTCCCAGCTTGATCAAACGAAAAATTCAAATCGAACTCTACAGTCGTCAAAAAATAGA
This sequence comes from Pseudobdellovibrionaceae bacterium, assembly GCA_016785955.1. Taxonomy (GTDB): domain Bacteria; phylum Bdellovibrionota; class Bdellovibrionia; order Bdellovibrionales; family Bdellovibrionaceae; genus UBA2316. Next base: position 25,913 of record JAEUWH010000047.1, on the reverse strand, counting down.
AGTTAACTACGATCAGTTGCAAATCCGTTCACTCGACCCTCTGAAAATTTCAATCTCTAATATAACCATCAAAAAGATGAACGAGCTTCAAGCTCAAATAAAAACCGTAAACATTGATATGAACTTGAAAAGCCTCCTAATGAGCTGGGATGCCAAAGCCATACGCTTTACAATGAATATTGATGATATTCAAGTCAACTATCGAGACACCAGCCCGAGTGCTCCTGTAAATAATCAAACCGCAGCCCCCATAGGTAAGCCCATCGGTGATTTCAAAGATTACTTAAAAACCTCCTTTGGTGTTCACGAGCTTGATTTTTCAATTCAAGTCGGGAAATTTGATTACACTGTCCAAATTCCCGCGGGGACATTCCGATTGTATGGGAACAATACTCTTATTAAAATTGAGAATTTAGACCAACCCCTGGCCTTTACATTAAATTCCTATTTATTCAGCGAAAAAAATCTGGGACCACTTAGTCAACTCTACATTCCCGTTTCAGTTAACACGAAAATTTCTCTGAAAAATGGAGTGGCGAATATTCTTCCCAGTGAATTAAACATTGCCAATATAAAAAATAAATTTTACGGACTTGTAAACTTAAAGAATTTGGATTTTGATTCTACTTTTCAAGTCGCCGTTGATAAAATTGAATCCGTAGAATTTTTAAAAAAATATCAAACGCAATTTCCTTTTACCGAAAGTAAAGGCACGCTCAATATGGAAGCCCATGCCCGAGGAAACATCCACGATTTAGGACAGATCCAAATAAAAGGAATTGTTGGACTTAAAAATTTTTTTTCAAACCTAAAATATAACACCCCGGATTTAAAAGCCACTGGTCCTATTGCTATCGACGTGTCTTCAACATTTAGCTACTCAAATAAAATACCGGCCATTAATACGGCCTCATGGAAGATCTCCTTGGACGGAAGTGAAATTGCATATAAAGACATATTTTTGAAACCCAAAAATGTTCAACTGACCTCTTTTGGAACAATTTCCTATCTCAGCGATTTAACAATTGAAAAATTCAAGCTGTTATTCCATACCATGGATGTCTCGTCTAAAGGGATGGCAAGTCTTGATCGAGCGTCTGATCTTTCGGTCACAGTCAAGCCATTCAAATTGCAAGATTTTAAAAACTTTCTACCTAATAACAAAGGTTTTGATATCTCCGGTGATGTCGAAATAGACGCCCAAGTACAAGGTTTCCTGAATCAACCCCGCTATCTTTCTGTTGATGTAAGAAAGGTCAATGCAAGCAATCTAAATTACTTTTTAAAATATAAAAACGACATGATTTCTGTTGAAGGGCCAATATCTTTCACATTTATGGGAAATTTGTTGGTTCAGCGACTGCAAGTCTTAAAAGGCGCCATCACAGGACAGAGCGATCTAACAGCGCTCGTTGTTACTCAGGAAAAACAAATACGTAAAGGAAATACAGATCCTTTTAAGGTCAATTGGTCTCTACGTGCCCATGATGGCAAACTCAATATTGAAAAACTCGCCTTTAATACCTTCTTATCTACTTTTACACTGAAGGGATACCCTCCCCTGGCCAAAGATGATTCGTTTGACCTAATTTTGGAAATGGAAAATTTGAATTGGAAAAGAGCGAAAACATATCTGCCGGCAAACCAATGGTTCGACACAATCTCTGATATGAATAACAAAGGCTCTGTGCATGTTCGCGGCAAACTTGATCCACATAATATTGCAAAAACCAAATGGTCCGTTGATTCAAATATAGACACAAAAATTTCGTCCCTAAATCTTCCTTTTAACTTTCACTTGACGAACACACCCGCCTCCGAGCCCATTGCCTCTCCAGAGCCACTGAAAGTTCCAGAGGCATTTATTTCTGATCCCGAACTCATAAAATCTGTGCGCTGGAACCAAAAAATTTCTATACAAAACATTTCATTTAAAGACTCTGCCCAGTTCAAGAACATCAGCCTCAATGTCAATCTTCTAAAAAACAGTCTCAAAATGGACGGCGAAATAGCCTCGATATTTAATGGAAAAATGGCATTTAAAGACGTCATGATCCCACTGACCGAGAAAGACCCTAAGATCCAATTTAATCTAAGCTCTGCCAATCTTTCTTTTTCTCCATTGATTGCCTTTGTGATGCCAGAATATAAGGAACTGCTGACCGGAGTTGCCAACTTTGAAGTCACGGGATCTACTAAAATGCCCGGAACATTAAATTTTAAAAAGGATTTGGTGGCCAGTGGTCGATTCAACATTCCCACTTCCGAGATCCAAACGTTAAAGATTGTGGACGAGGTAAAACAAAAATTTGCGGCGATCAAAGATATCGGTGTACCGGCACAGGCAGGCGTCAGTAATTTAAGCGCTTCAACAGAAGCGCTATTTGAAATCCAAAAATCATCTATCAAAATGTCAAATTTCAAAATCATCGCCAGAAATCAAGACGAAATTCTTCTGAATGGAATAGTTCAATTTGACTTAAACAGCAAAATTGAAGGTATGCTTCGCCTGGTGAATTTGCCAGCGAAAGGCGACTTTCTAACGGCCAATCAAAATGCCAAAGGCCAAGTTGAAATCCCTATCTTGATCGAAGGAAATCTAAAACAACCGAAATGGAGTTTTGCCGGAAACACGTTCGAAAAAATGACTCAAAACTTTATTAACTACCAGAAAAGCAAAGCACAAGCAGCGGTGGATCGAAAGATCGCTGAAGCAAAACAACAGGCTCAAACGGAAGTCGACAAACAAAAGAAAAACGTGGAACATGCGATGGAACAAAAAAAGAAAGAAATCGAAAATGAAGCGATTAAAAAACTAGACGCTTTATTCAAATAGTTCGATGACCTCAAAACCAATATTTCTATTTATACTATCCGGCCAAAGACTCAGCACGTAGCCCCCACCACCACTGCCAGTAGGCTTAGCGGCTAACGCCCCCTGAGACTTTAGAAAATTAATATGCGCATCAACGGCACCTTCCGTCAGTCCCCATATTTTAAAGCATTCATAACCTGAATTTAGAATTTCGATCAATTCGTTCGTATCCTTTGAGTTCGACGAATTCATAAAAAGCTGAATAGCATTTTTAGTCGTTTGAATCATTTTTTCATCTGTTTTTAATCCAATAATGGGATCGGCCTTAATAAACGCATTGACCTTGTTTACACACTCTTTCGTAATCCCCTTTTGTCCAGTATGACTTAAATACAATTTAAAATTATTTTTTATATTCAACGTTTCTATAAGATTAGGCCGCTTAAACACCAACGCCTTCTCATGTAAAACTACGGCAATATCCACCCCACTGCTTTCACCATGAAAAATATTTTCCAGCTGTCGTGCGAACTCATAAATCTCGTCTGATTTTACAAAACCCAAATAATGAAACCATCGACTAAATCCAACACACAAACTGGAACTGGCGCCCATGCCAGAACCTAAGGGTAACTCATTCGTAAACTTAATTCTCCCCGTAATGACTTCATCGTTTCGGTTCAATATTTCAAGCGCTTTTTCAAGCACGCCAGGGAACATATCCATAATATCCGAGGCATTTTCCCCAATCGCATCCACCACTAGGGCCCCAGGACCAAGCGTATAATGCAACTCCAATTTCTTTTTAAAAAGAGGGAACACCAATGCGGGCCCACCCCTTAAAACCGAATGCTCTCCAGAAAAAATCCACTTTCCATAAGTGCGGGTGCTAAAATCAGACATGTCTGTCTCCGGCCATCTGCCAAGAATTAATAAAGCGTGCAGATGGGAATGCCTTTTCTATTGATTCAATGTCTTTACGATTTTCTGTAAGACTCATAATATGAATATTATTTCCAGCATCCATCGTAATTAACACGCTGGTATTTAACTCGCGATTCAAAGCATGAAGATGTTTTAAAACATCCTTTGTTTTTTCACTACGGTAGCTAAACGGCGGATTGCTGGTTTCAAACAATTGGTGCATTTCTTCAAATTCATCGGCTGCTAACCGCGCAAATGTATTCCAATCTGCATTTTTATTAGCCATCTCAAGCTCTAACAATCGCTTATTTACATTCCTTAAACGCTCTATAAACAAGGGGCTTGATACTACGCGCACGTGAGCATCCGAGGATGAAACTTCTTTTTTACTTGAATCAAGTAACATTACACTATGATCCATGTTTTTAAATGAACTCTGCCAGGCTTGGGCTCCGTCAGTTTTCCAAATAGCCCAAGGAGCAAAAAAACTTCGACAGGAAGATCCTGAACCTAAACGCGAGATTTTCGACATTTCTAACGAATCGGCCGCATGAGCACCCGGATTCATCTTTTCAAAAGTCGAAACCGCAGCCAGAGTCAAAGCCGCAAAACTGGAGCTAGAACTGGCTATTCCACAGTCCGATGGAAAGTTATTTGCCGAGCGCACACGGAAATTTTGATTCACACCCCAAAGTTTTTTAATTCGTTTTAAATGATTCAAAAACTTCAGTTTGCCCTTTTCACTGAGTTCAATGGGTAAAAACCCTGTTCCAGTCAAAGGCTCCCAACTGTCTTCGGGTTCACCCGACACATCAATTGAAACAAAGGATCGCAGGTGCTCCAACGTATATGAAATCGAAGGGTTAGTGGGCAAGTTTTGTTGTGTGCTGGTCTTACCCATATACTTAATAATCGCAATATTAGATGGTGCTGAATATATATGTGAATTCATATCGTTACTTGTACCTGAATTTCTTTTTTCCATAAATCGTGCCGATCGTACGCTTCATTCAAATGCATTTCACTTAAAATCGTGCGAACTTTTTCTTGATCTCGATGCATAAAAACAAGAAACAAAATATCGGCACCAAGAGCACCACATCCTTTTACCAGGCTGACTTCCGGAAACTCACTGAGTAATCTGACAAGCTCCAAGGTTCGCGGATGCACCAAGTTTAACGACGTCAAATGTCCACGCCATTTCACAAGCTCATCGTGAAACAAGCCATACTTTGCATTTTTCCAAACTCTGGTCAGGTCTTTTGATGCGTCAACTAATCCGTGTAACAAATCGCCTTTAAGAGCCTCCAGATGAGTATGGGTCGCAACTTTAAAACCCGTCGGCACAATCATAAATCCATGCTCAGGAAATGGCCAATCCATTTCCTGAGAACACAACTCTCTTTGATGTTTAGTCACAAGAATCAATCCCCCACCATGACACTGAGCCTGCAAATCATAGCCACTGGGCTGCTGAATCGAGGGCAACTCTGGATTAAGATTTAAGTTCGTCTGTTGATAATCCTGAAACACAGCTTTCAGCAATTGATTTGCTGGTAGCTGTGTTTCTATGTGGCGTTTAAAAAGCGATAAACCTGCGAATTGGGCGGTGCTAGCGCCAAACCCGCCACGCCCACTATAATTATCTTTAAAAAACAGCCGCCATTGAGAAAAAAAATCTATATTCTGCTCAAAAAAATATCCCGCAGGGGACCGCGGGTGAAAAGGATTTACTTGCCGTTCTGCGGTTTCCATAAAAGAAATTTCAAACCCTGGTTCAGTCGTTATCAATAATGCTGAACCACCGACAAGTGCCGCATATTCACCAAAGCAAAAAGTTTTACCAGGAATTTGTATTTGATATTTCAAGACAACTCTCTATTGTTGAGGCGCGCGTATTTCCCTTAAGGCCTCAACGGCATTCGAAAGAGTAATACGTTTTCTCATCACCAAAATCTGTTCTAATTTTTTTTGTAAAATCGGAATCTCAGAGTCCGTGGCACCCGCCCCCATCGAAAGATTTTTAATGTGCAACTTCATGTGACCTTCGATGATACCAACGGTGGTCAGCGCACGCAAAGCACCCAAGTTTTGAGTCAACCCTACAGCGGCACACACCCGACTCAGATCATTTGACGATTCTACATTCAAAATTTTTAATGCTAACTTCGAAGTAGGGTGAAGACGTGTCACACCCCCAACCGTTCCCATAATAATGGGCGAATTTAACTGGCCTTGCAGCAACCCACCTTGATATCGCCAGCGAGAAAGCGACGTATAGTGTCCCGTACGCGCAACATATGCGTGCATCCCCGCCTCGACAGCGCGCCAATCATTACCTGTCGCAATAACGATGGGGTCAATCCCGTTCAAAATTCCCTTATTGTTCGTTGCCGCTCGATAAGGATCTAGCTCTGCAAATAAACTAGCCTCTTCTATTTTCTCACCAAGCTCAGCATCGACTTTGATTTTAATGTGTGCATTCGTCACCTTCGAATCAACCAAGTTCGAAAGAATACACATCGTCACTTTCTCGCCCGTAAGTTCTTGAATGGGATTTTTCAAAAACTCGCACACTTGGTTAATTAAGTTCGCTCCCATGGCCTCACAAGGATCCATATATACATGGACGATACCCATAAATAATCCATCGGGCCGAACCAACTTGCGAACCTGAATACTACGGACCCCCCCGCCACGAGCCACCAAAGAGGGTACGACTTCACGATTTGCCATTTCAATGAAGTGAGATTTGTTTCTTTCTATCAAACTCTCAAACTTCGTAAAATCACCCACGCGTGCCAACTGAATTTGGCCGATGATTTCACTTCCCATCACACTCGTTTTAATTTCACCATTTTCCTTGATCCATTTAGCCGTTTTGCTAGCGGCAGCGATGATCGAAGTTTCTTCGACCGCCATCGGGACGAAGCGATCGACGCCATCGATACGAAAATGTGTTGCCACCCCTAATGGCAACTGAAAATAACCAATCGCATTTTCAATAAAATTTTCACTCAAAACGATATCTTTCACACCACCATCTGCAAGAAAAGCCATATCGTCTTCGACAATTAAACCAGCGTCTCGCAAACGCTCGAGGCGATCTTGATAATCCAGCTTCGAAAAACCATTAAACAAAGAATCTAAATTTTTCTCATCTGACATAAAAAGCCTTATTTTTCCTAAACAAGTCTAAGTTCGCATATCCACAACCAAATAATGCGATTTTTAGTTCCTTATGAGTTTTGTCGTAAAACTGGAACAGATTTTCTGTGTTCAATTTTTTTTTCTTCATATCTATGACTAAACTCTTTAACCATGGTTGAGCCATCCCAACAAGATATGCTCCCGTCGATACCATTTTAGCTATATCCAAGCCATTCCTGATACCACCACTGCTCCAGAATTGATAAGAAACAGATTCTTTATCATGGAACTCAACCCACTCTTGTATATCATATCCCCAGTCAGAAAACACAAATCCTGTATCTAACTGGAAAGATTTCTTCGGGTACCTGAGGGCTTCAATACGGGCCCAATTGGTACCGCCGCGCCCTGAAAAATCTACTGCATACACACCGGTTTGATTTAACCGAACCAAATCTGCTTGGGAAAAACCAAATCCAACTTCTTTCACAATAACAGGTACATCCAGTTCATGAACAAGCTTCTCAATTGTTTTTAACCCACTTTGAAAATTTGGCGTGCCTTCCATTTGAATACATTCTTGCATAGCATTGCAATGAATGATTAAACCCACAGCTTCTAAGTTTTCTATAATTTTTTTTACCTGATCACTTGGTGTCGTAATCAGCTGGCTTAAACCTAAATTAGAAAGCAATAGTGAACGAGGATATTTTTTACGAATACGTTTCCATTCAGCCTGAGCCGACTCACTGTATAGCTCTTTTCTCTGTGATCCTACACCCATCAGAATTTGTTTTTCCTGACTAAGCAGGGCGAATGCTTCGTTTATCGGTTCACCAAGAGCTGTTCCTGATGTCATCGAACTAATAAAAAAAGGAGCTGACAACTGTTGACCATTGAACTGCGTCACTACACTCACATCCGAAAAATTTATTTCTGGAAATGCCGTTGCCTTCAAGTGAATACGATCAATGAATCGATTCTGAACGGTTTGAGTCTGCCCATCTAAAGACAACACCAAATGATCTGACTTTCTAGAGTCAAAAGTAGGATCGACGACGAGAGGTGCTATAGATGGTTTTTTAGAAATAAAAAAGGACCTTCTTTTTGAAGATCCTTTTTTACGTTTATTTATTCTAGATTTCATAGATTCCTATGAAAACCGACTTACTTAATTGCAAAAGCGCAAAGTTTAGTAAACCCTTGTGGATCGTTGATCGCCATTTCTGACAGGTTTTTACGATTCACTTCAACACCCGCTTTGATTAATCCACCGATTAAACGCGAGTATGTTGTACCATTCAAACGAGCCCCTGCATTAATACGTTGATTCCACAAAGTGCGGAATTGACGTTTACGCATTTTACGACCTTTGAACATGTACGCCATCGCACGATCAACTTTTTCAGTTGCGTGAACAAACGCACGAGAGTTCGCCGAGTAAAAACCTTTGGCTCTTTTGAGGACCTTCTTATGTCTAGCTTTATTTGTTTTTCCTGATTTTACGCGAGGCATGTGGGCTCCTTAAAATACCAATGTACGGCTTGTTTGATACATATTAGCCGAGTGAACGTAAACTACGTCGCCTAATTGTCTTTTAGTTTTTGATTTCATGTGAGAGTTCAAGTGGCGCATGCCTACTTGTTTACGCTTCACTTTCCCGCTTGGCAAAAGACGCATGCGCTTTTTAGCCCCAGAGTGAGTTTTCTGTTTCATTTTATACCTTTCTCAAACGAGGCGATCTCTTTAATTAGTAAAGAAATACTTTCCGGCCTGCTTGGTGATCCCTGTTTCTATTCAATTTGATTTGGAATGTCCAGGACTTATTTAACCGGCGTCAATTAACCCCAAGAAAGCATCTAAAGCTTAATATTTTTACACTCTGGCCCTACATAAAGCTGAGGGTGAGGGATACATTTGGTTTGGTATTTCATTGTTTTCAACATCTGACAGTCCAAACGGACATGCCAGTGATTACCATGAGCCTTATCCTGCACCACCATTTTCGTTAAAATTGCGGCCGCCGGCGACGTTTTATCCGTATTTGATTTTAGATCCCCCGCCTTAAGAGCTTGTTTACACATCTCATTTTTAATATTTCGATTCACGAAAATAACTTCCACTGGCGCTACCTCGTGAGTCATTTTCATCAATCGCCACTGATCAGCAGCAAGAAATGCCGAGTGCGTATATCCACCCTTATCCGGCACATCGACCCGATTCATCACCTTAGATCGATCGCGAGTTAAATAGGCAATATCAATATCCATACCCGTTCGATGACTTGCATGACCTCTCCACACCTGTTGACCATTGATCGTTACGTACTGACCAAGGGCGCCTCCATTTTTTGCGGAAACATCACCAATAGAAAGAACAACACCCTTTACATTTTCCAACAACCATTCACCTAAATTCACGATCAAATCAACCATATCATATGTGCCATAATGTCGCTTCTTGGTTGGCCATAAAATTTCAAACCCTGCACTTGTACCCAGTTTTTGAGCCGCCTCCAGTAAACTGTTCGCGTTTACCATTCGCCCATTCATGGCTTTCCCAATGGCTTGATCACGAGAGCGATCAGGGTCCACGACAAGAGACGGAGGCGGTTTGACAGGCGCCGGGGCGGGGCGCGCCACAACTGGCGGCTTAACCGGTTTAACGGGCGGAACAGGAGACTTCACGGGAGCCGGCAAGATGGCTGTCCCCCCTCCTGGTTTTACTGAACCATTCGGGACCGTGGGCGCAGGAGTCACTCCTCCGGGCTTACCGGGCGGCTGAACACTTGACGGGGGTATCGGAGTCGGCACTACCGCTGGCGTACCCACCTTAGGAGGCATCTTTGGTGGGACCGGAGCTTCCGTTGGTTTTTGCGGGCCCGGCAGCGGCACAGGTGGGGCAACGATGCGTACATCCACATCTTTTTCAGGAATATGTTCGTCACCGGTCAACTTGGGAATGGCTTTAAGCTTTTTCTTGTTTTTGAAAAACAATTGCTTCTTTGCCTCAATTTCTTTACTGACATCAGGATACAGGCTCGCAACATCATCAATACTAGGATCCACAAAATAGTATGGCAGTTCGCCTTCAGAAATGGACTCTGTAGGGGCCTCAAGAGTTCCATACTTTTGACTTTTCTCGTAGTCGGATAAATCAGATTCTAAATCTTCATCCGTTAACGAATCCCCACCTGAGGCTGCGGGCAATTCAATCTTCTTAATTTCATCAAATAAAATATCTTTAGTAATCAACTGATCCGTATAGAATGTATCTTTGTGACGATAGTAAAAATCGATGATCACTCGACGGCAAAAATCAACCGAGGAGTTTGTATTTTCTATTCCCTCGATACTGACACTCGACGAACACATCGCCTTGGCACGAAATACATCTTTAAGGCCCGGCATTGGGTCGGAGATTCTTAAAGAAATTTCACCACTATGCATGGGACCGGCCATTTTGAACGCTAATGGTTTTCCGTCATCAAAAACAACATCCCCACTGACCTCAAGCTGATTCGAAACAGAATCAAAATGATGTGTCACTCGGCTGAGTTTCAATTTACCCCGCACCAAATTCAATTTTTTACCCGATTTATCACCACCGATGTCCACAGAGTCCAACACCTGCTCTTGATATAAACCCGGAATTTCTTTTACACGAAAAAAATCCCCAACATCATCATATTTTTCTGGAATTTCCTGAACCCATAACTCTGAAATCGCGGCTGCATTTTCGGCCTTACCACCTGATGTTTCAGTCGAGGCATTGTTTGCGGGAGGGGGAAGCGGAGGTGTTTCTAATGCCTTTACAGTTTCCGCATCTAGGGTCTTAAAGCTTCGACCACAGGCAACCACATAAAATATTGCGATTAAAGATATAAATAATTTCACTAGACTTAGTGGCTTCAACACACGCTCCTCAAAAAAAATCTTTGCAGATTTTATACCGAAAAGCGTGTCGTAATTTTAAGATATTAACGAACTTATTCGCTTCGAACTAACCACCCGACAAAACTAGGAATACTACGAAGCCAATATCGTCACTGTCTTATTTTGATACAGGTAAAAATGTCAGGAAAACGATAAGAAAAACTTACTCCGGCCATTCAAAAAACCGGAGATTTTTATATTATTCAGAGTCCTTGTCATCATCAGACGCTTCATCTTGTTTCTGAGGGGCTGCATTTTTTTTAGGGTGCTTCTTTTCCCACTCTTTTACTTTCACTGGATCTGGAGCAATCAGCGTGTACATTTGTTTACCTTCAAAACGAGGAGCCGTTTCAATGATAGCTAAATCCTCAACAAATGCGATGGCCTTTTTCATTAACTCCATGCCAAACTCTTGGTGAGCCAATTCGCGACCTAAGAACCGCATGTTGATTTTCACTTTGTCACCTTCCAACAAAAAACTGCGCGCATGTTTCATTTTGGTTTCAAAATCATGAATATCTGTGCGTGGACGCATTTGAATTTCTTTTACAACAATTACGGTTTGTTTTTTTCGAGACGCCGCCTGCTTTTTCTTGTTCTCGTATTTCCACTTCCCATAATCCATAATTTTACATGTAGGCGGAGTTGCGGTCGGAGCGATTTCTAATAAGTCCAGGCCTTTTTCTTCAGCGATACGAACAGCTTCATTCACCGTCATTACACCCAACATCTGCCCTTCATCATCGATCACTCGAATTTGGGGAGCTCGGATTTCCCGATTTACACGAAGACCATCTTTGTCTTCTTTTTTCTTAAACCGATCGCCGCCTTTTGAAAAACTACCTCTATTTTCGAACTTATTAATGGGAAACCTCCAATTTTAATTTTTTATCTCAACTTCGATGCCTTTTAAGGCCCGAGTTTTCACTTCTGTTACTAATTGTTCCAAAACCGTGTCCAGCTTTAGATTGTTAATTATTTTTCCACTCTTTGTACGCAGGGATAATTCGCCAAGTTCGGCCTCTTTATCACCTATAATGATCATGTAGGGCGTTTTTGCCATCTGAGCTTCACGGATTTTAAAATTTAACTTTTCATTTCTTCGATCGAACTCAACCCGCAAACCGACATCCTGTAATTTTTTTTGAATACTTTCACAGTGTTCATTCACCCGATCCGTTACATTCAGAATCGTCACCTGGTTCGGCGCCAACCACAGAGGCAAATGTCCTGCCGTATGCTCTAAATAAACACCGATAAAACGTTCCAAACTGCCTAAAATGGCCCGATGAAGCATGACCGGACGATGCTCCTTATTGTCCTCGCCCGTGTACTTTAAATCAAAATTCTGAGGCAAATTAAAATCACATTGCAAAGTTCCCAATTGCCAAGGACGCCCAATAGCATCCACAAACATAATGTCCAACTTTGGCCCATAAAAAGCACCATCACCTGGATTTACAGTGTAAGGAAGCTCCAATTGCTTAAGCGCATCGGACAATGCTCCTTCTGCACGATCCCACACCTCATCACCGCCCATACGTTTTTCAGGACGCGTACTGAGGAATATCTTGAAGTTATCCATACCCAATGTCTTGTACACACGATTCAACAATGTCATGAAACTGGCGATCTCTGGCTGCAACTGGTCCACGCGGCAAAAAATATGTGCATCGTCTTGGCAAAACGTACGAACTCGAGTCAATCCATGCATTGCTCCCGACTTTTCATATCGATGCAATCGCCCAAAGTCGGCCATTCTGACCGGCAAATCGCGATATGAATGCTGTCCGTTATGAAACATCAGACAGTGTGATGGACAGTTCATCGGCTTAGCCGAAAAATCACGTTCATCGACACGCGTGAAATACATGTTCTCTTTATAGTTCTCATAGTGGCCAGACTTATGAAACAGATTCACATCAAAAATTTGCGGGGTGATCACCTCTTGATAACCAAACTCGATATACATCTCGCGAATAAAACTCACCAACTGGTTATACACCAGAGCACCTTTACCGGTAAAGAATGGCGACCCCGGAGCCCACTCATGAAACATGAATAGATCTAACTCTTTTCCTAGTTTACGATGATCTCGCTTTTTGGCTTCTTCCATTTGATGCAGGTACAATTCAAGTTCTTTTTTATCTTTAAATGCCGTCGCATAAATACGCTGAAGCATTGGGTTTTTTTCATCACCGCGCCAGTAGGCACCAGCCACACTCAGCAGTTTGAACGCCTTGACTTGATTTGTATTTTGAATATGAGGACCACGACACAAATCAAACCATTCGCCTTGATCGTATATCCCGACCGATGTTTCACCTTTGCTCTTTAAATCTTTAATAATCTCAACTTTAAAACGTTCGCCCATCTTTTCAAAAGTTGCGATCGCATCATCAATCGGTACATCTCGACGGAGGATTGGCAAATTCGAGTCTATAACCTTTTGCATTTCTTTTTCGATTTTTTCAAAGTGCTCTTCGGTGAATGTAAATGGAGAGTCGAAATCATAGAAAAATCCATTTTCAATCACGGGACCAATCGTGACCTTGACCTCAGGCCACAACCGCTGAACCGCCTGCGCCAAGATATGCGCGCTCGAGTGACGAATCACCTCGTTCGCTTGTTCGCTTTTGATGGTGATAATTTCCAAGCGCATGCCATCTTTTAATTTGAAACGAAGATCAACAATCTCGCTGCTTCCATTGACTTTGCCACCTAACGTGTCTTTAGCTAAACGAGGCCCAATAGACTCTGCCACTTCAAGAACAGTCGGTTCATGATCAAAAGTTTTTTTAGAATTGTCTGGCAATATAACTGAAATTGACAACATTAAGAGGCCGTTAGCGAATTCATATAAAGAGAATATTTAAAGATTTTTAAACTTAACATAACAGAGAAAAAAGTAACACAAAGGGTTATGTTTTCAATTTCAAATATCCCAGAGAATCGGCGCGTTATACTTCACGAGAAATAAATTGGACACCGGCTTGAACATGCTCACCCTCGCCTTGGGTCCACGCAATTCGGGACTGCATACGGATCTTTTTACCATCGTGACTAACATACTCCAAAATCACAAAGTCTTTCTTTTTAAACTGGTCTCCGACAAATCGAATACACGCGCCATGAGCTCCAAAATTCACAATTGAAATTTTCAGATTCTTCTCGGCGCCAGACAATAAACTTAACATTCCACTTGTAACCAGTTGAAATCTCTCCCATCTTCGAAACAAAGGTGTTGCGTTTTGAAAGAACCTCTTTAACAAAACATTTGCAATCAAACGCTCTTCAGGGCCGATAAGTAAAACTTCAGAGCCATGAAGCTTATTGATTTGTGGGGACGCTTTCAAGCTTTGATAAAAGACGATAAATTTTAACTTTTTCCCGAATCGCTCGCCGAAGGCTCTAAGTTCGAGGTACTTCTTCTCGTTTACCTCGTTTATCTCCATCAAAAAATGCCGGGACTTTTCAACGTCGCTATCCAGAATGGCCTTCAAACCATCTTCACTGGCGATACTCTGGATGTTCCATTTTGAGATAACATTTACAAGCTGCTGATTTGTCGTTTGCGAACCAAGCCAATATAATTGCATGAAGTATTATTAAGCAAAACAGAGTCCTCTTTATAATCACATATTTACAACCACATACATGCTTTAGACAGCTAGTTTACGAACACCTGTCCAAAAATTTCCAACGGTCTCTATATACCCGACAGCACAATTTCGAGACAATACCCAGGGAATATCGAGAAGAAATAGTAGAACTATTTCGTCGACGAGCGACACTCAAATCGAACCAATTGCGTTTTCGTAGTAGGCTAGGCAATGAGGACAGGCCCGAACAATCTATTTAACAACACGAGCCGCTTCAGGATTTAACGCAACGGTTTCTCGCTTGGGCTCAATCAACGGTATGGGCGTCGGAACATTAGAAAACATCAATTTTCTCGCCTCATCGACATTTCCAGTTGTGATCTCTAATTGCAACCGATCACGATCTCGTTGGCGAATATCTTCTGCGATTGCAAAAATATCTTCCTCTGGAACGTCCATTTCTCTTAATGTCTGCTGTCCAAACGCCAACGCAGACTCAAACGTTTCCCTAATTTGAAAATCAGCTCCGGCCATGGCCACCTCGCGGGCATGAATACGATCATACGTTCTCACAAGAACTTTAGCCTGAGGGAACTCATGCTTTACCAATTTTAGTATATCGGTGGCTACTTTTTGACTATCCACACAGATCGCAATCACACAAACCTTTTCCGCTCCTGAGGCTCGTAAAACATCTAACCTAGCACCATCCCCATAGTATATTTTAAAACCGAACTTACCAGCACTGCGAATCATATCAGGATCGGAATCAATAATTGTGATGTCTAAATTCCTCGCCAGCAAAAGTTGACTGACGACTTGACCAAAACGACCAAAGCCAATCAACAGCGCACAACTTGAAAGGTTTTGAGGAACTTCTACGCCCTCTGTAGACACATCCGAATTTTTTTAAAAATGGCTTTGCCACAACCACCACTAACGGAGTCAATGCCATAGACAACACAACAATTGCCGTAAATTGAGCATTAATTTCTGCGGGTATTAGACCTTCGTGGGCCGCGGCTGCATACAGAACAAAGGCGAATTCACCACCCTGAGCCATAAGGAGCGCTCGCTCAATCGCGACATGGTGATCAGATTTGGTCACACGAGCAATCAAGTAAATACTGACGGCCTTACCCACCATAAGAAGCATGACAAATATAAGAATATTCCGCCAACTCCCCAGCACTAACCCCAAATCCAATGACATCCCAACACCAATAAAAAACAAGCCCAGTAAAATTCCTCGAAACGGTTCTATATCGGCTTCGATTTGATGCCGAAAAGAGGACTCCGCCAATAATACACCCGCTAAAAAAGCCCCCATCGCCATGGATAAGCCACTCATTTGCATCAACAACGCGGCCCCCAAAACCACCAACAAAGCCGCCGCCGTCAATACTTCTCGAGCACCCGCAGCAGCCAGCAAACGAAAGAAAGGATTCAATAACCAAATACCTGCCGCCACCAACAGCCCCACTGCACCAATAGCAATTCCCATGGATGCCCAATACGACACAGTCACTTCGCCAGTTTCTGGAGACAAAAATACCATCAACGCAAGCAATGGAACGATCAACAAATCTTCAAACAACAACACGGCCACAATCTTTTGACCTTTTGGCAAACCTAACTCACCCCGCTCTTTAAGAAGCTGCATAACCACAGCGGTCGAAGTCAAAACAAACCCCATACATCCAACAAATGAATACAGGGGCGATAGTCCAAGAGCCACACCTATCAGTGAAAGAAGAGTCGTACAGGCCAGAATCTGAAGTGTTCCTAAGCCAAATATATCCCGTCGCATTCCCCAGAGATGCAAAGGACGCATCTCTAGCCCGATAACAAACAAGAACATCACAACACCCAGTTCGGCGACATGTAAGATAGCATTCGGGTTCGTAAACAATTTCAAACCCCAAGGGCCAATGACTAAGCCAGCTGACAAATAACCCAACACAGAACCTAAACCAAATTTTTTAAAAAGAGGAACGGCAACCACAGCCGCAGTTAAAAGAGTTACTACTTGCACTAAATCATTCGATGTCGCTTCAATAGCCACGCGCTCTCCTTTTCTATAGCAACAACACATTCACAAAAAAAAACGGCACATTATTCGTGCCGTTGATTTTAATAGTTATTTTATACCCAACAACTAGACTAACTGTAAATCTAGTAGGTCACATGATGATTAATAGCCTCATGAAGACGAGGATCTTTCAAAGCAACAAGTGAATATTTTTTAAAAAACAAAGTAATGCCCAATAAGAACAATCCCAAGAAACCCATAAAAATTCCGATCTCTTGTAAACCAAACTTAATCATACCATCATTATAGTTAGGATACACCATCCAATAAATATCTAGATATTGCATTACCAGAATCAAGACTGAAACAGCAATCACATGGTTGTCATTCCGCTTAAGTCCACGTGGCAATAAAGCCAAAAATGGCACGATAAAACGAAAAATCAACAACAAGAAAGAAATAGCCAACCAGCCATTCTGTGAACGCATAATATAATACTCCGTCTCTTCAGGAATATTCGCGTACCAAATCAACATAAATTGAGAAAATGCAATATAAGCCCAGAATACAGTAAAGCCTTTCATA
This sequence comes from Pseudobdellovibrionaceae bacterium, assembly GCA_016785955.1. GTDB lineage: Bacteria > Bdellovibrionota > Bdellovibrionia > Bdellovibrionales > Bdellovibrionaceae > UBA2316. The sequence continues at coordinate 8,870 of JAEUWH010000047.1, read as the reverse complement.
AACTTTACGATATCATGCTGATGCTCGACAGTTACATAGCCTTTCACTAAACCAGCCCGACGAATAAAGATAATCATCAAGGCCAATACCGCAAATGTTGACTGAAATAAACCTGCGAAACAGTAAACTCCAAAAATTGTAGAATACCAAGTGGGCAACAATGACATCAACAAATCCACGCTGAAAAATGAAAACGACAAAGCAAAGAACGCAATAAATGCAATCGACAAACTGACATTTTTCAGAGTCAAATTGTGATCCCCTGATTGATCTTGGTTTATCGAATTACCGACAATAAACCACTTAAATGCAAACCATCCTAAAGCACAAATCACAATCCGTGTCGCCATGAATGGAATATTCAAGTAAGCCGTTTTAGCCTTGATTAAACTGGAAGAGTTAATCACATCTTCATGTGTCCAAGGAAATAAAGTCTTTGCTCCTAACAACAAAATCAAACCGCCAAAAAGGATGAACGGAATAAATGATGTCATAGCCTCGGCGTACCGACGGACAGAACTTGACCACCCCGCTTTAACTACGTGCTGAATCGCTGCGAAGAACAACCCACCTAACCCTAAACACGAAAAGTAGAAAAACGAAACCAAGTAACTGGTCCAGGTTCTCTCTTCACTCAGCCATAGTCCTAAGCCGAACGAAAGTACTCCCACGGCTATCAAAGCTAAAATCACAACCTTAAACAAACTAGAGGGTTCGAACGGTTTTACTTGCAATTCATGAGTTGAATGACTCGCCATAAATATTCCTAATTCTTATGAGTTTTTTGTAAATGTCTAATATAGTTAACTAACTGCCAGCGATACTTTTGAGGGACATGATTCGCATACGGACCCATCAAACCTTGGCCTCGAGAAATTACATAATATAAATGCACATCGGACCAACCAGAAACTTTTTCATTCGTAATCTGAGGTGGCTTTAATGCCATTTGTTCAGCAATCAAACTCTTAGCCGCCACACCACCTTCGCCCTTTGAACCATGGCAAAGAGCACAGTGTACTTGATAGTATTTTTGACCCGTCAATAAAACATCTTTGGACATATCGCCAGCCAAAGGATTTTTCATTTCCTTTTCAGCAACGCTTAAATCGTCCAAAGGCTCTACGTTAAAGCCAACCGGAGCCGTACCCTTGACAGGCTCGCGACCACTAATATGATTTGGCGTCGATGGGTCAGCCTCTTGAGGTTTAATCGCCGGAGACTCCATCATATCTTGAATCAATTCAAAATTTGGTTGGCTTTTATCTATATGACACGCTGATAAGAAACTCACCGCTGTAATGACTAATGCTGACTGAAATAAAATTGCTTTCATCTTAGTACGCCTCAACTTTCTTAACAGACTCAGCACCTAAGGACTTATAGAAAGTCTCTAGTTTTTTGGCTTCGTAACCGGATTCATTCTCAGGAACAAAAATCGCAAATTTGTGACATGTTAAATCGGGGTCAATTGTTGGAGGGTCAACACGTGGAATTCCACAATGATAAAACAACGCCCCAACGGAACTCAACGCCGCAAACAACACAGTCAATTCAAACATAATAGGAATAAAGGCCGGCAATGAGAACGGAGGTTTACCACCCACATTAATTGGCCAATCATAAACAGATGTATACCAAACTAAAGCCAATGCTCCCAATAAGCCTGTCATTCCAGCCACAAACGCAACATAGGGAATCGACGAGCGTTTGATTCCACATGCGTCCTCCATACCATGAATCGGATAAGGAGAAATCGCTTCAAACTTGGTCATGCCCAAATCTCGAGATTTACGAGCTGCCTCAAGCACCTGATGTTCATCAGTAAAAATTGCAGCTAGGCCTGGCATCAATTTAGCCATTAGTGACCTCCTTTATGATCATTTCTCCCCACAGGAAGAACTGGCTTAATCTCTGCGATTGAAATCGCAGGAAAAACACGTAGGTACAACAAGAACAATGTTAAGAACATACCAAAACTTCCCACCAGCAAGGCCCCATCCCAGAAGCTCCAGGCATAGTTCCCCCAATTACTTGGTAAAAAGTCATTATGCAGAGACGTAATCGTGATCACGAAACGCTCGAACCACATACCGATATTTACAAAAATACTGACGATAAACATCACAGGGATACTTCGACGAGCCCACTTCATCCAGAAAATTTGTGGAATGATCACATTACAAGTTACCATGATCCAATAAGACCAAGCATAATCCCCTGATGTTCCCGGGATACCAGCACGATTCATAAACACATAACGCTCGTATGGATTACCCGAGTACCAAGCCACAAAAAACTCAGACGCATAGGCGTATCCAACCATTAGACCCGTCGTCATAATGATTTTATTCATCACTTCCATATGGTCTAACGTAATGTAGTCTTTGAATTGAGGAAAACCAATACGAACCAAAGTCATCAACGTCACAACCATTGCGAATCCCGAGAAAATCGCACCCGCAACAAAGTACGGCGGAAAGATTGTCGTATGCCAACCCGGAAGATTTGAAACCGCAAAGTCAAATGATACGATCGTATGAACGGATAAAACCAACGGAGTCGATAGACCGGCAAGAATCAAATACACCATTTCATAATGGCTCCAGTTACGTGCCGTGCCTCTCCATCCCAAAGACAAAATTCCATAAATCATACGGCGAATTTTATTTTTAGCGCGATCTTTAAGAGTCGCAAAGTCAGGAACTAGGCCGACATACCAGAAAACCATAGAAACAGTCGCGTATGTTGAAACCGCGAAAACGTCCCATAACAACGGGGAACGGAAGTTCACCCACAAAGGACCACGCTGATTTGGATATGGAAACAACCAGAAATCCAACCAAGGACGCCCCGTATGTAACAGCGGAAATAAACCCGCGGTCATAACCGCAAATACCGTCATTGCTTCGGCTGTACGAGCAACCGATGTTCGCCACTTTTGGCGGAACAAAAACAAGATCGCCGAGATCAATGTACCAGCATGGCCAATACCAATCCAAAATACAAACGTGATAATCATCGTTCCCCAGCCATTGGGGTGATTCACACCCAAAAGCCCCATACCATTGGCAACGATCATTCCTAGCACGAAAATATAAAACAATAATAACGTCTTAGCCCCCAAAAACATCCCAACCCAGCCTTTGCCAGGCAGAGTCTCGACCGGCTGACAAATATCATCGGTGATGTCTTTTAGAGTTTTATCCCCAAGAATGAGTTGATTACGCTTCATCATTAGTGACCACCTTCATGTGCGGACGCAGACGCAATTTGCTCTTTACCGTTATTTTTAATTTTAGCCATGTAGCGAACCGCCGGAGCCGCATGCCACTCTTCAAGCAGCGCATAAGAGCGATCGGCCTTAAATAATTTAGCCACTTGTGAGTTCGGATCATTCACATCGCCAAATGTAATCGCATTCGTCGGACATGATGTTTGACATGCTGTTTTGATCTCACCATCTTGAAGCGGACGATTTTCAAGTTTCGCTTTATTTTTACCTTCTTTGATTCTTTGGACACAAAACGTACATTTCTCCATAACCCCACGCACGCGAACGGTTACGTCTGGATTAAATGCCATGTTTGTTGGCGCTGGAATTTTCTTCGTATAGTTAAACCAATTAAAACGACGTACTTTATAAGGACAGTTATTCGAACAGTACCGAGTTCCTACGCAACGATTATAAACCATTTCGTTTAACCCTTCACTCGAGTGAACTGTCGCTAGAACCGGACATACCGTTTCACATGGAGCATTATCACAATGCTGACACATAACTGGCTGAAACACTGCCGAAGCATCTTCTGGCGTTCCCGTGTAATATCGATCGATACGAATCCAATGCATTTCACGACCTTGCATCACGTATTTCTTACCAACCACGGCAATATTGTTTTCAGATTGGCATGCCGTCATACACGCCGAACAACCTGTGCATGAATTCAAATCAATCGCCATACCCCATTTGTGACCATTGTACTGATGACCAGACCAGACAGACCAAATTGGGTGCTTATGAATAATATGATCTTTTTTATTTTGATACTCTTTTAAAGTCGCTTCGACGACAATTTGACGACCTTGCATTGAATGATGCGTTTGCGTTTGTGCCAGCTCGTACTTTGCACCTGTCGCTTTCACTTCAACTTTAGCACCGGCGAAAACCATTTGGCCATTTTGCACTTGCACCAGTTCATATGTATTTTTACCAACGCCGTTACCAACCGCACCCACGTGAGTACGCCCATAGCCAACAGCGACAGCAATCACATCATCTTGTAGTCCCGGCTGAACTAAAACCGGCAATTCCATTTTATCTTTGCCAACCGTGATCTCGATCACACTGTTGTTTTTAACTTTCAGTTTGTTTGCTGCAGCCAACGAAATAGACGCGTAATTATCCCAAACAACTTTCGTAATAGGATCTGGAAGCTCGTGCAGCCAACCAATATTCGCAGAAGATCCCGCCCCGTCTCCCAATTGACTTGTCGAATACAATACCAATTCCCAGCCTTGAGCATCCACCGGCTTTTTCAGCTCTGTCATACTAGAAACAGCAAAGCTACGAGCGCCGTCAGCACTGTTATTTACATCGCCCACCGAGCCCGTTTGCAAAAGCTCTTGCCAACTTTTTTCAAAGTTTCCGCCTTTACCAACTTTTGGAAAAACATCTGTCTTCCAAAAATTTCTTAAATAATCATAATATGTTTCAAATTCTTGAATACGTTTTGGACCAACTTTGGCTTGAAAACACCAAGTCATCAAAGTCAATTCCATAGATTGTGTATCATACATTGGCTTAATGGCAGGTTGCTGAATCGAATAAACACCCGACACAAGCTCTGCATCACTCCATGTTTCCATTGAATGATTCTCAGGAAGAACATAGTGAGCCCAATGAGCTGTTTCATTCATGCGATCACCAATATAGACAACCGTTTCAACATTCTTCAAAAGCTCTTTAAACTCAGCCTTGGCCGGTAATGCGAACATGGGATTCACCGTGTGAATCACAAGCGTCTTTACCTTTTTCTCTTTCATCGCATCCAACAACGCAACCATACCTGAATGAGTCGCCGATGATTTCATTGATTTTTTGTATTGGATTGTTTTGCCGTCATTCTCGAGAACAGAGTTCAAAAAGTTAACCACGACGTGCAATGCATGCGCTGTTTCCGTCTGCGCTTTCAAACCACCAGCAACGATTAAACTCTCACCGCGATTATCCCAAAGATCTTTGGCAATCTCTTTAACTAAAGCCGGCTCCATATTTAAACCATCGGCCGCTTTACCGAATGAACTCAACCATGATTTCACCTCGCCATTTTGGGCATAAGATGAACGACCTTGATTCACTACTAATTCTTGAGCAATAGCCACAGCCACTTTCAGTTGTTGAGATGGCTTGATACGCACACGAATGTCCGCATTCGCCCCGGTCAATGAATAGTTCGAATCAAAGGCCACTACACGGGACATATTCGAAAAATCTTTACGGGTCTTAGAGTACTGCTTAGTGAACACCGTCGGCGCCACCCATGTCCCCAAGAAATCCGCATCAATCGAAACTACCATCTTTGCCTTATCAAATCGATAGAATGGCAAAACATCTGTTTTATAGGACGCGAGCTGTCCCTTTCGGATATCTTCGTTTGCTAAAACTTCCCACGCCACGTGAGTCGCCTTAAAGCCCTCTGCAAAATCCTTAACAACCGCTTGCGAAGACGGAGACACGATATTTCCCGTTAGGAAATACACCCCACCTTTTTTCAATTCTTCCACAATCGCAGCGTCCGTATTTTCCCAGGTAATTGAGATTGTATCTTTGTTTGTACGCTTCTCATTGAAAATATTCTTCTTAGGCGCCGTCAAACGATCTGGATCATACAATGAAAGAACGTGAGCCTGAGAGCGAACATTCGTGCCGCCTTCATTCAAAGGAGCATTCACAAGACTTTCTAACTTTATCGGACGACCTTCACGAGTTTTTACTAAAACACCAATACTTTCCTGGCCATCGAAGTAAGTAGACGTATAATAATTTGGAACGCCAAACGTGATTTCTTCCGGTTGCTTATTATAAGGAACAATTTTTTGCACAGGACGACGGATACAGCTGGCTGTTGACAGAGCCAACGAAGCACCCATCAACTTCAAAAATTCTCGACGAGCCCATGGATTCTTTTCTTCTTCTTCACGCAAAGGCGAAGACATAAATTCCGCATCCACAGTTTTTTGGAATTCTGGATCTTGCATATATTGGTCAATGCTTAACCAATAGTTATTATTGTGCTCGATTTTTGGGCGCGCAGCTTTTTTAGCCTCTAAGTTCTCATCGTGATCGTGATTATGGTCATGAAATTCAGACATCGATTACCTCAGAATTAATGGTGACACGTAGTGCAGTTAAGGGGCGCTTTATTTTCTTCTTGGCGATGACAGTTAATACACCAGCCCATAGATAAATCGGCATGCTGATATACTTTTTCCATCGTCTCGACCGGCCCGTGGCAAGTTTGACAATTAACACCTTTTGATACGTGAGCCGAGTGATTGAACATCACATGATCTGGCAACATATGCACACGTGTCCACTCAATCGAGTTACCGGCGTCATAAGCTTCACGCATTTTTTGAATATGTGGCGAATCTGTTTTAACTTGAATATGACAGTTCATACATGTTTGCAGAGTCGGAACATTAGAGTGCTTAGACCGCTCAACTTGGTTATGGCAATATTGACACTGCATTCCCAGCTTACCAACATGAAGTTCATGAGAGTAGGGAATCGGTTGCTCGGGCGCATGCCCTTTGTTGTAACCCCAGCCCGGTTGAAACTTACAGCCCATCATCATTATAGATGCTAAGCCAACGATAGAACCTAAAAAGCAAAAAGAAACCAGTCTCTGAAGCAAACCTCGAGTTTCTTTCACTTCCCTCTTTTTGAAAATTATAGACATGAGTGATCCTAAAATTTTTTTAGTTTATAAATAAAAAAAATTGTTAATGGTCTATTTAAAATACGTAAGATTCACTTTGGCAAGATTCTTTTTGAAAACCAATTGAAATTTTTGAATTTAATGACAGAGGTGCTTACAAAACAAGCAACAAGAATTCATCTCAAAAATCAGGTGCTAGCCATTCACGCATATGATCCGGACTTAAACCAGAAATCACTGACTAAATCTCAAGCCGCCCTCTTTTTTTGAAAAGACTACTTGGCTAATCCCTGAACAGTTTAGGGCCCTACATAGTCATGCTACATGTGTTCCAACTTAAATCTCGTCTTGAGGTCTAAGTTGAAAACTTGGGGTCATTAATTGGGGCAGCTTAACAACATCGCTTTATCACTATTGTGTACACTCCTCAGTCTATCTATTTATTTAGACTCGCGGCCGACCTTTGCCCTTAACCAAAACTCGCAAGACTGGACCACCTGTCGTCACGAGATCTCTCGAAAAGGATACTCGGGCACTAAATACAACGAATTTTGTCAAGTCGTTCAACCCACTCAATGGACATGCTCTCTGTCCATTTTAGAAAAATATCATTCTTTAGAAATGGCCCGCGAAACATGCCTGAACGCAACCCCGCGACAGACTCAATGCATCTTGCAGGTGATCAACCGCAATTTCGATCCCTATGTAGCCAAACGCATTTGCCAAATTAAAAACCCATAACTCCAAAACGATCGCCTGCAGGACTAAGCCATTCGCAAAACTGATTTCTTGCAAAATGGTCTTCAGCTCCCCTGCCGATGCATTTTCAACATCGGCAATACCTAAAACATTCGTCGCGGCGAACCACGCGTATCTCTGCGAGCGAGCGCCCTTCGCAACTAGTTTTTTATTTTGACTCATAATCAGAAAAAATCGACCAGGATTTGCAGCGGTTCGATATTTCAGACCTAACCCCAAATCAACCAGCGAGGAAATATCCAAGCACTGCGCGTCCGACCATGCTATTTTAATTGGCGCACGTAAACAGCCATGCCGATTGATTCCGTCCGATTCTACTATGGCTCTAAAAAATAGTTTCTTGCTAAATGCTGGAAACATTTTTTTTAGCAATTGAACACATTGTGATTTATTAAACTGGATTTCATATCAGAATCGCAATTCAAGAAACCATCGACAGTGAACTGGCCCCATGCTCAGCGCCGCACACTCCATGTAGCATTTTCACTTTGTAAACTTTCTGAACAGTCTTTGCCACGACAAATCGGATTAAACACGGATAGACCATGGAACATACTTCGCAAATACACACTGCAATTAACCCCATGGACTTTATCTAGAGAGGTGTTTTATGGCCAAAAAGTTAGGTTATTTTTTCATATTTTTCACCTTCGTCATCGTTGCGGCCGGATTTGATATGCAAAAATCTATGAAGCAGATGAAACGCAGTTTTAAGTGCGTTTCTGGTAAAAGCACTCTCATAGATAAATGCGCCGACGATCTGCAAGAAATCGAAATACTAAAATCAAACTTAACGGCCTGTAAAGGGGCCGCTAAGGCTTATTACGAAGTTCTGTTTAAAGAAAAAATGATTCCGCAAACTCCTAACGATGGCGATATAAGCAAAGCTTTTGATGACATCATTGAGAAAATGGATGTACTTAAATCAGCGGTCGTAAAAAAAGATGCGGCTCTTAAAGCCAAAACTGTTGAGGAAATCCAAGAATTAATAAAACAGGCTCACAATAAATATAGACCTGAAATATAGCAACTGCGCCATTTGATGGTGCGTTTGCTGAAGTAAGCAGATTCGCATGCTAGATTTCACATCCGCAATCTGACTGTTTCGCAACTCATCCCAACTCTACCCATACTTTAATTTGGCCATCTTGTTGAGTGCTCCCATTT
>JAEUWH010000023.1 GCA_016785955.1 Pseudobdellovibrionaceae bacterium | reverse complement strand
GATTTAGTTTTTCTAAGCAATCTGATAGCCGTTATTAAGAGCGATGTATAAGTAAATATGTCGCTCTAAGTTTTCTATTTTCTTATACGAGGGTTTAGCATCTGACTTAACTATGAATGAATCAGCCTGTACTTTGGATTTTACGTTCTCAAGAACATGCCTAAAAAAGATCTTTCTAACGAACTTCTACGAGTTCATTCCAACTAGTAGTGTATTTTGCTGATTTCATTTGTGATAGCATTTTCCAAAATTGATCAATACCACAAGCGGCATATTTTATAGTCCCCCGCCCGTGAAATTTATTAATAGCATCTATGACTCGCATCAAGTGTTCTTCTTTGAGGGAATCGTTTTTAGAGAAAAAATCTGTCTGTAAATTTTCTTTTGTCCTAAGATTACTTAGAGTAATCCCACATTTTTTATATTCATATCCAGGTTTGTAGATTTGTTCAAAAATTTTAAATCCACAATGAATTAACTTATGAGTCAAGTTTTCTCAGCGTTGGCAGATCCCACGAGACGCGCCATGATTGCTCGTCTTTCTCAAGGGCAGGCCAGTGTTAGCGACATAGCCAAGCCATTCTTGAAAGAGATGAGTTTGCCGGCTGTTACTAAGCATCTAAAGGTCTTAGAAAACGCAGGACTCATTACGAAAACTAGAGATGCTCAGTGGCGTCCGTGTCGGCTTAAAGCGGATGGATTAAAAAATATAGCTGATTGGATGCAGCCATATCGCGTTTTCTGGGAAGAAAGTTTTGATCGACTCGAGAAATATTTAGAGACCGTCACACCTAAAAATAAAAAGGGGAAAGGCAAAAAAAATGCACGCAAAAAATAAATCTAATAAACTTAAATTAACACGAGTTTACAATGCTCCAGTGGAAACTGTCTGGGAAGCGTGGGTTGATCCCAAAAAAGCCGCTAAGTGGTGGGGACCGCGTGGATTCAAAATAACGACGCACTCAAAAGATTTAAAGGTAGGTGGGCATTGGAATTATACTATGCATGGTCCAGATGGTGTTGATTACCCTAACATAACGACCTACTTTGAGGTCGACAAGTATAGACGCCTTGTTTATGATCACGGCGCTAATCAAAACCAGCCAGCTTTGTTTCGTGTAACTGTAGTTTTTACTGATTTAGGTGGTAAAACAAAAATGGATATGACGATGGCTCTTGCGACTGAAGATGCAGCTGAGCAGACTAGAAAATTCATTAAACAGGCCAATGGAAACTCGACTTGGGATCGCTTGGCCGAGTATTTGGAAAAAGAAAACTCTAGCAAAGAAATTTTTGTCATCAATCGCACGTTTAACACCCCGATTGAAACGATGTTCAAAATGTGGACCGATCCAAATCACTTCTCCAAGTGGCTGGCTCCTACGGGATTTGATATGAAATTTATTCGTTCAGATATCAAAGCTAACTCTTCGACTTTTTATTGTATGGAAAATTCTGACGGTTTGAAAATGTATGGACGAGCGCATTACAAAGAGGTCAAAAGTCCCCATCGTCTTGTCTACACTCAAGAATTTTGTGACGAGAAAAATGAAAAAACAACGCGGCATCCGATGGCACCGACTTGGCCAGCCATGATGTTAACGACCATCGATCTCACGGCGGAAAGCCCAATGGAAACTCGAGTCACCATAACTTGGGAAGTTGTCGGAAATGTTACCCGTGAAGAAATGGAAACATTTATCGAGGGCCGTACGGGTATGACCATGGGGTGGACGGGATCATTGGATAAGCTGGAAAGTTATTTAGAAAAAGTTGGGTAGATAAATAGGATCAACTAAACATTTTTGGCTGACCACGTATTCTTTTTGGTTTCGGTGGAAATTTTTTCCACTGAAACTTGTCCAGGTTTAGGTTTCCTGCTGTGTCGACGATAACGCCTTCAGAAGCAAGTCGTTTTTTCTGCTCGCGAAAATTATGTGTTTTTGAGTCAAAAGAAATTCTGCCGTAAGAGCTGAGAACTCGATGCCAAGGCAATCGATATTTTCTTGAGCACGATTTTAGAATCCAAGCCACTCCACGTGAGCCATGCTCTTTTCCTGCCAAAGTGGCAATTTGCTTATAGGTCGCCACTTTTCCTTTAGGAATTTTTTTAATCCAGGCCAGAACGCTTTTTGAAAAAGGCGAGAGCTCAACGAAGTTAATCATATATTTATCCTAATATAATAAAGTTAACCAACGCCCCAAGAAAACAGCGCTCAAACCGATAATTATATTGGCCGCAATGTTGGCAACTGCTAATCCTATTTCCTGATTCCGCAGTAAATGTAGTGTTTCAAAACCAAAAGCCGAAAATGTCGTAAATGTTCCCAGAAATCCCACGGACCCGGCAAGATACAAAAGCCGATAATTAGGAATTTGCTTTTCAACCAGAGTACCGAGTATTCCAATCAAAAAACACCCGACGGTATTAACAGTAAACGTCGCCCATGGAAATGAGGACGTACTTCTATCTCCCAGCCAAACGTAAACTAAAAATCGCATAATCGCAGCAACGAATCCGAATGTGCCGACGATCAGAAGTTCCATTTTCATAGTACAAATCATAGCAGTATCTTCGGACATCCTGTCAACTTTAATGACAGCTGTGTTTTTAAAAAACATTGTGCCGGACAGATTGTTCAAAAGATGATGCAACTATATCACAGCAAACAACTAATGCCGGCTCTGATATATTGGTTTGTGCTGAGTATGGCGATGTTCTCAGGTATACCGTCGTATTTGTGAAACTCTTTTCTGGCACCTTTTTCGAAGTACTATCCGATAAGGAGCCGTTTCTATTTGGTTCGTGTCTATATTGTTTTATAGGCGACCAAATGAAAACAAAGTAGACAGATGCGCATCAAAGAAGTCATTTTGATCACTATCTTTATGATAATCAACTTATTTGTTATTACAGGCATCTTATTGCAATTAGAAAAGGATTTTAACGACCGCCCCGACTACAATGTTGATCGTCTTATCATGCAAACCAGTGACACTGACGGTGAAGTGATGAAATCTTTGAAAGAAAAAACTGCGCGTAAGACACCGTATGAGTATAATCAATAGCACTATTCTAGTTTTTATGATTTTAGCTTGGTCAGTCTTGGGGTTCGGCCAGAAATCGTGTTTAAATTTTTATAAAACTTCTAGTAAATTCGAACCGTGGTCGTTGTTGAATAACGATGAATTCGAAAATCTTACAGAAGATATGTTTTTTCCGCCGGCTTATTTGGCTAAATTGAAAAGTAGATATAAAATGAAATTTTCGATTTCCAAATCTTACGATCCCGCTCGCGGTGCGAATATTGGACATTTTCGGTTTGCACGTAACTATGATGAGCCGCTTTTGCCGCCCGTTATGAAGTTTTATTTTTGGCAGGGATCAGATCCAAAAAGCGTGGTTGTTGAAGGGCTTAAAACAGCAGACTTGCTGAATGAGACGACGCGGAAAGCGTATCGTGGTGGCCGAACAGGGTTACCGAGAGATGTGTTCTATCACGCGACGAATTCTATTTATAATTTTCTACGCGCTGGTGGTTTTAAAAAGATAGAAATTCGATCATCTCAAAATTTACTGGTGTATTTATTGTATCAAAAAGTCCTTGGGGCCGTTCCCGCAAATGAACACGCTGGTAAAATGTCACAGCTGATTCAGGAAATCATTCGAGCAACCTTGACGGAAAAGTTGTTTGGTGACGAAGTAAAATCGGTTGCCGATATAACTCACTATTTGGGAGGGGCAACGGTAACAACAACCACGACACCGATGACAGATATATGGACAATGTTCCCAGATAAAGAGCGCGCCACAAAAATGTTAGAAAAATTTGGGGCTAAGAAAATATTAAATTCAAATAAAGACCTTATAGGATTTAAACGTGGAAGCTCGGCATTTTTTATAGTTCCGTTCTTGCCAGGGTCCCCAGTCTTGGATTGGCAAAAAATCTATATCAATCATGCCGAGTACCTGATGCTGGAAAAAAATATAACTCAAGCTGGAAAAAACTGAGAGCGTAGAAATCGACCCAATTCAGAGGTTTCGATGTTAACGCGAGCGATGTTATAACGCGCACCTAAGGCAATTAGGCACGCGTGTAAATAAAGGAAGGAAATACTACCAATACTATTGGTAACAAGATTCGCCTTGACGAGGCATCCAGGAATACGAAACCGTGCAAATCATATAGTCATTGAGCACACCATTAACAGCATTACGATTGTAAGCATGTGGTAGTGGGGATCTATCTTTTTTCGATATTGTTACGTTTGTAAAAGTAACTTCGCGGCTCGAGCACCCCAGAGTTTGTTTTGGCATTGTCTGAACTGTTTGCATATCAATATTCAAATCTGACTCCGGAAAATTTTCGGCAATTAAATTTGGGTGCCTGTATGTTTGAATCGTTACTTGGTTATTAGCAATCGTGATGTGCCCACCTTGACTTGAACATGAATAGTGCGGGGGAAATCCTGCATGCGCAAATGAAGAGACAGCGAGTGCTACGATTAATAGAATAGAAAATTTCATAGTGTACTCCTTGAGTCATGTCATTAACAACTGTCATTATGTCATTACCAACTTATCTAGGTCGACTTTTGTATGCTGTAAATTCTGCACGAATACTTGCTGAAGAGGCCGGTATTATGGACTTTTAGTTTTCAGAGCTTCAATACGTAGAGCAGTAAGGCTCGAAAGACAACTGGACATTTCCGCTGAGTAAATACTGCCTCCAATAGAGTCTATGGTGTCCAACTCGCATTCAGCATCACGAAAGGTGATCCATGCTCGTTGAGCTTTTCTCAGGGCTTTAACTTTTTCACTTGCGGATTTCTTATCTTCGTTGTCACGTACTTTGGTAATCAACGCTTTGTAAACTGAATTCAATTGCTCGTTTTGTTTTTGGTAAGCTGAATGTGCGCAGATGTTAATTTCTAGTTGCGAGAGTGCATTTTCACAATCCAATACCTCGTCGTCTTTATCTTCCTGCGACCATGCCAATGATCCCACTGTTAAAATCGTTAAGAAAAAAAGCGTTGTTAGTTGCTTCATTTTAGTTCCTTTTGTAGGTGTTTAGGGGTTCCCAATAACATTCCTATATTAAAAACGGCAGTGTTCTTGAGGTGGACACTAATATTTTCAATAGGTGCGAAGATACATGTCTGTATTCGTCATTAATTGTAGGTTAGGTTAGGTAAGGGTAGGGGCTATAGTCCCTAGGGACAATAAAATAGAGTGTCGTCATATGACTGCTTATGCAGAAGTAAAGAGTCAACCAGGCTGAAACCAATCTCGAGGTTATGGCATTGCGATTCTTGTGCTGAACAATGATTAGGCTTAAGGTCGAAGGCCGGGTTTTTAGAATGGAGATTTTGTAGAAATGTACTCAGATGAGTACATTAAAATACAAATTTCTTTGTGGATGGGCCGCCTAGTGATAGTAGAGGATAAGGTTTTTATTTAATCACTTCAGAGGAGTTTTTATGTATTTTTATTTAAAGAATATTCGATTTTTGATTATCGCTGTGCTTGTGAGTGTAAACTCGTATGCTGTGAGTGCGGAGCTATCGAAGTCTCAAAAAGAATGTCGTAAACCTTTGATCGTTCATGACGGCGCATATTTGCAACTTTCGTATAAATATGTCTACGCTCAAGTAAAAACTGAAGATCTATTAGAGGTTGTAAATTCTGTTGGAAAGCATGGAGTGAGTGGTGGGGTGGCTGATGACGACAGTATCCGTTGCACCGCTGTTGCACAAATTGCATCCATGGAAAAAAGCCGCGTGGAAGATGTTTTAAATCTTAAATTACGTGTCTTCGGTTCGTGTGATAATTTTGACGATTTCATGACGTCGCTTGAGCTTCAAGACAAAGTCATGTTCAATTTAATACAGGCTATTTCTAAAATTGAAAAATTAAAAATTGATTCGTCTGATTCGTCATGGGGTAAAATTCCTCCCTGCCCGGGAGGTGGGGTCACTGGAAGCAACTAGTATGAAGGCCTCAGAGCAAATTGAGCTGTGGTCCTTGCTCAGCAAAGCCTTAGATTATCGTAGCTTTATGCAAAGCTATATAACTTGGAAAAAGTCGCACAAAAAAAGCTATGGTTATGCCAGTCTTGCGCGTGCGGCGGGATTTGCGGCGCGTAGCTACCCTAGAGATGTGATATTGGGTAAGCGAGATATCACGGCGGCCTCGATAACTCGTTTTTCCAAAGCGATGAACTTGTCGGGCGAAGCCGCACGGTGCTTTCATATTTTAGTTTGCCAGGATCGACCGGAGCTGTTTGATAGCAGCTTAGGCGATAGTATCAAGAGCAGCTTGGCGAAATCTAAAGCCAAGCTGGCTCAGTACATAGAAAACCGTAATCAGTCCAGTGTGCGTATTTATCATCAAAACTCGTGGCCGTTAGTATACGCAAGCCTTGGTACCGTCGATGAAGGGGCAAGTCTTGAAGATGTGTGTCACCGCACTCGATTTCCAAGTTATACTTGCCGCCAGATATTAAAAGAAATGATTGTGCAAGAGTTAGTCAGTTTTGACTCAGAAAAACGACGCTATTTCGCAAAAAATTCTCATTTGATGTATCAAAATTTAGGGGGCAACTCTGGTTTTAAAAATTTCTATTTGAATTCCCTACATCGAGCAGAGGTCAAGAGCCGAAAGGATTTTTTAAGGAAAGATCGCCTTTTCTTTGCGTCGGCCATTTCTGTAAAAAAAAGTCAGGTTATTAAATATAGAACACAGCTGCGCGATTTATTAGATTCTTTTGCTGAAAGCGTTGAAAGCCCTGAGGGGGATGAGGTCGTTACGATACTATGTGGAATGTATTAAATATGACGAGTTCTTGGGGGCTAGGTACGTTAGTGTGTTGCTTTTATTCAAAAATTATCTGTTACATTGTAAAATTTTTGGCATTGTTTTATCTCGATACTTTTTTTGTATTCGAGCATAAATTCGTGAACGTTGTACTGAAAGCTGTCATGGTGAGGCTCTCTTCCCATCTTGACGTCATGTAAATCGACGCCAAGCGATTGAAGGTATTTTAAATAGTTATATAAATTTTCATTACTAGGCATATAGTGCCCACTGTTGGTATTTAAACCTATTAGTTTTCCGTTGCGTATTTTTACTTCTCCGGCGAAATACACAGGCTCACCACTGACTGGGGCCGAGTGATGGTGCCCGATAAACCAATCACTTTTTCTTACAATAAATATTCGATAAAACCTGTCGACGACTATATTTTTTTTGAAAATGAAATTAGCTAACTTCCCTGTATGAGAAGAGTAAAACAAGCCGTCGCGTATGATGTATTCAGCCCTATTCATTTCCTCATCTGTAAAATAGTGAATGAACATTCTATCATATTCCCTATACAAATCGCGCATATATATTAATGGGTCTTGGGCGTTGCCGTGAGAGGCGTCGGGCAAAAAAAAGACGACAGCTGTAAAAAAAAGAGTCAAAAATTTCATAAAAATCGTATTTTTTTTCATCTCAAATGTATAAATGCAAATAGGCATCCAAAAAAATAGGATCTGTTTTCGTTGCTTGGTGTATCTAAGATGGCATCATTAGCTTGGTTTCTATGTCTTTAAATTTGAAGATCACACTTGAATCTGGTGGGGATCACGCCCTTGCCGATGTCTTTCTCAATCCATCATTATCATTCAAAATGTAAATTTATATTTTTACTTTGGTTGTTTCAAGGTGTTGCGCAGGCCAATAGCCTGCCTGCGTGTGATCAAAAATTTATCGAATTTTTTTACGCAGAAAGCTGAGATGTTCAAGTTTGAAGGGCGAATCTCTTTAGGAAAAACTATTGATACCATTTTTGACATACATTCGCTGACGCCAGTTTTGGCCAAACTTTGTAGGTCACCTGAGAGAGAACTTTTTTTCCTAGATCGAACTTAAGAAGTTCCGGATGAAATTGGACCAAAAGTCCTTTGCCATTTTTAAACTCGGCTCCTTCCGTGATTCCATCGCTGGTGTGTGCCGCCAGTTCTAGTGGGCCATTTTTGTGAAGAATGACAGATTGATGATGAAGGCTGTTAACAGTGTTGAGTGCAGAGCCAGAAGCCGTTAATAATAGGTTATGAGTTGTTGGTAGGAATGTTACGGGATGTAAAGCATATTCCCTGTGTGAGATGGGTGAGTTAAAGTGATGGGGGATGTCTTGAACCAATTTGTAACCTAAAGCCACAGATGTGATTTGCATTCCTCGACAAATGCCAAGAATAAATCCTTTTTGTTTTCGAGTGAATGTTTGAATAAGGGAAATTTCGTATTTGTCGCGAGTGGCATTTGTGTAGTTTGCCCAAATGCTAGGTTGTTTATAAAATGATGTATGAACGTCATCTCCGCCAGGTGAAATGAGTAATCTCACTTCATCTGCAATTTTGTTTTTAAAATCTTGATATTCACTATGCGTAAATCCTATCCCTGCGGCGATCGGTAAAAGAAAAGTTTGCGTGGATCCCAATTCTTTTAAAGTGTTACTCAGGGTATGGATACGATTTTCATGGGGGTGTGACGTGTCGTCAGTTGTGGGATAAATTTTGTTTGTGAAGTCTCGAGGTGAATTCATAATGACTACAGAGGCGTCTGCAAGTTCTTTCGCTGATAGGGGTTGAAGAGAACGAACCTGAATATAAGGAAGGCGCCCTTCGAATAACTCCACCAGATCCGAGTTTGTGCTGAGTTGTTTCAGATAATTTTCCCATGCGTGCAAGGGTTCTTCATGTGGTCTTACCGGAATAATAAGGGGGGCAATCAGTTGTGGGGACGAGAGCTTAAAAAAACTGATTTCTGCATCAGCAGACGAAGTGCTTCCCAAAAAAAATGCGAATAGGTACGCACTTTTTATAAATGCCAAAATTTGGCGCACGTATGTATAAGCCTTAGCCGCATAGTTTCGCCAAATTCTTTGCGATAAAGCCATCATTTACAGTCTCCACTCATGAAAGAATGGATCGCAATAAAGAGGCCATATCAAGGTGGGTAGCTCGGGTTCGAATGGCTTAGAAGCGTCGGTTATTCCCGTTTGGATTTCTTATTATTTTCCATTGTGGGACTTCTAACAGATTAAAGGCTGATAAAAAGTTAGCTGCGCCGTGGGTTTCAAATAGTTGAATAAGATCAATCTTCAATCTTCCGTGTTGATCAAACTGACTAGCATAGGTTCCCATTCTTTCATCACTTGCCTTTTCACCTTTTAAAAGAGCGACCACCGCATTTCCGTATTGAAAAGCATCATACTCGCTGACAAGGGTAAGAAAATCAGAGAATGACAATTTGCCTTGAAGATCTTTTTGGGCGGTGAATGCGGCTCGGTAGCTTTTGGCCAAAATGCTGGAACTTCCCGTTTGTTTTGAAAATGCCAGTTGAAATTGTGCCGAGTGTTTAGTTTCGTGAATGAGGTATAAGAGGGGAGAGTAGGGGTTTGGCATGGCGGCTAGTTCTTTGGGACTTAAGATCACGCGTCCAGGACTGGGATTCTTTAGGTCAAAATCAAAATACGTCGCATTTTTAAAGTTGTTGTCTAGAACTAAAAGAGGGGGCATGATACCAAGCGATTTGGTGACGTGAGTAAACGTCTGGCGCATGACCTCTGCTTTTTGTTCCAGGCTCAGATTGGGAAAGCGGGTGATCGCAAGGATCAGATTTTTATCGGTGCGGATAGAATTCACTAGCCTTAGAACATCGCTTTGAAATCTTGCTCGTTGTAATTTCAAAAATGGAATTGATTTTTCTTGGACGGCGAAGGCTTCAGGAACCGTACTTTGAATCTGAGCATTTGCAAAAAAACTTGGGTCATTAGGTATTTGTGCGTGTACCAGAGTGGGCAGATTAAGTGCAACTAAAATGATGATAAGTTTCATGATATCTCCAGTGGGTTTGTAGTATGTATAGATGGTGACATAATATTTGTATGTTGATTAAAATACATATTTGATATAGATATTTATCAACATGGATAAATATCTAATTCCTCCTGAAGAAGGGGTATTGCTTTTAGCATTTAAAAAAAATTCAACCATCCGGGAGGCCGCTCAAGTCTTGGGGTGTGACCCCGGAGGACTACTGCGGAAGATTCACAGAATGGCGGCTGCCTATGGAGTTTTGGAAAAAATTCGTGGACGATGGCAGTTGACTCAAAAGGGGGCCCAGTTGATTGTCTGGATCGAAGACAGTATGCGGAGTCAGAAAAAATTACTGCAGGCAACGCCGCCTATCAGGCTGGCCACGACAATGTGGTTGTCCGAGCAGGTGATTATCCCTTATTTAGCTCAGTTAAAATCTGAATCTCCTGTGGCCATCGCCACGCCCATGAAGAGTCTTGAGCAGGAAATGATTTTGGGGCAGTCTGATTTTGTGATTGCCTGCCACCCGCCACATGATCCTTTGATTGCCCACAAAAAAATTCTTAAAGAAGACTACAGCATTATTATGCCACGATCTTGGCAAAGAGAGATCAAAAACAAATCAGAGACTCAATTTTTAGAGATGTTGGCAAAACGACCCTATATTCGGCATGATTACTTGAATCCCGATGTATTTCTTGATTATTTTGCAAATCGTAAAATCGAATGTGAGATTACGGTGGACCACTTGATTGGTGTTCGCGCGGCGGTTGTCAGTGAGCTGGGTTGGAGTTGTGTACCCAGATTATTGGTAAAAGACGCTCTTGAGACGAATCGGTTAATCGAACGAAAGCTTCAGGTGCGACAGTCAGAGTCGCATCTGTGTTTATGGTGGCGTCGAAATCAGCGAGATTCAAAGAAAATGGTCGAATCCCTTACGGAATGGTTAAAGATCGCGTGTCGAATGAACTGAAGAGAAAGCCATTCTGGTCTGAATATTAGTCATTTCGATGGTATAATTAAATTAATCAATTTTTACAATATTCAATTTTACGTTATAAGCGCATTCAAAAGGGAGACCATTATGTCAACGCTTGCGACGCTTACCGAAATTGAAGTATTAGGGCTAAACTCAGAGTGCAACATGGCGGATGGCCATGCTTATCATGATTTAGCTCCGGCCCAATCATTGATCATTCGTGATTTACCGGCATTGTGGACGCAGGCCCAAAGTAAAAAACATCGTGATGCCGAGATAGAATTTAAACACCATTTTCTGACCTTGGCGAATTCGCCATCAATTGCATACTACCCACATTTCAGGATCTGTCCAACGGCCTCGAACTCGATCGATGCCGTGGCGACGTGGCTTAAGGAAAAGAATATGAGTACTCTTTTAGTAGAGCCTACGTTTGATAACCTGGCTTTGATTTTAAAACGACGAGGCGTTGCCATTGATTCTATTCAAGAATATGATATTCCTTTGATCGCTAAGAATCTCCTAAATAAAAACTTTGGGGCCCTTTTTTTAGTTAATCCAAATAATCCAACCGGACGATTAATTTCTAAATCCGAGTTTGTGGAAATCGTCGACTGGTGTAAAACTCATGGTAAAGTGTTGCTTCTGGATAATACATTTCGATTTTTTGTGTCCCAGGATTATGACATGTATGAAGTTTTGAATCATTCCAAGGTCACCTACATTTCCATTGAGGACACCGGCAAAGTTTGGCCCACTCAAGATTTAAAAGTCAGTTTGTTGTTTTTCTCTGCCGATATCGCTGATGAAATGAATTTGATCTATGAAGAAATTTATCTGTGCGTGTCCAACTTTCAGCTTGAAATTCTAGGGCAATTTCTGAAGGACTCTTGTCAACGAGGCTTGGCGCAAGCCGTATGGGCCGAAGTTGCTGAAAGACGAGAACGCTTTAGAAACATCATTGCCGGTAGTCCACTGCAAATTCATGAGGCTGCTTTAAACTCGAAAATCAGCGTCGAGTGGGTGAAAGTCACAGTGCCTGGCTGGGATGATTTTTCGATGCTACAGCATTTTAAAGAGAGTGGTCTCGTGGTTTTGCCCGGACGGCATTTTTATTGGAATGCGAATGGTCCCAAAATCAGCCATAACTCGTTAAGATTTTCTTTACTGAAAACGAAAATGCAGTTTGAGCAAAGCATGAATGTTTTAAGAAAGTCGTTAGAGACTTTAAGCTTAAAGCAGGATTTAGCCGTATGAGAGACAGATTCTATTTAGTTGATGCCTTTGCTGATGAGGCTTTTCGGGGTAATCCGGCAGGGGTGGTTATTTCAACGCAGGCGTTGCCTGTATCGCTCATGCAAAATTTGGCGATGGAGTTTGGATTTTCAGAAACTAGTTTTATTCATAAGAAAAATAAGCAATATTGCATTCGTTGGTACACACCCGCAGTTGAAGCGAGCCTATGCGGTCATGCTACATTGGCGGCGGCCCATGTTTTATGGTCTGATAATTTCGAGTCCGTAAAGGAAATTGTTTTTGCTAGCCAAAGTGGATTGCTAAAAGCAACTAGAACGAACTCTAAAGAAATTGCTCTTGATTTTCCGAATGAAAAAATGGAAGCGATTCCAGAAGTGCCCACTATTCTTGTGAATGAATTCGGCACCTCCATCAAATTTTTTGGTAAAAATCGCATCGACTATGTTCTGGAGTTGGAAACTGAGGACCATGTGGCTAGCTATATTCCTAACTTTAAAGCCCTTATCGAACTGGGTCGAGGTCTTGTTATCACCGCCAAATCCACATGCAACGATTATGATTTTGTATCACGTGTTTTTGCTCCTAGTGAAGGTATACCTGAAGATCCAGTCACGGGGGCGGCCCATTGTTGTTTGGGGCCGTATTGGTCTCATCGGCTGGCAAAAACGGAACTTGTGGGGCGGCAACTTTCAAAACGATCTGGTTTCGTTAAAACTAAAATCCAAGGTAATCGGGTTGTCTTATCCGGGTCGGCTGTTACCATACTTTCTGGTCAACTGAATAAGGAATTGTGATTTTGTATATCTTTTTGAGTCTGTTATGAAATCATGTGCCTTCGCGGCAGATCAGTTCAACATCTCTTAAAACATCAGAATAGGTTCCCGAAAAAAAATTGGCAGAGGGCGAGTGATAAAAAATCTTTAAGGAAATAAATAAGTTTCTAAAGATAAACAAATCCTTTATTGATTTGTCAAAATTGGGTTTTGTAATTTGTTCTACGGGAATTGGTTTAGGGCCTGTTAAGTAGATACCATCTGTTAAAATTTCATTGTTACTTATAAACATAATAACAAAATCTGCTTTGGTGTTTTGTTTGGGCAAAGATTGAACTTTCGAAGACTCGTAACACGAGTATAAAGTTCTATTAGTCCCTGAAATTTCAGCAAATGAAAAAGACGGCGTGAGTAAAACAAGTGTACTTGTGATCAGAGTGAGAACAAAAAATGTTTTCATAAACAATCCTTAAAGCTAGTTTTCGCCATAAGTATCATTGCTGAAGTAGGAACTCAATATGAATGCAAGACTTCACCAATAAAAGGAAAAATCTGCAATAATTTTGATTGATCGCCTCTAAGCTGCTGTTTTGGCAGTTTATACAGATAAAGCGAAATTTTAAAACTCGATACATTAGAACTCGATTGGAACTCGAAGCAAAAATGTACTATTTATTTTCTTTGGAACGAGTAGACGGCGAGGTTGATGTGTCTCTTTCGACGGCGCTTAATCCATTAAATAGATCGCAGTATGGCTTTGTGGCTTTGCAGCCATAAAATTTAGCAACTTTAGGGTTTCGGAGGTAAAGATCCAAGAGTCTGCGTTCAGAACTGGGGTGACTTTTGGACTCTTCCAAATCTCTATGGGCGCAGTAGCGATCTATGGTATAAAACAGGTGCTCATAACCTTCTGGCAAAATAAGATTTTTGTTTTTTTTATCGGCGGTTATTGAAGTTTCGAGTGATGACTTTTTAATGTTAGTGACTTTGCTTGTGTTTTTTTCTAGGTCCTCGGCGAGGGCTGTCACAGAAACCAAATCGCAAAAGGCTTCTCTAAGATGATTTTGTTCGCAAATGTTTTTACCTGCAGTAAAGTTAAGATCTTCTTGTAGGCATTTTATGGCCTTTTGAAACGGGTAAGGCGACGCTGGCTTTTTTTGAGTGTGGTACAAACAGGGGTCAAAAGTATGTGCTATTTCGTGTGTTAATACTGTTTTTATGGATGCCATGGGATACTGAGCTATCGAGGTTGTCAGAAGAATCGGGCTATTTTCCATGTCGGTACTTAAAAAGGCGTTAGGGTCAGGATAACAATTTTGTTCCGTGGGTTGGGAATCAAGTTTCAAATGAGTCGTTCTAAAAAAGGAATCGCTTTCTTCTTTAGCGAGATGTAAAAAATTTTTGGCCTGTTCTTTTACGGTTTTTAACACTTCGTTTTGAGACGGATTTGTTTTTGTTGGGGTTTTTTTAGGATAAGCGTCATCGATAAGTTTTTTAAAAGTCATATAGCTTGAATAAAAATATTGAAAATCTTTATTTCTGCTGAAATGTTTGGGATCTATTTTTTCAGGATGAGCCAGTAAATAAGTCACCTGCTGATCTGACGAGTGCCTTTGTCTTAAAATAAGAGATAACTGAGCTGAAAAATATTTAAAATCATTAATGAGCCTTATCGAATTGGGGTGTTTGGTTAGCAGGAAACAACCCGGCAGGGTTTCGCCAGTTGAAAAGACAACACTGTCATCTGGACTGACTTGGCTCAACGTAGAGCAGATTTTGTCTAAATTATCAATCAAGCAGCCCTTAGGAAAAGTTAGGCTCCACGTTTCTAGTTGATAGGAAAAAAGTAGAAAAACAACAGTTTTAAGGAGAGTATAAAACTTCATTTAATGTTTTCAGCCAATGGGTTACGGTTCTTTTTTCATTTTTGGAAAAATGAGTGGGGCAAATAGAAGTGGTCTTTAAGGGTTGTCCCTGCACTTTTTGTGCATAACTTAGTGGTGAGGTGCAATTTTTTTTGCCAAGAGAGCTAGAAACTAGTGCCGTTAACATGTTTCTTAATTGGAGCCATTTTTTTTCGTCAACAATCGAAACTTTTAAAGTTCTTTGCCCACGTCCGTATTGAATAAAGTAGAAGTTATGATTTGAAATTTTTTCTTGCGTGAGAGAGTAAAATTGGTCGTCACGGGCATTTAACGTCCATGAAGCGACAAGGTCTATTCTATTGTCTTCGGTCGCTAGCGAAGACGAAAAGTTTAACAAAGATAAAATTAAAAATAGGACTACACGGGGAATGGATGCCGCCATATTTTTAGTTTATCATTACTGGTCAATTTGGTTCAATGAATCTGTTTGTTCTATTCTGCGGAACTGTGTTTTGGCCTAAGGTCTTGTGGGTTGAGATTTCAGAACGCTTCCCAGGGAGGCAACGATGATAAAACCAATGGCCATCCATTGAATGGGTAGAAGTTGTTCTTTTAGTAAAAACAAACCCACAAGTGAAGCAATAGCTGGCTCTAGGCTCATTAAAATTCCGAACGTTTTTGTAGGCAGTTGCTTTAACGCGATCATTTCGAGTGAATAAGGAAGTGCGCTGGAAAGAGATGCGACTAAGAGAGCAAGAGGTAGAACGGCTGGGTTAAACATGCTTGGACCATCCAGAGTCAAGGCAAATGGAAGCACGACAATCGTGGCCACGGTCATCCCGGCCGTGGCGGCAATTCCCCCATGAAGTGCATGTCCCGCGCGTTGTCCAAAGTATATATACAGCGCCCAGAAACCGCCGGCAATCAACGCAAAGATGATGCCCAATATATCCAACGCTGATCCTGATTCAGAATGAGGCATGACAAGATAGATTCCCATGGCAGCCAGTAGCACCCAAAGAAAATCCAATTTTTTTCTGGACGTTAAGATGGATAAAGTCAATGGGCCGACAAATTCTAACGTCACGGCCAAGCCCAAGGGAATGCGTTGAAGCGAAAAATAAAAAGTTAGATTCATCAATCCTAAAGAGCCGCCATAAAAAATAAGACTTTTAATTGTCGATTTATCAAAGCGAAACCTCCATGGGCGCCAAATAATCCACAAAATGGTCGTCGCAAAAAATAATCTGAGACCCGTAGTGCCGGCCGCGCCAACCAAAGAAAAAAGAGATTTGGCTAGACCTGCACCCATTTGGATCGAGATCATGGCCACAAACAAAAGTAAAATTGCCGATGTCATTGCGGCATAATTTAAATGACTTTCGGATTAATTACAAAGCTGAATATTGTCCAAGGGGCTTTTTCATTTTCAGGTCCAGTGAGAGCCCCTGGTAACCCATGATAACTCTTGATAACCCATATCCTTTTCGGCTGTATCATTGCCAACTGTCATTATGTCATTATGTCATTATGTCATTATCAACCTATCTGGGGCGATGTCGATTGAGTGTATAAATCTGTCTGTTTTCTTTTTCGATTTTGTGATTAAATAAAGTCATGAAACTTATCGCTTTATTAAGTCTTGTGGGCGGTGTCTTGTGGGCGGCCGACAAGCGCATCGAAAAATTAGAAGATGAAAAAACACACCGGGTCGCTGTTGGCTTTCCACAATGTGTTAATAATCCCAGTGAAATTGAAGAGATATTGTCTGCAATGAAAGCAAATTCTAAAGGTAAAAATAAATATAGTGGCTATCGTAAGGCATTATCTCATGATTCTGATCAGCAGTTAGTGGCGCGTCTTATTTACGCCGAAACATTAGCGGCTAATTGTCCAAGTCAGTCTCGTGAAGTGCTGCCCTTGATTGCGCGTGTAATTAGCAATCGAATTCAGATCAGAAAAGATGGCGTAAAGTCTGTTGTATATGAACGTGACCAGTTTGCGTCCTCGTTAAATAAATACAGCTCGTCCAGGTATTTGGATTTTTTATGTCCAAACAATTATGAGCTTTGGGGTTTGGCTTTTGATCATGCAGGAAAAGGTGTGAGTGAGCGGTCGTCAATTGCCGTACACTACTTTTTGTACAAGCATCATCCGGGTTGGGACGCAGAGCCTTGGCGGTTGCCAGAGTCCAGAGAAAGCCTGGCATCGAAAGTTCGGGATTGTATTCGTGTATTTGACAATAATACTTGGAAATAGAGATTGGAAATAGAGAGCTAGCGTGATCTTGATACCTTTTGAGCGATGAATATTTGTGCCTGTCTAACATGGAAAAGACTTTCGGAGTGTCCATTGAGGTCAAACAGGAAATAACCATCTTCAATTCGTACATTAGAAATTGTTCCGGTTGCTTTTCCAGAGAGTCCATTTGTGAATTTAATTTCGACGGCTTTATTTTCTTGCTGCGCCCTGAGGAGTGTTTGAACGATTTCTTTTTTTTCATGATGGACGCTTGCTAATATGTACTCGGGGTTTTTATTCACGGCGAGTAATCGAACATCGCTGATATTAGCAATGCCATGGGTAAAAGGCTTCCCATTGAAATCAAATTCCAGTCGACCATCTTCGAGTCGAAAACTAGAAATATTTCCGCGGTATCTGCCACCTATGTGAGGCAGATAGCTAATTTCCACTCGTTTTTGTTCCTGCTGCGCTCGGATGAGATCGTGAGTGATTTTTCGAATTGAAGGATTAACATGATCTAACATTTGTTCTGGATTGCTAAGAATTCCAGTTCTAAATACAGCATCAATATTTTCAAGATCGACTTTGAAACTTCCTATGTTGAACAGAACTTTGCCATTTTCCATATGAAGATTTGTAATTTTTCCTTGAATCGAAATCCTGCGACTGAGGGATGTGTAAACCACTACGGGGGCGTGTTCTTTTTGGTATTTTATCAATGATAAAATCAGATGCTGATCTGCAGGGGGAGCCGTTGCGAGCATTTGATCGTAATAGTCCTTACCAGAATACCAATCAATACAACTCTGAGCTAGAGCAAATGTTCCAATATTAAAAAGGGAAACGATGATCGCAAAATGTAAAGTCCGTCTCATAAAAGCCTCTACGATAGTGGTGCAAGAGCAAGGCCGCGGTATAGGTGGCAAATCGCGAGTTAAGCGAATATTTATCTTTTAGAAAGTTATTTAATTAACAGGTGTGCATCTTTTGTTCAGGCGTAGCCTTCAATGTTTCTTCTGTATTTCCTAAGGGGCCAGATCAGGCTGTGCAAACTCTAAGAACTGGTCTAGTCCTGTAAATGCTTTTCTAAACTAATCCACTTTAAACTCTAAACAAATCGATATTCATATTAACCAGTTCTTTCGGCAATGACGGACCTGCTATTTTTTCACTTTTCTCGATTGTTTCTAATATTAAATTTTTAATTTTATTAAAATCTTCTAAAGTCATAGACTGCACGTTCGTATAATGGATCCCGTCAGTATCAGTATTTTGTGAATCAATAATGGCTTTTTGTCGCCAATTTTGGTGATACATAACGACCAGGGGAGATTCTTTTGATGTGTGAGTTCCGCCCTGTAAATATTCATACTTTTCATTTGAAGTTTTATGAATGTAGTTTAAAGAGACTAAGTCTTCAATGACCTTCAAAACTACTTTCTTGTGAATTTGAAGCTTCTGGCATAGAGAATTTATAGTTTGGTATTCAGGTATCGAAACTAAGATATGAATCGCAGAGTGTAGCCAGCTTGCATGATAACTAAAAACTCCATAAGAATTTTCTAATTTATCTTTAGTCGTGCGGCTGGACAAATCCTCGTACTCTTTGATCATTTCGTCCATTCCCGCTTGTAAATAGGCTTTGTAATTACTATCACCGGCCCGCTCAAGCTCTACCAAAGCTAAAAAGTATTTTCTTTCTAATGGCTTTAGTCTTAAGTACACAGCTATTTTGTATGCCTGATCTGTGGTGATATTGATCTCACTCGATAAACATTTAGAAAGATAAGACAACTCGCAACCGCCCGCGGCCGCTAAGCGTGTTAGCAAACCTCTTTCTTTCTGACATGTTTTTTTTAAAAAAACCTTATAGCTTTTAAAGGCAAATGCAATCGTACTCATATTAATATATTGTTAATATTATATTAATAATTTAATAATAAATATATAGAAGCGACGCGTTATTGCTGTTATATTCACTATATAACTGGCCCTAAGTTTGCCAGCAATTATTACCAAAGGATGAATGTATGCCTATTAGCTATATGAAGAAAAGTTTGTCTATCTTTACAACAGTGACCTTTTTTGCCGTCTCGCCTCTTTTTGCGGGAGGGCCAGGGAAAAGTGGCGGCGGAGATGAATGTGAAAATCAACTAAAAGAAATTAAAAATGATTTTATATCATGGATAAATGAAGGAGGTCACAAAGAACTAGATTTATTGGAAAGAATGACCCATGAAAATTACTCTGAAAAAATGAAATCAGAAATAATGCTAAGTCAGTTTTCGTGCGTAGGCCCCGGCGACCAAGGTTATCCTGTTGAAGTCAATGGGATCCCCAAAGTGTGTAAATTTCAAAAAACTTCAAACAAAAGCATTTTTAAATGCGATTTTAATAAATTTTTACTTTTAAGCGCAGAACAAAAGTACCGAAAATATCATCACGAAATTGCAGGCCTTGTAGGAGTGGAGGTGCCGTCTGCCAAAAAACCTGAAGAATCTACTTACGAAATTTCTAATCAAATAAGCCTAGAATCAGTGATTGTTAAAAAAGTAAAACTTAAAGTCACAAGAAATTCTTATATTGGAATAATCGAAAAGCTTAGAAAACTATCTGAACGCCCTAATGATGAAAGTGAGTTAGCTTTCAAAATTAGAAAAGGTAATTCGCAAGAGGCCATTGATATTATACAGTCCATGTCGTCTAAGGATCTAAACAAAGCCATGGATAGCAAAAAATATGAATTTAAGAATAACGATTTTCTTTATTTGTCTCCGTTAGATATTGCTATGATTATGAATAATCAGAGCGTATTAAAGGCCTTGGCCAATAGAAATCCCTACACTCTTTATTCCACTTTTTTAAAGGCCATCGAGCTAGGAAAACCTTCAAACATCATCGATATTTTTATCCAAGCAGGTCTTGATGTCACAACTCCGCATCCGGGGAAATCATCTTTACGTCAAGCTATTGAATCAAAACAAGAAAAAACGTTTTTTTATTTAGTTGAAAAAGGTGCTGATATTTATAAGGATACGTCATTAAAATTTTTGGCTGCCTATTACGAGCAGTACACAGTTTTAAGTTATTTGAATAGTAAGAACACGTACTCTTCAGACAAAGATTTGTTTTACATAATTTACAATGGAAAACCAACGGCAGCCATCAAACTTTTTGAAATGGGTGTTGAACCAAAAAATGCTCTTGTTGCCGCAACGGCGATCAACAGCTACTTTCTTACAGACTATTTTTTGAAAAAGAATCTAGACCCTAATAAAACTGAAGAGTTTAACTTAATCGGTAGATTTGATAGTGCTGAAGGATGGCAAGTCACACTACCTCTTTACAACGCCATCAGGCATAATAATCTTCCAATTTTTGAACTCCTGATACAATCTGGAGCAGATCCACATAAACATTATCTTGAAAACTTTAAAAGTCATAGTTTAACTGAATCCGAAAAAAGCAATGATATACTCTATTTTACAGTCCTCAATGAATCCTATAATATTATCGATGATGTTGTAAGATACAGGTCAGACTTTAATCAGTTAAGAAGCAATGGATTAGCCCCTATCCACGCAGCAGTTAAAGGTCCTTACTGCACTTTAAAAGATGATGCTGACTCAAGCGTTAACTGCAATACCGTCAGGCAAAACAAGATTATGATGCTAAAAAAACTTTCTCAATTGAAAGTTGATTTTAACTTGCCAGACAGTCAGGGCTTAAGACCTCTTGATTATGCTCAAGAAGAAGAAATTATTGAACTGCTGATTCAGTTAGGTGCAGACGCAAAGAAAATTACAGACGCTACGAGACAACGGTTCAAAAAGATGGATTATGATTTCTAAGATACACATCTTGTTAATCACGAATTTTATTGAGCTATTTCTTCGCGTGTAACCGTCAAAGTTCATTGAATGACAACATCTTCAGATGTTGCAAAGCGGAAGGTGTTGTCATTTGTGGGTGTGCTTTTACGCTCACTGTAAAAACTGTAGATTAAGAATCCAGCTCATTGCAAAATTAAGTTCAGTGGTTGGGGTACTGGATTTCTCGTCTAGGGAATAATTTTGAAATCTCCGACTTTGTATTTTAATTTTTCACCTTTGGCCGCAGTGGCGTTGATTTCTTTAACTGTATCTTCAAATTGCTTTTTAAGAGCCAGTATCTGATCACTCGTGAGAGATGTTCCTTTACTTGTTGTGATACTCATATCCACATAGCCTTTGCCGCTTGTGAGACCTTTCATTTCGACTTTAACGTTCAATTGTCCCGATACATTGTTGGGCACAACTTGATTGAGTGTAACCCGAGTCCGTAGTGCTTTTTCAATGCTTTCCCCATGGCCGGCAAGAATATTTTTCTGAACTTCATTTTCAACCGCTTCGCTGGGGATGCTGATTCGGGCGGTCGAACCGGGTTTTCCGTTGTCAGCTTCTCGCCGTGCCCATTCTTTAGAAATCCAGTCTTTTTGCTGTGGAGTCAATTTCTGACTAAAGCCTGCGACGCCGTCATCGCCACTCTTTGCCCAGGTGACAGTCATACGCTCGGCGCCGACGGGTAGATTTTTATTGTGTATTTCAGCCAGATCCTCGCAAATTTTTTGGAATTGCGCCTTCATTCGGTCAAGCTCGGCCGTGACCAGTGTGAATTGTGAACGAGCATGGGTCAGCATGTCGGTCGGGTTTCGACTGAGCGCAAGCGCCCGAAGCTGGGCTTCAGCATTGGCGCCGCCGGCATTGACGAAATCGACACCCACTTGCGTTCCTTTGCTGGATGTGAAGTGGGCCATTTCGCGCTCGGCAAAACGAACGGGTGGCGAGTAAATATCTTGTGTTCTGTAGAGCGTATTGAGTTTGTCCACATGTTCCGCTGTGATGGTCTGGCTAGGATACTTTGCCGCGAGCATCTGTCGAAGCTCAACCGGATCATCATATTTTCTAACCATTCCCATAACGTCGGCGTTGATGGTCAATATGCCATTTTTACTTCGAACCATTTCGCTGTTAACGAAATTTTTAGCCAATTCTTCAGAAATTTTTTTAGCTTCCATGAGTTCACTATGCTCGAGAGCCAACGCGGTTGAATCATCGTAGTCGGTGAGTAGATTTTTGTCAGGAGTTCTGCGTGATCGGCGAGCGGAATAGTTGGCCATATCTCCGGTTCGTCCCACACCGGCGCGATACCACATCTCGGGATGGTCGGAACCGCGCAGAAGATTATTTGCAGTGACATAGGCTTTGAGTTCCCTGTTTGTTTTTTCAAAAAGATCACCGACTTCTTTCTTCAAGTCGACGGGCAGATCGGTCGCATTTTTCACCTGAGTGAAAAACTCGCCTTCTTTAAATCCTTGATAAGGTGGAAACTCTACTTTTGGGTATTTTTTCTGAAGGGCCTCAAAGCGCCGGAACAAAATTTCATCATATTTGTTATTCAAGCTGGTGGCCGTGACTTTATCCAGCTGTGTGTTGAGCTCTTTCAGGTAGCCATTTTCAAAGCGAAAGAAAAGTCGGCCCGGAATGGGTGTGGACTCTTCGGCAGCTTTTATAAATGCAGCATTTTGTTCTTTGGTGGTGAATTTTCTAACGAAGTACTTTTCGGCGAAGATGTCGCGGACTAAAGAACGTTCGCTCTCGAATAAATGGTGTTCAAGAGACTGGACACCTCGGCGCTCGGCCGTCTTGGCAAACAAGGCGCTAGCCGAGCGAATCCCGGCGACCGCTCCTTTTGCGGTCAGACCAGGGATGAGCACTTTAAGAACTCCGTAGCACAGCAGTTCTGCGTACGCTATGGGATCATAGCAATCCAGAATGATATTCGATTTTTTTAAAGCTCTTTTTCCCGCATCGATATAGTCAATATCTTGCAGCGATGACGTTGGCTCTGTACGGGATTGATTGGCTTCAAAACGTTGAGCCGCTGTATTTTCACTGAAGTACTTTCTTTCCGCTTCATTGCGTTTAAGCGGGGCCATGAATGCTCGGTATGAATCGACTCGCGTTTGAATGTAGGCAATGGGGTATTTTTCTAGCGTCTCATTGTTCATGCGATCAAATTCTGGAACGCCTTTAGATTTTTCACGCTTGCACGAAACGTCTATGCATTTACTGAGCTGCTCGTTTCTTTCTTCTATTCTATAGGCGACTCGTTCTAAATAGGAATCATAGCTTTTATACACATCGGCCGCACCACGGAGGCAGGCGACCAAATTTATTCCAAGCTGGGGCATCAACTGGCGTTCGCAGATTTTTTCAAATGAACAGCTTCGAATGTATTTTGCATCGTCTGGTTCTTTTTGTGTGATCTGCGAGCAACCTAAGGTTTTCTTCTGGGACTCGCAAAGTAATTGCGCCGTTTTTAAAATCTCTGGCACTGGCCCACGATGGCAGGTATAGGCTAGGCATTCATACGATTTCCTAATATTCTGGGTGATAAAACTTAATAAATTTGAAGAACTTTTTACTTCGTCAGAAAATGCAACAGCCGGGGAGAGTAAGGATAAAAATATCCTCATGCTCACAAGAAAAATAGAAACAGGCCGGTTATGTAGAAAATTTGAAATCACATGATATTATCGGTGTTTCAAATGTTTGGCTTAAGCCCTACCGAGGGCTAGCTGGACCTTTTGGCTCGTTAAATTCGATCATGTTTGGTCTTATAAAAATTAAGCCCAACAAACCGTGCAGCCGGTAGGTTGGTAAGGATGGTGTCATCTATTATGACAGGTAAGGACTTAAAAATGTTATTTTTAAAATTATTTTCGTATTGGCTTGAACGTGGGCCTGATGGGCAGGCATGTTTTTAGCTCGTGTTTATGACTAGTAAGTACTAGTTAGATTTTTTAGGAGGCTTTCCCCATGTTAAAATCAATTTACAAAAATGTATCGACGTTGTCTGTAAAAACAGTTCTATGTATTTGTATTGGCAACATTGCCATTCCTGTTTTTCTAGAGCACGCGTATGGGGAATCTTGGGATTATCAGGCAGGCCGAACAGCCAATTTGTCTTACGATTTGGTTCGTCAGCTTATCAATTCTGGAATAACTGATGAATATTGACATCTCACGCATTACGATCCTAGGACATTAGACAAAAAAGTCATAAGTGAAGCTCAGTGGAATGAGATGTACGATCGCCAAAGAATCGACTATCTAAACGAGGTCAAACGCCAACATAATCTCTATAAAACGAAGGCTGGAAAAAAATATTTAGCGGATAGACTGGCGGCTGAACAGAAGGGGCTTGAAGAGCGCAAGGCACGGATTGCGAGAGAAAAAAATGCCGAATGGTTAAGACAGCAATCGGAGTACACGGCCAACATAACGCCACAATACGAGGCACTGCTGACCGGTTAAATTTGATTACAATCACCTGTCCAAAGCCTTTTCGGAATTGAGTCTCCAGCGACAGCCGGACGGTGGGTCTTTACCAGCAAGACTTTTAGCTATGTACATCGATCTGATCTGTCGAAGTAGCTGC
>JAEUWH010000020.1 GCA_016785955.1 Pseudobdellovibrionaceae bacterium | reverse complement strand
ATAGAAAAAAACGCGCAAAAAAAGACCCACTTGACAACCATCGTGTGCCAGTGGAAATTGTCAAAAAATAACCGCTGTTCAAATTTTTAAGAGTGGCACAACATCAGGAAATCGCCTGGCACAAGCAAAGGAAATTCGACAGGGGTTCTTTTTGCTGACCGGAACATGCATCGAGTGTTCACGAACAATGACGACCTTTTTGCGTTCCTTCTTAGCCATTAGCCTCAATCCCCATTTAACATCGCTAATATTATATCAAGCGAACTTAGATTGGACAATCTATGTCTTTAACTAGAATCGGAAAAACCTCGGAACCTGACCTCCTCCACCCTAGAGATCAGATTCAAACAAAATCAACTACTTAAATACCTTTCCAGGTTCCGAAAGGGGCGCCGGGAATCGAACTAGTGACATAAGAGCTTAATATTACAAGACTCTTTCTTCTTAGCCATCGAACTCTACCCCCAAAGATACCCCATCAAATTTTACCACTTTCTTTATTTTTCTTAGATTGCTTTTCAAAGAAGTTCCATAACTTATGAAAAATTTCGGTGTGTAATTTCCCCACCGTTAAAGTTAGTTGCCACATAGCCACCTTAGGAAATTTTAAATATATTTGTAGCCTTCTTAATGTGGCCAAGTCAGTTTTTTTACCTGTTTCTAGTCTATGTAATGTTGGTGGATTCAAATCAAAAGCTAGAGATAAATCATTAATTGATAACCCCAGCTCAGTTCTAAATTTTCTAATTTCATCGACGGTAAAATCGTTTTTGTATATCGGCTCGAAAATGAAGGTTGATGGCCCTCTCTTTCCAATAGAGACAAGCAGTATAATTTGATTTGTTTCATTAACGTCAATTCCCTGAGATTTACAATAGTCCTCGTAGGCAGGATTTTCTCTAGAGGGTATCCTGTCGGTGAAAGACGGAAATAGTTTACCCCTCGATATATTTGATTTCTTAAATAGATCTAGTTCTTTTCCTACTGGTATTGCCGTTTTGGACCTCGCGTACTTAGGATCATAACGAAATTCATACGTATTTTTCGGTTCGTCCCAAATTAAAGTACCTACGAAAATTCGCCTTTTTCGACTTTCTGAAAAGACATTTAATTGATTCGTTACCACTTTAGTATAATCAGTTTTGTAGGCCATCTACTAGTTCCTGGTATCGTTTGTTAATCAGTTTCTTTAAGGCATTTTTCATTAACTCAGAACAATAACTTTCACTTATCATGTCCTCTATTTTGGACATCTTAATTTTAGCAAAAAATTTCTGAACCAGCTCTCTTTGATCAAGTTTTTTTAGTTCCTTTACGTAGTCTATCATCGTCGGCTCTTTAGTTTCGCTCGTAGCTATTCTTCCAGTTGGCCTAAAATCCGCTTTTAGCATTTCACCCGATACAAGGCTTAGATACGACACATTGTCATAAATTGGGGAGAGTATCACTTTTGAAGACATAACCAAAAATGCCAAATTTCTTCCGTGACGGTCATGATTTGCAATTAGCGCATCAAATAACACCGTATTAAAAAATACATCTATATCGTATGGTCGATGGGTAGTTTTTTTAATGACCTCACAA
Source organism: Pseudobdellovibrionaceae bacterium (assembly GCA_016785955.1). Classification (GTDB taxonomy): domain Bacteria; phylum Bdellovibrionota; class Bdellovibrionia; order Bdellovibrionales; family Bdellovibrionaceae; genus UBA2316. The sequence goes on along the minus strand of JAEUWH010000020.1, from coordinate 48,929 downwards.
AGACACTCACAGTTGTGTTTGTCGTCCGATCTAAATTTGTAAATATGCTCTAAGTTTACAGAGCCACTATTTTTCTTAACAAAAACTTTCGTCACAAATACTTTTTGTGTGTAAAAATCTATATAATAAAACTCAGGCACCGGTAAACCTAGGTAATGAGCTATCTGGTTGCACACATATTCTACCTCCGGCAGCTCTGGTGCTTCTTTTTCTTCTCGCATTTTTATTATATAACTTTCGGAAGCCAAATCGGCAGAATACTTTTTAAATTTCCCATGGAAGAAACTTGTGTTTTCCAAAGACTGATTATTCTTACTTTCGGGATCGTTACTTTCTGATGACCGTTGTGTTAAGCTAACAAACTCTTCAGTAGGGTTTACTTTAAACCACGTGGTAAAGCACTCGGGATGTAAGCCGTACTTAGGTTGCACATTAACAATCTCTTGCTTGCATTTTAAACATGTCATAGGTTTTTTCAATTCCGATACTATATGATATCAGAATAATGTTGATATCATATAGTATCACTATAATAGTAATATCATATGATATCAACATATTTTACATAAAATCAACTAGTTATATTCATAAAGTTGTTAAGTTAAGTTTAGAATCAATTAAACCTATGTGGAAGTACATTTAATTTACTTTAGAAACGTATTTACCTAATTTTAAGAATCTTAAATTGAAACGTGGTACCCCTAGGGACAAAGGTCTCTATATAAGTAAGATGCAATATAACCCAATTGAATGTAAAAAGTTCATGCACATTAAATAGAACGGTTCCCTGGCGACGAAAGCGATCCCTCACAAACTACTACAAATTTCCCCAACGAGATCCTTAGTAAACTATTCCTCTAAAACTAATCTCAAGATTTTTAATTTCCCTACGCACCTTCATGCGCATCAAAAATTCATAAACATACGAATCATCTTCAGCAACTTTCACCTCCAACATGACCGACGCCGGAATAAGATCCAAAACCTGCAACACCAAGTGCGAAGAAAAACTGATCATTTTCATATCCTTACTGATATCAAGGACAATTTTTTTGTAACCACTGGGGATATCACCAAGAAAGAAATGCAATTGGCCTTCAATAAGATCTCTCGCATTTAATTCAAGTACTGACTCTTGCCGAACAGAACCTTTTGCAAAAGAAAAAACAATTATATTTCTCAAAATACGTTCATCAAATTGATAGGAATACGAAAACTCATTTAAAAAATCGTTAAGCATTTTATGTATAGTAAAGAGGCCACCTCCGTAACTATCGTTACCAATAGCTAACACCGATTCCTTGCCAGGATCGAATGGCTTACCATCTAAAGAAATAGTAATTGAACTGTCCTTGACCGAAATCTCGCAATTTGCGGCATTCCCGTGAGTGAATCCATTGTCTATAATTTCACACATTCCAAAAAGTAAAATCTGACGAGCTTTTGGCGAAATCAAATCTGAGAATTTGGATGATTCCAAGGTGGATCTAACTTTTTCAATCGCTGTCCACATTCTTTTTAAGCGTGAGTTTACAATGTTTTTTTTATCCTCGGCGGGCTTATCTTCATTTACAACCTCAAATTTCGTGAAAATACCGCCATCGTTAGAGTTTTGAATAATTTGAAAGGCTTTTAACCTGGGAAATGCATTAGGTGACGAAAAGACGTGATGACATAGAGCTGTCGAAGCTTCTGCCGCAATTTTCTGATACTTATCATCCTTGTGCTTATCACCCCAATCACAAATAGATTTTACAATTATCCATTCTTTATTACATCTTGAGGCTGCGGCAGAGACTCCAGCACCTTCCATCTCACCACCTATAGCTTCAGGACGACTTTTAAATAGAGTTCTTTTGCGTCTGCGGCTGGAAATTAGTTCATCTCCGGAAACGACCACTCCATTTTTCAAGTTGGGAGTTCCAATATCAGAGTGGGTCCAATGCCAGTTCACGACATTCGTAAATCGATTAAATAGTATTGGTCCTGCCGGAATATGCTTTCCTCTATCAATAATTTTAGGTGGCAAAATATAGTCGAAAAAGTCAGGCAGCGATGGAAATTGATCTTGAATTTTTACAAGCCCGTATGGATCGATAGCTTCAGATATCAAAATATCACCCATTTTTTGTTTTTTTGGATCTCTGCCAAATGCAATACCGGGCATGACAATGAAAAATGGTTGCCAGTGATGAATCGCAGCCATAGTCGTCAAATGGGCCCCGAATCTACCTGTACTTCCTGCCGAACATTGAATGTGAACTGCACCGTATACGCCAAATTGGCCGACGAAGTACGTGTCAAATTCGGTTCTAGTGCAAAGAAGTGAGTTATGACCCTGCAAAGGTGTCATGTACCGATGGACAGTTTCCTTTTCGATTTGGGTAGCAGTAATTAATAATAGACCGACTATTCCGCTATCTCTAATAGATCGCGCTTGATCCTCATTTATATCACTATATTGTAAATACATATGCCCCATTTTCTATGGCCAAAAATTAGAAACAATTAAAGAAGAATTTGTTGCCAAGTGCATTTCAATTCAATTGTCGCAAAACTCTTTTGCGCAGTCACGAAACTCAAATTGTTCAAATAGTGACAAGACATTAGTCTGAAAGTGATTATCATAAATCAGATTTAAAATGCATCGCAGATTAACTCGGATTGATACAGTATTTATCATTGGTTGCATGAACTAAAGACCAAACAAATAAGACTATAAAGTGATTTACTTACTTTATAGTCTACAGATGTTAAAATGACTTCTTATATTTTCTCCGGTTGGTATTCGCCAATAATATCAATTTTTTTAACCGCCATGAATTTTAATTTCGTTTTACCGAAAGACTACATAAGGCAATTTATGCTTTATAAACACCACAGCACTGCTCACAAAATACCATCCTGCAAATTCACCTTTAAGGACCTATCCAATTTAGTCGAGTTATGTGAACGACAACATGCCGAATGTGTTAAGCAGCTTAAAGATGAAATTTTCTCTGGCCAATTTACTCAGGAAGGCTTTTTAGTCTCAGATAGGCCGGGCACTGAGCAAAAAATAGATGCTAACTTTAAAATGATCATCGAAATATTTGGGGATGATGGTGAGTATATTAATGTATTAAGTCTATCTGAAATAAAATCCAAAATAGACTTACCAAGCAAAATTTCCAAAATCTGTGTGAACAATAGCGCAATGTATGAATATTTTTATCGCAGAAAGCCAAGTACCCATTTTAATATTACAATAGATTTTCAAGTCGCTGAAATTTTTGATTTAATTTCGGCTCCTTCAAACTCCACTAAAAACGATAGTCAGATAAGCGTGACTGGCTTAAACTCTACCCTCGTTCATGGAATGCGAGGCCTTTTAAACAATTTTTTTGAAAGTCACAAAACTCATCACGGGTTTATTCATTTTCAGAATATATACGACATACTGTTATGGTTAGGTTTTTTTCCTCTTTTTTTGATCTATTTATATAAATTTGAATCTAATATCCCCGAATTCATTAAGATTTCTCCTGTTGTTGTACAGGTTGTTACTGCACTGATTATATTTTTTATTCTGGCACTTGCTTTTAGACTTTCTTTTAATTTGGGAAGATGGCTTTTTCCTTATATGGAACTTGCTGCACAGGCGGCTAAATTGAGATCGGTATTCAAAGCACTTTATTCAATTATATTTACTGCGGTAGTGGGGGCAATCGCTGTCCACTTTGGTACTTTTTTATGGGAATCTATAGTCAGATAAGCGGATAATTACTGCCCATCCGCTGAAAATAGGACGGAAATTGTTCGCCATGAATTTTCATTTCATTACTTTAAATGTCAGAGGCGGCTTAAAATCCTTAGGTAGCATCTGGTTATTTATAATTATCTTACTCTTCAATCCGACTTGAGCCGGTAGCGCTTGTAGAGAATTATAGTCAATTTGGTTATCATTTCCGTCCACCACAACCCACTTAAATCCAGTTGAGTATTTATCCATTCCACACTCAGAAGGATCTTTTTTTAGCTTTTGGACAATTTCAATATCAAGCAACTTCTCTTTAGGTCGGTAAATCGTTTGTTCTACTGTTGCCGAAATGCAAGACTCTAAAAAACCTAATACAAAAATGAGCTCAATCATAGCTTCTCCTTACTCCTGGGTTATGTACCAATACTAATTCAACCACCATATCAATATCGGCAACCCAAACACGTACTAAATAGTACGTGTCGTAAAAAGTACGAGTATTGAATCATTATGGGATGAATCGGAATGCTGAATTTGAAAAGCTCCTTATGAGCATTTCTAAGAATATTAAACGCTATAGGAAGAGATCTGGATTGACTCAAATGGATATGGTCGATCATGGTTTCAACTACAGACACTACCAGCGACTTGAAAGCGGCGAATCGGGTTACAATCTACAGACACTTTTCAAGCTTTCTAAGGTATTCAAGGTAAAAGTTTCTTCATTTCTAGAAGATTAGAAGCCATTGGGATCAAATTCTTCCTCATCTTCCGGCCCCCCATCCAAGTTTCCAAAGATTGAAGAATCTTTTTTTTTATACATTTCATAAGTTCTTAAATCAGACATATGCACTGAAGAAGGCTTAGGAAAAAGAAACTGTATGAACGACATAAGAATCTTTGCCTGCATTTCGTGATTTAGTTTTGGATACAGCTCATGAAGTTCTTTAATTATATCAAATCCGACGCGAGCCAACGACTCTCTTAAAACCAAAGTCTTCAAGTTTCTAGTTCCTTTCTTTCGCCCACCAGTCTTCGGCAAACCTCTAGGTCTCGACATGATTCTATTTACTCCTACTTTAGATTACTATTCCACTCTCTCAACTAGGCGCTTAACTCTATAACTCTTCAACTCATCTAGAACTAACCTAGGAAAGTCAGGCCAAAGCGGTTCATCACCCATCATTAACGTTTCGACAAACCTTGGCGCCGCTTTTTCCGCAATCTCCTCATACGAAGAACCTGAATACATAGGGAGTTGACGAGCCACCCTCAAATAGTCATCGACAATCACAGGTCCAGCGATGCGCACTAATGCCTTTGCTATTTTTTTTCTCCATCTCAAACTATTCGTGTCCATTTATAAGCTCACTAAATGATGTTTTTCATGGCTTCTGCTACATTTTTAATTGCATAAGCCAGATCAGAACGACCTTTTTCATTTGGTGGTGTATTGCGAATTCTCTGCCCACCAATACCTAGCCACCACGACCATCGGTCTTCTCCTAAGTAAGCCTTAAGGTTTTCCGAATCATTTGATCCAAATTTTTTTACAGCTTTGAGAAAGATATCTGCCTCGCGATAAAAAAAAGGCATACCTACATTAGACTTTACTTCGATTTCTTCTTTTTCTATTTTTTTATCTACTCTATCTCTTAGCTCGGCCCGACCGCGCAGTGGACGCGCCCGATCTGTGTCACGATCAAGGAATTCCAATAGCTTAGGCATATCAATTTTAATAACGAAATTATCTCTGTCGAATTGGAGTAGTGAACATTCTTGGAATGTCTTCAAAATGACTTCAACTCGCTTCGGTTTGCAACCCAGAATGTTGGCAAGTTGAGATATATCAAACGAGAAATGACAGTGTCTTTCGCTATAGTTTTCTTCGCGACGCTTTTCCATTTTTTCTGCGCATGCTTCTATCAACTGCCAATAACATCCGATACCCGCCATACCGAGTACTCTCTTGATATGAGCAATGGCGGGGCTTCGGCTTTGGTCAATGAAGTGCTTAAACCATCTCATACATTATTTTCGCGCGCTCGTTTACGGGATTGAAGCCAACCGTTGATATCACTTTCAAACCAACCTACAGTCCTAGCACCCAACTTATACTGGGAAGGAAAATCATTAGCTTCGATCAAAACATAAATTGTGCTTCTCGATAACCCCGTTCGCTCCATCACTTGTTTTAATCTTAAAATTTTCTCGTTTTCAGACATTGTTAGACTCCTCTGTATACAACGAACACTAATGATGTTCGCTAGAGGAGTAAAAACTTTATGATCGAATTTTAGCGCAGAAAATCCGAGTGAGTGCGTTACGCTTTCGAAAGATCACTTTGAAACATTTTTCTAATCACATCGTCAGGAGTTCCAAGGCGAGGGTTTATAGACTTTAATTCCTTATTTACAATTCCTGCTATTTCTGAGTTAGACATGTTCGGATGGACTTTCCGAATGTCTTTCGCTAAAATCCTAGCAAATCCTTTTAACCATTTTGGATGCGAAACTTTTTGTCTCAATCCTCGTTTTGGAAGCTTCATCCTAATTCCTGCCCGAACGAGAACTTCAAACAGGTTTGGTGAAGTACCCATTGGATTTTCCTTATCGAGTATCTCTAAAAATTTGATTTTAGGATCCTTTGGGTTTTTGGTAATGTGAGTTCTAGCAATATCTTCAAAGGAACTGACTTGAGTGCTTCTATCGAGCCATTCATCAATATCTCGGAAGAACCTAGGTAACGTCGTCCCGCCTGACTCCAAATCGTCAATAATAAAATTGACAGCCAGCAACTGATTAAATCGCCTTTCTCCATCGTCCGGGATGGCATCCAAATATTCCACCCACGGTCTATTTAAGCCAGGAAAGGTTTCTGAGAGTTTTGAAAAGTGGGGCATTATATTCATAAGTTTTCCCTACACTTAAAGGTTAATACTACGCCACCAACTTTTAATTGATCTAGATAATCAGCCCAAGCCTGCATCATTTTTTTACGTTGAGGAAGGTGGGCTGTCCGATTGTAGGCTCGTCCGTTTGGATCACGTACAGCATGCGCAAGTTGATGCTCAATTAAGTGAGGAGGAAACTCTAAGACCTCATCAAGAATTGTACGTGCCATAGCTCTAAAACCGTGTCCGCACATTTCTTCCTTTGGAATCTCTAATCTTCTCAGTGCGCCCAAGATAGCATTGTCCGACATGGGCCTGTCTTTTCCAGCGGCGCTCGGAAATACATAGACACCTGAACCTGTTAGAGGGCGCAGCTCTTTTAAAATGCTAACCGCTTGGGAAGAAAGAGGAACAATGTGTTCAGTCCGAGTTTTGGTGACAAAGTAACGCCACTCTTTATTCGTAAAATCAATGTCTTCCCACCTAGCTTTTCTTAACTCTCCCGGCCTTACAAATACAAATGGTGCAAACTTTAATGCACATTGAACTATGAAAGTTCCTTTATAAGCCTCTACTGTCCGCAGAAGCTCCCCTGCTTTTTGAGGATCGGTAATTGCTGGAAGGTGTTTTCCCTGTACTGGCGGCAAAGCTCCACGCAAATCGACGGTAACATCTCTGCTTGCGCGTGAAGTAGCGACTGCAAAACGCAAAATTTGACCGCATCTTTGTAACGCTCGATGGGCTGTTTCTAAAGCTCCTCGCTTTTCAATTCTTTGGATGCACTTCAAAATTTCCACTGGAGTAAGCTCAGCAATTGGTTTTGAACCAAGCCAAGGAAATAAATCTTTTTCTAAACTTCTTAAAATTCGTTCAGCATGATTTTCTTCCCAGGAAGAATTAAACCTAACGTGCCATTCTCTCGCAATTAGCTCAAAACTGTTTCCGGCTCTTTCTACACCTGCCGCCTTCATATTCTGACGGTGAACACTGGGATCAACTCCTCGGATTAAAAGTTTTCTATTTTCATCTCTTTGCTCACGAGCATCTTTAAGCTTAACTGTCGGGTAAGTTCCCAATGAAATAAGTTTCTCTTTATTATGGAAACGATACTTCAGTCGCCATCGCTTTGATCCAGTCGGCGGAACTTCAAGGAAGAGTCCTCCACCATCAAACATCTTAAGTGTCTTTCCTGAGGACTTTACGTTCTTTACAGCGGTATCTGTTAAAGCCATTTGGGGTAACTCCTTTTTCGCAATGGGTGTTACCCCTATAATTACCCCACGTCAACTACGGCTGTTGTTGGATCAACTTAGATCAAAAAAGATCATTTTCCCCTGTGAGGGGAGACTATTTTTATTGGAAGTCTCCGGATGTTCTCGGAAAACTAAATGGTGGAGGTATCTTTAATAAGATTTAGTTGAGTGATATTAAATAGTTAGGCCGAAGCGGGCTTCACTGGGCCTCATATAAATATTAAATTCCCAGACTTTTGAATTTTATCAAAACTCCTCACTTGAACGAAGTGAGGTAAATTGCTAAAATTGTCCTATGAGAACAAATAAGGCCCTTAATCGCCTCCTAAAACGGCCCTCCTTTACCACGAAGGAAGCCAAGGAACTTGGACTAAGTCCAAGCCTACTGGCCTATTATGCGAAAATTGGGACCATTGAGCGGGTTGCCTATGGGACTTATCGCAATCCCAAAGTTGAAAGCTCCGCTCCCTTTGAATGGCATGACCTCCTAGAGATCGCTAACAGTATTCCGCAAGGAACCGTCTGCCTTATTTCCGCACTTTCTTACTATGGACTTACTCAAGAAATTCAAAGGCAATACTGGATCGCTGTTCCTAATGACTCCAAAGGAATGAGACGGCCAAAAACCAAAATCGTCCGCATGAGAAATGTGGAGCTTGGGCGAACCACCATCAAGCTCGGCGAATATAAAATAAACATTTTTGATAAAGAAAGGTGTGTGGTGGATGCCTTCCGTTTTCTATCAAAAGAATCCGCCATGTATTCCCTAAAATCTTATCTAAAAAGAACAGATGAACATAAACCCGATCTGCCTAAGCTCGCTCGTTATGCGAAAGAACTGCGGGTGGATATTGTCCCTTATATTGAGGCACTCACATGAACCAAATCAACACCAAAGCCATTGAGCAATCCACCAAAGAAAAAGTAAAAAACATCGCCCAAAAACAGGGGCGAACTTTTAACGATGTTTGGCAAGAAGTCGTGCTTGAAAGGTGGCTCGCCCGCCTTGCTATTTCACCGTATAGAAAAAACTTTATTTTTAAAGGGGCGATGTGCTTACTCCGCTATATTGATCTGCAAAGGGAAACACGGGATCTCGATTTTTTAATCAAAGACCTGACCGCATCCATTGATGATGTAAAAAAATATCTAACCGAAGTATCGGCCCTTACATTGACGGATGGTTTTTCTTTTGAAAATTTAGATGTGGGGCCATTACCCCATGCCCACATGAAATATCCGGGCTATCAAGTCTCGGTCATCGGAAAATTAGGGAACACAAAAACCAAGGTCTTTATTGATATTGGTGTGGGCGATGCCGTGAAGCCCACAGAAATCACGATGAAACTTTTAGGAACAGAAAAAGCCCCGCTCTTTGAAAAAGAAATTCATCTATGGGCCTATCCCGTTGAAAGTATCTTCGCCGAAAAATTAGAAACCGCTATCGCACGGGCGGATCAAAACAGTCGCATGAAAGATTATCACGACCTTTTATTATTAGTCCGTGGCGATGTGGTGGACAAAAAATCGGTAAAGACCGCAATCAAGGCTACATTCACTAATCGGGGAACCAATCTTCAAAAATTATCCATTCCCAAGGATCAAATTGAAAACATACAACGATATTGGGGAATTTATTTAAAAGCCACCGCTCCCGAAGTTCAAAAAGATTTAGCCACTGATATTCAGGCGGTGATGGATGAAATCAATAAATACTTGGAGGGTGAGATTTTATGACCACACCCGGATCAAAATTTGGCCCGCCTATCGAAATGGTTCCCGGCTCTGCCAATAACATTATAATTTTAGCAAGAGCGGGAAAACGAGAACATCTTGAAGCCTTACAAAAAGGAAAACTTCGTGCGAGCCATATAGGGAATTACAAAAAAGAAGAAGATCGAGGAAAACCTTTCTTTGATGAAAATGAAGCGGTGGATGCGATTTTTGACCCTGAAAAAATCGTTATCAAACTAAAAAAAGATGACCAAGAAATTGCCGAGCTAATACCTGATCCAGAACAGAAGTTAAAAATTTTTAGAGAGTCAAATATCCCAGCCCTATGTTTCTTCTCACTACATACAGGATTAGAATTAGCAAAGCCCATCCCTCAAGGCCAAAAGGGGCCAATCACAATAGATAAACATTTGCAGGTCACGGATCACATTTCAAAATTTGGCAATGATGTTTTTGTTATAGAAAATGTCCGTGAATTTCATAATCGCCTTAATATGAAAGCGACTGAGCTTGGCATTGCTATTAGACACGGCCTAGTTGAATACCAAGATTTAAATTCCATTCACGGGAAAATACCCAGTAATAAATGGGGCCTTGTGAAAGACCTTTTCTATATGGAGGAGCGGGAATACCGATATATTTTCATTTCAAAAGAACGACTGCCCGACCCATATTTTTTTGAAGTCGGTGATTTGACCGATATTTCTCAAATTATGCCGATGGATCAATTTAAAAAGTCCTATCAAGTGACCATTGAATATGAAAACAATGGCAAACAAAAATCAGAGAGCTAATATGCCAAGCCTGATTTTAGAGCTTACCGATAAGACCGATAAAAAAAGACTAGAGCAAGCCCGCAAGTGGTTTGATGATATTTACTTTTTTTACAATATCAGTAGAGATCGATATATCTACACAGAGATCGTTTTCCGCCAACTCATCATGCACGAAAAACTTAACACGGCCTTCGCTTACGAAAATGAAAGACCCATTAAATTTCCAATCAAAGGCGATAAATTCACGGACATTATTGATCTCTATTTAGAAAAAATCAGGACAAAAGAAAACTACGGACTGCATCCGCTGGCCCTTCAAAAAATGGATCGCATTAAAAGTGCGGAACAAGCAATTCAAAAACGATATGCCAATGTTGATAAGTTAAAAGATTTCTTCTCAAAGTTAGAAAAAGACGGCCCCGCAATTTCCCCCGATGATGTGCTTGCCTATTTGGATGGATTAAAAATCAAAATCAACGACGAAATCCAGAACAGTATTTTAAAATCCGAAAAGCACAGTCTTAAAAAATTCATCACCATTACAAAAAATGGCGAGATCGTTATTAGCCATAGATCGTTTGATTTTTTTAAAGTGTATTCGCTCCTAATGTATTGCTTGATGGAGCCACATTGGATTGGTGGTCTTGAAGCTGGAAAAAGTAAGGTTAAGGCCCTCTATGGCATCCACGGATACATTGCCAGAAAACTAAATTTTGAATTTGGGCAAAGGCTTGGCTTTAAGGTCACCGCAAAAGATGTTGCCGATAAAGTTCGAGACAATGAAAACCAGATCAAGATTTATAAGAGTAAGTTGAAATCCCTCGGCCTCTAATTTTTCTCCTAAAATAATCCTCCTTACAGATACCTGTAATTTCCCTCGTCGGTGATTTTATTCAGTCGCCGATGGGGAACTCTTTATTAAAAAAGTTAGTTCCCCAGTTTTCCGTGAATTTTTGGGTGCGGATTATACTCCAAGGTAAGGAGGTTCCAATGAGAACTAAAAATGATAGTCAGTTAGTAGAAACCCAAACCAATAACCCGTCAGTAGTTGATATGACTACGGACAAACCCGCTACAAATGCCAAGGTGAAAAAATCCAAAGGCAAAAAGGTGGATAAACCAAAACCCCAATTTAATTGGGTCAAAGGTTTTGAAACCGTGGCAAGCCAAGAGAAAAGCCACTCTTATAAGAGTGAATTACTCACGGCTAAAACGATGGCTCAACTAAAAGCCAATATGGATTTAGTTATCACGGCCATCAAATCAGGAACGGAACACGATAAGGAAATCGCATCCTATCTTTTAAAGATAGAGACACAATTAACGGATACCGCTACTGAAAAATATGGTGAGAAAAATAAAAAGCAAATCACCCGCAATGTGAAATCCGCCATCAAGGAATTAGCGGAACGGGATTTCCGTTTCAAATCATCAAGGGCCTTTGAATACATCCGCCTTGCTAATAATGGCCCGGTTTTCAACCTTGATTTAAAAATTTCCCATCTTATTGAATTGAGCCGTCTAAAAAATGGAACGGACGATTTAAAAAATCTTTTAGCCGTTAAATCGGTTAAAGAATTGGATGCGATGAAATTCATTGAAATTCAGGCCGTGGTTAAAGAGTTTAACTCATTCAAGAGAAAATCTAAAAAGGCCAAGCCTGAAACTGCACCCGCACCCGTGAATGAATTTAAAAAATTCATTGGTAGCTTTGATAAAGTTCAAAAGTCCATTGATAGGAAATCCCTAGATGCGGATGACTTGAAAAAAATCAAAGCCCTTGCTGAATGGGCCAATGAAATCATTAAGAGCCACCAAGGAAAGGTGGCTTAATATGAAAACACCCAATTTCTTACAGATACCTGTAAGCCCAAATAGTAGTCCGTTTTCAATCTGTAATGGGAAAAGTCCGGATGCCCTCCGGGTTCTACCCGATAATAGCATTGATGCCATCATCACTGACCCGCCTTATGGGTTGGGATACAATCACAATGAATGGGATGCTAATGTTCCCGGCCCGCAAGTGTGGCTTGAATGTTATCGTATAGGAAAACCGGGGGCCTACTTGGTGGCCTTTTGTGCTAAACGGACAAGTCATCATCTTGCCAAGGCCATTGAGGATGCGGGTTTTGAAATCAAAGATAAGACCATTTGGTTTCACGGCCAAGGTGCATCTAAAACGGAACCGCTTGATGAAAGATTAAAAGATGCGGGAGCCAATGAAAAAGTCCTAGAGCTTTTTGGAAATTATCGTGGTGATATACGGCCACTTTATGAGGACATCATCATCGCCCAAAAGCCAATCCAAGCCCCAAACCTTGCCATCAATCTTATCAAATACGGCACGGGTGTATTAAACTCCGCCGATATTTTGGGAAATGGTTGCTATGCGGGGGATATTCTTTGTGAGTATGAGCAAATCATCCAAGACCAGTTAAGCGGTAAAGGTTCGGGCATTGGTGTTTTAAGTTTCCCACGGGCCTCACAAAAAGAAAGAGCGGATGCTTGTAAGGGATTATTTTTTGATGGGGCTACAAATAAAAGACCCAAGAAAAATGGCCATGCAAACGAGGAAATTACCAATGAATTTAATTTTCATCCAACGGTTAAACCCATCGCCCTGATGAAATTCCTAGTGGAACTTTTCTCAATCCCCGGTGCGGTTATTTTAGACCCGCTTATGGGGTCATCTAGCACGGGAGTTGGGGCCTTGCTTGCTAACCGCCGATTTATTGGTGTGGAAATGGATAGCAATTATTTTAAAATTGCCAAGCACCGATTAGAAAAAACGGTTTTGGAAATTCCGCACAACCCCGTAGAAACCGCCATCAATGTTCATCAACTTTTAAAAGACAATGACGGACTAAATTTCATGCGGGAAATTCAACCTAAAATCAAAGACGGATCCGCATCTTTGGATGATTTTAGAAAATATCGTGAACTACTCAAAAAGTTTGGGCCATTGCCATCAGTGGCTTAATCAACTCACAAGCCTTGTGGCCACAAGGTTTTCTTGACCGAGTTGTTTGTAATGCCAATCCAAGTAAAACTGATCCAGTTCTAGCATCTGTTTTGGACGGCCCTTAAAATTCACCCACTGTTTTTCTTTTTCAGCATCCCACAAACCTTTATCAATCATCGTGGCCCGCTCGATCAACATTCTTAAAAAATAAGTTTTAGCTTCACGATAAATATCTTTTCCTTGAATGAATTTAAAATCCACCCGTGGGAACAGTTTTTCCGCATCGGCTTTAATTTGAGTAATCACAGGTTTCTGTGGGAATAATTCAAGTGAAGCAAAGTCCTGCCGTAGCGGATTATAACCGTGTTCTTTGTTATCAAGTTCGTGATATTTTATTTTTATATCATCATCGCTCATCGGCACAGGGATGAATTTTGGCTTAAATCGCAAGCCGACATTTTCTAAAATTCCCTTTAGCACGGCATAGGCGACCCCAATCAGAGAGCAAAGGGCAACCGTCCCACAAATAAGAGGAATACCTACGAGTAATAAGCCGGGGATCGCAATTAGCAAGCCCGCAATAATAGAAGCAGTCATAAAAACCTCCTGACCACTCTTAAATTTTACCATCGAAAATTTAAAAAAAACGCATCGAAGATAAGTCGCCGATCCATCATGGGACTAGCCCACACAAGGCCCTATAAGCCCGTTATAGGCCGAACAAAAGCCGTTGCTTCTCATTCATAAGGTCAAGCATAAGGGCCTCGTAAGCGGGCGACACGGGCCTTAAATAGCGAAGCTGTGGGGTTCCGTCGTCATCAAAGCGAAGCACAGCGAGGGGTTCTTTTTTTTCATCACGGATGAGGTAGCGAATTTTTGGATCGGGCAATTCAACAAACGGATAATAATTTATCTTTTCTTTTCTGTTCATTGGGGATGGCTCCTTTCTTTGGATTATTAAAATAGTGATGAAACTCATCACCTAAAAACCTAAATGGGAACCAAACTCGCCGAAATTATCCACGGTCATTCATCAATGCACCCGCCACCCATTGCTACAAAATAATTATTTTGAATAGGTTTATACCTACTTCCTAAACAAATTATCGAAAAGACCGCCCGACTCAGGATCATTCACTGATCCCCCATCTGATAAGCCTTCAGGCTTATCAACTTGATCAATAATAGATTTAATATTGACCCAATTAAGATTTTCTTTTCTTTGTAAGAGCATCCAATTAGAGGATAAATCCTCAACAGGATTACCCTTGGGGTCAGTCATTTTAATAAATCCTAAATCCACTAACTGCTTCACGGCGGAACGACAGGCCCCAATAGAAATCCCCATTTTTTTACAAATACGACGACGACTAATGAATACGATTCTTTTTTCTGGGTTTGGCCCGACCTTGTGGGCGATTTGAATATACAAAAGAACCCGCAAAGCTACATCACTCAAGGCTCGCTTGCTCAACATCCAAAGGTAAAGGTGTTCAATGTCCATAATGACCTCCGTGAATATAAATGGAGGGCGGGCATCCATTTAACCCGTATGACAACGAAACGACCCGTGGGGCGACCTTTTAATAAAAAATATGTAATCCTTTATTGGCTTTTCTTATGGTGGCTTTGCACCTTGATCGCAGGGTTGATTATGTTCTTTTTTATAGAACCACGGTCGGGATCGGTAATGCTTTTTATTTCAGGCTTTACTTGGTTTATCGGCACGATGATTGAGGCCATTTTTAGGAAATAGAAATTCCATTTATAAAAGTATGCAGGTGGAATGGTGGTGGCTTATCGTGGCTTTTTTCTTTGGACTCGGTTTTGGCATTGAAGAAGGCCAAGCCAACAAAAAGAAAAAATCAAAACCCAACGATGATGATTAACCACCAAACCAGAGGCCCGTTGAACCTTCCTTTCCGGGCCTCACCCTGCATCTCTGCTGTCAATCATATATTTTAAAATTTCCTCGGCATTTTCTCCAAAAATTTTGACGGCTTCATCAAAATAGGTGCAGTCCTGTTTATCCCTTTCAGACATTTCACCCCGATAAGCCTCACCAAATAGTTTACCAAGGGCATAAAAATACTTGGCCTCTGCCTTTCTCATTTTATGGTTTGGCGAATGTGCCACTTGAATTAAGTCATAATTTTCTAAATACAGCTTTGCGATTTCAAAAAAACTAAAAGACCTATTGGTTAGCTCTAGGTATTTCATTCCCCAATCAATTCTGACCATTGCTCCAGTAATGGTTAATTGTTCTTTTTTTCGTCCCTTGCGACCTTTGGCATATTTGGGAAATGTAGCCTCGAAGGCAATTTCAAAACCTATGTCGTTAGGAAATGGATCATGCTCAAAAGGGCGGGGTTCCATTTTTAGGTCTAATGTTTGCTGAATGATTATTTCTTGAAATTTTTTAGTGACCCTCCACTTGTAGGGATCTTTTTCAAAAATATAACGGTTAGTTTCTTTTCTTGGTTCAGGTATGTCCCTCCTCATTTTACCATTTACTACCCTCAGCATCTGCCGATACTGAAGCCGTTTTATAGCTCGATCCAAATGATACGGCCCCACCTGCATTTTATCTTTCAAACTTGCACGACTTAAACAGCAACCGCCCGCCGAGATATAACTCATAAAAAGAATAGCGAGATCCTTCTCTAATTTTTCTAACATTTCTGTTTGAATGAGAATGTTGGGGATCGGGGTGAAATATACTGGGATAGATTTTTTTCCCGCATTGTTTTCATTTTGTGGTTCATTTTTTTTATATTCTTCCATTTTGTAACCCTCCTTTTTGGGTAGGGGTTAAATGGAGAAATTAAAAAGTCGGTTATCCCCGGGGAAACAGGATAAAAGATATAAGAACTATTCCTACAAGTTATAAATCGGTTGTTAGGATCTGTTTTTTCCTAACGGAAAAATTTAAAAAAAGAGCTTTCTCGGTGTTTTCCGTTTTTGGCCCTTGTGGGGCCAACGGAAAAACCGAGGGCCTCGCTGAGATATTTTAAAACAGATACCTGTAAGGAAGTCCGTCAGACTTTTGGCTCGCTATTTTTTCATAACGACGATTACTTGACTAAAAACCGTAAGACCGTTGGGCAGTTTTTACCGATACCCAAGGATTTCCGCTAACTTGCTTAAAGTTCTACAAGTGGCAACCCGAAACAGACACTAGAAAAGTGTAAATTACGGGAGCCACGGATGAGCAACATTGTTGACCTAGAAAAATTATTTCATCGCAGTAAAGACCGCATCAAAGATTTGGGCGAAGTTTTCACACCAGAGTCTTATGTAGAGGATATGTTAAACCTACTCGCAAAAGATAAGCGGGGCTTGTGGTCAGACGAGGAAATTTCTTTTTTTGAACCTTGTGCGGGCCACGGAAATATCGTCCTACCAATTTACAAAAGACGACTTGAAGGAATTTATAAAAAAGCGGTGGCTCAAGGTTTGAGCGGTAAAACCGCAGAGGCCCCATTCTATGCCGTTGCTAATGCCCTTAATACTTTGTGGGCGATTGATATTGATCCTAAAAATGTTGAAAACTGCCGATCACGAGTTTTATCAGCCACCTTGGATTTTTTAAAAACAAAATTAGAAATTAAAAGTGATGCCATTCTGTTTTCAAAGAAGAGGGATTTTTTCGCCCATATTTTATCGGCGATCAAGTGGCATATTGATGAAAATGAAACCTTGTCCGCTTTGAGTAATCCAGAAAATGCCAAGGCCAGTGCCAACCTTACCAAAGCAGGGGCTAAGTGGTTTTCACAAAATGGTCACCAACCGATGGATTTTGATTTGTCGTGGGTAAATTTTTATGAGTCCTGCGAAGCCTCTAAAACCATCCCGCTTGAATATGAGCGATCAGCCCGCTTTATTGATGCCATTCTTTCAGGAAAATTAAGAGGCTTTGATGATTATGAATTTGCCAAAGCCATCATTGAAATCACTAAACCACAAGACACCGCTCGCAAGCCAAGCAGGTCGCTATCAGTAGGGGCATAGAATGGGAGCCATAGCGATCAAGCCTACCATTGCTCACACCGTTGATACTCTTGCCCATGTGATTGGGCGGGATCAACCTATTATGGCAATGGAAAAGGCTCTTGAAATGGCAGCTCTACTCGGCGAGGAAGTTTTCGCCGATGAAAATGTAGTTTTCTTTGATCCATTCTGCAAAGCGGGCGAGCTACTGCTTGCCTGTGCTTTTCATAGTTGTTGGGCCAAATCAAAAGGTAAAGCCAAACTTTTAGATGTGGATATGGTGATGAAAGAAATTTACCAGTCTAATCGCTATTTTGGGTTAGCACCTGATGAAAGGCATCACCGACTCAGCATCCGCACTTTTTTAGGAAATGAAAATTCACACAAAGAAGAATTTAACCACATCATCCGTGACGGGCATTACTTGTCCGAGGAAGACGGAACACTTAATAAAGAAAAATATGAAAAGGAGATCAAGGATATGATCGAATACATCAATTCAAAGACAAAAAATAAAAAAATTATCGCCGTCGGAAACCCGCCATACCAAGAAGAAGATGGTGGTGCTCAAAAATCTGCCCGCCCTATTTATCAACTTTTTGTGGAGAAACTTATCACTGAACCGCTTATCAGCGATTTTGTTTTAGTCATTCCCTCACGATGGTTTGCAGGAGGTAAAGGTCTTGACAATTTTAGAAACCAAATGATGAGTTCTACACAGTTAAAACAGATCAAACACTTTGAAAGATCGGGTGAAGTTTTTCCGACTGTTGATATTGATGGTGGTGTTTGTTTTGTGAATTGGCAAAGTTCATACAATGGCAAGCCGACATTTTTTACAAGTGAACATAGCATTGAATTAGACTTGAATGGCTACGACATTATTCCCGATGATCCAATGGCTTATTCATTGTTGGAAAAGATGAGAAATATCTGGAGCAATAACTGGGTTTCTGATGTTGCTTGGTCTCGTAAGCCCTTTGGATTGCCTACTGATTATTTTCAAAAAAATAAAAGTGAAAATCCAAATGGGCTGGATGTAGTTAAGTGCATTGGAAGAAATAAAACGGTTAATTACATAAAAAAATCAAACATCCCACAGAAAACTGATCAAATAAATAAGTATAAGGTCTGTATTCCGGGAGCCTACGGAGGAAAAAAAGGCCAACGAAGAAAAACACTTCCTGCTTCTTCAATTTTTATCGCAAAACCTGGAGAAATTCTCACAGAAACATATATGGTGATTGATACCTTTGATAATGAAAAACAGGCTAAAAACTTGGTAAGGTATTTGGGCACTACATTTTCTCGGTATTTTTTAGGATTGAGAAAAATCACTCAACATATTCCGAGAGAACGATGGGCTTGGGTTCCTTATTTAGATATGTCCAAAGAATGGACTGATGAAAGTATTTATAATTATTTTAAATTTTCAAAAGACGAAATCGAACACATTAAAAAGAAAGTTCAGGAGTGGTCATAAGACATGGGAAAACTGCTACTCTATGCCTACACGACTGAAACTTATTTAAAAGACGGTTGGGTTAAAGTAGGTCACACAAAAGTTGAAATCGGTGAAGACAGGATTTGGAACCAATTTGGTTCATCAAATCCTGAAAATCCAATTTATCAAATCATTGGTGAGCTTCCCGATGGAGTGCAGGATCATAGCATCCATAAACAACTGATCAAAAATGGATGTAAGAAAATTGAAAATGGCCCGGGCCAAGAATGGTTTAAAGCTAAAAATACCTCCGACCCTTTTAAAGATGTCCGCCAAGCCTATAATGAAATCGTAAATAATTGTTCCCGTACCGAGCATTACAAACTCCGTAAAGAACAAGCGGGAGCCGTAGAAAAAGCCAGTAAATGGTTTAATAAGGGCTACCCACAAGAAGTCATTGAGTCCGCTACTCACCCCGACCGTTTTCTTATCAATGCCAAGATGCGATTTGGTAAATGTTTTACCAGTATTCATTTAGCGAAAAATATCAATGCTCGCACTACTCTGATCGTGACCTATAAACCTGATGTTATAGGTGAATGGATTGATACCGTTAATGAGCAGGTGGATTTTAAAGACTGGATAGGAATTAGAGCAAAAGCAAAATCCGACCGCCCTGCCGATCCAAGTTTGAGCGATGCGGGTGATTTCCCTCGGTCAAGTGGGCCGATTGTTTTGTGTGTTTCTTTTCAAGATTTATCCATCGGTGAAAATGGAGAAATTAAACCAAGGCTAAAACGGATCCCAGATATTGAATGGGATTTAGTAATTTTTGATGAGGTTCACTACGGCAATACCGAGCGGGCCAATAACATTTTAAGTAAACTAAAAATTTCAAAACGGCTTTACTTATCAGGGACTCCATTCCGCTTGATTGAGCAAGACGATTTTTCCGCTCAACAAGTTTATACCTACAGCTACCTAGACGAACAAAAAAATAAAAAAGAAGAAATTGAATCCGACCCACAAAATCAAGCGGATAAAATTTATCGTTTGATGCCCGATCTTAATATATCGGCCATTGAAATTACCGATACGGACATCGCCGAGCAACGGGCCACATTTGAAACCGATGATATTGATTTTTCACTTAATAGACTATTTGAAGCCCAAAGGGATGAAGACACCAAGGAGCTTTCATTTGTTTATGAAAATGCGGTCGATCATTTCATTGAAGGCTTACATAAAGAAGGCCATGATGCCCGCTCTGTGAGTGTTTATGGAAAATTAGGACAGCAATTAGGTTGCCCCGCTAAAAGACACACCGTTTGGTGGATGAATCGGGTTGATGGTATTTCTGCCCTGATTGAAAAACTACAAAACCACCCGCATTTTTCTAAATTCATTTTAATCAATGCTTCGGGTAGCGATGCCAGTCGCAACGGTGAAAGCGAGGCCATTTTAGCGAGGGAAAAATCTTCGGTACAAAGGGCGATCAGTGATGCCAATGAAGACCCAACAAAATTAGGAACCATTACTTTTTCCTGTGGCCGTTTTTTAACAGGGGTCACAATCAAAGAATGGGACAGTATTTTAATTTTGAATGATATTAAATCGGGTGAGGCTTACTACCAAGCGATCTTCCGTGTGCAGTCCGCATGGGTGAATGAAAAAACAAAACAGCCCATTAAAACAAAAGCCTTTGTTTTTGATTTTGCCATTAGTCGATGCCTTAAAGTGACCTATGATTGTGCTTACAATATCGCCGATCAAATAGACCAAGAGCAGAGCTACGAGCAACAAGTTGACATAAATAGCAACACTCTTGAAATTGTAGCCAAGGGGTTATGTGATACCTTGGATATTAAGCGGTTTTATGAGGGAAGTTTGACCTCTGATCCTACTACCGCCAAGGATATTTTAGAGGCTGGAAATCACGATGGCGGTCGCATTGCCCTCGCCCGTAGGATTACATCCAATATGCTTGTGAGTTTTGGACACCTCCAACTACTAGAGCAATACCCAGATATTTTAGAAATTTTAAAAAAGGTAAAAGGTTATCGCACCCAAGAGGTGGCCGATATATCCGCCGATGACTTAATCCAGATCGGTCGTGATGCGACTGATTTAGAAACGGCGAAGGATGACCCAAATCTTACTCCAGAAGAAAAAGAAAAAATCATCGACGACTTTGCAGAAAAAGATGAGGACAAGGAAAGAAAGAGTCTTAAAAAATGGTATGCGACTCAAATCAAGCGATTAGCGATTTGCATGGCCGATTTTATTTATATGACTTATGAGCGGGAATATAAAATCGACGATGTCATTCAAACCAAGTCCCCACAGTTTTTTAAAGTGATGACGGGAATTACCAAGGATGATTTTGTTAGGCTTTGCGATATGGGTTTTATGAAAAAACCTGCTCTAAACCGCATTGTTCGTGAATTTAGCGACCAAGAGACTTCATCGCTTGAGCCTGAAAAATACATCCTTGAAAACCTGAAAAAGATGGCCTCCTAGGATATTGAACCCAACGAGGCCCAGAAAGTCGTGGACAGACCTGATTTTCGATGGCAGATCGTCGATCAAAAATTTTAGGATTTGTATGAGTAAAGAAAATAAAAAAGATGGCGAGCAAAAGCCAAAACTAAAAAGAAGAAAGCCCACCGAACTCGGTCGCTACGATATGGAAAACATCCGCTTCCTGGGTGAGGACTATTACACCGTCGCCGTTAAAAGGCGGGTCAATGGTCGCCTGATTACCCGCAGAGCCAGACGAGTAAAGGGCAGACAAAATGCCATCAATAAAAGAAAAGAATTTGTCCGTGAACTTTCAAACCTCCAATACAACAAAGGGGCATTAAAAGAACCGCAGTGGCGGGATGCTCGTAAGGGATATATTGAGGTTTTAGACAAGCGACGAAAACTTGGTGAAATCGGCCAAGGCGAAGTCGATAAAATAAAAACATATTTAGAAAAAACCAAGCCGTGGGATAACCAATGGGTTTCTCATATTACTGAAGAAATGGTCATGGAGATCAAATACGGTCGCTTGGGAGCGGAACACCTAAGCGATGCTTGTCGAAAAGATTATCTGCGAGCCGTTAAAGCCGTTTTTAATTGGCTCATCAAAAACCGCAGACTATTTGTGAACCCCGCCGTTGATATTTATATTAAAAAACCTCGCCCCAATCCCGTCGCTTGGATTAGGCAAGAGTGGTTTGAGAAAATGATGGAAAAGGCTAAAGACACTTATTGGGAGCCTGTATTTTTCTTGGCCTACTATACGGGATTAAGATCGGGCGAACTCTATGCCTTGAAATGGGAGGATATTGATTTTGATGAAAATATCCTTCATGTGAATAGCTCCCATAATTGGAAAACGAAATCCGAAAAAACACCAAAATCAGGCCACACCCGCATAGTGGATATTTCCGCACCTGAATTGAAAAACTTTTTATTAAAACACAAAAAGAAAAGCGAGTTTACCCATGAGGTTTATGTTTTTGATCGCCACAATCAATGGGAAAAGGGCCACGGCCCAGCCAAGGCCGTGAAAAAGGCATTAACCGATGCGGGATATTCACCTAAAACCATTACCCGTCAGATAAAAAAAGAAGATGAAAACGGGATCATGCAGACGGTGACTGATAAAGAAGAAATCTGGCCTAATTTTCACTCGCTCCGTGCATCCTATACGATGAACCTCCTTCTAAAAAATACCCCTATTTTGAAGGTTCAAAAAATTCTGGGGCATCTTGATCTCAAAACCACCCAGCACTACATCGGGGAACTGAAAAAATCAGACATCGCAGGAACATCGCTTGTGTTATTTGAAGATGAAAAGAAAAAACGGGGCAAGCTCAAGGCGGTTTAGTTTCTAACAGATACCTGTAAGGGTTATTTGCCAATAGCGAGCTTGGCCTCCATCATTTGACGGAACATTTTAATATCATCGTCTTTCGTTCGTTTTAATAATTCACCGATCACTTCCGCATCGGTTCTTTCCTCTTTGAAATTACGGACTCTTTCTTTAAAGGCTTTTTCATTCGTTCCAAGGGCCATCAACATACGATGGAGAATTTCACCCTTGGGCGGGTTCGCTCGCCCTGTTTCCATTTGGGCGATATAACTATCGGTCACACCCACTTGCACCGCTAACTTGTGCATGGATAATTCTTTATCGGTTCGTAGTTTTTTTAGGAGCCGTCCCTCTTTCGTGGGGATGACCATTGATGACCGCTTACTCATAAGCGGATATTAGCAAATTGCCAGAAATTTTACTACATATTTAGTAAATCGTGAAAAATTGAAACCAACGAGGCCCGGCGGTCTTCGTTTGGGCCTCATATTAAAATGGACCGGGGTTTTGGTGTAATGGATTAGACGGATATTTTTGTAATACAAATTATTAAAATCATTGGAGAATTATTAAAAAATAGAGTTAAGTATTTGAAAAAGGTCGGGGGCCAAATGACCCCCGTCAAGAGTGGTGGAGGCGCCGGGAATTGAACCCGGGTCCGCAAGAGTTCCACGAAAAGGCGCTACATACTTAGTTTATGTTTTTAGTTAGATAGGCGGACTTCCACAAACAAAATTCCAACTATCACCCCCGCAGTTTATTTAGGTCGATGCCCTACAGAGAACAACATTCGACCGGTATGGCATTAATAACAGATCTTCAGCTCAACACCATCGATTCAGCCGGGATCCGTGGCAGAACTAAGCTGCCATTGCTACGTTATTGTCAGCAAATAAAGTTTGCACCTTTTTAACGAGGTCCCTGTGCGCCCCGGTATGCTCCCTTTGCTTCACTTCCCACGTCGAAGCCATGTCGCCCCCACTTGAAAAAGTTCACAAAGACAATTCATAATATTCTACTTTTATGAAATTGCCAATCTCTTAGAGATTTAATCCTGCAAATAGGCTGCTAGTAAGAACTACCATCTTTTCGCGTAAATACCCACTGTCCGTTCTGATCTAAAGTTCCTTTTATATCATCACAAGGATAAGTAACCTCGTCATTTGCCGTTCTATCGCCAACTTCTATGTACAAAACGTCCTTGTCTGTTCGGTTCACCAGTTGATGAGCCAGTCCACCCGCCGCAAACCCTGCACACATACCCGGAGATAGTTGCATTTCATCATCCTCTGTAATTAATGTCGGCTCGCCTTCCAAAATAAAAATAAATTCGTCTTGCTTGGCATGTTTATGCATTAATGATGACTGTGCGTTTGGCTTCATCCGAGTTATATTAACACCAAAATTTTTCAACCCGAAAATTTCTCCCAATTGACGTTTTTCACGACCTACCATCATCGAGCAGAATGGTTCAGGATAGATCGACGGCTTGGCTCGCAGGGGAACGTCCAATGACTTTACAGCTGTTGGTTTTTTCATGACAAAAGATACTCCAATCCACCCACGATAGCTGCTACCTGCGCGTCCACGCAAATTTGATCAGTCACCTTTGGACTATCGGGATATACTTCCGTTGTCGTCGTATATTTTGCATTTGAAAATCCTGCACACAACGAAAGTTTTTTAATAGGATAGTTAACTACACCTTCCTGCGCAAGGTTCTCACCGATGATCCTTCCATCTTCATCAGCAGGTGCAATGTGAGTGACTCTCTTCACCGAAGCAACGATAGCCCTTTGGAACTCTGGCACTGGATTATCGATATCTCCAACAACGTAAAAACCATCAGGAATTTCTGTCCAAGGATCCTCGGGCTTTGCGTCTCTTAATGCCTTTGCAGGACGAAAAATTGTATTGTCGGTGTCCGTTGTTTCATGCAAATCAAAATGAGCATATATTTGCGATATGTATGGCTGAAGCGCTTTAAGGAAAAAATCACATTCCTCTGAAGAGCTATTCAGAACAAACGATCGATTAGGATCGATGGCCCTTGGGTTCCAGCGATTGATCGTCTCGTAAGCCCATGGACTAATACATGGAGTACACAAAAAATTAAAACTATGTGAATAGTTCCGAGCCTCACGCTCCATAAATGCAATCGCTCCATGCACGCCGCTGGTCTCGTACCCATGAACACCACCCGTGATCAGGATGGTTTTCTTTTCAAAATCAAAATTTTTAGATTTAACTAAATAGAGTGGGTACAAACTGGGCTGAATGGAAAGCGCTCCATACGAGACAATCTCAAACGCAGAATTCAACTTTTTAATTTGAGTAACAACATCTTGTAAATATGAGCGCTTAATGGTTTGTTGCTTGAACCAAGTTTGCTTTTCGGCACTTCCCCAGGGCCTTGTCGTGTTCATAAAATAAACCTTTTTTAGAAAAAATTTGCTCTGCTTTAGAACTAAAAAAAACATTCAAAACTAGATGAACTTAATAACAAATGTAAGTTAATTTTGATTGATTTATCGCATCAAAATTAAACAAATCTTATGTCAATCACCATTTTTTTTTATTTGTGCAGCTCAATTTTTAGGAAAAAAATACAAAAAACAAAGAGTTATCAACTGTACCCACAGACTTATCCACATCCTAGACCGTAAATTTAAGAAATTTCAATTCCAATTTAAGAACCATAATTATCCCAATCTTTATGCAAAAAAGCACAAACAAGTAAAATTTCAGTAAAAATATTAAAGACTTAGCGCGATAGGTTTTTTTGCCAAAAAACAGAACCAAAAAACCTTTAAAAAAACAAGTCCTGAAATTTAAAAATTTGCATTTTTATAAACTCAATCAAGTAGTTTAGTTTAGTTTAGTTTAGTTTAGTTTAGTTTAGTTTAGTTTAGTTTAGTTTAGTTTAGTTTAGTTTAGTTTAGTTTAGTTTAGTTTAGTTTAGAGAAACTTCAGACGCTAAAATACGAAACTCAATGAAAAAATAAAATAAAACTAAATCTGTCTTTCCGTTTCAAAAATATTTGCCGCTTGCATAGCTTGCTCGGCTAAATCTTGAACAGATGGCTTCCCTGAAGTCTCGGTCGCAGCCATGGACAGATTCCCAGCCGTCAGCGCATTTGGTTTTGCAACATCTGTAACCGGGAATAATTGAATATTGATTTGATAAATGCGCTCGCCCTTTTTTTCTTTCCGGGCAATCGCATTGTCTTTGTTCAAAGTCTTACGGAGTTGACGCAGTTTAAACTTAGTTTCCTCGAACTCTTCCTTGGTCAAAGACAGCGTCAACGTACCAAACTCGCGCTCTTGAGGAGCCTCTTGGTAGAGCGACTCTAAGCCAATATACATCAATTGCATTTGCAATTTACGCACTAAAGCTACCGGAATTTCTTCTGCTGAATCCATCAAGTTATGAGAACGCTTCATTTCCCCCGTCACTGGATCTTTACGAATCTCACCACTGGAAATCAAAGAGTTCAATGCGCTTTCAATCTCTTGATCAGACGCTTTATTGCGTAAAAGATCTTTCAAAGACTTCGTGTCAAATGAAACGCCTTCTTGATCAATCATCGCGTATATCACCCAAGCCACCCAGTTTGGGATCTTTTCCCAAATACGACGATCAATTTCACCAGACTTCAGCTTTTGATTAATACGCACTTCCGATAACTTCTTTAAATATACATTTCGTTCGGTGGTATCGTCGGCTTGATTCAGATGAACTAAAAATCCAAACTCTTCCGTCTGCTCTTTATTCAACGCCAAGGCTTTGGCAAATTTCAAAATCATATCATCCGACAAATTTCTTTGCCCTTCGATAATCATCTTTAGGTAATTCGGAGACTTGATATTCGCCGCCGCCGAAAACAACTGATAGCTATAGGGACGGAGATCGTTTTTAGTGAGTTCTTTTTTATAGTGATAAAAATCCTGTAAGAACAGCCGATAGTCTAAATAATCAGACAAAGCAGGTGGTAAAATTTGGTTTCTATCCAGCGTATTCATCAAAACCCCCGAGACTTAAATAGCCTCTTACATTTAAAATCAAAACAGCCCCATCTGTTAACTTAACTTTAGAGTTTGATACCTTGCGGCTTTGCTGCTGAATTTGGTGTCAAAATATTCCAAATTTCAAACTCCATTGTCCCTAATTGTCACTAGAGCAATGAAGATGCCAAAAAAAAGAGCCCGAATGCGTCCGGGCTCTTTGGAATATTTTCAAAAATTTTTAAAAATTTTAAGACTACGTTTTAAACAAAGTTTTAGAAATACGTCTCGAAAGGTTGGTAAGCACAGTCCCTGACGAGTTAAAGAACCGCTGGCACTGGAATACGAGTAAAACGCAAAGTGAATGAATTTTTCGTTCCCGTTCCCGCCGATGATACCATCATATCAATTGTAATCTGACCTTTGGTGCTATTTTGTACCAACCGAGCATCTGAAATCGAGCGACTGAAGGCCAAGTCCTTGGAAGCAATTCGTCCCATCCATAGATCAATATCCCTAAACTGAGTCTCTTTATCGACCGCAGTACTAGGATCTAAAGAATTCTTTTTAACAACTAAATTTGCGCTGAACGCGATCAATTGGTTTCTCTTTCCGGTGACAACGACTTTGAAGCCCGCCTTGCCATTCACAACTTCGAAAGTATTCATATACGCAGTGGATACTTTATTGGCAGTTTCTACATCCCATTTTGCATTATTAAAGAATTGTACTAACGTCGCATACTCGTTGGCTGATTTAATCTTCTCATGCTCATACCAAATGTCTGCATAAGTTTGTCGCAAAATGGCCTTGGCTTCGGCATCATTTTGAATCAAGGTCACTAACAGATTAGAACATTGAGCCGCCCGAGCAGATGCATCCAAACATTCCGCACGAAGTTCAATCCCAGAAGCTGAACTCTGATTAGAGACAATGCTCATTTCTTGGCCGGCAGTATACAAAGTCTTGGCTTGAACTTTGGTCAAACCGTTGCCTTTTTTAAGCTCGACATCCAAATGAATCTGCCCCTGATTATCAATCAAATAGGCCATATCCCAAATACTCGCAGCCAATACAGCATTACGGTTCTGTTTTTCCGCAAGTTTAATTTTCTCATCTTCTAGTAACTGACTAATAATGCCATCACCCGCCGAACCCGTAAAAAGCATTCCTGATTTTGATGCCCCACCAGTTAAAGCTAAACCCGTGGTAAAATTGTCATCACGACCATCACTGACACCACGGCTGGAACCCGCAGAACTTTTTGTTCCTTTAGTCCCAACTTTTTTATCGCCCGTGTGTTGACCGCGGCTAACCCGTTTTT
The DNA here is from genome assembly GCA_016785955.1 of Pseudobdellovibrionaceae bacterium. Taxonomy (GTDB): domain Bacteria; phylum Bdellovibrionota; class Bdellovibrionia; order Bdellovibrionales; family Bdellovibrionaceae; genus UBA2316. The sequence continues at coordinate 20,947 of JAEUWH010000020.1, read as the reverse complement.
TATTGGCTTCATCTTGTGCTTTCTTATCAGCCTCAGCCCTTTTCTTAGCTTCATCAGACGAAATTGTCGGGCCAGGAGCAGCGGTTTCCACCGTTTGCGGAGTCGCCACTTGTTGAGCGGCCTCTTTTTTCTTTCCACACGCCGTAAAAAAAACTACGGCTAACGTCAGAACTAATATTTGTTTCAGTTTCATAGTACCCCCGAAAAGTTTAAAATAAAATCTATCCACCGAAAACACAGCAAGGCCTAGGCCACTTATAAACAGCAAATCAATGCTTGTTTTTCCTCTCAAATAAGAAAAAAATACAAGAATGTACCTATTTTCATCACTTAAACCCGCAGACATCACTCAATCTCAGTTGATCAAATACTGCGTAAGAATCACCACAGGGTTTATCTGTTTGGTGGGCCTTTGCATTGTGTTCATTGATCAGCCACTGACTTCACAATTCAAAGATGACGACTGGCTTTGGTTGCTCGCTCGAGAAGTGACCCACGTTGGATTATTTACCAACTATTTTATCCCCGCATTCTTGATTTGGTTTGGCGCACAGATATTGTTACGTTGGAAAAAGTCTAAAAATCGCCAGCGATTGAAACTGATCGCAACGCAAGCGTTATGGCTGATGTACTGTTTACTGTTTTCTGGTTTATGGACACACATTCTGAAATTTTCGTTTGGTCGTCAGCGGCCCAAGATCTCGCCCCTGTTTGATCCCTATGAGTTTCAGTTTTTTAATACCCATTGGGACTTTCACTCTCTGCCGTCAGGACATTCTCAGGTTGTATTTACGGTCGCCACGTTCTTGGCGTTTATGTTTCCTCGATTTAAATATGGTTTTTACTCCGTGGCATTTGTAATGGGATTCACCCGAGTGATGACTCGGGATCATTTCTTTTCCGATGTGTTGGCAGGCCTAGCAGTTGGTCATTTATCAACCATCATTATGCTATTTTGGTTGTATGGCCGCCATTCCCAAAACTTTAAGACCTGACTCCGCTACCGTCTATTCTTGATATCTACTTTTTATATCGCTCTTAATGGACTCTGTTTAATAGGTACCGTTGATAGATACAGCTTTATGTATATGCCGTTGTATAAATTTCATATTTTGCAGACACAAGCGCAGTAATAAATGACTCCCTCTACTCGGCCTTGTCATGCAGAGAAAAATTACAACGAACTGTTTACAATGTAAATTCAAAATAGACCGACCCTATTGTGTTTTTCTGTATAATTGCGATACACCAACAATATGGATGCGGAAAAAGAAAAGCTACAAACCTCGGCGGAATTTTTAAAAAGTCGACTTCAAAACTTGAAGCTCGAACGCCCGCATTTTTCCATTCGCAATGAATGTTTAAAACTTCGCAAAGTATCCCCCACCCTTGTCAGTTTGCTTTTACAAGGCAAACGTAAAGTCACCTTAGATCGAGTCGACGAGTTGTCTTTATTGCTGAAACTTTCTCCCAGCGAAAAACAAGCATTTCGAAACTTGGTCGAATCAGAAATGCCACAAAGTAAAGATCCTCAGAAAAAAATCAGCTCCGAAAAGACGTTGTTGAAAGAGGTTCGAAAACGTAATGAAGTATCTGATTCGATTTTAAATAATTTTTTAAATATTTACGTGAAAGACGCATTTCAAATAAAAGAGCTGCAAGATAATCCAGAACTAATATACAAAAAACTGGCTTTCCTTGCAGACGAGAAAAGTATCCGCAAAAGTATTCACTTTTTGCTTCGCGAAGGCTACTTGCGAAAAACTCTAGATAGCAAAATTGTTCTTGATCATCCGCTTTCCGTGAAAGAGCCAAAGGAAGCACATTTATTAGTGCGACGTTTTCATAAAAAGGCTTTGAAGCTTGCCACGGTCGGACTGGATTTAGTTCCCATCGATAAACGCCTAGCGAATACGTTTATTGTTCCGTTAGATAAAAATACCTACTTCGAACTCCAAGATATTATTCGATCATTTACTGACCAGATAAAGCAATTTTGTGAAGAGCGAGCCCTTAGTGGCGAGAATTTGTACCAATTGAATATCAATCTGACCCCGACAGGAGACCTTAAATGAAATGGATTTTCGCATTTCTGATCAGTTGTTCAACGATGGCTTCCACATTCATTGGCAATGGTGGGCAAACGGGCGATCTAGAGCTGGCGGTCAGCATGAAGCAAATTCGCGAAGCGATAGTCCGTATGCGCGAGGTAAAAATAGAAACTCCCAATCGTCGATTTTGTGTTTGCCCTGAAAATTACAGAGACCATCAACTGTGCGAAACCGTCGAAAAGCTAAATGAAGACCAAAAAATATTTTGTGATCGATTTATTCAAACACAAATGTCCAAACTCGAAAACGCGTCTCAGACCACTCAGTTTGAATGGGTTAAAACATCCATAGTGAATCAAAACAAAGTCGGCACACGCGTCGTAGATGCAGTCGCCCGCAAAGACAAAAAGCTGATTTACATAGACCAAAGCCGGTTTGTAGACATAACGGGTTCCCAGCGCATGTTTCTGATTACCCACGAGCTTTTCCACATGGACACATTTGACGGGATTAAACTGGACGACGAAGATCCCATTGGCCCTTTCAAGAACGAATACGGCATTCGTGATCTGCTGAACGCGGCGGCCGCATCCATAACTTTGACATCAATTGATGAAACTGTTTTCCAAGACTATTCCCGATATTTATCCCAGTCGCGCTCGACGGGACGCCATTGGGTGGGACTGTATTCGGCATCGAACTCGCTTCAAGATGATAAAAGTACGAACTACAAAACTGAAATGACCAATGGCTCGCGCTTTGCCTATCAATATCAATTTGATTCTTTGTTTGGTTTTGGAGTGACCGTGAATATCCAAAATCAAAGTGGCAATAAGACTATTTTCGGCTCGGCCCGAATCGACGAAAAGCGCAGCTCGAAAGCCGTTGGGGTGACGTACCGTTATTTCCTGTTCAACAACATGGACCCGTTTACCCACTATTGGAACATGTTTCTGCAATTCGAACTTTTAACAGAGCGTATGGACGCCACCTTTAAAATGCATGATGAACAAAGCCAACTCGAGTCTTCGGCCTCTTCAACGAGTCCCGTGTTTCGCGTAAATCTGTTTTTCCCCATAAAACATGGATTTTGGCTCAACGCCGGCATCGATTTCAGTCAGCATAAAATGTATTACCCTAGAGAATTTGATTACACATTGGTGTCTAAAACACCTAATTTCTTTTTAGGAGCTTCGTATGGATTTTAATTCCACACTCAAGATCGCATTGACCACTGGTCTTTCTGCTTTGTTTATCGGCTGTTATCCTGGTCCTAATACGTTGGCTCCAGACACAAAGGCGGAGAACCTGATTGGAATTCCGCTAGCAAAAAATTCCAAGCTACAATCGGCCAACGACGAAGATTCACCCAAAATTGTTGTTTTTGATAAAACGATTCGCCGCGTTCATCATTTCGATTTAGAGACCACCGAACATTTGGGATTATTCGAAGTCGAGCGATCCGATGAAGATCATTTTCTGGTCTATGGAAGCGAGAAAAACTATTTCATCGATATGACAAAGAAACACGTCAGCATCCAAAATTTAAATAATCGCAAACAAGCCCCCACCGTGGCTTTTGTCGGCACTCCACTGAGTGCTAGTTACGACAGTAAACAAGGGTATTTGGTGGTGTACGACAGTTATCAGTCCGTACTAATTTTGAAGATCGACGATAACGGAAAAATTGTGCGGCAATTTATTTCTGGCCCCGTCGTAGACAGCGACGGCACGATCCAGGCCGGCGATATTTCTGGAAATGGCAAACTGGTTCTATCCATTCGCGGCACCCCGGCGGCGTCCACGGGCGCCGTTCTGGATTCTATTTTCTTGGTCGATATCGAACAAACCTTGGCTGAAAGTAACACGGACAACAAATTGATCGGCGAAAAAATTCCTACGAATCTTACGGAAATGAGCTGGGTGGCCCCGGTGCCGGGATCACCGAATCTAGTGATGATTCGATCCACAGGACAAATCAGTTTGATGGATCTAGTCTCAAAATCAGTGATCTCAATGCCTACTGATACCTGGGTTGTCGAAAAATATTCAAAAATTAAAGACCCACACATAGTCATGAGAAAAAATTATGATTTCTATGAAAACATAAATGGCAACGTCGAACGCCGTCTGTATTACACAGAAAATGGAGTACTAAAAACTAAAACTCAAACCAAAAATTTTAATTTCATCTTGAATTCACACCTAGATGTCAAAAAAGGCCACTGGAATGTAACAAAAGTAAATACGGTCAGGGAATATGACCTGTATAATTCCTATAATTCGTATTTTGAGGGTCGATCATTCACACGTATTCGCCTGAGTGACTTGCTCACTGTTATCGACACAAAAATTGCGGACAAGGCGACCGTGGAAATGTCGGGAAATTATTTATTTACCTTGTTCTCTAACCCAATGGGTTCGGCAACAAAAACAAATATCGAAACCAACGAAAGTACGACATTACACAATTTTAATGTTAAGTATTTGAAATAACTTGATCCGAATGAGGGTCGAAATCGCTAACATATCTTTCAGTAAGATATCTTAGCGATCTAAAAATTGTGTTAGCAATTGATTCTGTTTAAGTTCGCTTTCACAGTGTTTAACTTCAGGACAATATTTTTCCACCAAAGACCAAAAGTCGTGAGAGTGATTCAAATGCCGCAAGTGACACAGTTCATGAATGATGACGTAGTCAACCACTTCGGGCTTGAACAAGATCAACCGCCAATTTAAATTGATCGATCCTTTCGACGAACAACTGCCCCAACGTCCTTTGGGTTCGCGAAAGCTCAGCTTCGTGGGATGTAAATTCATTTCGCTTGCCCAGAATTTCAAGCGTACACTTAGATGGGCGATGGATTCTCGTTTATAAAACTGTCGCAATACCTCGTGATGTTCTGAATAATCCTGTGTGCGACTGATTGCACTCCATTCATTCATTGGGACATGCAGCAAAATATTTGTATCCGTTCGGGACATGAATATTTTTTTGTTCGGCGTGATACTGACCCTCAAATGCAAATCTTTCCCTAGAAATGGAAATATTTCTTTTTCTAACAACCGTCTCTGAGGAAATTTTTCGTCGAGTTCTTTGAACCTCGCTAAATTTTTGTAAATCCAATCTTTTTTTAAGAGTAAAAATTCGTATATAAGTTTTTTAGGTGTCAACAACCCTGTGCGCACAGTGATTGGTTTTTGTGGGGATAAATATATAGAAATACTCTTGCGCCGCCATTTGCGCTGAATTTGCACTGGGTTATTCTCGAAATCCATCCATTCCATTTACCGCATTTTCAAACAATCTGGACGTTTAAGCAAGTTATAGACAAACACGACGTTTAAATGTACACGGAAATATGATCTCTTCATTTTTTAATCTGGATCCAGAAACGGTCTTAAAAACATGTGAAAATGCGGGGTTTCGGCCGACGGGCTTATTCACCCAGTTGAATTCATATGAAAATCGCGTTTTTGATATTCAGCTTGAGGGCGCTGAAAATATTATCGCCAAATTTTATCGTCCGCAAAGGTGGTCAAAAGAGGCGATCTTACAGGAGCATCATTTTCTGAATGAGTTGAACGAGGCCGAGATTCCTTCGTTGAATCCGATACGACTTCACAACCACTCGACATTGATTGAATCTGCGGGGATTTACGTCGCGTTTTTTCCAAAATTTCGGGGCCGTATGCCTCAGGAACTCAGTCTTTCCGATCTGAACCGAATTGGGCAGTTGTTTGCTCGGGTGCATAATGTAGGTGCCAAATCCGTTGCGACTGATCGCCCCGTGATGGATACCAGTTATTACGGAGGATGGGAGACTTTAGGTATACTACAATCGTGGGTAGTACCCGAGGTCGCCGATCGCTATTTCCCGGCCGCGGAGACGATTCTAGAGTTTATCGATCAAAATTTTGATCCCTCCGAGTTTATTCGAATTCATGGAGATGCTCATAAAGGCAATATTCTGCAAATGCAGGAAAGTTATTTTTTGGTCGACTTTGATGATTTTTGCAATGGCCCAGCCATTCAGGATTTTTGGATGTTGCTCAGCTATAATAACGAAACCCTAACAGACGAAAAGGATGCCTTCATTGATGGCTATCAAATGTTTCGCGAGTTCCCGTTTCACCAGCTGAATTGGATCGAGGCCTTAAGAGGCTTGCGTATTATTATGTATGCGGGTTGGATCGCCAAACGCTGGCAGGATCCTTCATTTCCCAGACTATTCCCTGATTTCGGGACTTATTCGTATTGGGCTGAGGAAGTCGAGGCTCTCGAGAAAATTTCTTGGAATTTAGATCGATAAGCGTTGTAAATTCACAACACTACCGGCTTTAGGTCGGGTTCATTTTCCTTTTCGCCTTTCCCTTTCGACACAGTGCTGTTTTTTCGACAGAGACCTTTATCTGACAGGGTTTTTATTCTATTTTGTCCAATAGAGGTAAAGAATGAAAAAAATTAAAGTCGCAAACCCCGTGGTAGAACTCGACGGTGATGAAATGACCCGTATTATTTGGTCGTTTATTAAAAACAAATTGATCACTCCCTATTTAGAAATTGATATTAAATATTTCGATTTAGGCATGGAATACCGAGACAAAACAAATGACCAGGTCACGGTGGATGCTGCGGAAGCAATCAAAAAATACAATGTTGGGATTAAGTGCGCAACCATTACGCCGGATGAAGCGCGTGTAAAAGAATTTAATTTGAAACAAATGTGGAAGTCACCAAATGGTACGATCCGAAATATTTTAGATGGAACGGTTTTCCGCGAGCCGATCTTGATGAAAAATATTCCTCGATTGGTTCCAGGCTGGACAAAACCCATCGTTATCGGTCGCCACGCGTTTGGTGATCAATATCGCGCAACGGATTTAGTGATCAAAGGCAAAGGCAAATTGACGATTACATTTGAGCCAGAGGGCGGCGAAAAGCAGTCTCACGAAGTTTTCAACTTCAAGGGTGATGGCGTAGCGATGGCGATGTACAACACGGATGAATCCATTCGTGGTTTTGCGCGCTCGTGCTTTAATATGGCACTGGGAAAAAAATGGCCTCTATATTTTTCATCAAAAAACACGATCATGAAAAAATATGATGGTCGCTTCAAGGACATCTTCCAAGAAATTTATGAAAAAGATTTCAAAGCTTCATTCGCAGCCGCCGGCATTACATACGAACATCGTTTGATCGACGATATGGTGGCAAGTGCGATGAAATGGGAAGGTGGATATGTATGGGCCTGCAAAAACTATGATGGTGATGTGCAGTCTGATACGGTCGCTCAAGGTTTTGGATCGTTGGGCTTGATGACTTCAGTACTTATCACTCCTGATGGCAAGACGATGGAGTCCGAGGCCGCTCATGGGACAGTGACTCGTCACTATCGTATGCATCAACAGGGTAAACCAACATCGACGAATCCAATCGCTTCGATTTTTGCTTGGACACGTGGGTTAGCTCATCGCGGAAAGCTGGATAACAACCCAGAACTTATCACGTTTGCAAACACGTTGGAAAAAGTGTGCATCGAAACTGTTGAATCCGGCTTGATGACAAAAGATCTAGCGGTTTGTATATTTGGGGACAAAGTCCCTGCGGACAAATATTTAAACACAGAGCCGTTCTTGGAAGCGATCGACAAGAATTTGGCAAAAGCGTTAAAGATTTGATGTAAAGTCTAAAGGGGATGGCAACATCTCCTTTTTTGTTTTTGGAGAGTGTTTTGAAGAAAGATCCCATCAAAATAGTACTTATCTTGGCCATTCTCGTTTTTGGAGCCCTCACGGTCTTTGTGGAGCAGAAAAAAGTTAAGTCTCCACAGGCCGTTCCCATCTCTGAAGTTGAAACTGTCGAAATCAAACCCAACATTACATTGGATGCAAAAAATGTGGATGAGTCAGAATCCGATACAGAAGTTTTCTTGGATCAGGAATCTGCTGACTCCCCAAAAGAAAAAGTATTTCAAAGTATCACACTGGAGCGAGCCGACTTGGATCACGCGCTCCAAGATTTATCGAAAGTTCTCATGAGCGCACGGGCGACGCCGTACAAAAATAGCAAAGAAGAGATCGTCGGTTTTCAATTACTGGATATTCAATTTGATTCAGTATTCACAAAACTTGGTTTTAGAAATCGAGACATCGTGGTCCAGGTGAATGACCAATTGCTTCAATCGGCTGCTGGGACAGTGACGATGTTTTCGTCTCTGGCGTCGATGAAGAATGTAAAAATCAAAGTTGTTCGCGGCCGTACGTTGGGCCATTTGATGGTGACAGTTCGTAACTGAAAAAAATTTACATTTCAATGCCCGTCTACGCAGATAAAATAAGCGCTAGATAGTTGATTTTCGTTCAGAATTGCTGGTTAGTCTTTTGACGTGGTGATGATTTTTATGACGAAATTTGCCACTGATCATGTAAATTTATCTTTTCTCAATATTAACATTTGTTTTCAACATCACAAATAAAATCAGAATCTTAATAATGTTTTAGAATAAATGCTGTATAAAAATAAAGCGATGTGTTTTGTAAACTTAATTTGATAGAACCCGTCTCGAACTTGGAGTTCTAAGGTATTCCAGGTTTTTAGGGGTTCCATGGGTGGTTTGGACACTTGATCGTCACATACTCGATAGATCAAGTGTCCTTTTTTTGACGTTTACCATCCTCGAGTTCCAATTCTATAATTAAGCCAATCATTAAAATTTAATTACAAAATAATTTTATAAAAAAGGAGTTTTTATGAAAAGATTTTTTGCTGTCGTTCCTTTAGCTGCGGCATTCTCATTGGGCATCATGCTGACTACCTCGTGCAGCAAAAGCAGTGATGGCGGAGCTGGCGGTGGAGTTACTTTAAATATACCCAACATGACGGCCACGGTAAGTGGTACAACAGCGGCTGCGATGTCAGAAGTCAAACGCAGTTATGCAAGCGAATCTATGCAGCAACAAAGTGGAATGTTATTTACGGGAACAGCACCTTCGAATGCATTGGTATCCAGCGTATTTGGCATGGTTAAAAGTTTTGTGACCAATGCAAAAACGGCGGATTCATTTTCGTGCATGATCGAGGTACTAGCTAACAACGGTTTAATCAAAACTGATGGAACGGCGGCGATATTTTCTGATGACCAAAGTAGTGAGTTCAAAGCAAAGTTCATCATAAAATCGTCGGGCTCTACACTACAAAACTTCAAGATGTACACATGCAATGCTAGCGGAATCTCGAACGAGCTTTATGTAGAGGGCGGCATGAGTGGTAATAACATGTCCTACACAATGAAATTTGATTTCGGCACCACACTGAAAGGTTTTATGGCTGTGGATGGCAACTGGAATGGAATGAATTGGTCGACGAAATCTTTAACAATGGAAACATCCATTGGTTCCGGTGGATCAATCGTATCCAAGTTCTTAATCAACCAAAGCACGGATAATATGTTTTTCAAAGGAACATTGAATACAGGCTCTTCGGCTACTACATTCCAGATCTATTCTAAATTCGCGCTGCTTGGAAATTCACCAGCAACGTATGCAATGGGTGCCGGCAGTATGAAGCATTCTGGAAACAGTGTAACAGATGCCATTGGCCATTGGGATGCAACGGGAACTTCTGCCGGGACCAGCACGTATGCGACAGATGTCAGTGCCGCAACATACTTCCCAACAAATATCGCGTTTACGGGAGACATGACCAGCGGACAAACTTGGGATTGCCAAGTTGGTTCAGCATCTGAAGTCAAAGTTTCTACTTTGAATTCAGCCACCATAAAGGCGATTCAAAGCTGTATGGAAAATCAGCAGTAGTTATCAAGCATTTTCTGGGGGGAGCCGCCATGACTCCGCTTTTTTTATCCGGCGGCTAATATTTTTAGCTCTAAAGCGGCTCCGCTCATCGCGACCACTTTCAGTTTTTCGTACCGAGATTGAATTAGTGGATTATCAGAACCTTTAAATTTTTCGGCGGATGTTAAACACTCGGCAAGAAGCGCATTCGTTCTGTATACCACGGGATCTTCGATTCGGTAGAACCTTAGGGTCTCTTCCAGAACATACAGGGCGCTGGCTTGGAAAAGCACGTTATCAGATTCAAACCAATTTAGAACAGTTTTCACGCTATTTTTATCTATAGATTTCTTCATACTGGATAAAAGAAAATTTGCGGAAATACGGTTGTTGCCTTTCCAATTAGAAAGAATCCGCTGCATTTCATCAGAATCGTAACCAAAATGACAAAGAACTTCGGTTGAATTGGCGACGATGCGCGGCTGCAGGCTCAAAAGATAGTTCTTAAACAGCTGTTCCCAATGTGGGTTCCAAAGGTTGATATGAACCAGTGACTGCGTGGCTAGTACGAGCGAGTTCAAAAATGAATGCTCTTTGACGTTATTGTTAATAAGTTGAAAATGATCAGATAGTATACGGAAAAGATTGTTAGCGATGACTTCAGATTTAACATCCAGTTTCACGTTTTTAAGATGCTGAATCAGGTGAAACGAATCAGACCATTTTTTTCGATTCAGGGAATCGTTCAAGATATCGAGGGCAGAAACTATATCGTTTTGGCTGCGGAAATAATCCAAGTAGCTGATGGCTTTTTTCTGATTAAGCTCGTCATTTACGTTATTGGCTGATTTAAAAAATTCGGGAAAAGAAATGAACTCTTTAATTTCAAAGATCTCGGATTTGTCATCGAAGCCTTTCAAATTTACTTCTTTCGAAGCATGATTTCTGAGAAACCCGGGACCAGATTCGACCGCGTCTGTTTTGATGATCAGTGTGTTTTCAGATTTATCGCTGACACAACCAAGAAGACGAACAGATTCAATCAGGGGCAAACCAGCAAAGGCATAGCCGTTGTTAAGCTGAACAAATCGAAGATGCCCATATGAAATGGACGCCTTCAAAAGAAATCGATGCTTGTATTGATTCTGAATTTTGCGATCTAATTCATCGGCCCACTCAAAGATGGCACGAACACAGAACAAGGCACGCAAAGTATTTTGATTTTTGATGACGAAAACAATCTCGTCACCAATGATTTGATAGATCTGCCCATCAAATCGTTTAATAAGATCATTAGTAACAGAAAAGTATTCATTCAGAACGGTAACAATGTGTTCTTCTTTTTTCTCTAAGAAAATCTGCGTATATCCATTTAGATCGATGCGAATAACCGCGCAAGGAATCTGAGCCAGGTGCGGAGTTTTGTTATCGATTTCGGAATGAATCGCAAGTCCAACGGTATTTTGAAGATGATGAATTTTATCTGACTTTTCAGAATTCATTTGATCCAGTGTCAAAGTAGAATCGATTAAGGTCTGCGCTTCGCGAGAGCGAGCTTTGATTTTACTGATATCACCCTTGCCACCGGCTTGAAGAAGGCGATCAAGTTGAAGGAAGTCTTTCATTATCAGATAGACTAAAAAGCCAAGGAAGGTAGTGATGATGATGATGTCTTTGATGAAGGCAGTGATGTTGCTTTTCTGATCTTCCCAGACATAGGCGGCGGTATCGGTCGCGTAACCGACACTGACAACATGATCGTCGACTTTGATAGGTTTAACGACTTGCTTTTCGTAGTTAAGGGTATCGCCATAGGAAGCGATACGGCGATCACTGGTCATGGCGCAACCAGAATACTGGTTTACCGATATTTCGAACATCACTTGGTCTTTGTTTTTAATGCAGTAAAATTGAATCGTTTTAAGCCTAACTGCCTCGTCAAGATGAGCTTTCAAGGCATCGACGTTTCCAAGCAGGACCAGAGTTTGCGATACGGATAGAAGATGATCAATGTGACTATTACGATTTTGATCAGCTGTTTTTTTAAACTCGACGCTGCCATAAACGGTTTGTGCGAACGAAAGTAATACATAGCCAGCCCAAAAAAAGGCGATAATTACAATTAGAAAAGATTTTTGTTTAAGCATTGAATTTCATATCTCCAAAATTATTTCTCACACTTGCCTATCTTAATAGGAATAAATGTGGACCCCGTATCGCTGATGATGTTGGTAGTTTTAAAAACTTTTTGAGTAGAGGTTTTGTTTTTCTTGCTGACGACTTTCACGCACAGTTCTTCGAGTTTATCTTTTACGGGGTTGCTACCTTCGGCATAAAGCATATTTCTGAACTGTGGATACTTGCTAGCTTCCTGAGTGAAAAACTTGCGAACGTCTTCGGGTTTGCTGAGTTTAAAGATTCGCTTTTGAAGATCGGTCGCGGAGTAGCCAGGGGTTAAGCTGCCAGAATCGGTAGAACCAGCGCTAGATCCAGAAGATGGGGATCCTGAGGACTGGTCACCGGATGGAAGCCTGCTATTGCGAACTGGACCACTATTTGAACCACCAACAACTTCACCACGAGCACTAATTCGACTGCCGGCACCACCAGCGGTAGACGCCATCGCAGCATCAGCACCAGGCTCAGAAGCATCTAATTGTAATTCCGAGCCTGTACTATTTGAACTAACGGACAAAGCGGAAACAGTTCGAACACTACCATCTGGAAGTTTAGTCTGAGTTCCAAGGTTAGCACCAATTTTCGCACCGGCAACAGTTCCGCCAGCTAGCGATCGGGCTAGAGTACCACGTTTTGAAGGAGCCGCATTTACCGCTGAATCTGCCATCGCACGGAATTTGTTAATAACAGGAGTAATCACTTGGCCTGCCCGACTCGCGAAATCAGGTGCAACACCATAGTTCCTGACGGCACCGGTTCCTATATTACCCTCTGAAGATGCACCGGCGCTATACCCATTCGGAGCCATGGAATCGATTGTCGCCAGTGCTGGCTGAAGCCCGATAGGAGCTTCGGTTGCGTCGCTTACGATTTTGGGCATTGGTTGTTGGGCCACAGGTGATAGATCCAGGGCTACTTCCGGCCGAGTATTATCTAAATCTGAAGCCCGCTTACTATCGCCCTCTTCAACTCTTTTTTTTTCTACCTTTATACTCCTAATACATTGAAGCGCATAGTCTTCCTTCTTCGGCACAGACAGCCTCGCATCTTCGACCACTAGGCACATCAAATTATTCATTTTTAATTTTCCAGAACTATCATACAAAGACTCAATGTTACTCAAACACAAAAGTTCTTTAAGTTTTTCCGAATTCGCCGTTCGTTCCAGAATCAGATCGCTCAACTTTTTTAGATCGTCTTCCACTTTCGAAATCCCATCTTGCTTACTGGGTAAATTTGGAAAGTAAATGCATTGATTGATATAATTGTTTTCATTCTTTACGGGTAAGGATATATTACTTCGAAAAATATCTAGCTTAAGCTTAAGCGATTGAAAGTTTGCCTGATTTTTATCAGAGCAGTCTTTCTTAGAAAAAACGGCTTCGTTAATAAACTGGGTTGATAGTTCTCCCGCTTTCTTTAAAGAACCTAAACCCAAAATATCACAATGACCTTCATCATTTTCTAAAACTTTTAGTTGCCCCTCTAAAGCTTTCTCAAACGCTCCTTCATACTCTTTGCAGATTTCCGAGTTATAGCTACAAATTTTGAATTTTGATTCACATGTTACCTTTAGCTGTTCGTCTTTATTGAGAATCCCCATTTGACTTATTCTGTCAGAGGATATTTTGAAACTTCTCTTTTTCAATTTATTCGAAATTTCCAATTCACATTCAAATTCATCTTTAGATTCACACTGAATTTGGACTTTTTCTTCACCACATTTAAATTCATATTTACCTAGTTCAGGTTTAGTACTCGTAGGTAAGCATCCTGAATTAGCAAATGAATTCTTCGATACCAAAAATATGAAAAAAATATTAAAAATAACTGAATGGTTTCTCACTCGATACTATTCGGTAAGTTCCATAAATACTTAAGGTTATTAAGGAATTTTTAAATGCTGAACTTAAATTTTACTCGACTCGACTATCTTATAGACACTGTCTTGACTCAAACTTTCTTGCATTATTTTGCCGGCCAATCCTGATGCCTTAGTCGCAAATGACTTCAAAACTTTTTGACCTATGAAACTGTCTAATTTCTGTACAAACTCTATTGAAATTTTTTCTAATGGCCGAGCCTCGATCCTATTACCTACAAGTAGTCCAGGTCGAAAAATAACCAGACTTTTAAGTCCCATCTGTTTCAAATCATTTTCAATCTTACCCTTAACTTTATTGTAGAAAAAAACAGATTTTGCGTTAGCACCCATAGAAGAAACTAAAACAAACTTTTTTGCATTATATTTTAAAGCCAGTTTTGCAAAATTAAGAATAGCATTGTATTCAAGATCAAAAAAATTTTCCTTATTGCCTGCGTTTTTTAATGTCGTCCCAAAACAACATATAAAAACGGGTTCAGATACCTGGAGTGTAAGGTTTTCGATTTCTTTAATATTGGCAACCTGAACATCCAATATTTTTGGATTATTTATGGAAAGGCTTCTTCGACCTATTGATACTATTTTTGTACATTTTTCTTCTAGCAATAATTCTTTTACAACCGCGGTTCCTACTAATCCAGTAGAACCTAAAATTACCATTTCCATATTAGTTGCAATCCGCATCTAGGCTTTCAAGTGATCTGCCACCGTTTGCTTCAGCAAATCGCTCTGCTAAGCGGTGGAATCCAGAAAGTTTGTTTGTACCTTGCTCTGCAGTTCGGTTAGCATCGATTGAAATTGTTGATTGCGCTCGAGTGCGGTTGCCATCAGAATAAAGACCAACTAGTTCATCAGATTTTTCTGATGTTGAGCATCCGCCGCCAGACATACCGTTGTAGGCCTGAGCATTTGTTAAAATTCCGCGCTCTGTATTTTCGTTGGAAATCAAAGCTCCCGTTTGGTGCCACAAGAACATGTCAGATTTTTCTTTTGAAAGTTTAAGGTATTCGTTATGTCCAGGATATCCCCAGCAGTTTACACGTAATTTGCTCGTTCGGTCAGCTGGATTCATTGTGTTTAATTTGAAAAATTTATTAGCGTAGTCAGCTTTGTTATTTAATTTGATGATTACAAGGTCGTTATGAGGATTGAATATTCGCACAACTTTTCCGTTTTCATCCTTACCAAATTTAAAATCACCGCGACGCTCGTCAGTCATTTTGAAGACAAGTGTTGCAGGAGCTGACTTTTCGAAGTGTTTGTTCATATCACAAGTTTGTCCAGATTTGAATTTCATGTCGAAATTTACTCGTTCAGTTGAAACATCAACACCTTGGTAAAGTAAATGAGCTGAAGTAATGATGTGGCAACGTGAAATGCGTTCAGCTGTTGCTGAATACTTTTGGTTATTTCCTTTATCGTCTTTAATTTGAAGATCTGCTTCGATTTTGCCTGTGCCGATGTTAAGCAAAGGAGATTTAGAACGATCTACTGGAATCAATCTGCGTGAGTTAATAACTCGTTGCTTCTCAAGATCGCGATTTTCGTAATTGCAGTCATTACCATCTTTGAAACATTCGTCTAATTTTTGAGAAGCTTCGATCAAAGCTTTAACTTCAACGTCGTCAAAACATGCACTTGCTTGTTGAGCGAGTATCAAAGTAAGAATAAGTGTTAATGTTTTCATGTTGCCTCCAACATCGTTCGTTCTTACCTTTCTACTATCCAAGATTTGGGCCTACATCAATTCGAAACACTCTTAAAAGTCGATAACTTAGAAGCAAATTAGCTTGCGCTTATATGAAATTATTCTCAATTTGATACGATAAACATAAAATTAAGAGCCACAAAACGCGCCCAAGTACCAAAATTTGTTATCTTTTTATGTTACCTTCATGAATCAGAACAACAATTTGCAATCGAATTATTGTTACGAAACTGTGATGCTTTATTCAAAGTGTTCACAGGACATGAATGGAATCACGTTAAAATTTAAAAATGAAAATAGAAAATTGAATGGCATTCATTCTCTACTTTATTGGCCCTTTAGCAAAAACATCCTTTATATATTTCAGATTAGAAAATTTATCTTTGGGATATCCTGTAACTAAATATAAATTTTCAAATCCTAACTCAAATAAATTTTTTGCTACTATCTCGCCTTTTATTTCAATCCCTGTCTTATCTTTTCCTAAATTTGAATCAATGAAAATTTCAGTCTTCTTATCAATTCTCTTCTGATCCGAAATAAAATCAAAATAACTATAATAAAATTGACACTTTTGCCCCTTTTTCTCTGCATTAATTTTCCATGTCAAATGAGTTAGCGCATCGTCGTCTATTAAAATGTAATCTATATCAAGCATTTCAAATACATTATCAAAACTTAACGGAACAAAGCCTGCTATACCTTTGGGAATCATTTTTATTTTTAAACTTTCACAGCGGCTCTTGACAAATTGTTCATCATATCGACTAGTTACCAATATACTTTGCTTTTCAATTTTCAAATCTTCTATCAATTCAATTCCAGATTTATTTTGATTTAAAAATTCGAAATCAACTAAAAATATAATATTTTGAATTTTATCCGCTTGGTTACTTAGCCAAGCCTCGAACTTATCAATTGACGTAAAACTTTCTAACAAAATTTTTGAAAATTGATGACCACTGGATTTAACTTTATTAATCCATAAATCATGAATCGCATTATCGTCATCTATGCTGACCAATATACTTGTTTCCGAAAGGACAATTTTTTCCAAAAACCATGGAGGGGTTTCGGAGATTGGAATTAGAATTTGAACTTCGGTGCCTTGGCCCACCTTCGAGAAAATTTTTAGTTCTCCACCAAAGCTTTCAATAGTCCTTTTAGCATGATAAATGCCTACTCCTGACCCACTTGTAGACTGTGATTTTCCAAACGTCACACCGCTTTGACCCAATTTTTCCAAAATATTTTCTGGGATCCCACATCCGGTGTCCTTGATATTTACAACGACTTTGTTCCCAGCTCGATGTAAAGAAACTCTTATCTTTCCGTCACGTTCTCTAAGCGCCTCAACTGAATTATTTATCAAATTTGAAATGACTCTCTTGAACTCGACAGAATTTATCTCGGTAAAAATTCCGTAAGACGATTGCATATCATTAATCGCGATATCGACCCAACTGCAATTTCTATATTCAAGTCTTTTCTCTGAAACTATACTGTCAACTTCAACCGCCAACAGACAATTCAACGTATTCTTTCCTGCTTTTTCATCTGGACACGACTGTTCACTTCTTTTTCCCCTAGATAAAAGATCATTCGCAATATCGTTTATCCTTTGTACTGAATGTCTTATTAAAATTCTTTTTTCTTCGGAAACATCTAATAAAGTGTCCGAAACTAGATTTAATGCAGATAAAGGAGACCTAATATCATGAGAAACTTGAACCGCCAAATTTGCTAATTGTTCTGAGACTCGTAATTTTTCTAAATCATTTTCATAAGATTTAATCCTACTAATCATGGCATTAATTGAGCGGACGAGGATTAGATTTTCTACCCTTCTTAGACCTTTTTCCGAAATTTGCACCTCATCATCTGGATTTAGAGTGGATACATAGTTAAAAAGGATCTTAATCTCGCTAAATCTGCTTTCTACTAGCTTATATAACAACAAAAATAGAATTCCGAACAATATAAAAAACCAACTAACAGTCGACAAATCAATGTTCTTAACACTAAATGCTAGTTCTTTATAACAAACAACTATGGTCCCCAAGCTAGCACCCGCATATATAATACTTGAACGGATGGATTGATTTGCGCAAGATGAGGTGTCTTCGCTAACAAACGCAGGAACTGTAAAGACTTCTTTTTCAAAAGCATCTAATACAATAATTTTCTCGGAATGCACGACGCTAGAGAGATCGTTAACTCGCGCCTGAGCTATGTTTAAATCACCAATTTTAAGAGGGTACGCAATAGATTTGGCTGTATTATTCGCCGCTAAAGAGAATGAATCCAGAAGAATTCTATTCCCATTAATATGATTTATAATTGTAGAAAAAAAAGAAAAAACCAAAGCTAAAAAAATAGAAACCAGGACAAAAAATACTTTGATCGAATTCAAAGCATTATCCATCTACTACCCCTAAAAACGATTGTATGGGGACACACCACATTGTACCTAAACTACAAAATCCCATTTTTGGAAGTATTGACTCTCTCATAATCGAATTATGGCTATAAATATAAACTGGCTTAGGACTTCTATTGGCGGCATATCCGATTATATCTTTTGCAATACCTTTACCCTGCATTTCAGGAAGGGTGGCAACATTAAAAATAAAAGACGCTCCGGAACTGGTTTGAAAAACAGAACACCCACCTACAATTCTGCTTTTGACACTAATAATATAAAATCTTGAGTTCACATTCTGTTTCAATATAGACATTTTCTCTTTAAAGTAGGCAGTTGTAATATCATTTAACGAAAATGCGATTTGTATCAAATTACAAAACCCCTCCAAATCATTTTCTCTATGAGTCATTTCTTCTATGGCAGAATCGCTGGATCTGATAACAAAATTTTCCAACTTAAAATATTCTGATTCTTCACTAGCAGTATCCCTAAACTTTGGATCGGTAACTAAAATATGGCCATCTAGTAAGTTCATTTTATAGAAATCGTTTAATTGAATAGCTTCATTTTGATTCGGTAGAGGGTTTGAAGAATCTAGTGGATAAATCAAATTCCAGTGGGGAATTTGATTAGCTCCAGGACTATAAAAAAAATTGAAGTTACCTAATCTTGAATTCTTACCAAAATGTTGAAATATTGTTTGCTCTTCCAAAAATGCTTTATATAAGGACGGACTAATCATTTTTCTACTTCCCTATCTAAACGTTCAATATTTTTTAAATGCATATATGTTGGCGGAATCATCCCTAGATCCGGAACGCTAACATTCTTGCTGTACAAAATTTGAGACTTCGGAATAAAAATGGGAAGCAGAAGATTTTGATCTAACACTCTATTTTGCAATTCAATCGCCAATGATCTAAATTCGGCCGGAGCTATTGAATTATTTAGGTCATATGCAAGCTTTAATATTTTGCGATCATTTTTATCACCAAGAAAAAAATCAGCATCTAAAGTAAAAAACTGCGACACATCTAAATTCAATTCAGATTCCAAAAAAAATAGAATAATATCTGTTTTTTTGGAAATCCACTTTCGCAAGCCTATATTTGCCTCTATTATTTCAACATCAAAATTTCTTCCTAGGTTTTCAGTAAGAATTCTCTTTAAACAAATTTCATTTCCTACACCATTCAAAATAGAAACTCGATATTTTCTTTTTTTATCCAAATTCTTATACTTTCTGTTAGTACCTATCTTCATTTGAAAACCGCTTACGTATCCGGGAAAGCCAAAAGGAAATATATTATCATCGATAGTTTCCTCGGGAAAACAGGATTCAACTATTTTTTTTCTATCTAGGACACTTAGAATTGAACTTCGAATCTCTTTTTGAGGATTTTTATAACTATTTATAGCAACAAAATAATTAGTCCAAGACCTCATTTGAATTACATTTGCGTGACCCTCAAAATTTTTAAGCTCTTCCTGAGAAAACTTATAGGAAAATATGAAACTATCCACTTTGTTGTTTAGAAGAATTTTTACGGCCTCATCCTTACTGGATTTTATATATTTAATAATTGAAAAATATGTCTCTGTTGAAACTGATCTCAATGTTGCCTCAGATTCTGCCTTGTTTTTCTGAAAATCAACTTTATACGAACCAAGACCAATCTCTGGACTTTTTTCGCTATACACGATCGCAAATCGTAAATCTGAAAGTAAATATGGCAATCTCGGTATTTTACAATTAAGAGAAATTCTAACTTCATTTACTCCAGTTGCAGATAAACCTTCTAATCTGGTACTTTGGCCGTCAATGAAATTTTCAAATCCATTAATGCAAGAAAATTTTTGATATCC
Organism: Pseudobdellovibrionaceae bacterium; assembly: GCA_016785955.1. GTDB lineage: Bacteria > Bdellovibrionota > Bdellovibrionia > Bdellovibrionales > Bdellovibrionaceae > UBA2316. The sequence goes on along the minus strand of JAEUWH010000020.1, from coordinate 1,037 downwards.
ATTTACCTTTGATCTAATGGCTCTCTGAAGAGAGCTGATCACAACATCAGATTTTAAAGAAATTCCATTTGAAAATTTGTCGTTTGAAATTATCAAGTGGTACGACAACCCTTTATCTTCCACTTTAAAGTTTTTAACCAAATCGGGCTCAGGTTCGCCTGAAGTATTTAGCTGAAAGAGGGTGCGGTGAATTTGTCGAATAGCGGAGTTACTATAAACATCTAAACTTTTAACAGGATCAAAAGTCGTTGGTAAGCTCGGAATAGGAATTACTAAAACTTTGTCAGTTGCTGCCTGCAACAAATCACAACTCAAAAATGTAAACAAAAAAAACTTTGCAACAATCTCATTTTTCATTTCTATTTTCTCTTATGCACAAATTCACACATCCGACAGGGAGATGAAAACTCTGATGAAAAATTACTAATTTCGACATCCCCATCTATTAGCAAAATTTCTCCAAATGTTTTTCTTTCTATCTGCTTATAAAATTCACTACTTAAATGATCTTCGATGCTCCTATGAAATATTTCATTGCTTTGTGAGTTAAAAGCTAAGTTAGAGCAACAAACCGAAAAACCTCTGTTTGCCACAAATGTAATTTGTCCTATATTGGGGCACTTTTTATTTAGAACTTCCTTCTCGAACTTAGGGTATTTGAACTCCAACTTATTTTCTCTTGCCCTTCCCGTTGAGTCTACCTTCTGAAAAATTACTAGCTCTCCTATTTCATTCTGAAGGGAATTTGCACCTGCTAAATCGGCGGGAGAACTAATGCAAATGGAAATATTAAATTTAACCCCTTTTTCTTTCAAAAAATTTCTCAATCTTTTTATATCATCCATCCCAATTTTCGATCCATGATAGACATCAAAAGACAATTGAAGATGATCAATTTTTAGAATTTTATTTAAAGTGTCGCTTATCAGCCTATCAGAAATTGAATACCAACCATTGCTTGTAATAAATATTTCCGTATTTTCAAGAGCGGGGTGCGCTCTTAATAGAGTATTTATAATTTCAGTATGCAGTGTTGG
>JAEUWH010000015.1 GCA_016785955.1 Pseudobdellovibrionaceae bacterium | reverse complement strand
TAGACCATTGGATGCGATCTGGGAACGTGGACCTCCTATTCAAGAAGATAGTTTTAAAAATGAATATAATCAGCAAAGTCCGTGGTAGTTTTATCAACGCAAGGGCGGAGCTTTGTTCAAAAGGACAAAGTCACGAATAAATAGCGTTTATTTTACCTGTAAAGAGAATAGGTGTGAGCACAAGGCCTTGTGAACCATAAGTTAGTGTATCTGATTTGAAGGCCATCAAACAGGATGATACTTTTTGAAACTGATAAAATACGGTTTATTTGTCCTAGCCCTGCCAAACGCACAAGTGCTTGATTTTAAAATAGAAATTCAAAATCGAAAAAGTCGGGGTAGTTTTTTGGTATCAGCGTAGAGACTTTGAGTTTCATGGGTGAGACTTGTTGGGTAGTAGATAATTTAGATGGTGTAAAGACGTGACGACGGTCTCAGGTGAGAGACTTGTCGTGCCAAATGTAAATTAAAAGATTTGGGAAAAGGAAAAACGAGCTTGGTTTTTTCAATTGGGAAAAATTGAAATGGGATTTTGATTTTGAGTTATTTTAACGGCGGATTTTTTTATGCTACTGAAGTGAAGACAAGCTTCAAAAGATTGAAGCTTGTTGAGCGAAAGAATGGAACGGTTAGAAGGGTTATTATTCGCTAGAAATACTGGCGTCGACAATATGGCATTTATGTCAGAGTTAGCACCGACGGACAACAAACTGGTGGTCAATTCGCTTAAATTTTGCTGATTTAAGCGCTTCAGAAGGTTAACCTTATTTGCTGAGAGGGAAAAGTTGAGCTGCCAAGTGATAAACCTGTGTACCGTTATCTTCGATCAAATCATTCGCAATATCATGAGCGTTACTTTTTCTCATGCTTCACAAAGATGCAAGGAAAAAACCACTTCTTTTTATAGCAATGGCGGTATCAGAACACGCCATCGCTTTGCACTGACAAAATCATCAAAAAATTTTTCGCGGTCACGATAGTTTGCACATGATCAACAAAGACATCAATCTATTCATGCCTAGTCGTAAGTTTCATATCCAATTCCTTGAATGGACCGTACACTGTCCTTAGCATCGCTTTCGAGCTTAGCTTGAACTCGCTGAACCATTTCATCCGAAATATTCATTCCTTTCATATCTTCAATTGTTGTCGAAATAGAATTTTGTGATATAGTCTAAAGAGAATAGGTGTGAGCACAAGGCCTTGGGAACCATAAGTTAGTGTATCTGATTTGAAGGCCATCAAACAGGATGATACTTTTTGAAACTGATAAAATACGGTTTATTTGTCCTAGCCCTATATAGGCGGTAGTAATGAAGATTTTATTTTTTTGTATAAGTTTTTTTGTCTACGCATTTTCCCTGGGTGCAACACCTGCAGAATGTCTTAGTGGCAATTTTAACTCTTGTCGTGAAGTATTTAATAAATTCGGGAGCCAGTCAGAAAAAAGTGGTGCCGTAGAGTTATTTGAAAAAGCATGTTCTGCACAGACTCTAAATGTTTCATGTCAGATTATTTCCGTTAAAAAATCAGAAACATTAAAGAAAACTTTGGAAATGGCAAAAGTAGATCCATCCGGAACATTTATTATGAGCGGGCAAAAGTTAGACAAAATTTATCAAATCTCCGAGACTAAGTAGTCCAACCCCTTCATCTAGGGTATAGAAATTCAGAGCGCCTGAGCTTTTTGGAAGCCTCAGGCGTCCTTTTTTCGTTCGTTATTGAGAAATATCCTATAAAGTCGGTCTTTCCTGTTTTGGTTACTATTCTATGCTTTCTCGCCATGGGCTGCTTTCTCCAAAAAAAATGGTCAGATCGCATAAAATGGAGCGTTAACGAATTCAACACCCAGCCGTGATTGACCGGGTTTGTGCGCACCATTTTTCGCAAAGACCTTACAGTTGGCTATTGATTTTTTGGTCGAATATAGAATCCCATCTCATTGGCTAAGCTATTAATAGCAGCGTTTAGAAATACTGTTATATCAAGTTCTTTATTTTGATTGGCACCTTCCGGTTGCCAATTAATTTTAAATGGCTTTATCTCTTTTATAGCAATAGATCTTTTTAGTTTTCGCGCGGGTTTAAACTGATGCGTGTATACAAAGGCGCCAAGTTCTATTTTGTTATCGAGAATTCTTTTTGTAATTATCAATCGTGAAGCATTTGGTGTTAAATCTTTAGAATCATTTATCTTCGCAATTAAAATTGGTTCGTCTGTGGTTAGCTTTGCCATCCTATAATTACTTTTACAAGGCTCTTCCACCCATTGATGTTCAACATTATAAATTTCAAATTCATCGCCCACCTGAAGACCAGCATTCTTTCCAGCCGGTATAAGAATGTCAGTTTCGTTCGTTTTTGAAACAACAATTGTGTTCCAGGGAGATTCAATGTCTCTAACCTCTGAAGCAGTTTTAGTGAAACTTTTTCTTAGCGCATCGAGCATAACCTTATAAAATGGGGTAGCAGAAAATGACGAGTGGCCAAAAACAATTTTATTCAAATCAATATCCGTACCCCAGAAACTTTCTTTTTGCTCTGAACTGTCGAAGGCTTGACCAAATGGTTCGGTCGGTCTTAGAAATTCAGCCATTCCTGTGCTTACAGAGAGAACTGATTTTTTTAATCGAAACTTAGAATCAAAAGATTTGAACCATTCTAACCCCGGAATCAGGCTAAATCCAAAATGAGTATCGTTTTTGCTAACGACGTCGAAGCTAATCACTTGAGCTTCAAACTGATAGTCAATTTCGACCGCTTCGCAAGATGGCCTAACTTTTTCTAGTGGGACCACTTGTTTAATTTGGTCGGGTTTTAGGTCGGCTAGATCTATTGAAGAGAACTTCTGTCCTGAACATCCTACCATAGTAAATAGAGTAGCTAATAACGTGAATATTATTTTTCTGTCGTAGTTTTTCATTTGACCTAGATCGGATAAAGGTCGCAAGACTTTACAGCAGTCCATGAGTCCTAGACTTATAGATAGACTGACGGAAGTTAATCGATTCAGTTTAGCACAGTCCCGATCTGATTTGGAATATACAGAACAATCTATTTATAGGCGATAAATTCTAGGTGGAGCCTGGACAGATGGAACTACAAAAAGTGAGATCCCAAGTTCAATATTAGTTTATTTTGCAAATGGTGATCAGCTGCACTCTAAAGGCGCAAGCAGTGGCTCTTCGCCGATCAGCCTTCTGCAAGGAAAAGTAGGGTTTGGCACAGTTATCGACGTTACTTGCTTTAGATAATTAATAGCCACGGATTAAGACCGTCTAAAGAGAATAGGTGTGAGCACAAGGCCTTGGGAACCATAAGTTAGTGTATCTGATTTGAAGGCCATCAAACAGGATGATACTTTTTGAAACTGATAAAATACGGTTTATTTGTCCTAGCCCTTGAGGGTGTATTCGACTATAGGTTTATCGTGATAGTAGAGCTATTCAAACTGCTTTTGCCAATAAGAATTCGTTGATAATTGTTTGATAACCCACACCTCTCTTTTTTGCCTCTCTCTTGGCCCAGGCAATAACTTGTGGGTGTAGTCGAATCGAAGTCGCTACGAATTTCAACTCGTCAGGTTTAGCGGGACGCCCTCTAGAAACACGTTTTTTTCCGCTCTTGGCCTCAATAGCCTTACGAGCCGAAGAGACTTCCTCTGCGGATATTCTGCGTGCCTTTTCAAAGGGAAAGTCTTTTGAACTCTTCATATAATTTCCTTTCTCGTTTATTCGCTTTTCTTGCGCTGATAAGGCGATACAAGCGACCACTCAATCGTTTTGTGAAAATAACAACCAAGATACCTTTATCTGACAAACCGACAATCCATTCTCGTATTTCAGCTGGAGTTGAATGTTTTTCGTCTGGTGCAATAAGTGCTTGAGGGTCATCAAAAACGGTAATGGCAAGATCAAATGAAATTCCATGTTTTTTTATATTGCTTTCAGACTTTGCTGGATCCCAATCAAACTTCATTTTCATCATTTTTAGTATATACAGAAAATATATAATTTTCCAAGATTTTTTGATGATTTTAATTGATTCGAGTTAGAAATACAGTCAATTTCATTAGTCTTGGGCCTTATTTCAACACGGGCAAACTGTACTATCACAATATTTTTTTTGGCAACCTGGCTCGATCGTTTGGACTAGCCCTAGCGTAAAAGATTTTTCACAGAAAAGTAACTTTTTATGTCTACTCATTGTTTAAAATATTACACCTGTAACCCCACATAATTCCGTTCAGTCATCAAATGACCCATTTTGAGACACTGGCATACTTTGCAATCATTTTAATTGAATGAAGTTTTATTTTTTAAAAAGGAGTACTCCGTGAAACAACCCGCGAGCTCAAAAATTTTATTAGCGTTATTGGCTAGCATACTCGTCACAACAACGACTTTGGCTAATCCAAATCAATGTCGCGAATTTTACAATCCACTCGATTTTAGTTTTGGGATAAAACCTGGAGACTTCAGAGATAGCTTAAAAGTTGGTGGTGATTGGTTTCCCATGTCTGCCTTTTCAATGATTTCTCCAGAAACCAACCTCAAAGATATGGGCCTTACTAAGCAGCATGTCAGTCAGTGGGCAAGAGGCAAAAAGAAAGTTATTTCCATTGGTGAGGGTCTAGACAATTTTGCATGGTCACTCCGTTATTCAGGTGTTGAGGCTAAAGCAATGGACGTGTGGTATGGGCACAGTGATCTTGCATCTGTACATCCTCAGTATGGCCACAAATGGCGAACTACGTAGAGAAGAACCGTTCGTTTTTAATTGCCGGTGATGCGCGAAAGACGGGACTTGCTGACGGTTCCGTGGATGCTGTAGTTATTAAAGATACAGTTAATCATATGTCCTACGAAAATGCGTTAAAGGCTGTTTTAGAAACATATCGTATCTTAGAAAATAATGAAGGCCGTGCGTATATCAATGTGTCGAAAGCTCACGCGAAAAGTCTTGTGAGTGAATTAAATACGCGTTTTGGTGTAAGATCGGCAGAACTTCGCCCAGATACATCCTCTTCGGAGTCTCTCTTTGGTAATAAACAGGTCATCAACCTCGTATTGCGCAAAGGCGATTCAAAAACAAAAATGGATTTTGATGACAGTGTCAGCTTAGATCAAGGCGCACAATTGGTAGCTAGACAAATACGCCAAGCGACTACCGAGCATCTCCAAAGACAAAGAGTATTAAGTATGGATGCCAGAGGTTATGGATTCGACGCGGTCTATTCATCAATTATAAGTCACCTCAATACAATGCCAATCGGACAACGATTTGACGTTATAAATATGACCAGTAGTGATGCCACTTCTTTGGTACAAAGCATAGAAAGACGGTACGGTAAGGGAGTTCAAACGTCTTCCACTTTTGAAGGTCTCACGAATCCACAATTCTCGGCATGGATCGCAAACCGCAATGACCTTTCTTTTGGAGTCACTCAGGCATCGACGTTTCAGACCTTGCAAGATTCTGCATATCGAGCTAGCCAAGTACCAATTACCGTTTCCATCCAAAGAAATTGGTAGTTCTATGGAAAGAAGAAAAATTAACTGAGGGATATTCCCTCGGTCATCAAGCAGGATGATACTTTTTGAAACTGATAAAATACGGTTTATTTGTCCTAGCCCTAATGGGCTTGACGGAACTTACCCCATCTCCACAGAAAAATTTTTCATTTCGCTTAGAACCCAAAAAATATGGGCTCTGGTTGATTTTCTGTTTCGTCAGAAGTCACTATTTTTAACTTGTTATTGCGTTCAAAAAGCCTTTCAGCAATGATCTGAGTCACTAAAAATTTGATTTCTGCGTCTCGGTCGTATTCGTTATTTTCTTTTTTTTGTGCATTTTCCATATTGCCTTCCTCGTTGTGTTCAATCTGACGCCTCAGCGCAGATCAACGACCGTCATACCCTTATCGTTAAATAGTCTCAATAACACACCTTGCTTGCCGGGAGCACGATCAGGCATCGCGACGAGGTACCAGCCATTCAATTGGAAACTGTTCAGCTGATAGCGCGCGCCCAAAGTCAATTGTTGAGGCATATCAACATAGGTGGGTGTCAATATTATACGGCCTGCGACGTAAGTAAATTGATACCGATTGAAAACGGCTCCATTGGAGGATTTCCTGATAGGAAACGAATAATAAGCGGTGCTATCCCATCTTCCCGTCGATTTTGCATTAGGATCATGCAGAATCATGTGCGGCTTTAGCCCTTTAGGAATTCCAGATATAGCCGAGGGAATTTTGTTTGCTGTATACATCAAGCCAATGGACTTGCGAATAAATTCAGAGGTTTCCAGGGGAAGGATAATATAGTTCCGACTAATGTTATAGAACATCTCGTGTTTAATAAGCGCCGCTTGATTTAACGAATTCATTCGGTCCCAAAGTGGTTTTAAAATGTGAACCTTTAAGGTCTTATCGTCCATAAAGGCAATTTGCTCTAGGCGACACCGCGGCCCCCACAGGTGACGAATGTTTCCTACATCACCCAGGTCACTGATTTTGGGAAGCTGTTGCGCCGTGTTCACCCAAACTCTGGTATTGAGCCAGCTTTGAATGTTAAGATTCAAAAATTCGAGAGTGGCCACGTCTTTCACAACCATTTCTCTTTGAAGCCAGTAAGTATTTCGAGTTCCTGCCATTATATCCGCCACAAGATTGCCACTGGACTTTATTAAAGTGAGATTGTAAATTCGTCGTGCTTCAAATAGATCCAGCAGTTCTACGGATTCGATTTGTCCCTGTTGAGTGTAGCATACCACCGCATAACCACCACCGCTGGTGGACACGCCAGCATCGACACCAAGTCCGCTTAACAAAATGGCTAACATGATGGGCAAAACAATAAATAGTTTGCTGATATTTTTTTTCATTAATCCCTCCGTCCCTAACATAGGTACCAACTCCATTTTAGGAAAAAAAGACATAGTTAATTAAAAAAGTACCTTTTTTGTTTAGTATTTAATAAACATGCCATTCAGTGAAGACGGTGTTTGATTTTAAAAACTATCAAAGTTTCCTTTTGCAATATTTTCAGCTTAAGCGTGGAAATCAATCGCGTTTGTCCGAACGCCTGGAATGCCAGTCTTCTTTTTTAACCCAAGTGATTGACCAAAAAGTCCATCTCTCTTTAGATCAAGCCCTTAAGATTCCTGATTTCTTGGGCTTAAACAAAAATGAAAAAATGGCCTTTCTTTATTTAGTTCAAAAAGAGAAGGCATCGGATCTCAGCAGCAAAAAATTTTTCGACGAAAACATTGAAAAGCTCAGAAATCAAAATAACCGGATAAAAGAGCGAATCGGTGAAACTGATGAGCTTACAGAAGAAGCCAAGTATCAGTATTACAGTTCGTGGTTGTATGGGGCCATTCATATTCTATGCGCGTTCAGCTGGATTCGCACGATTGACGACATTGTTGCCGCCCTGGATGTTGATCTCTCTACTGTAAGTGAATGCGTGCAATTTCTTAATGAGAATCAGTTAATCACCGTTAAAAATGGGCAACTGAGTATTGGCAAACGACAAATTCATCTTAGCGATGATTCCAAGCACATTTTCAGCCATCATACGAGTTGGCGCATCCGAACCATTGAAAAACTGTCAATGCAAAAAAAGCAAAAGCTGAATTACTCTAGCCTGATCGGCATTAGCAAAAAAGACGTTGATACTATTAAAGAAATACTTTTGAAGTCGATCAGCGATATCAACCAAGTAATGTTAACATCGGGGGAGGAACACGCTTACATTATAAATATTGATCTCATGGATCTGTAGTCCAGATCAGAAACCCATAAATTTGCACGTCACTGAAGCCAAGACAAAATCGTCATCTCTAAGAACGCCCTTTGCCAGCTGTTCTTTAATAAACTGGTTCTGCTGAATATCTAAATAACTATGAGGAAAGCCTTGATCATAAGGTGGATACTTTTTGAAACTGATAAAATACGGTTTATTTGTCCTAGCCCTTTTCGATGAGTTCAAACAGTGGAAATGATCATGCAGAAAATTTTTTGTTATTTGCTATCGTCGGTGGCCTGATCCTAGCCGGTGTACTTTACGTGTTTTATTTGTTTTTACCGTATTTGATTTTTTATATATTGCCGTTTGTAGTTGGGTCTCTGGTTGTTGGGTTTATTTTACGTCTGGCAGGGGAGCCCGGGGATGGAGTTTTAAGTTTATCGAGATATCGCGTGGTCGTTGTGGCTTACGCGTTTTGTTTGCTGGTCGTTTGTATTACCTGTTTTAGTAATGTCACACGAGCTTGGGTGATTGATAAAAACGGGAAGTCGACAGGTCAGGTTATTTTAGATTGGCCGAAGGTGAACCAATATTTTAATCAGTGGCGAAGTTCAACTTATGCCGGCTCTCCGTTTGATAGCCTTAAGAGATCAGCGCAAACTGGCGTAATTTATGACCGACTTGAAGTTGGTTGGATACTTTTATGTTTTTTATTTTTAGGCGGGCCAGCGTTTTATTATTGGTTATCGCGGAACGATCCAGACAAAGTGAATGCAGTGGTTGAGGGTTTGGTTGACGAGCGAGTCAAGTCTCAGCGAAATCAATTAAAAAATAAAGAAGATAATTTGAATCAGATCATTGAATCTAACAAAGCGGCGCTTAAGGTTCAAATCAGAGATTTAGAAAAAGTCAGATCAGAGCTCTTGGCTGAGAATCAATCTTTGAAAGCGAAGCTTGAGTTTGCACCCGAAGTGCCGAGGCCATCGGAAGCTGTTGAGCCAAGTAAAAAAGGAGTGCTCGATAGAGACCTGTTTTAAAACGAGATAAATCTCAAAATAAGATTTGTCTCGTTTGCCTCTGTTAGCAAAAAACGGCTTTTCTCAAGTTGGAATGTGTAAGGTCAACTATATTTAATTTGAATGGTCTTCGTGTTGCAAATCTAGTTAGTAACAATAGGGGAAAACATGAAATCAAATAATAACAAACATTTAACGGCGAGTATCTTATTAGTCCTATCTGGCGTGTTCTTGTTAGGATGTAACCCATCTAAGTTTCAAGTTCAGACAAGTAATTTAGATCAGCGACCAAATACTACTTCGGCGACTCCCGTTACCCCTGGGAACACGACACCCGCAGACTCAAGCGCATCAAAGCTGTCGTGCGTTTTATCTTCGGATAAAACTAAAGTCGTTGTTGGTGAAGATGTTAAATTTAGCTTTAATGCCAATTTTGAAATTCCAAAAAATGCACAAATGATATGGACTGGGAAAAGTTTTGGGATTGATATTACAACGCCTCCAGAGAGAAGTAAATTTTTTCTAGATTATGGCTTACTTTATCAATCGGGCGTCCAGGCTGGGGTTCACAAACGTCAAATTAAATTAGTAGATTCAACTGGAAATTTGATTTGCAGTTCTAGTCTACTTAAAGTCGAATTTATCGGAGAAATTCAAGCAGATCAGGTTTGTAATCAAATTGGTGGTCAGTTAGGTGGAGAAGACAACGAGGTTTGCTCAACTGAAGCTTGGCGTTTTTACAGAGAAATGCTGTCTAGAAATATAGTTAGTACGTCAGGAATACAGACGGGAAATAACTTCGGCATGGCAAACCCAGCAGCAGTTTACTGTAGTGGACTGGGCGGTAAACATGAAATTACTAGTGGCACTTGCAGTTTGGACAAATATAGACTTCAAGGTCTATTGAACGGTACTATTTCAGGACCAAGTATTTCGGGAAAACCACTTTTAGGAAAAGATATTACCGCACTAAACTTCAGTTATAGTTCTGGAACCGTTTCGCCATCCTATCAGTATAGCGTTGGTTATAAATTGGACTTCTTAAGACGAAGCGTACAAGTTTCAGTAACTAAAGGATCTAGCGTTTTTGTTGCCCTTCCGACTCCAGGTGTTCGATCTTTAACGGATAACCAGATTGCAAATATCAAATCTCTGTTAGGATCTATGTCTGCTTCTAGTTGTGACGGACAGGTGCCTCCTTTGGGAGGAGGAGTTTCTTCTTTTGCGATCTATACATCAGCTACATATAATTTAGACTCTTACGTTTGGGTTAATAATTGCCAGCCATTTTCCGAAGTTCAAAATCAATACAAATCTTCAGCTGCCGATTCTCAGCAACTGATGGATTTTTTAAAGTCGCTTTAAGAACTGAAAATTACTAATTAAATGGTTAAATTTTCTCATGGCAAGCATGGAGCTGGATATCCAGCTCCTCATCTTGTGGTGTCCTCCCCAAGCCCCAGTTAGTCTAAATTTAGGCGAAAGTATTTACTTACTCAAAAACGAGAGAATCTGTGAAAAAAGATGGCGGAGTTTTGGATCGGGATATTTTTTAAATTTTCCGTTGTAATGCGAATTCTAAAGAGAATAGGTGTGAGCACAAGGCCTTGGGAACCATAATCTAGTGTATCTGATTTGAAGGTCATCAAGCAGGATGATACTTTTTGAAACTGATAAAATACGGTTTATTTGTCCTAGCCCTAAAGGTCGTTCCTTGTTCGATACCAACGGTTTATAGTTATTTGGCGACAACCCGTTCAGCGCTACACGAAATCATAGTAGTACTGAGTGTCTTCTGGATACAAACCCCAGCGCACATACAATTCGTTATAAAATTTAAGGTCACTGACTGAGAAGTCATCGTACTATCTAAAATGTTAACAGAAAAAATCAACCGGATAGTCTAACGGGGTGTTTATATTTTTCAATATCGGTTTTTATATTTGAAAAAAGTCGATGCCAACGGCAAGAGTGCATTCCTCTTTAGAGTCTTTCACAATTTTCATGTTTTCTTGAATCATATCTACGATATTGGATTTCAATTTGATCACATCGTCTTTAGATAACGTCACCACCACGCTGTAATGCAAGTCATTATGTTGTGGGGTATCCATAGCGTGCAATGCAAGCAAACGCCAATTCGTATGATGCTTATTAATATAAGGCGAATGATTGGCCAAGTGTAAATGTCTAGGCCCGATTCGATAGCGACCGCCCTGTCCCACTAACAGACCACGGGATTCTAAAAAATCGATGGCTTCCGAAATTATCTCGGCCGGTAACTGTAAATGCTGAACCAATGCCGCCTTGGTATTCAACGTGGCAATTGAAACCATCACATGAATGCACGAGTAATACCATTTACTATAGTAAATGGCTTGGTCTTCCGTGGAAAGGCTGTCCTGAGCTTTCAATCGGTTTCGAATGTCTAGTCTTTGTTCCAACTGGGCTTGAATTTTCTTTTCGTAGTATGTACTCAGTTGGGTTGATCCCGCACGTCCTTTTTGTACGAGCAGAAGGAAAAAATCTTTTTCTTCGGAATCATGTCCTAAAAACTCACTCATTAAAAAGGCCTGCTCGATACTGAGATCGGCGTCTTCATTCAATACCTTGGAAAGATAAGCGGTCTGGCAACGAATATAATCTGCCGCCTTTGTTCTGAGGCCCGTTCGTGAACGATATCCTCCCAGAGCCTGGAATAAATAGGCTTTATAAGTTTTACAAGCAAAGATACTTTTTTTAATCATATTAACTACCTAGTAATTATAACTAATTTTTAGTTAACTATAGATTGTAAAATTAATTAATTAAATCTTTTTTTTAAAATGGGAATTCTTTATATCCACATCTAACAAGAATCGCACTTTTTGGGGTGTTCCAATGAGAATGCATCTTGCAACCTTTAACTCACGGAATTTAATAGCCGTGTAATGGATGTAGATATGTCAATTTATAAAAATAAATACAAAGGTGTACTCCTTTTGGTCACCTTAACTTCGTCGTTGATGTTGAATGGTTGTGTAAAAACCGATGCCGGTGTTGAGTCCAATCGTGACAATACGATGTCCTCGGCTCCGGGGGCAGGCGGTGGCACAGCCGGTGATCCAAAAGATGAAGGCGCTAGCAGTGGCGGTGGCGGCTATGTGACTAAGAACTCGAAGAAAATTTTGGAACTGGTGGTGGGTGAGTTGTCTAAAGAAGTCAGGAACGCCTCGCCATTTCTTTTCAATGATTTGCCGCCAGGGTGGACGCGAGAAAAATTTGCCGATGTTTTGTTGAATATCCGTATGCATTCGACCAAAGATATTCAGCGAGATAATTCTGATTTGTTATTTAACTATGGTACGGATGAAAATGGTCCTTACATCGAAGCACTGCGACCTTTTTTTACTGTGTATGGGCATATCCCTTATACATTTTTGGAAATGTATAAGAAAGAGAAATTTGAAAAGAACACGGATTACGAAAGTTTAGAAACATCTTTGGATGCAACAATTCTGGATTTAAAGCTCAAAGTGCTTCATGAGGTGTCTCATCATTTTGGCAAAGATGAAAAACAGGCCGAGATTTACAGTTTGAATCTGTTAAGAAAATTAGAGAGAGATTTTTATATTTGTATGGTTCCCCGGCAGGAGGTAACCAAGGTGCCGAATGCTCTATGGGTTTCGCCGATAGGGAAGAAATCGGATAGTCCTGGAAATAGCGATTTCGGTTTACCGGAACTCCCTGGTTTAGGAAATTATATTTATGGAAATGGATGGATTTATCATCAAGGCAAAGATAGCGTGTTTGTTGGCGTGTCCCTCGGATTGAGTTCTTATTTGGACCCACAACCTTTTGAAGGATTGAGAGAAAATCTTTTAAAAGACAGATCCATTCCGGGAATGCTTTGGAAGACACAATTTGCACATCGAATGACTCTTACCAAAAAAGATGGCACAGATAAAAATATCGGTGAATTTATTGAGACTCCGGCGCAAATCGAATCGTCGGCGATCGTAAGCCTAGGAGCCCCAGAGGTTGCGCCGCTTGAAGAAAGCCATGAGGGGTTGCCTGTGTTACCGCCGAATTCAATATTTCCATCAATGGATCTTTCGACCATTCAGCTTGAACCCGTTCAGTTAAAAGTCCAATTTGAGTCGTCACGTTTATTGAAATCAGCCACAGTTTCAATCCCGGCAGTAGATATAATCCCTAAGCAAACAGAAAGTAAATCGACTCATGGTAATCCCAGCGCTCAAGTGGGTGAGCCTAACGGCAAGATGGTAACGCTGCCATTAAATTGTGAATACGTAGGGATTTCACCTTAATTCCAAAAAAAAATAAAATTTCAATCCATCAAACAACCAACCATTGCTTGATGGATTAATTGATTGGTTAATTGATTATAATTGGTCTGTTTGTCCTTCCCAACCCATTTATCTTTTTCAATCCATTTATCTTATTTTTTGAGGTGATTGGTTGGGGGGCGTCCATTTTTTTTGAAAACCGCAATCTAGTGTAGATTTGGTTAAACTCTTGCCAAGATATTTGGTTTAGCTTTTCAGAATGGAGTAGCCGATTAAAAAGTGCCATACTCAAAAAATCGTCGCTATGAAAGTAGTTCCATAACCATTC
>JAEUWH010000013.1 GCA_016785955.1 Pseudobdellovibrionaceae bacterium | reverse complement strand
CGGATTCCCAGAGGATATGTTTGACTTCTTCTTTTGACATCTTTTTCATATGTCAATACTCGGATATTTGAGTGCAGCGTCAACTACTTAATTGCAGCGTCCAGAGCTAAAACTATTTTTTATAGGAAAAATTTGGGTGAGCAAATGATATACAAACCGTAGACAATAGGCCTAAAAATGTTGTCGTTAATTTCATAAGGCTCCATTCATTTCTTTTAAATAGAAAATTTTAATTTATATCAGCTGATTGCAAAGGACCGACCAAAACCCAATGGGCCTGTTGAAAAAGTATCAGATGCTAGGCGCGGACCCTAAAAATTTACCGTAGGCGTAGCTTTAGCTACGTTGGAGGGAAATTTTCAGGGGACCAACGACACAGATGATACTTTTTCAACAGGCCCCAATCCTAAAAACCTGTAAAATAGCGGTTTTTGGCTAAAATGCACGCCTCTCCGGTTTTAAGCGGGGTTGAGAACTGTAATCCGCAACGCTGGCAATAGCATTCTGATAATTTGAAGTTGCGTAGTAACAAAATCAAATCATAAGGTAACTATAACGCTCGTCATTCCCTTTTATTTTTAAAAAGGTCAGTTAAGTTTGCATGTCACCGTTGCTGAGACGAAATCGCTTTCTTGGAGAACTCCATTTCTAATTTGTTCTTTGATGTAATTGTTCTGCTGAATATCTAAATAACTATGAGGAAAATTGTTATCATAAGGTGGATTGTTTGGATGGCTAACTGCCATTTGATATATCTTAGGTGAGAGCAGTGCGATAGAAATGCGATTATTTAGGTTGTCGGCATCGCCATTTTTGTCGAAGCGAATAATTCTATTACCTTCTGAGCCTCCTAGAATTTTAATCGTGCCATCTTTTTGAATTTCTCGTGCTAGCATTTCTAGTTCTAATTGAATACTTATATTTGATGTTATCCATGTTCCATCGTCTAAAAATTTCGGCCATAATTGAGAAATGTTAAGCTTATATAGAATTTCTAAAGTGGCGTCGCTTCTGACTTGTTCGAACATGCCACTAGTTTCAAGATTCATTTCCTCGGCTGTTGTTGCTGGAGAGAGACCGCTAGGTTTTGGCGTTAATTGTGTCGTGGTGCCACCGTTCAGGCGACTTGAGGCTCCGTTCAAACTTGCAATACCGGCAGAACACTCAATAGAAATATTTTTGGCAGACGCAAAAATTAATATTGGGTAAAAAAGAATCAAACTTAAAAAATTCAGTAATAAAATAAATTTCATAATATCTCCCGTTATCCTAAGTGGTGTGCTTTGGGTGTTTAGTCCACAATCTTACAGATTAAAACGATTTTTACTGACATTGTTGATTTATGCAATTGGTTTTGTGAAGATCAAGAATGGTAAGATCAGAATGGAGTTTACGACTTTAGATAAAGACCTGGCTAAAGAGATCGACGTGAAATATGTGACCAGCGAAGTCGACTTTGATATCAATTATGATTCTTACCAGGCGCGCTAGGCTGGACCGAAAGTCGCGATGTCTCATTCAAAGAAAAAAATGTACTAGTTTGAGAAGGCGTATGCTTGTATCTACAAATGTACTGTTTTTAGCCAAGGAAACAATTTTATTGTGGGGCTTCTGTGAATTCCTAAGTTGGTTGTGTAGACTAGAGGTATGCAACCAAATGCTCAAGGGAGTATCTCATGACTATGTATAGAACCCTGTTTCGAAGGTCTGTAATAGCTAATCAACGAGGTATGGGACTTGTCGGTGTCATGATCTCGGCCAGTGTCGCGGGTGTTTTGGCTTTAGGTATGGGGCAGCTGTTGACCAATATGGTTAAAGGTGTCGATAACGTTCAGAAAACGGTAGATATTCAGGATGCGGTCGCCGAGGTAAAAATGTCGATGATCGATCCTGTAAATTGCACGGCCACATTGGCTCAATTTTCGACGAAGACATTTGACTCGTCCATTATATCAGATGGATTTATTCAGCAAGGTATCAGTATTAATAAATTTATCACGTCGGCCGGGATTGTTCTTCAAGAGAAAAATACACAATTCAAAGGCGTTGCAAAATCTAATTTAGATCAGATGACTTTAGTAAATCTACAAGCCATCAATGAGGCCAGCGGATTGTTTCTAGCCGATATCCAATTTCAAGTCGATAAAGGTGGTGTAGGAATTGGTGTTCAGCGTATTATCAGAAAGTTTCCCATCGTTATCGAGGCTCAAAACACGGGTGGTACGAATTTTCTGATTACAAAATGTTATGCGTCGCCGGCGAACTCGATTCAGGATATAAAAAATATTTTAGCACAGGTGTGTACTTCGCAAGGTGGAACATTTGAGCCGGTCACTTCGGCTTGCCGATTCACCAATGCATTCTGCACAAACCTCAGTATTAATGCATGCTTCACCGCAATTTCCACGCAGCTGACAACCATGCAGACGCAGATCGCGGCTCTTGGAAATCAAGTCAGTCCTCCACCGCCGGCGGTTACACAGCCCTCTGTCCCTGCTATTACGGCACCTCCTCCCAGTCCAGGCTATATGGGTCATGCAAGTCTTTCGAGCGCAAACATCGACTGGACGGCCATCATGACCGGCAACGGCCAATCAGCACCAACCTCAGTAAATACGTCTCCTTGTGCCGTCGGTGCGACTTACTCAGGTTACTACAATTGCGGTCCTTGGGTGATCGGTTCCAACGGTCCAACGAGCAGCTACAAAGTTTGTCAGACTTGGACGGCCCAATGTATGGCAAACATGAACTAGTGTTTCTTTCAATCGATTTGTTTTTATCTTGTTAGAGATGGCAATTTCAAAAATGTTGTCATTTTAACAATATTAAGCAAACAAATAGTCAACAGACAAAATGGTTAGACTGAATTAAAAGCAGCCTCAGTTGAAAATAAATTTCATGAGGGTGTTAAAATGTTAAAATCAGTAGTTTCTGTTCTTTTCGTATTTATGTCGTTTCAAGCGTTGGCCGTACAGGCATTGGTAACCAAACCGATGGGACCTGTAAAAGGGTTGGTTGTGATTGCCCCGGCCAAAAAGTATTTGATGCAAGAAAGGCTTTTTTCGTCTTTGGCCGAGGCTCTTGTTCGCCAGGGTTTTTTGGCAGTGCGGTTTAATTGGTCTTTGGATACGCTTCAGATCCCAGAGCTTGAACTTCAAAGAGCGGAGCGAGACATTCAAAACGTCGTGTTGAGTACGCAAAGAACATTTGGTATTAAGCCCGAACAAACGATTCTTATCTCTAAAAGTTTTTCAACAAAGGCCCTGACGGCATCGTTATCATTGGCGAAGAGTCATATTCTTTTAACTCCCAATTGCTCGGCGGACGCGCCATTTTATCAAACGTATAAAAATGTGCTTCATAAAACAGGTATCTCTCTGAAAATAGTCATTTCCGTTGATGATCCTTACTGTCACGTGAGTGAAATTTATCAAACCTTGAATGCCATAAAAAGACCTCAATTGCTGGCGACAACAAAAGGAGATCACAACTTTGTAGTATTAGATGCAACGACCAAGACTCCGATCTATGCATTTCAAGATCTGGTGGTCAGATACGTTGTGGATTTCATATATAGGACAAATGGCTTGAGCACTGCTCATTGAGATAAGTATCAAAATGAACCTTTGGCTCTCATGCTTTAGGCTTCATTTGTAGCCCAGTTTCATTAAGATAGAACTAGCTAGACTTTAGATTTTATTCTGAATTCCGACACAAAGACCATAGAAAAGGGGAACCATATGTCCGCAACTGCTAAGTCTGCTCATCTTACGCCCATTGTTGGGCTACGTGAAAAACGTTTTGAAACACTGAAAAACTTTGAAGTAGAAACAAAAATCGATGGTACTGTCTGCCGAGTCCAAAATATCTCTGATACTGGTTTGGCTTTTGTATCTGACAGAAAATTTGAAACTAATCAGACGGCAAAGTTTCACATGAAGCTAGCTAACGAACACAGTCTAGAACTCAGCGGGCGAATTATTTGGTCGCGAGAAGAAGACAATGTAAACGTGTGCGGATTTCATTTTAACAATCAATATTTGCCCGAGGGCTTTTTGGCCGCGTTCGAGCATATTTCATTGTTTAAAAATGAAATATATGCAGAGTTAGGTCAATTTCACAAAGTTCAACCGGAAATAAAAAATCTGACCTATGAAATAAAAAATTTCCTCTCTGTAGTTAAGGCTAAGCTTGATGTACTAGAAGAGCAAATCATGATTCAAAGTGAAGCTAAAAAGAATTCGTACTGGGAAGTGATCAGTTCGAACTTCGAGAATGAGTTTGTAACTCAGTTGAAAAAGTACTCAAAACAACTGGATACCTTGTTCATGCCCATCTTGGATAAAGAGCTACGTAAAATTCATGTGAATTTTTTCCGAAAAGAAGTGGCATCTTTTTACACGTCAAATCCTTTTATTGGTCGGGCTCTTCGGAAACCGCAAGGTTATGCGGGTGACTATGAAATGATGAATCAAATTTATCGCGACAATTTTGAGGGTCGTACATTTTTTGAAATGCTGATGCATCGATATGGAATCAACGAGAGTTCGTCTTTGTCAGTCAAATATAGACAAGGTTATTTCTGCACGAAATTGATCGATCTAGCTCGGGATAGAAATTCGGTCACGATCGCGTCGATGGCGTCGGGTCCGGCTCGTGAGATCGTCGAATTTTTATCGAAAGTTGATCCTGAACAGTCGGCAAAGTACAGAATTTTCCTTATCGATCAAGATTTAGATGCTTTGTTGAATGCTAAACGAAATTGTTTCGAGCAAATTCTGAAGCGCAACTTAAAATGTGAAGTTAATTTCCTGCCAATTTCTGTTAAAGATATTATTGAACAAACGACAGCTTCGAATATTCTGAAATCTGCCGAGTTTGATTTTGTCTATACGGCGGGTCTATATGACTATTTAACTCAACCCGTGGCTCAAATGTTGACGCAAAACTTGCTCAATCTGGTTCGTGCCGGCGGCGAGATGATTATCGGTAATTTTCATCCTAGTAACCCGACGAAGACAATTTCAGAGCTTGTCGCTGATTGGAAATTAATCCACAGAAATGACGAAGAGATGAAAAACCTTTTGGCATTTTCGAACTTTTCGAGTTTTAATCTACATCGAGATCCAGAAGGTATAGATCTATTTTTGGAAATTAAGAGATGACAGTAAAGCGCCGTACGCGACAATTTGATCGAGGAGTGAATCGACACTTATTTAGTCGATATCGTCGTCATATTCGTTTTGGTGCGAGTGCTGTTTACTTAAGTTTTGGTGTGTTTGATTATTTGTATTCACCGCAAAGCTTCGCTCTTTGGTTTTCTTTGCGTGTGGTGTGGGTCGCGATCGTTTTTTTGATATTTTTTTTGGTTTCACGGTTTCGTGCTCTTCGAAAACAAATGTTGGTGATTTCGTGCGCGACTTTGGTTTTGGCTTGTTGGCCAATAGTATATATGATTTATCAGTCAGGTGGACACTCTTCGCAGTATAACACGGGTTTGATATTGTGTGGAGTCACTGGTATCCAGGTTTTTCGATTGCGCCAACTGTCAGCTTTAGTCACTTTAGCTGTGAGTTTTTTACCTGCTGTGGCGGTTATGTTTTCAAATGTAGATCCCAAGGATTTACCCATCGCATTTATCCAAAGTGGATTTTTGATTGGGATGATTATTCTTAGCTATGTATACGGGGCTAGTGAAGAACAAGTCGATATGACTTGGCAGCGCTTTAAACGAGAGACGAACGAAACGCTGGATCGAATGCATAAAACCGAGATTTTAAAAAGTCACTTTCCCAAAGTGATCCGAGACACATTTGAAAAAAATCCTGCGATGATCATGCAAAGAAAGATTCATCCCAATGCTGTTGTTGGGTTTGCGGATATTGTCGCCTCTTCGAAAATTGCCAATGAGGTTCCTTTGAACGTGGACTGGGCATTGAAAGAACGATTCCTTGAAGCGGCTACCAAGCGCGCGATCGCGTCCGAGATGGTCGTGTTAACTCATTTGGGAGATGGGTTTCTGTTTTTAGCGAACTATAATGAAAGTTCGCAGTGGTATTATAATTTGATTGCCTTTTATGAAGGTATTGTTTCTGATTTTCGTCAAATTTCGATGGAGTTGTTTCATAACGTCGAAGATTTTCAAACGGGAGTTAAATTTGGGGTCAGTAGTGGCCCCGTGATGGTTGGATTCTTGGGATCGAATCAGGCCTACTTTACGGCGATTGGCCCAGATGTGAATCTGGCGGCGAGACTGTGTGCCGTCGCAGAGCCAAATCAGATAGTCGTTAGCTCACGAGTATGGCATAGCATCTGTCCTTTACTATTAGGCTGGACATTTACGCAAAAAACTTACGAGGGTATGAAGGGGTTTAACTATAAAATTTCCGCAACACACATTTCCCCAAGAGCGACAATCGCTAGTGGTAGCAAGGGAATGATATGTCAGCAGTGCGGATCACCAATGTCGTTGATTAAAACGAATGAAGGATTCTTGGATTATCAATGTGCTGACGGCCATCGTACTCCGCAAATCCCTCAAGCTTCTTAATTTTTCTCCACACCGTCGTAATCTAAAAAGTCTGTCCTTATCAGCTTACTTATAAATGGAACCGGTACTCGTGCCATTTCCCGGCAGGTTGTCTATTTTTCTACAGTTGAAAAAAGACGTTATATCCATTAATTTTACAAATCGTCATTCCTGTGTGTCTCAATGAATGCACATGATCTGTCTAAAGGAGGTTTATATGGATTTATTTAAAATTACGAGATCGGTTGCTCTGAGCACTTTAGTAGGTTCCATGGCTTTTGCGTGGGGCGATCTTGGACACCAGACAGTTGGCGAGATTGCTCAAAGACATTTATCTGGTAAAGGTCAGCGTTTGGTAAAAGATCTTCTTGGCAATGGGCCTTTGGCAGAAGCGGCCACTTTTCCTGATTTAGTTCGTTCCGATGAAGATTATAAAGAATTTTCAAATTTTCACTTTGTTGAAATTGATCCCCGCTATTATGGAAATTACGATCAAATTCCTTTTGCGTTAAGAGAAAAAGTTGATGCCAACAATATGATAGTGGGTGTTCCGCAAAAGATTTTTTCTGGTCTTTTAGGACAGAAATTTTCGCGCCCGCAAAAAATGGATATGATGCGATACCTAGTTCACTTAGTGGGAGATGTGCATCAGCCACTTCACGTGGGCAATGGTTACGATCGTGGAGGTAACTGGTGTGATATAAAGTACAAAGCTGGTAAAAGTGAAAAGTCGTCTAATTTGCACTCGTTCTGGGATTCAGTTTTAGTTGACGATGTTTTCTATGCCCAAAAAGAAAAGGACCCCAATTATAAAATGCCATCATGGAAGGGGTTCAAAGAACTAGCCGATTTAATCATGGCCGATCAAAAAGAAATGAAGAAGCAAGTCGTCATGGAGGCTCCAATTACCGAGTGGTACAAGGAATCGCAAGAGCTTCATAAAAAAGTTTATCCAGATGGCGCACGTACATTCCACCCATCAGAGCGAGAGTATTGCCGTCGTTTAGTTAAAGATGCTAACGGCAAGACAGAAAAAGATCAGCGTGGTGTCGATAAAGTGCTTCAAAAAACAAGTGGTGCTGTTGCAGAAATCTCTGCTGAATATATGACAGAAGCATCTGAAATCGTTAAATCTCAAATTATGAAGGCCGGATTGCGTTTAGCATACCTAATCAATGGTATTGCTGAAAAACGTTATCGAGGTATTCGGGCCATCGATATCAACTCTAAAAAAGTGGCAGATCTTGATGAGATTTTAAAAGCTTTCGAAAAAGAAAACTTAAAAATTAAGTAACAAGAACTGGCGTCTATGATTTTTTAACTCGATAAAAAATCACGCATATAACGAAAATACCTACCTTTTAAGGTAGAGAGGTGGGGAGTGTGTATCCATCCCCGACACTTTTGTCCTTTTCAATCCATTTATCTTATTTTTTGAGGTGATTGGTTGGGGGGCGTCCATTTTTTTGAAAACCGCAATCTAGTGTAGATTTGGTTAAACTCTTGCCAAGATATTTGGTTTAGCTTTTCAGAATGGAGTAGCCGATTAAAAAGTGCCATACTCAAAAAATCGTCGCTATGAAAGTAGTTCCATAACCATTC
>JAEUWH010000108.1 GCA_016785955.1 Pseudobdellovibrionaceae bacterium | reverse complement strand
AAATGGGAGCACTCAACAAGATGGCCAAATTAAAGTATGGGTAGAGTTGGGATGAGTTGCGAAACAGTCAGATTGCGGATGTGAAATCTAGCATGCGAATCTGCTTACTTCAGCAAACGCACCATCAAATGGCGCAGTTGCAATTAAATAGAAACTGAATCCTTTGGTGGCTCTGCCCGCCTATTTATACTCAATTTCTTCAATATTTAAAAAATCTTCTTCGCCATTGGGTTTCGTAAACCTGACTTCATCCCCCTGCTTTTTACCCAGCAGGGCAGCCGCTAACGGCGATTTCCACGAGATTTTATTTTTCTTAATATCAAACTCGTCTTCCCCGACGATTTGGTATGTAAACGATTCGCCCTCTTCATTGGTATAAGTGACCGTCGCACCAAAAACCACACGATCCGATTTTACAGTCACCACGTCGATGATTTCTACCGCGTCTAAGCGGTCCATTAAGAACTTAAGACGTCTATCAATTTCACGAAGTCTTTTTTTCCCATATTGATAGTCTGCATTTTCCGATCGGTCACCATTACTGGCTGCCCACGCCACTGTTTCCACAAGCTTTGGGCGTTCTCCATGAAAGAGTTCATTGTACTCGGCTTTTAACTTTTCGGCCCCTTCTGGCGTAATGTAATTTTTTTTGGACATGCTTTAACTAGACCTCATTTCCTTTCTGGAAGAATAGCTCTACAACTTTGGTCTGTAAAGACTAGTCTGGGATTTGCCTTGGATTTTTCTTGGACTGGACCGAGGTCGCTGGATCTAAATATTTTTTCAATTTTTACCGAGAGGTATTTAACGAGAACTTAAACAAATCAGGAACTTAATTAATGAAGTTTCAAATTAGAAGACTATTTTGGGCCTTTTTTCTGTCAGGAAGCTGCTTCTTAGCCACTTTCCTGTGGGCCCGTTCTCAAGTGAAAGTCGCGACCAATACGGGTTCCGAGAAGCTCGCGCAAGTGACTCACTCCATCGAAGACTCTCGAAAAAAATTGGCGGGCAGTCTGCAATGGTTGCCGCTGGAAACTGGAGACTCGCTGTACGACGGCGACACCATCCGAACCTCTGATCGCAGCGAAGTACAAATTAATTTTGAAACAAACAATAACTTTTCGATCAAAGTGGACTCTAACTCGACATTCGTGATTCAAAAATCTAAAGGCGAAATCGCACTGGATCTTAAAGAAGGAAGCGTGTTTGTCGATGCGAAAGATACTGCCGGCACCAACGATGTCACAAACCTAGTTATCGTAGCGAACGAAAAAAAATTGGAACTGGGCGGATCTAAAACGCAAATCTCCAAAAGTAAAGATCAAAAAACTCAGCTCAATATCTTAGAAGGTAATGTCAAAACACGTGATCAAAGTGGCAACGTAAAAGACATTT
Organism: Pseudobdellovibrionaceae bacterium; assembly: GCA_016785955.1. Classification (GTDB taxonomy): domain Bacteria; phylum Bdellovibrionota; class Bdellovibrionia; order Bdellovibrionales; family Bdellovibrionaceae; genus UBA2316. Next base: position 9,639 of record JAEUWH010000108.1, on the reverse strand, counting down.
CATCTGGCCAAGCGATCACTCTCAGCAAAGAAGCCATCAAGGTCAAAGACGAAATTAAAATTATTTCGCCGAATATCACCAAAGAAAATGACAAAACAACACTTATTTACTATGTCGATCCTGATACGGACTCGACGGTATCATTCAGGTGGAAAGGTCTGCCAAAAGGCGACGAAGCCATTTTGCTAGTTGGAGACTCTAAACAAACACTGAAAGAACGAGAACAAATTCAACCCGACAAAGAAAATGCAAATACATTGTTATCACCAGGGATGTACTATTGGCAGTTAATTGCCCGTAACCCCCGATCCAAACTGCATACTTATGAATCTTCCGTTTATAAACTGCAAGTTCAGAGTCGGTTCTCGGTACTGATACTGGCTCCTAAAAACGATGAACTACTTGTTTATGACAATGCACCTATCAACGTTTTGCTCAAATGGCAAAAACCCGCAGCATTTAAAAGTATTTTCTTGGAGGTAACGAAATCGCCTACTATGTCGAGCGATTTCATCGTCAACAATCGCAATGTAAGTAATGCTCAAGAATTTCCAATTACCATCAATGGTGAAGGAGATTACTATTGGAGAATTGCAACCAAATACGAAGATATTGAACGGCCTATTTATACCAAGATCCAAAAAATTCGCGTCATTAAAAAAGAACCGCCCAAACCTCCTCCGACATTGACCTGGGGAACGACGCAAGAAAAACAATACTATTTGGATAAACCAACCATCAATATCAGCTGGGATGCCTTATCTAGAAAAGAAGAAATCCTGAAATGGAAATTAGACATTTCCGATATACAAGCTAAAAATGTTTTATCTCGAGAACTAACAGATTTAAAATTTTCTAACAATCAAATGCAACCGGGACAGTATAAAGTCACCGTTGAGCCGTTCGACAAAAATGGCATCAGCATGGGCAAGACAACTCCAAAAAATATCGAGATTTTGGAAATGCCATTACCTAAATCCCCTACTATTCAAAGCCAAAATGTGAAACGAAATCAGAATACCAACAAATACTATTTCGAGAACGGAATTGTGAATTTACAATGGGACTACCAATCCATCGTACGATCATATGAAGTGGAGATTTACAGTCCCGTTAACAATAAAACTGAAAAAATACTTTCTAGTAAAAACTCGCTCCAATACTCGGGAGCCAGCACAGGTTTGAATCCTGGTGCTTACCAAGTCAAAGTCACCCCCATCGATCAACATAATCGCCGCGGCCCATCCAGCGAATCTTTCGAATTTGAAGTTCCTAGTTTTACAACAATGTCAGCTCCAAAACTTAAAAATCTAAATATCAAGCAAAGTGGGCAATAGATGAAAATTTTAACGGCGCTTCTTTTTGTAGTTCTTACCTTGGCACAAGCCAAAGAAGTCTATAAAAAGACAATCTCATTTGAATGGGATCCCGTGGCCGGTGCAAAACGGTACCAAGTGCAGTTTACAAACCAAAAAAATAATGCCCAAGTTATTACTGATTTTTTCACCGAAACAAACAGTTACACAGGCCCTATTCCTCCTGGTCTTTATAAGATGAAACTACGCTCATTAGACAATCGAAATGTTCCTGGCGTATGGAGCGAGGAAGTCGCGTTTCCAGTCCTTCTTGACAAAGTCGAAGTCAGCAAACCCGCAAAAGCCACACTAGAAGTAAAGTCTTTAAGTGCCGACACGGATGAAATTCACTTTGAATGGAAAGAAGTTCTAGGAGCAGATAAATACTCACTTAAAATTTTTGATGCTGACTCGCGCACAGAAATTCTGGATCAAATTATTGACGATTCCAAAGCAGTTATCTCGTTGCCTGTTGGAAAAAAATATACGTGGTCAATCACCGCGCTGGATAGCGGCGACTTAAGAAGCGAAGTCGACACCACGGGCGAAGTCACCATGATCGGCAAGAAGCTGGATAAACCAGCGATCACATCACCCGAAAATCAATTTGTACGAGACATCTCGTGGACTCAAGATCCCTATGCGCAGACCTATGCAATCGAACTACAAAAGTTTCAACCACCCAGCAAAAAATGGCAAAAATTAGTTCAAGATCGCCACTATGTTGGAAATAAAATCGTGATTGATCCAAAATGGCCAGGTGGAATATATCGTGTCATTGTTCGAAGCACTGCAAAGCTCCGCCCCAACTCTGACAGGGCATCGCTAATTTTCAAAGTTAAAAACGGAGATCGTTCTCCCAGCGCGGAATACACGTACGTTCTAAAAAAATCAATCGATCGCATAAATGGATGGTATGGAATTGCCAGCTGGTTTGCATCGATGATCAACTACTCGTCTTCTTACAAAGGGTTTAATCCAAAATACAGTATCTTTGGTGGGACCGGACGTGTCGGCGTTGGCTGGTTCAAAGAAGGAAATCCTTGGGGATTTTCCGGTGTCGTTGATATCAGTGGATTTCTAAAAGATGAATCATATAAAAGTTCATATATCTACAACTCGATGTATTTAAATGGTATCTACAGAAAAACTGTTCGCGAAACTGACGAGTTTCGTGTAAAAGGTGGTCTCTTTTACAAAGAAATTCCACAAACTCTGGCGGACATTACAGAAGTCTCTAACTACTTTAACGCCAACAATCGCTCTTTAACAGGATTCAAGGGAACTAACAATCAAAACATTTCCATGATCGGCCCTCACGTCGGTTTTGAATATTGGTTTTCGTTAACGCCTAAATTGGGATTCCAAGTAAATACCAATTGGTACTATTCGATGGCCGCCGTTCGCTTGCCTAACAACGGCACTGGTTTTTCGCCTTCGATATCGGATGAATACGGCGTTCTGGGAAGCTACAAAGTCAGTCAAAAATTTACCGGCCTATTGGGTCTAACTTATCGCAAAGATCAAGTCAGCTATAAGGATGAAAGCACCACGAATGCATTCAATTGGACGCCGGCAAACGAAGAGTACAACAAGAACGTCAACGTAAACACCAGTGTTAACGGATTTTATTTTAGTTTATTTGCGGAGTATCAATTTTAAAGGATTAAATTATGAGAATACCGATTTCAATTAAACTTATCGTCATGACTGTACTTCTGCTTATTGGCGTCACCATTCCAGTCACAATGAAAACGTCAGAAATTACTACCAGCAAGCTGATCGAGTTCCAACAAGACAACAACCTGGCCCTTGCGATGGGAAAAGCACGCGAGCTAAACCAACTATTTAATAACTTGAAGGATAAAGCGTCGCTAAACGGTCGCCTCTTGCAAAGCTGGAAAGAGACTAATGTCGCCGACCTGAACTACCAAAAAGATTTTGAAGCCAACTTCAAACTGGATACTTCTCTTTTAGGAATCCAAGTCATTAAATTTGAAAATTCGGCGCCAATCATTCTGGGCAGCAGCTATAAAGGAAATTTGGAAACACGTATTAAAGAATATCGTAAACGAACTCCCGTGGTAGAAGCCGAAGTGCTTTCTGGTAACATGGTCATTTTAAATAGCTCAATTCAGGGATGGGAACCACTGATCACGATCGCTCTCCCCTTGATCAAAACCAATAATGTCATCACGCATATCGTGATTGCGGACATTGACCTGTCGCTGATCCAAAAAACAATGTCCGACAATGGCTTAAATTTATTTTTCATGACGGATAAATCAGGAGTGGTCCTAGGCCATCGCGATGAAACTTTGGCCACCAGAAAGCAAAACTTGGGTGGCGCCGAAATCGTTTCTTTAGCCAAGAATAGCACCATGGCTTCCGGCATGAAATACTTAAAACAAACCGACACTCAGAAAGCAATGTATGCGGCCTATGCAAAAACAACGTTTGGCCCCATTGTGTACTCTCAGGTTGAAGAAGAAAAAATTTTGGTGGTAACGAAAGAACTCAAAAACAATATCATCCAAATCGTTGGATATTTTCTATCCTTCACACTGTTTCTTGTATTCGTATTTTCAATGACTCTGACGTCACCCCTAGAAACGTTGACCAATCTTATTCACCTCGTTTCCAAAGGAAATTTTGATGTCAATGCTTCCAAGCAAGTAAAGTCACTTTTTAAAGACGAGGTCAAAGAATTAGCCACGGCTTTTGATTCCATGACAGAAGGCTTAAAAGAACGCGATAAAGTCAAAAACCTTTTCAACAAATTTCACGGATCTAGCGTCACAGAAGATTTAATGAAAAAAGATGTCAGCATTGGGGGACAAACCAAGGAAGTCATCGTGTTCTTCAGTGATATTCGCGGTTTCACGGCCTTTTCGGAAAAACGTAAACCCGAGGACGTGGTCGGTATGCTGAACGAATATTTTGCAGTGATGGTGAAAATCATCAACGCCAATGGCGGGATCGTCGATAAGTTTATCGGAGATGCGATCATGGCCGTCTGGGGCGTGCCTAAATCTTCGAAAAAAGATGCTCATAATGCCGTTAAAGCCTGCCTTGAAATGCGCCGCGCACTTGCCGAGCTGAATGAAAAACGTATGGGCCGCAAAGAGCCGCCCATTCAAATCGGTATGGGACTGCATGCGGGATCAGCGATTTCAGGAACAATTGGTTCGGACGAGCGTATGGAGTATACCATCATTGGCAACACCGTAAACACGGGATCACGTATCGAGTCTTCAACCAAAGCATTTGGCTCGGACTTATTGGTCAGCGACACCGTACTTGAAAAAGTCGGCGATGATTTTCTGACAGAATACGCAGGATCTGCCGAGGTCAAGGGCCGCTCGGAGCCTCTCAAACTGCATAAAGTTCGTGGTTCTAAAAATGCCAAAGGCGAATACGAAATTGTCGTGACACCGTATTCTGACTATGAACCAGAGTCCGCAGACAAAGTTAAAATTGCCGCATAATAAATTTTGAATCGTTCGTCATTGCATCTCGAACGGCACGACACGCTTTCGGCATAACACGCCTTCAGACACGCGCTATTTATAATTTTCAACAAAATCGCCTTCGAGTTCGAAGCTGGCGTCTCCATACATCGATTTCTTGGTCACCATATTTAACTGACCATGAACCCAGATCGGCCCATAAGGCACTTCGGCCTTTTTACCGACTTTCATTTTGACGTAGACCATCTGATTAGGTGGTGGCGCTGGGACGTGAATGCAGGCTTGAGGTGTTGGTACCAAAAGAAACTCGGAGACTTCTTTTTGATTGTCTTCTAAGGGAACCATAAATCCCGGGATCTTCACCTGTGCGCCATTGAATTTATTTAAAACGTCCGAGGCCTTACCCGTAATATAATCCATCTCCCCTAACACGCGCCAATCGACTTCGGCACCCTCGGCACTCCCCTGGTTCTTTTTCACAAAGAAAAACAGTAAGCTTCCTAAAACAAAGGCAAAGATGCAACCGCTGACGACATACCAAACATTGGATTTGTTAATCATATCTATTTAGGAATACTCATTATTATCGCCTGTGTCGAGCAAAAATCATTTTGATAAGTGGAATAAATCTAATAAACTCGATCCATGCAAAGAGTTCGTGGCACCCAAGATTGGTTAGAAACTGAAAGTAGTTATTTTCGTAACATGGAACGCGCTTTTTTTGATAAAGCCCAAAAATATGGTTTCGGAGAAATCCGCACTCCTATTTTCGAGCACTCCGAAGTCTTTCACCGCACCTTGGGTGAAACCTCGGATGTTGTCAGCAAAGAAACCTACACGTTTCAAGATCGTTCAAACGAGTCTCTGACCTTACGTCCGGAAGGCACGGCTGGAATCGCCCGGGCCTTTATTTCCGAAGGACTGGCACAAAAAATTCCTTTAAAGTTGTATTACTGTGGTCCGATGTTTCGATACGAGCGCCCCCAAAAAGGTCGCCTGCGCCAGTTTCACCAAATTGGGGTGGAAGTTTTGGGAATTGAATCTTATTTGATGGATATCGAATGCTTGCAATTGGGCTATGAATTATTAAAAACCATCGGTATTCAGCAAAAATGCCATTTGCAGATCAATACGTTAGGTGATCTAGAGTCGCGCGCGAAGTACCGAGAAACTTTAGTCGCGTTCTACGAAAAGTATAAAAACGATTTATCAGCGGATTCCAAAGTTCGTTTAGAAAAAAATCCATTGCGTATTCTGGATTCAAAAGATGACGTTGATAAAAAAATCAACCAGACGGCTCCCCAGCTGATCACGTCTTTGAATGATTCTTCAAAAAAATATTTCGATTCTCTTGTCGCCGCATTGAATACTTTGAATATTCCATTCGAAGTGTCTTCACAATTGGTGCGTGGACTGGATTACTACATGCACACCGTTTTTGAATTCGTCACGACCGAGCTGGGATCACAAGGCACCGTGATCGCCGGTGGTCGTTATGACGGATTGATTGAAACCATGGGTGGCCCCAGAACCCCGGGAGTCGGCTGGGCCGCCGGCGTCGAGCGCTTGGTCGAGCTTGCCGACAAATCTATTTTGACAAAAGAATCGCCACTGATCGCTCTTGTTCCTGCAGATGAAGTAGGCGAAGTCGAGTCGTTACGGCTGGCACAACAATTACGATCGGAAACGACGTATCGAGTGGAAATCATTTACGGCGGCAATGTCGGCAAGAAAATGAAAAAAGCCTCCAACAAAAATGCACATTACGCGATGATTATTGGCTCTCAAGAAGTCGAAAAGAAAGAATTCGGCGTTAAGACAATGGCCACCGGCGAACAGGTGACGATGTCTTTATCCGCGCTGCTCAATAAATTTCGTGCTTAGTTTAGAATCACCAGCCATTAGTGTCCGTAAAATTTCATACATGCGGCAGCCATGCCTCGAGATTGAGGATTACCGCGAGGATCACTGCTAAGAGAAACCAAAGAAGCCCGAGGGGCCACGGCCCGTTCTTCAACGACCTGTGGACGTGCTCGTTGACGAGACAGCATTTCTCGCTCTTGAACATAGTCCGAAACGTTCATACCTGGTCTGCGAATACCTTGTTCTTGGAAATACTTTAAAATCTTCCCGATAGACTCGCTCGTTGAAGGCAAGGGATTCACCTTCTGGCTGGTGACCACTTTTGGGATAACAACCGCGTACATATCCGCAAAGTTTGGATGATTCGAGCGCACAACGGTACCCACGGCATTTCCTTCGTAGGCACGGGCCAGAAAGTTCTGGTGCGTGATCGGAATCGAAACTGGTTTTCCCGACAAAGTCACTTGAGCATACTTAAGAATTTTTCTAATTTGCACTTGCGCCGCCAAGATTCCATCGGCCGCAGTCGCACCGCGATCGATGTGTACTATGGGGATATTTTTTATTCCCAATTTCGCGACGATACGTTTTAATTCCGCTTGCGCAACGGGACCGTCGGCCACTAACACTTCGATACTGCCTTTAGACAGGATTTCTTTAAGGACGTCTTCACGGTATTTTTCCGTTGGTTTACGAACCGCTTCCCATTCCACCGCCGTCGCGTCGATCATATCCACGGGAACAGTTTTAAGAATAAATGCTGAATCAGAAATTCCCATTTCTCTTAACATACCTTCGATATGCTGGCCACGCTCACCACTGTGAGCGATGAACGTATTACGATCTTCTAAATCCGCGGGATCGGCCAGAACAAACGCGCGTGGTTTCACTACGTCCCCGCGATAATGAGCGAAGAATTTCATATTTGGCGCGCTCTTAATATTATACGCTGCTAAGCCATTCGTACGTAATGTTTTATCAATTGTGATTTCTTCGCCGTCCGCGTTTTTAGATCTGTGTACGACTTGCATACCGTCTTTTGGTGCCAGGAGGCTTGGATCCAAGTTGCTTTTCATGATTTGTTCTAAACGCGCCCCAGGACCTCGAGAGAAAATAGAATTATTTTCGGACTGGCGTCGCGAATGAGACCACAAATCGTTTGGATGCATCAACGACGGTTCGGTAAAACGAACGTTCTTAGCCGCTTCGATAGCCGCGGTATCAAATAAAGCATCTAGATTCCTGATACCAAATTTAGCCAAATCCTGACGATTGGGAGGATTGACGATAAGAACATCTGAACCCATACGGTCGGGGCTTGAATCCGGTCGCACCAAATTTACTGGCGCACCAAAAGGATGAACTTCAAGCGGTAACTGAGCTTTATCCCAAGAAAACCGTTCGCCCAGTTTACGACTATTAGGGAACGGCTTTCCGTCTTTGTCGGTATCGACAGGAATTTCAAATCCGCGTGCTTCAAGAGGTTCTAATTTTCTAAATAACTCATTTACTTTTCTAGAAGCCGTCGCGGAATCCTCGCCCATTGCCGTCGGATGCTGAGACGCCAGGAAGGCGATATCGCGATCAATCACTTTTCCGCTGCGTAGCTGTAACCCACGAAGCGAGTTGTTGGCTGGCACCCATTTGCCATTCATAAACACTTCTGCTTTATCTAAAGCATAGCCACCAAATTGCCCCGGATCAATCATTCCACTGTCTGCGATACCGCCACCGGAAATCGCGATTTTAGCTAACATTTCTGGAGTGGCCGTTTTCATCGCTTCTATGATTCGTTCTTGATCTTTAATATTTTTGTAATCGATCTTCTTGTCACCAAGTAGAAGTTGATAGAAGTCTTTCCCCTCTTTAGTTTGGATAACAGGAAAGTTGTTATTTCCACCCGCAAACACTTCACGTGTTTCGATCACTCGATATTTACTTAACTCGTCCGCACTGGTACGAGTGGGAATTCTAAATCCACGAGTCATTAAGAATTTGGCAAATGAATCATGAGAAAATCCACCAAACAAAATCCAAAGTTTCAAAGTTTCTGGATTATTCTCGATCAAGTATTCCCAGTACGCTTCGCGATGTTGGCGAACAACACTGTCATCGCCATGAAACATCGCCCACTGATGCGAGTTAATGTATTTTTCAAAAACAACTTGCATTTTTCCATCGGCCCCGACCTTCAAAATTGGGTATCCGAACATACCGTATTGGGCCTTGATAGTCTGCGAAGACGCATTATTCCCAGAGATACTGTAGTGCAAACCGATGAAATTTAAAATGGCTTGCACACGTTGGGCGTAGCCGTGGCCGGTACCGGGAAGTTTAGCCGCTTCGGCATCGTCCACCGCATCTTGGCCCGTCGCAATCGCCGTAATGGAATTAGCAGTAAAATCGGTTTTACCTAAAACGGCACCCCAGTCCTTACGATACTTTTGAGCATCTGTTAAATGCTCGGAAAAATAGCCGTGCTCGGGGATAGTCGACCATATTTGGATGGCTCGACGGCCCATTTCAGTAGTGGGATCCATTCCAGGATTATATCCTAAGCCACCGTTTGTATTGGGGTTTGAGTAGGTGGTCGCACCACTGAACAGTGCCAATGCTAAAAATACCTTTAAAGACGTGCGTAGACTTACTTTGTAATTCACGAAGATTTCCCTAACGGCCAACGCCATTAAAATTTGTTACCGGAAACAACGCATGAAAGATTCGTTCCATGACGAAAGCTCAGGAAAGTCTTAACGACGCCAAAAAGTGTTTTTGTTTTAAACACAGTTACCAAATACGTAATGCCAAATTGCGAATTGAGTCTAATTAAATGACACCGAAAGAGTGCGCTATAGGGAAAGTATCTTTGACGTAATGGATTTGAGAGATTTTCAGTGTGAATAATATGATTCAACGAGAATAAAGGTCCAGTTCGAAGGAAACCCGATGGG
>JAEUWH010000107.1 GCA_016785955.1 Pseudobdellovibrionaceae bacterium | reverse complement strand
CGGCATATTAAATCGAAGAGTACTTGAAACAGCACTGTTGAGATTAAAGAAAAAGCGAATCTGCATACTATCGCCAACTCTTCTCCAAAGAGATTGTTGTGCGGATACCGTAAAGTTAGTTACCGTTGATGTGAATGGAGTCCAATCAGAGATCGGCGTACCGTAAACATATTTAGTAGAATCGATCTTAAAATCATCAAACTTAACCGTGATGTTGGTGCCAGAAACCGTCGCACTAGTTCCTTTATGGATGCATAATCTATAAGACGTTGAACCTGCACTGTTTTGAAAGTTTGCGACAAACTTGCCACCTACATTCGAATATATCCGATAAGTAGAAGGCTGAATTAATCTCGCATTAGTTACATCGTAGATCCAAACTGAAAAAGTTGAATCACCTGCACTCGATAGATCTTGTCCGTTACCGGCAACAAAAGCCCCACCCGCTATAGCATAGTCGAACTCGATTTGGTGTACCGCAGGACTGACATTGTATTTCGTAGGAATAGAGAACGCGTACGAAATCCCTTCACCTTGACGAGTGGCACCTGTGTTTAGAGTTGCAAGAAATTGGTAAGATTCATTTAGAACAGGAGCAGAGTTATTAGCTGCCCAAGTGGTATTAGGCGTTCCACCCGCACAATCGACAGGAGAACTTTGGGGTAAGTCCGAATAAGTTACCCATCCAGCGACAGTATTACTCTCAGCCGAAGGATTTGCTTTCATGTAGTTGTCAGTACCGACGGGTGTTCCCGCTCTTACGCCATTGGTAACATTCGAGTCATAAAGCAGTGTTGTTCCGTTGGCACCTGCCGCTTGACGAGCAACTGTTGCCGAAGCCGTAGCAACGTACATGTCACCTTTTGTTGTAAGAGTTGATCTAGCCTGCTTTGAATCTAGTTGAGTTTGGATAGCGCTAGTGACACCGTTGACATAACCTAGCTCTGTCGATGTAGTTGCAGAAGCCTGAAGGTCCCCTGTTGCTCCAATGGTTACGGCTTTATTACTACCAAAAGCAAAATAGGCTGTGTCCCATTGAAATGTTGCATTGCCTAAGGTGTATACACCTGAAGCAATTGGTTTTAGATGTGTGCTTACTGCTGTCGAAGCAAGATTGCTTAAATCGGTTGTGGCTTTCCCGTTTAACAATGTAGTCAATGAACCTGAAACATCCAAGTAACCCAATGTTGTCGAGGAAACAGAAGACGCAGCTAAATTACTCGATCCATCAGTAACTACAACTCGTGATGCAGTTAAAGGTGTACCAATTGTTCCAGTAAATGTTGGTGATGCTAGGGGCGCCTTTAAATTCAAAGCTGATGAGGACGCTTTTAAATCCAGAGCTGATTGCAAATCAGTCTGATCTGATAGAGTTCCTGTTATTGATCCCCAAGCACCACCACCACCGCTTGTGCCATATGATGGAATATCCCAGGTTCCATTCGGCGACCCAGCAATACGCAAATGTGCTTCTTTCTGTTCACCTGAATTAACTGTAGTGAGAATATTGCTGCCGTAATCTCTTATCGTTAAAGTTCCACTTGAGTTATTGATGAAATGAAATTTCCGAGAAAGCGGAATAGTTGTTGCGCTTGGAAGGTCAAAATTTTGGTTTTGTGTTCCATTTAGAATTTGTTTGGTCTGAGAATCTTTTGTTAGAGTGGTAGTTCCCGATGCTGACGTAACGGCATTAAATCCCTCAATCAGCGCCGGTCCTTGAATCTTGGTTCCAACGACATCGGCAAAGGCAAGCGAGTTAAGAACTAGAACTAACGATAGAATAAGAATAAATTTAAACTGCTTCATTTACTGTGTACTCCACTCTGTAGTTGGCTGAATCTACGGGAACATTTAATTTAATTGTGAATCCATTAACTGTTTTGTTTTTGATACGATAATCGAGGAAAATTGGGTCGCTATCTACAGTGTTTCTAAATCCAGGCGCTGCGATGACGTAAGTTGTATCATCGACTGGAGTTGAGAAGGTAATCTCTACCTCATCATCGCCGTTTCCAATGGACTGAATTCCAGCTCGTAGAGGTCCCCCACCGCCGCCACCACCTCCGCCGCTGGCCACTGGAATTGAAATGTCGTCTTGGGTCCAAATCTCAACGTCATCGGCGTCTGTTAGGACGTATTTGTATGAAAATCCATCCTGAAGGTAAATCGTAGCTCTACCACCAGCATCGAGAATAACAGGATTAGGATTTTCAGTTCCGTCCTTGTCAGCATAGGTGACGATCGGGTTTAGAGTTCCAGCTGCGTAGGTGGTAAGTTTTCCTCCAACTAGAGGATCACCGTTGTCATCAAAGAATTGTTGTTTCGGTGAAGGTGAGAGTAGAATTGCCATTTTACTGGTCTCCCTTGTTTAGATATCCTGTTCTTATTTTATTAATGATTGATTGCATCGCTTTTGAGTCAGGCTTTACGTCCGATGCCTCGATAAGAAGACGTTTGCCTTTTTTATCTGACTTAATTTTCTCGATGATTTCTGGATCAATGCCAGAATCGATTAGTTTCTTGGCGCCATCGCTGGCCCATTTTTCTTCGCCTTTTAGTGGCTTGTTGTCTGCTGCTTTTGGAAAATTTTGAATTTTTTGAATATTTAATTTGTCTGCTGAGTTTTCTACCAAACTAAATACTGTTGCTTTAAATGCGTTGGGATTTGTTTGAGCAAGTTTGGCCATTGTAGGTTGTTTTAATAAAGCTTTTGACGCTCTATCTGCCATAACCGCAAGACCAGTAACTCCATATTTTTCTATGGCTTTTTTTCCAGCTAATGCTACAGCAGCAGTCTGCCAATCTCCCGTAACAGCTCCATAAGTTGCGCCTGCACCAGCTGTAATTGTATCGGTCAATCCAAGTATTTTGTTTGCCGATTCACGATTGACTCTATCGTTAGCCATTCGATTTGCTTTGCTTGCAAGACCATATTCCTTATTTGCCGATTTCAATGCGTTGACCTGTGCGCTACCACCAAGATCTTCGATAGATTCTTGAACTATTTTGTTTATCTCTGACCTAGCGCCATAGAATGCTTTTTCCGTGGCCGGCTCTTTATTTAGAGGGTTTCTTGCATAATTAATTTCGTCATCAATTGCGCCCTTTATTTCATTGGATCTGCGAGGAGTCATCGCGTTTCTTACATCTTTAGGCGCTTCTGGACGAACTGGCCTAGTTGGTTTTATCGCAAACTGAAGCTGCCCACTTCCTTGATTTGTTGTAGGAACTGATCCTTGAGCGAAGGTTCTTGGTGTAAGTCTTGCGTTTAAGATTTCCGATTGATAACCATCTCCAAGCTCATTTAGATATCTTTGATCAAGCTCCATTTTTTGAGCCATAGGAAGCAAGTCATCACCCCTTGGAGGATTGAACGCTCCTTGAGGGCGCTGTGGTAATGGAACTAAATCTTGTTGAGTCCATGGTTCATATGGTTCAGCTTCGATTTTAGCGCTTGGTTTTCCTTGAAGTTCAATAGTTTTCTGCTTGGTCCCTGTCCTTTGTAAATCGTCTGTAAAAGCCGGTAGTAATTCTTGATCTACATTTTCTCCGGCCTTTCCAACTTGGCGTCTATACTGGCCTAAATCCTTTCGGTATTGTTTAACTTCAGAGATATATTTTTGTTTCTCTACTGAGAATTTTTTTAAGGCCGCTTGATACGGCTCATCGCCATGTTTTGCGGCCACGTCATCAAGATAGGCAGAAAGTTTATTGATAGCGTTTTCTGCCCCGACAGTGTCCCCAAGTTCTTTTCTAGCGGCGGCAATAATTCTTTGCTTATCCCTGATGGGATCAAATCCCTTTTGTGAAAGTGCAGTTTTCAAAGACTCTTCAGCATTTGTGTAAACTGCATCGATTGCTTCTCCAGCGGATTGCTTTGCTTGAAGAGTTAGTTTTGCGATGTCATCAACAGAAGTACCAGGCTTTATGTAGCCTTTATCAAGTAGCCATCGACCTATTTCGTTAATTTCGCCTTTTGCATCCGCACTTCTGAAATCTTTCAGCATTGCTCCGGTCGATTTAAAAGACATTCTTTCGGCTACATCTTTAAGTTTTTCTCCAGCTTTTTGTCTCATAGCTGAAGTTGCGTTAAGCCCGCTTTTTACACCTTTTGCGATAGCATCAGCACCCAAGGACGATGCGGCCCCGGTTAGCGCCCCAACTCCGGTGTTAATAGCTCTTTCTTTTAGGTTTACATCTCCAGTTTCACCTTCAGTCTCGGAAGTGTTTTGAATGCCTCCATAGGCAGCTCCCGCACCGGCAGCTTTTAATGCTCTTGCGGCAACAGTGGCGCCTTGTGCAGCTTTTGCAATAGGCATTGATGAAGCAATCGTCCCAACAACTTGCCCGGCAGTAAAAGAACCTGGATTTGATTCTTTTAATCTTTCTTGTCTTTTGTTGTAGTAATCTCTAGCCGTCACATAGTCATCGGCTTCAACATCCTGCCCAGTGATCTTGTTTAGAGCGCCAAATACTGGTTTTTCAAGTGCTGCTTGAATGTTGTTTAAATATCCAAGAGTAGCGCCTTCACCAAGTCCTTCTAAAGCGGCTTCGAGTTTTTTTGATTCTTTTTTATTGGCAGATTTCGACTTCTCCCAAGGAGCTTCACCAACCTTGAAACTTTGAGGTTTGGTTTCCCAAGGAGCCTCGCCTACTTTGAAGGACTTTGGGGCATTCATAGCTGTGGCACCCATTCATCACCGACTTTTTTGTAAGTGACGCCTTCCCATTCTTTCGTTTCAGGTTTTAGCGGTGCAGATGGTCTACCATATGCTGAGTCTATTTGCTTTTTATTTGCGGCAATCGCTTTTCCAATACCTTGTGAAGTCAATTGGGCTTGCTCCTTAAATCCAGATAAATCACGACCGAATTGCGTTGGATTCGAGTTAGTAAAGTTTCCCATTGCAAATTCTAGTTTTGATCCAAGTCTATTGGCCTCTTCGACACCAATAGCATCTGCACCTTCAGTAGAATTGAGAGTTTTAAGCAATTGTCTACCTTGAGCTACCTTTTGATCGTCAGAAAATGAATCCCAGTTATCAACGACTGCATCAATTTGATTTTTTATTGAAAGCTTGGTTGCATTTTTGGTAGCTAGAGTTTCAATAGTTTTTTTTGCATCGATTGGAAGCTTGTCGCCTGATTTAACTTCATTTTTAGCTTTCCATTGGTCTAATTCAAATTTCTTCTGGTCAAGATTAAATTTTTCCTGATTTAACTTCGCTGTGTTTTCTTTATCTAATTGATCTAGGCGCTCTTTAACCGAAAGAGTTTGCCTTCTAACCTGATCAATCATTTGTTGATTGTACTGTGGAGGCATTTGACTCACGTCAATACCTTTTGATTTTAAAGCTCCGAGTTCAGCATCGTACGATGCCTGATCGTTAACTTTCCAAGCGGCCCGTGTTATATCCTCAAGATCTCGTTGTTGCTTTTCTCTCTGCAGTTTAGCCAGATCATTTTTCCGCTGAATTTGTTGTTGTTGGAAACTCATCGCTTGCTGAGGATCTATCTTAGCAATACCAGACATAGTTTTTGCCTCATCAAACGAAATCGTGCCATCAGGATTTTGCACCATTCCGGCTTTGTAGGCGGCCTGAATGTCGTTTTCTTTTTTTCGTTGGCGCATCAGATCGCCCATTTTCATTCCGCTTTCAATAGAGCCAACTATGTCAGGAGTTTGCTGCTGAAAATAAATACTATGATCAATTTGCGCCATTGCTTAAGCCTCCGTCGCCATTGTTGCTAGAAATAAAGAAAGAACTTTTGGCAAATTCAGTATTTTCTCGCCTTTCTTATTTTCCATTACGAGAGTTTTTCCGAGTTTCGATTTCTCTAAATCTTGAGCAATAATTCCGATCCAATCGCCTTTTCCGTATTTGTCGTCGACGTAGTTGAAGGCAATAGCTCTTAGATGTTTTTTCATTTCAGCGAGTTCTTCTTTTGGAACTGCGCTGATATTTTTCTTAAGTCTGATATCTGAGAAAGCTACGGCTCCAGCTTGCAAACCCTGTCCTAAAAGCTGACTCATTCGATTCCCTTGACCTATATTTGCAGCGGCATTTGCGTTGCCCATTCCTATATAGTTGCTCGCTACAGTCTGCCCATAATTTCCCGCTGAATTTACATTTGTATTACTTGCGTTATTGCCAAATCCAGCCAGCATCGAGAGGCGGTTATTGTTTCGATTATAAACTTTGTCGTACTCATTAGACGCGTAATCTGAGCCGTATCGAGTCAGCGCTTTCATAGTCGCGCCACCCATAGCATTTCCACGTGCAGCCGCCGCTGAATTGATAGCCTTGTTTCCCTCATCAAGTCTAAACTGATATCCAGGATCTGTTTGCCAATTATTCATGAAATCGTTATTTGAAAGACTCGACAGGGCAGAAGTTCCGGCTTGCAGCCACGGTTCCATATCTGCGCGCTGCTGGTTGTAGATATCGCGCATGGTATTGTTGGCTTGAGTTGTCGCATCCCTTTGGGCATCGATCGCTCTTTGAGTTGACTTAGCCCCTGTAATATCAAGAGAGTCTCCGATGACTTGAGCTTGCTTTACGGGGTTAAAAACAGTTTGCATTGTATCGTAGCCTTTTTGAATTGCATTGCCGAGATCACCCATAGGAAAGGTCTCCACTAATATTTTTATAAATTAGAATTGTGTTTTGATTTGCGGTGCCAAGCTTGAAACCTATTTTTAAAGCTGCCTGCATTGTCTCGTTGGCACCTGGATCAATTAAATGAATATTTCCAGTCATTAACTTACAGCTGTTCTCTCTTGCAATGTCCTCAAGCTGTACGATAAGACTGCGGCAAAATCCATTTTTTCTTGCTTCTTTATCTACGAATAAATTTAATACTATAAGTTCGCCATTTGAAATTTTGTATGTAACAAACGAATGTTCATCTTCTAAAATATCTGCGTTTTCCCTAGATTTGATGTACTTGGAGTAAAGCGTGTCACCTAATTTCATCACGTAACCTTCCCCGCCAATGTCCTAGCTCTCCATGTGATTTTTGAATATTTTTTTTCACCGCTAAAATTTGTAGAGGTGTATCTGACCTGACCAGAGGGGAGGACTGAGAATGTAACACCGGCGTTGTCTGGCCCAGGAGTTCCAATGGGAATAATATGCCAAGTTTTCGCTGCTGGCTTATAAACGAGTATGAATATTCCCGACTGAATGAGTTCTGTAGGATCTATGTCCGGTCCGTAAATGCGCTGAATTAAGTACTCGATGATAACTTGATTAACCTTAGTATTATCGAACTGCATGCCATTGATGTTTTCGGGATCGTGAGAAATATCATCTACAATGTTGTTTAGAATCTCGCTGGTTATCTCAATTCCAAGTGGATATACTCGAGTATACAAAATGCGAAACCAATTCTGCCAAACAAAGCTTAGTATGCCTTTATCTCCAGTGATTGGATTCTGATAAGGTACATCTAAACCTTTTTTCTCAAATCCAGCCATTAAGAAGCTCCTCGCTCAAGTTCTAGTTGAGCGCCGGTGATGTTTACTTTTACTGGGTCTGTGATTTTCATTTTGAAGACAAGGTCTCTAGCCATTCCAAGGCGGCGAAAGATTGCGCGGGTTTTGTAGTTTCCAAGCTTTCCGATCGAAGCGTATTTCTCTTTAGACCACGTGTGACCGCCGTCATCGCTCCATTGAAGTATGACTTTTGGATCATGACCTTGCACAATACCATTAAGGCCAACGCCTGTTTCCATATCTATTTGAAGAGAATTATAAAATACGTTTTTAAGACTGTTTGAGATATGTGGAGCAATTCTCATACGAGTGATGCATTGCCCATCATCTGTTAAAACATTTGGATCAAGTTTGTAGATCTGTCCAGATTCATAGTCGCTTGCAAAATGTAAGTTTAAGTAAGGAAAGAAAACTACGGATTCAGCACGATGTCTTTGAAGTTGTCCGTTGTTTGTATAAGCACGCTCATGCCAGAGTCTTGTCGACAAATCATAGCACCAAGTGGCTTCTGCGAAATTTATTACATAGAAAGAGTGGCCGTCTTGTTGATAGGTGTATGCGGTTGCCTTTTGAGGATTAGCATACTTCCTAATAGCCTGCTCAATTGCGTGGGTTGAAATTCTTTGTGGTGATAGTCCTTGAATTGCATAAATCTTGCCTTGCCCGAACTGATCTCTACCTAGCCAGAAGACATACCCATCAATTTTTGCGACACTTTGAGAAGCAAGGCATCCAGTCTCGATGAAGCCGCCTTGAACGCGGTCGTAAGGAAAATCAGCATTTCCGGTGTTGACATAAACTTCCGTCGATCTTTCATTGAACATAATAAGATCACGATAGTTGGCGATTTCCGCCACGACTTTATCTGGATCTCCTTCAGATACGGCAAAGCTCAAGGGATCGACATTGAACGAATTCCAATCAGAGACAAAGAAACTGCCAGAGTTTGCTTGTATATAGATAAAATATCCATCGAGCCAAATAACTTGAATCGCATTTTCAACTTCGACATAACCGAATACTGAAAACAGATCAAAATTTTCTACAGGCAATCCATCATCGATGTATTTCCAATAAAGATATGAGTGGACGCCATCGACAAAAACTGTGACACCTAGATCAATCTGTGAACTTGCTGCGCTAACAGGCCCGCTTGATGTTTCTAGGTCTCCTATCTTTGTTACGTCCCAAGCCGTTCCATTCCAAATGCATTTGTAGACCTCTGATCCACTAACGACAAACGTTCTATTGGTTGGATTTGCAATACTTTTTGGAGGAGAGTCGACGTGAACCAATCTTAGAGGTCCTTCACCGATATCCATGAGTTCTTCTAGGCCAGGCGTTGTTCGATAATAGGCAACCTCGGATTCTTTCCCAGTTCCTGACTCAATGATTTCAGGGTACAAGTTTACGCACCTCTGACAGTCAACATTGACCGAATCAAGTTTATAAGAAGGTCCGATGAAGCCTTTAAAATTCATCGGTGATACCTTCCGCTGTAAATGTCATATGATCCAGGCGGGCAGCCTGCACCTGTTTGGTCACACTCTGCATAAACAGCAGGAGTATTGACCCGCATGATGTCAGCTTTAAAGCCGTTGAGTTTTGCCATTTGTCGTGGGGTAATTTCTTTTCCGTATTCGGGCGCTATTTCATCAGCAGTTCCGTAAGTTAAAAGCTGCTCATATCCCGGGGGCACTTCCACATCAGCATTCACAGAGGCAAATCTCTCTAAAGGATCTGGAACATAGAGCTTGATCACTCCAGGCGTGGTTGGTTTTGGCCAAATATTTATTTCCCCAAGAGGGAATTTAGGATTGTAGTAGAGTTTTTGAGGTAGTTCACTGGCAAGGTTTTTTGTGGGAATATCAGCCCACTCGGATTCTGTAATCACCTCAATCGGGTATTCGATATCATTTACAACGTAATTAGCGGTATGAATAACAAGCGGTCTTTCAACATCAAAATCACCGCCGGTTCCAATGGTGTAGGTCTGCTGATTATTAACTAATGAGAGAGAATAAATTTTATTTTTAAACAGCAATAAGCCGATATTTTTCCATGAATCAATCATGGCGTTCATAGATTTCAAAGCATCTTGAACCATATCAGCAGATGGAGTCTCGCCAGAGGCAAGAACTCCGATCATTCTTAGGGATCTATAAATTATATCCCTGACTTTCATTTTCATTCCTTTGAATGTGTTTTTATTTAGAGGCCCCGGTTAAGAGGCCTCTTGTGTTTTTGTTAGGAGAATTTTATTAAGCTAGGCGGCCAACAACGCGTGCTGCGAAGTCAGGTCGAACAACTTTAGATCCGAACAAGATATCAAGACGCTTGATACCTTTTCCAGATAGGATGTTACCCGCAGTCCATAAGCGAACTGACAAGCCAGTTTCTGGATCGGTAGCTACGGTCATCTCTTCACCTTCGATTTTCTCTAAAGGAACTACGCAAAGTGCGATAGCTGACTTATGGAAAACTAGATTTTGAGGGCAAATGATACCAGCATAGCTTGAGGCATGACCAAAGAATGTAACTACTGAGTTATCAGCTGGAACATTCGTTACGTTTTGGTAAGCACCTGATGCATTGATTGCAGGGCTGATTGACAATGAAACAACGCCTGATCCATTTGAATTCGCATCTGCTGTCACAACAAAATCCATTAACTTACCAGTAGATTTCTTAGTGATTGGATTTACCGCAAACACTCCACCCAGCTGGATAACATCACCTGCTTTTGCCCAGCCAGTGATAGAGTTTGACGCTCCATCGAGAGCTAAAGTCGTAGCGCCATCAGCAGTCGCACCATTTGTTAACGGAGTGCCACCCAGAGCACCGATTGTATGTTTAGGGATTACTTGGCTCATCAAGAAATCTAAACCAGCACCGCGAGTTACTTCGCCATCAAGGAACTGTTTAGAAATTTGAGTTGATGGATTGAACAAACCATTCATACCTTGAGTCATTTCATGCTCAACATATTGGTCGATTGCTGCTGAGTTATTTCTAGCAGGGGCTCCAAAAGAAAGCATTTTAGCTTTTGCTAAACTAAAAGGTGCCATGCTGTTTGGAAGGTTCGTCGCATGCGGAATACCAGCGTAGTTCGCAATAGACTTGTATGAGTTTTCAAGGACGGTTGACATCATTGTATCAACAAGAGTTGTTACAGCTGGCTCGATGTAAAGCTCACGGAAATTATCAAGTTTCAGTGTTCTTTCAGAATCACCGAACTGCATACCGATGTTTTTCTGAGAGTTTACAACGATAGGTACTGACTTTTGCTCAGTATCTTGCGGAGTCATGGCCTCGCCATCACCAACTGTGTATTGCATAGGAAGGCGAACATTTAAGGTATCGCCGATTTTATGACCTTTTTTAGCAAAGTCTTCAGCATACCCTACATTCATTCGTTTTTTTAATTCACCAACTGCGTTCTTAGCTACTAGCAAAGCTTCGTTTGTGATGACAGAGTTCGTTAATATTACTTGAGGCATTTTTTATTCCTTTATTTTTTGTTTTTTAATTCCTGCATCCGAATGCGTTCATATTCCGCAAACGAGATGTTTGGATCGTTGAGGGACTTAGCAATCACGCCGCTGCCTTTTGCTCCGATGGGAGTAATAGGGGCGGGTGCTTTGCTGGTTTTTGTTTCTGCTTTGGCTTGAGAGTCTTTAGAGAGTTGAAATTCTAGAATCGCAATTTCCTTAACAATTTTGCTGTCAGGAAGTGCATTGATTTTTTCAAGAAGGTCGCGGTCTTTTGATAGCTTATACATGAGTTTTTCACTCACATCAGAGCTTGCAATCTCCTTCATCAAAGCGGGCTTAAGCTCGATGTCCTCGACTGACTCGATGGCTTCATCAAAATCAGGAGTTTCTTTCTTAAATGCTTCGACCCTGGCATTGTGGGCTTCATAAGCTTTCTGCTGAGCGCTCTTTTCTTGATCTTTTCTAGAGGCTTCTTTCTCTATTTTCTTCGCCGTTTCCGCTTCCCATTTGACCATTGCCCTGATGTAAGAAGCATTGGTCTCAAAGTCGTCGGGGTTTGGCTCGTCATTGGTTGGAGCATCGGATTTGGTTTGAGATTCGGTTTGCTTTGGAGCTTGTGATTCACGAAATTTTTGTTCGTAGTAATCAGCACGCTCTTTCTCACGTTGCGCAGAGAGTTTTGCTTCTGCACGGGTTTTCGTAAGAACAGCAAGACGTTTCTTAAGTCCTTTGCTTAGTTGTTCCTTTGACTTTGAATCATCCGATTCAGGCTCGTTTTCATCGCCTAATTCTTCTGTGATTTCATCCTCATTGGGTACGGATTGTGTTGCTTCGATTTCAGTATCTACCGCCGCCGGTATTGATTTGTTCGGTGTTTGATCCTGATTAGAAACAATTTCTGTAGACATGGTATTACTCCATTAGATTGCCTGGTGAGGCCCCACCAGTAGGTTGTTGGTTAGTTGGATCTACGAATTGATCAGACTCGAGATCATTAAAATCGTCGTTAATTGGTTGGTATTGGTCGAGAAGCGCTAGTCTTCGATTGATGTTCTTTATCTCTGCTGAGTATATTTCTAGCGTGGCTTGACCTTGCATTTTGAGCATTTCGATATCGAGATTGTTTTTTAGTTTCGCGTTCTCGACGCGCTCTTTGGACTCGAGTTCCATACGTTTTGTATTTACGAGTTCATTTTGTTTATTAAGCTGCTCGGTTAACTGCTGAATCATTTGGTCCATCTGCTGCATTTGTGCTTGAACTTGTGGAGGCAATGGCTTTTGCTCTGGATCATCGACTAAACCTGGAGGTAGAGTTTTTCTGAGTCTCTCGGCGATATCGCTAGCACCTTGCCAATCCATGTTTTTCACAATTAGATCAGGAGCTGCGTTCATAATTTGAGGACTTACCTTTGATAGCTCAAGCATTGAGGCTTGAGATTCTTGGCGCTTAGTCGCAAAACCCGGGCCTTCTTCGCAAACCACATCGTATTGGCCAATGCTGAAGTCGAACTTCTTCATTTCGCCTTTGTAGTTGAACATTTCATTAATGCGGACGATTTCACCTTCGCCGTCTTCACCTAAAATGCGAACAGCTTGAGGCATGTCGTAAACAATCGGAATAATGTCGACCAGAATTCTGCCTGTGTGTTTGATGGATAGATTTAAGTTATCCATGAAATGAAAATTGTTTCGTTGTGCTTGTTGAGCGCGAGAGTTAATTGCAATGCCTGATTGCTCGTTAGAGCGATTGCCCATAGCTGCATCTGTTACGCCGGAAGTGTTTTTGATGTCTTCGCTAGCAAGCATTGAAGCTTGAGTAAGGGCCTGAATTGGAGGCTCATAAGCTTGACGTTGAGGCGCGGGAACAAGCTGATCTTCGTGAGATACTGGCTTATATTCTAAATATGGAAATGTTCTAAAGTTTGCAGCTTTCCATTTTTGAACATTCGGGCCGACGATCTGACCTTCTGCTACGATCCAAGGAGCTTTCGGAGCCAGAGTAATTGTCTCGGTCTCTGTAGATTTATAATAGTTGTAGATACGCTGAGAATCTTTAGAGTGTCTGATAACTGATTCACGGATGACTTTTCCGTTAATGTCGTGCTCTTCGCCGTAGACGGGAAGTATTGGGATATATTGCCCAGGAAAGATATTCTCTTCTAGGATTTCGATGCCGTTGAGCTTGTACCACTTGATAACTGGCACTTTAGTAGGCCGCGACTTATCAGTAGGCGTGACGAGTTCGCCTCTTGCAGCGTAGTCAGTTAAGACTTTTTCGACATACCTTTTAAGTACAGCTTCACCGTTCGAGAGAAGAATTAACGTGTCGTCTTCATACTCTTTGCAAAAGTATTCAACCACACGGCAAGTCTTCTCGTTAAACCAAGCCGGGTTTGAATTGATGTGAATTTGCCAATCACTCGTCTGCGCAAGCTCTGATTCTGGATATTCTTCGTTATAATCATCATGAAGAATGTCATCCCAGATAAAGCCCCAATTCATATCTCGTGCGTCTTTTTCCTGATGAGTTGGATCAAGCAAAACGCGATTAGGATTTCTGATTCTTTCGATTAGAATTTTTTGCCGGAAAGAAGTCGGGCTTTCGTACTTTGTAATAATGCGCCAAAATCCATAAGAGCGCTTAACCGCATTGTCATAGGCCGTGTTGTAAGCTTCTTCAGCGTTAGAATCGTTTTCGATATGCCTGATTAGGCCTTTAAGGATTTTTGCAGTTAGGGGGTCGGCTTTATCGTCGACTGGGAATACTTTGATTTCTGGATGATTTAAACGCTGATCATTAGTGACATTTCGGACCATTTGCGGAGCACGGTTAATCGTTAGAACCGGGCGCTTGTCTTCTTTTCTGGCCGTCTTAATCTCTTCAGGCCATTGATCGCCTGCAATGAATTTAATGTCTTCATCACCGAGATTTCTCTCATCTTGAGTAGCGTCAACGGCGAACTGAAACCTTTTCTTGGCCGTTTCAACAATAGATTTCTTATTATCTTTTGTGTCGTCTTGCTTTGATGGGATTGCCACGAGCTTAGGATCGGAGCGGAATTATGTTATATCCATGTTAACATTTGTTAAGTGAATGTTTTGTTTTTATGCTAGACGGATGTAGTAGTTTACGCCATCCATCCATGATCGCCGCCGCCGTAGTCGTAGGACTCGTCGGGTGGTTCTGGTTCCTTGATCTCTGGAAATATAGCACCCAAATCTTTCTCTAATATTCTAGCTCTGCAATCCATCATGTCATCGTGAGTTGATACAGGAAAAGTCTTATACTCCTCTTCAATGAAAATATGAATGTAATCCTTGGCC
Source organism: Pseudobdellovibrionaceae bacterium (assembly GCA_016785955.1). Lineage (GTDB taxonomy): Bacteria > Bdellovibrionota > Bdellovibrionia > Bdellovibrionales > Bdellovibrionaceae > UBA2316. The sequence goes on along the minus strand of JAEUWH010000107.1, from coordinate 9,712 downwards.
TCGCCTTGATAGTCAGTGAAGTAGAGCTTTTCTGGCATGTAGAATCTGTGCTGCTCATAAATAGGAATAAGCTTTTTTATTCTGTCTTCTTTGGCTACTGGACCGCCGAGCTTCTTGATGTTGAATCGGTAGTTTTCGATCTCTTGCACGTATTCGATATGCTCTATGTCTGATTGCATGCCGTATTCTTCATAGCCAACGGCTTTTGGTTTCCATTTACGATGTAGCTCGAATACTTTCTTTGTACGCTCTGTTAGATTGAGCCGATCTCTGATTCCATCAAGCAGATAATAGTTTGAGTCGGGCGCAAGACCGATGACTTCCATCACGGTGTAATCATTCGTAGATTTCTTTTTTCCAGCAGGGTCCACAATAAGATAGATGTTCCATCCCTTAGTCGCTGGTTTAGATTTGTAATATTTAAGCCATTCTTCTTTAAAACCCATCGCTTTATCGGCGACAGGATCTTGCAACATTTGAGTGCCAAACGTATATGGGCCCATGTCTCTGCGTTTTTTAGCCAGAGTTTCAGCGTCTAGAAACACAGGTTGTCCATCCATTTTACCGTTGTCTGTGGCTGGATATATTCTCTGCTTAACAGAGCCTCGATCCATCATAGTCTTATAAGTATCGCTAGCGTGATATCTGGTTCCTATGTATCTTGCGACGCCGCCTGCTGCGCCTAAGTTTTGCGACATTTCCCATGCAGAAGTAGTTTTTTTAATTTGCTCAGGAGTTGTTACGGATTCTAGAGTCACGACATCATCGTACAAAAGAATGGTGAAATGCTTAGACGTTGGTTGTCCATCAACAAGACCCCAAGCTTCGACAGTAGATTCTTTTGGATTGGTGTTTCGTTTAACAATAATCCCATCGTTAAGAGACCACTTGGTAGCCTCTACTTCTGGTTTTTGATAAAGAACATCAGGGAAAAGATTTTTTAAGAACGTGTTTTGCTCAAGCTCGCGCTTTATTTGGTCCAAAAATCCCTTTGCGATACCTCGAGTATGAGAAAATATCCCAATCAATGTGTTGTCAGGATTTTTAAGAATATCTTGAATCGACAAGCCAAATGTAATGATTGTTGATTTGTAGTGCTCGCGAGCCCAGAGGTCTAAATGTCCATTAGGGCTTGCCTCAACCTCGCGACATCGATCATAGAGCCAATCACGGTTTATATCAGGGCGTTTGCATCCGATGGTTAGGAAAAAAAAGAGATCTTGTAGGCAGAGCTCACGCATAGCCTTATTGTCCTTGTCGCCGAGGACTTCAAAATAGAGCTTATTGCATTGTTCTCTGGATAAGCCTGCGCAGATCAATTCCAGTCCTTTAAAAGCTCCAGGCGCCGGGACTTTGTAGAGGTGAACCACCAAAACCGTCTACAACTTCAAACCGGCGCCCAGAAAATCATTCATCTTTAAAATGTTCGTTAAATATTTCTGTAATCTGTGATTTTAATTCTTTAATTTCGAATTCGATCTGTGCGATTTCTGCCTGGTTTTCTAAGATCTTGTTTTGAAACTCTTTGATTCTTTGGAGGCTGAGTTCAATTTCATGCTTTTTTTTTCGCATGGTCTCTATTGCTTGCTGTCTTTTAAGCTCGCCAATGGACTTATTAAAGCTATTCATTTTCACTCTTGAATTGCGAGATTCGATCAGCGAGATCAGTGCTGGTTACAGTGATTGATCCATCGAGAGTTACTTTCTTGTCGTCTTCGCCTGGTTGTTTTTCTCGCCATTTGTCGGGCTGTCTGTTTTTAAGCCAAAACATGGCCGCTTGAATATCTGGAGGATGGTGCTTTTGAGTGTTATGAGTGACAACAACGCCTTCATAGCAGAAAGATTTCTCTTCTGGATGGGTGTAACCTACGGCTCTAGAAAATAACGATGCTTCGACAAGTTCATCTGCGCTTAATTTAGCCTCTCGTAGGGCCCACATTAAATCTTTATGTTTTCCTTGCCAGTTTTCAATGGTGCGGACGTGTACGCCAATGATTTCAGCTATTTGCTCGTTGGTTTTGCCTTGCTCAGCAAGTGCAATAATTTTTTCTCGAATTGCATCGTTAAACAGGGAAGGTCTGCCAACCTTAGGTTCTGTGGACATAATACCATTGTCGGCGTTTGGAATGTTATATCTATGTTAACATTTTATAACTTAACATTTAAGTTTACTTAACAGGCGTAAGGCGAGAACATTTGTATATGGTTTCAAGCAAAAAAAAGGATTTTTTTGATGCGTACTTCGATGATGTGTTCTCTGATGAGGATAACGAATTGATAGGTGAGCGCGGTGGGGTGCAGTTGTGGCTACCGAAGGCTTATCAGCAGCGCTGGGTTGAAATGCCTACAGGTCGCAAGCGCAAGTTCATCAAGAAAGTGCGCGAGTTTGTGATTCAAGCGATCGATCGAGTTGAGCCTGCTGTGAAGTAGTTAATAGCAATACATCGCCGTATTTGGACTTGAGTTACGGATGCAATTTTGCTTTCTAATTGTATCATTAAGTTGTCGCGAGTTTTCATTTGAAAAGTACATCTGAAGTCTCATTAATCTTTGGTTTTCCGCAACTTCATTAGCCCTGCGATACTCATCCCTCCGAGCATCAATCGCTTCCTGGTCTAATTCAATAATTAAGAATTTTTCATTTTTATCAAAATATACGTAGGTTGGTTTATTTCCATCGTAATATAGAAAAAAGGCCGCGTGGTTATTCTTTGAAAGACCTTGTCTTGTTGATGGATAGCACTTATCCCATCGCTTCATGTCTGTAAGCTTATCAGCTCTGGCTTTTTTTTGGCATTCTTCTAAAGCTGCCCAGTGTGCAGCTTCAGCGGCTTCCTGTTCTGCCTTGAATTTTTCTCGATCTTCTCTCTCCTTTGCATAACGTTCTTCGGGAGTAAGGCCGTCTCTGCTGAAGCCACGGTTAACTCGATCTCTGAGTTCGGATAGATTAACGCAGCCAACTGTTGAAAGCGTCAAAGATAAAAAAAGCAAAGTGAGTTTCATTTCAACACCTCTGCGTAGTCATTCGCCATATAAACCAGAATGCTTTAGTTAAGTTAATTTGTGGAGCTGAATGAGACGGGCAAGAAATATTGAGCGAGTTGAATAATCTAGATTGATTTATTATTTTAACGTGTGGGGATAGTAGGGGAATGTGAAACGTCGCAAATTAATACGTAATATTGTTCGTATGCTCAATGATATTCTGGCTTTGATTTATGTAACCGATGATGAACCAGAGTCTGAAAAAACAGTTAGGACACTGGTTGTTATAGATAAGAATGGAGCGAGAACAGTTTACAAGCAGTATTAATTTTTAGGTTTGGGTTCTTTTTTATTGAACCAAAATAGAGCAAGTGTGGCGATAAATGCTGTTAGCGCTTCTATTTTGTGTCCATAAAATAGAAGCACAACGGAGACTATTACTAAAAATATTATTGTTGAAAATGCCAACAACATTGCAATTCGATTATTTTTGTGAGTTTCTTTGATATCTATTTCTTGATTAGATAGTTCTAGGTTTTTTTGAGAAATAATTTGTTCATCACATTTTCTTCGGTGTTCGGCCTCAAGTTTCCATTCTTTTAAGAAGGTGTCTATAATTTCAGGACTCGTATTTTTATATTGTTCAAGTAAATGAGGAGGGGGCACTGGGTAGTTCCAGGTGACATTAGTTTCTTGTCGATGAGTGATCTGCTTTTGCCTAGATTTTGAAGACATTAGGAAAGTTTTTCGTACGAAGCCATCATGTCGCCGGCGATATTCTTCATATCTTTCGAAATGGACTGATTGATGTTGCTAGGCATTTTTAATGGCTTAGTGGGCTTATATAAGCTTTCGAATTTTGAATGATATCCGAAGTCTAAAAAGATAAAGCCTTCAGATATTTTTAAAAAACCAGAATTAAGTTTTTTCTTTAGTTTGCCCATACCTACATTATATCGCATTTTTCCTAAAAAAACTCAAGTGGGCATTAGTCCTTAACCTTACTTGATTTATTCAAAGTAGGTTTATTTATGTTTCTATAGGCTTCTATTAGGCCCTGGGAGCGATTTAAAAGGTATTTGATCTCGTCTTTAGAAAGGCCTTGTATAAATGCATTTAACGCGTCCTGATCTGAGTCACTGGCCTGTTTTTTGGGCCCGCCTTCTATATTGGCTTTTACGTCTTTTAGCTGATCGTGATCCAGGGTGGTAAGGCTGGCTTGGATGGCGAGGATTAGGTCCGATTTGGAGGACTTGACCGGTTTATCTCCTATAATGTCGCTTACTGATGTATTGAGGACCTTTGCTATGGCGGCAATTACTTCAACCCCTGGTGACATCACTTTGCCACCTTCAATGTTTTGAATGGTTCTTCTGGCCACTTTAGATTTGGCGCTTAGCTGTTCCTGGCTCATTCCCATAGCATTTCTTAATTCTGAAATTTTTTTACCAAGAGTTTCCATTGTGATTTCCATTACTTAAGTTTACGCACCAAATACTACGCCTGTCGGCACTAAAAAATACGCATTTATGCTTGAAAAAGCGCAAAATATGGTGCATAATGGTTTTTAAGAGGTTTTGATGAATTTAAAGAGGATCGATTCGGCCATTAAACAAAAGGGCCTAAAGAAAACCTGGCTAGCAGAGCAAATCCATGTACACCCAAGCACTTTGAATCGTTTTCTTTCCGGGAAAACAAAGATGGGTGGCGAGGCGCTTGTAAGACTATTTCAGATTTTACAAATCGATATCAATAGCCTTAAGGAAAAAGCCTCCTAATTTCACAGAAAGTCCGGGCAAGGGCTTTCGATGAAGCTAGGTTTTAACACAGGCGAATGGAAAACACTCGATGCATGTCGATGGCATGTAAAAGGTTTCCTATTGTCTTCGGAGTAGACAGATATGGGCTTAAGAGTAGATCACTACAATAAGACTACGGAGTTGTACGAGGTTTATGTCACTCACAAGATGGCCAACGGTGATGACATCGATGTTGAATGCTTCACATGCGATTGCAATGGCAAGATCGAAAAGCATGAGATTTGGTCTGAGCTGTTTGACGAGTATCGACCAGCTGTAATTGCAAGAGCTGAAGTAAAATTCTTTCCCGGAATATTTGAGCGCATTGGAAAGCAACTAGCAGAGGCTATTCGGGAATACAATTTAGATGAATCAAATTTCGAAGAGCCTTGGAAAATGATTAAACCAACTATTGGGAGTCAGCTATGAGTAATGCCAAATTTACACCTGGTCCTTGGCAATTAGATACTTCCTCTGAAAACGCTGCTCTAATCGCTGCTGCGCCTGAAATGTATGAAGCGCTTAAGTCACTTGAAATCATTTATTCGGATATGTCGCGCACAAGTTTTGATTTGGTAGAGATTAGAAATCTGATTAGCACTGCACTTAAAAAAGCGAGGGATGAATGAGCGAAGAAAATAAATCATTAGTAGTAATCGTTAACGAAGCGATGAGCCTTGAGCGGATGCTGATTGAAAGCGGCGGTGAAGTGAGTGAATCGATTGAAAAGATGCTTGCCGTAAATAGCAATGAGCTTGCAGTTAAAGTCGATGGGTATCACGAGATTATAGAGCGTTTTGAAAGCCTCAGCGATCATTACAAACGCCGTGCTGAATTCTATTCAAAGATTGCTTCTCAGTGCGACAACGCTGCATCTCGATTAGAAAACAATATCAAATTCGCAATGCAAGAATTGCAAGTAGATGAAATCAAAGGCGTGGACATGCGCTTTAAGTTATCGGCTACATCTGGGGCGTTGAAAATAAATGACGCTGAGATGGTGCCTGTTGAGTTCAAGTCCGAGAAAATCGAAACTGTGATCGACAAGAAAGCCGTTAAAGACGCGCTTTCAAATGGGAAAGAGGTTCCTGGCGCGGAGCTAGTTCCTGGGAGTTCATTAAGAGTCTATGCAAACACTCCAGAGAAGAAATCTAAAAAGAAAGAGGTCGTATGAGTAACATAGTCGCTTCGCAAGAAAAGAACATGCAGGCAGTAGAATCAGCTTTGGTTTTGAATGACCTGAGCAAGATGTCTACAGAGCAAAGGCTAACTTATTACAAAGCGGTGTGTGAATCGGTAGGTTTAAACTACATGACTCAGCCTTTTGCTTACATCACATTGCAAGGTAAAATTACGTTATACGCTCGCAGAGATGCAGCTGATCAGCTTCGCAAGATTCATGGTGTTTCGGTTCAAATTCTGGAAAAGAAAGTGGAAAGCGGTTTGTATATCGTCACCGTAAAAGCGAAAGACAAAACAGGCCGCACAGATGAGGCGACTGGTATCATTCCCATCGATGGGCTTAAGGGTGCTGAATTAGCCAATGCGATGTTAAAAACTGAAACGAAAGCTAAGCGCCGTGTGACCTTATCTATATGCGGTTTAGGTATGATTGATGAGTCTGAATTGGATACCGTTGAAAATATTGGTTTCACTGACAATCCTCAAGTTCAAAATCCATTTCGCAAAGATGAGCCAAAAGATGTAACTCCTTCTCAAGACATTCCAGAAGTTATGCAAGACGAGGATTTGGGAGAAACTGTAATCACTTTCGGGAAATACAATGGAAAGATGTTTAAGGATTTAGATATTTTCGCTCTTGATGGCTATATGAAATGGGTCGTTAAGTCAGCCAAAGATCAAAATAGAGATGTCACCGGCAAAGCTTTGGATTTTGTTCAAAAAGCAGAGGCATATTTGATTTCAAGAGAATCACCGCAAGAGCCGGAAGGCGCGTAAATGAAAACCGAATCTCTAGAAGAGTACCTAAATCGAGGCGGCAAGATCGAGAAGGTGAGGGATATTGCCATTCCGAAATGGAGTGGCTGGGGTCGTGGCAAGGACGGAATCGTGAAGCCTCAGAAGCCTGTTGATATTAAAATTAAGGTGGTGAAGAAATGAGTAACTTTGGATATTTACAACAGAAGTTAGTAGACGCTTTTAAACAGCAATTGAAAGATGCGGCAGATGAGATCATAGGTAAATATATCAGTGAATTCTACACAGACGTAAGTATTCATGCTGAGCTAGATGCTCATTTAAATTTTAAAAACTTGTTGGAACAAGAATTATTAGATTATTTCGTGCGAGATATCACCGAGTCCAATCGACTGTATGCTGAAAAAATCCGTAAGGCACTTTTAGAACAACATAAAGACGCTCTTCAAAATAAAATTATTGAAGACCTTAAATTTGAGCTTTCTGAAGAAAAAGACAAATACATTCGTCTTGCACGGAGATTGTAAATGAGCCTACCAAGTAACGATGAGTTCCGCAATTACGCGATGGTGCTATTCGGAGTATTTATGATCATATTTTTATATCGATGTGCGATGGGGGAAGTGTGAGTTACTCAGATGGGCGAGAGAAGTTAGGCAATCCGCATTGTCCCTTCTGTTCGCATGAGCAATCAATGGGAGTGTATTATGCTCCATGGAAAGACGGGCGCGAGCCAAGGTCCTGCGTTATGAAGTGTGAAAAATGTGGTCGTGACTTCGTGACAGAAGTTGGTTGGTCTCATGTCAGTTATTCCTACACTGATGATTTTGGTGTGCAAAATGCTACGGAAATCGAAGAGTATAAAAAGAATTTTGGGTACGTCACTAAAGAGTTAGTAGATACCTTTAGAAAACAAAATGGAGTCGTATGAACGCAAAGAAAATACAAATAGATAAAAGCTGGCTAGAAGCTGAACCGCGCTCAAAGGCTCAAGTTTCTAATTTCAGAAAGCTCCATAAGTTTGAGCACATGACAGTGACTAAGTCAGAAGACCTTCCAGAGTTAATGACAACTAAAGATGCTGCAGAGATCCTAAGAAAACATCCCGATACAATTAAGGAATACCGCAACGACGGAAGTTTAAAGTTTATTAAAATCAAAGGTCGGTATTACACTACACCGGAGTACATCGCTGATTTTATCGAAAGCGAAATGAAACGAAAGAAGTAAGCTAATGTCCAAAAAAACCTACCGCCGTTTTGTAAGGATGGGAAACGACCTCATATCATCACCGCGCTTTACTCGTAAGAGTGACGCTGATGAGTGGTATGAGCAAATGAAGCGACGAAAACAATTCGTTAGTCAGGGTATGGTCGCGCCACGAAAGAAAAACGAAGGATTAAAGTTTATTGATTACGCCCGCGAGTGGATGAAAAACCGCATGGCTAACTATCCGCAAGCTACCTGGCAATCTGATGAACAGCGGCTGCGTGATTACGTATTGCCGTATCTTTCAGAGGCCATCATTGATCGTATTTCATCGCGTGATGTCCGAGAGGTTTTAGAGAAGGTAACTGAGCTAGGTAATAGCACCGCTACTCGGGTTCGCGTTAAAGCATTACTTTCAAAGATATTCTCTGATGCGTTTAACAAAGAGTATGTTTTGGCTAATCCTGTTTACGGGATTAAGTTTGATGAAAAGCGGGTGGGTGTAAAAAAGCCGGTCCACCTTGAATCCACAAAAGACTGTATTAATTTTCTAGCAAAAGCCAAAGAGATGGGAAAGCTGCATTTAACGGCGGCTAGCCTTGCGATTATGACAGGACTTAGAAAGTCTGAGATCATTGCCCTAACTTGGGATGATATAGACCTAGACAATAACGTTGTTACGGTCTCTAAGCGCCTTGAGCAGGCTACTATGACAATCCGCGAAGGAACTAAGGCCGGCGAGCTAGAAATCCGCAAGGTCCCATTCTCGGACGATTTAAAGCGGATTCTTAAAGACTGGAAAAAGATCTCAAATCTAGGATTCGTATTTAAGAACACCGATGGCTCAAGTTTCATGAGACCGCGCATGTTCTATGAGTTAATTTCATCGATCGGCGAGGCGGCTAGTATTAAAATCCATGTTCATGGTCTGCGTCATACCTTTGGGCGAGAGTTTGCGGCAAAAACTGGAAACTTGAAGGCACTTCAGTCCATTCTCGGTCATGCCTCAAGTTCGACCACGGATATCTACTCTGAACTTTCGGGTGATCGGATCAAGGGTTACGGGGAAGCTGTCACATTTAGTGTAAAACGGGGCAAGGCGTGACGCCAAGGCGACGCCAAAAACGAGGGGTGAAAATTAAATGTATAACGAATTCAAATACTTATTTTTAAAAACGCAACACTTAAAATCCTGGGCTTCGTTAACACGGGCGTGCCGGTTCAATTCCGGCCCGGGGCACCACTTCCAACAGTACTCGAACCCACACCGTTCGGGCTGAACGGAAGAATTTAATTCCTATGTATGATTTATTCGTTAGCAACGATTGCAATGTGCCAACAGAAAAACCTTTTCCACCCTTTTCTATACCATGCTTGTTGATATAGTTTTTATTGTATATTCCAAGTTCGGTTAATATTTTTTGAGTTTGTCGAACAGTTTCCGTTTCTAGGAATGTCTTAAAAATATTTTTAACGATCAATGCTTCACTTTCATTAATGGCAAGTTCTGCTTTATTTTTTGGGTTGCGATCATACCCTAAAGGAATTGTTCCTCCATTCCAAAGACCGCGCTTAGATCGTGACAGCCAATTGGCAGCGATTCTTTCAGAGGTTTGTTTACGCTCGTACTGGGCATAATTTATTGCCCAGTAAGTAACTCTGCTCGAAGGACGAACCTCCCCCTTAGCGCAATTTATTGCGCTCAAAATAGTTTCAACTTTTTTGACCAGTCAAAAAATCAGTTTAGGATAATTCCCGATTGTTCGACCACAACACGTTTT
>JAEUWH010000106.1 GCA_016785955.1 Pseudobdellovibrionaceae bacterium | reverse complement strand
CCCATCGGGTTTCCTTCGAACTGGACCTTTATTCTCGTTGAATCATATTATTCACACTGAAAATCTCTCAAATCCATTACGTCAAAGATACTTTCCCTATAGCGCACTCTTTCGGTGTCATTTAATTAGACTCAATTCGCTATCCAAAGTGCGAAAAATGTCGTTTTGACTATTTTTCTACAGTTGAAATGCACCGACCACTTTCTATATTATAAAAAAAATTTAGCCAGGGTATGTTTATGCAACAACACTTACGATTTTTTTACACAGGGTTATTTCTAGTCGTTCTGAGTTCACATTCTCGCGCCGATACAGCTGTAAGCAATACCTGTATGTACTTTTACAAACAGGACCTTGCTATAAAAAAATACACGACTGATGACATCAAAAACTTAAGAAAGAAATATCAAAGTTTGGAGCAAAAAATATATTGGAAATCCTTTATCGAAGACATTGTGGATGTCAGTCAGCTGATTCATGTTAACTTTCAAAAAAAGAACCAGGAAAAAGGCTCTCCCAAAAGAAATTTCGAGCTTTTCGGCATAGAGAACTACAAAGCATATGTGCAGGCACGTGAGTTTTTGAGTAAGATCCCCGAAGGGTCGTTAGTAATGACTCCAGAACTGATCAAGCAGGTGCATATTCGTAGCGCCAGTCATTTAAAAAACGAACTGAACTGGACTCAAAAATTATGAGTTCTATGTTTGTTGAACCCGGCGTATACAAAAAAAGAAATAATCGTGGAGAGGATCCATTATTTAATCCGCTCAGTGAGGAACAATATCAGGTAGTAAAAAACAATCCCTACTCTCGTTTTGTCGAGTTACCATGGCCTCTAAGTAGGGAAAGCAAACGCCGAGGTTATATTCTATACGGAGAGAAGAACTCTGTAGAACGCGATATCCAAGATCTGTCGGATTGGACAAATGTTCAACTGGAAAAAATCCGCGCGGGAGAGGCCGACCCAATCGAGGTGGCTGCCGAATTTCAATGGCGTTATGTATCTATTCATCCGATGATTGATGGAAATGGCCGCACCTCGATGTTGCTTGCCAACCGAATATTGGAAGAGGCCGATCTTCCGCCTATTTTGATGACTTTCAGCGGTTACGATATTTATTACACCCCTAAGGTGTGGTCTGAAAAAATAAAAGAAGCCATTTTTGATTTTGAACAGATGGTTAATGATTCTAAATTTCTTGCCTCTATTGAAAAAGAAACACCTAACTTACACATGTCTAATTTTTCAGATGGACCACGCATGGCTCTCACGCCAGAGTCTTTCTCTAAAGGAGTTAAAAAGTCCGCTGTCAATCGATTGAATGGTAAAATTGAAAGTCGATGGCCTCTACTGAAGCGCGAACTGTTCGCTGCGAATGAAAATCAGGAAGTAAATATTGGTAACCAGCGATTTGTTGCCATGATGGATGGATTTTTCTATTCTAATATGGGCGTTCCTCATGCCATTCATTCCGAGATTATTAACGGACAGAAACAGTACAAATTATATCCTGTCGCCGATTCCGTGGGCGTTCTGTATTCAATGGGTGGAATGTCCAGTAATAAACGATTTTTCCAACGTTCTATGAATCCCTTTATGCGCGATCACTTCCGCGAATTTTTCGGTTTTTTGAAAATTTATGAGAAGACCCCTGATATGGGCTCCCGAGTGAACGTTCTGGATTATAGCCTAGTGGAGAGCGCAAACAAAGCCGGTCAGTTTTTTTTGCATGATTGGCAGCGTCCTCTACTGAAAGCAGCTTTAGAAATCAAGGATACAGATCCATTAAAGGTGCTCGCACCCGGCCGGGGTTATCACTCTCAATATGAAAAATCGATTCATTTTGGTCATAAGACAAACCTGCATGAGGTTTTGGCCCAGTATACGATGATGGAGTTGAAATATTCTAAAATGGAAAGTTATGCGAGATCAAACTCTATGACTGAAGAGATTCAAATCATCCAAGCCAGCCGAAAAAAATTGTTTCAAGCTGCCAAAACATTGCTGGCTGAAAAAACCGTGGCTTTAGAGAGAGCTTTGACGGAAACGCCAGAGAAGTTTCCATCCTCTCAGGAATGGCAGTTTTTCTTATCTTACTATCGTGTATCACCTATGAAATATAAAGATTTCGAGTCCTATGCAGCCAGTAAAGATGCTAATAACGTCGTTTTGATTCGTGCCGATCAAGGAGCCAGCCGTTATTTAGGGTTTATTTCTAATGCTCTTTTTAGGGAGCTTATAGACAAATTGCCTCTGAATGAAACTCCGAAAAGTTATATGAATAAATTGGATTCCGCATTGGCACCCAACGCTTCAAAGGCACAAAAAGATTTTTTGGACTCCAGTTTGATTTACAAGTCTTTAAAAAGCCGCATTACTGATCTTCCGCGAATGATCAGTGATCTAGCCCCAGTTTGGTGGACACGGAACTTTGTGGTATAAGGCCAAAACCAGGGGTTACAAATGAACCAAAAAAAGAACAGAACTTACACAAAAGAATTTCAGATTGAAGCATTGAATTTAGCTAAGCAATTGGGGTC
>JAEUWH010000105.1 GCA_016785955.1 Pseudobdellovibrionaceae bacterium | reverse complement strand
GTGCCTTTAGAGGCACCGAATCTCGCTCTTGCGTTTCAGGTGCAAACTCAATTTAAAACTAGTCCTAGGCTTGTAACATGGCCGTCGTATGATTAATTTAAAACCTAAGCGTCACTATTCATGCCCCCATTGTCGCAGTTTCAAAGACAATTATGGCTTCATATCTCGGTCAAGAACAGTTTTTCGTCCATCAGCCTGCGCGCTTTTAATAGCTTGGTCACAAAAATATCGAATGCGATGAGAAAGAATATCCATAATCTCGTCAGAAACATTCATGTCCGCTTGTGATTTAATATAGGCTTTCACTTTGGATACAACGACTAAGATTTCGTTTTCATCTTTTCTAGGCGACATCGCGCCATTCACAGACGATACCGAGGAAACAATTCGACGTTGCCCGACAGATGCCACCGATGCATTGTCTTGAATTTTCTGCGCCTCTGCTTGCGATGGAGATTTTTTTTCAATAGCAGCAGCGTCTCGGTGTTTTGCCCCAGGCACATGCCTTTCCCAACACGGCACTGAACAAAAAACATAGCCCGTTCGTAACCCGGTGCAGGTCGAAACACTGCATTCGTAGTACTTTACACTAAAACCAATTTCCTTTTTACAACTGCTGCAAATTTTCCAAAAACTTGACGAAGTGGTCATGACATCCCTTAATTAGTTTCTTTCGCTAGTTTTGCCATCATTTCATTTGATAGTCCGACTTGATCTAAAATTTTACTCTTTGGTGGAGCCGCCGGCGCTCCTTGAACATCCTTGTTTTGATCAGCAGCTTTAGTCGTCACCTTATTCGCGGTACCTACATCTGTCGCCTTCGTTGACGGCAATCCCGCCGCTTTCATTTTTTCATCCAAGGCTTCCGCAGTTGATGCTGCAACATCAATTTCTTTAGCGCCCGTTGGCGCCGACAATAATGAAGGATCCACAATTTTCTTCACATCTTTAAGGCGAATAGCCTGATTTCCAATCAACAGAACTGGTCCTTCTGGAGTATAATTAACCCCGGAAATCATTCCCTCAAATTCAGTCTTGATCGCCATCTTAGTACCTTGTTCATTTTTAGCTTCGATAAAAAATTGATACTCTCCGGCCGGTACCGTGTTACCCTTCTCATCTTGACCATTCCAAGGCAATCGATTCTCACCCTCTTTTAGGTTTGCTAATTTGTATGTCTTAATTTCTTCACCGTCGGCATTACGTACACGAATCTCGGCCTCTTTTGCTTTTGCCGGCAAATTGAAAACAAACTCATGATTCTTATCACCTTGCGCACGATGCACACGCGATGAATCTCCTGCTACCGCTTTTCCCAATAAGTTTAGAACCTGGAATTGCTCGGTTGGCTTTTGACCATTTTTTAAATCCGTTAATGTCGTATTCATATTTTGCATCTGCTCAAGAGACGAAAAGCTCGCCAATTGCGCAGCCATCTCATGAGACTTAAGTGGATTTGTGGGATCTTGATTCTTCATCTGTGCTAGCATCAGTTTAAAAAATGCATCCTTATCTAACTTGTCATTGCCCACCGTCCGCATTTTCTTTGAAGGGTCTACCCAGTTTGGGTCACTTACTTTATTCAGTAAATCACCCACATTTTCAGCGCCTAATTTTTTTAAATCACCGTCCGTCAACTGCGCTTGTGTCGCATTCGAAGACATCGGTTTAGTTTGAGTCGCACCAAACGCATTCACACCTAATTTTGAACTCATCACTGCCATAGACTCTCCTTCCTCTACTTTACAGTAGTTTCGAGAAAATAAGATCTGGACCCAAGTTATTTAGAAGTTATTTAGGTCCTAAGTTTTACAACCCTTTGGCGAGTACGACACTTCGTACTCGCCCAAACATTTAACAATGCTCTAAAGCGGCTAAGCCACCAGATTCAGACTCGAAGATTTACCGGCAGAACGAGTCGACGAACTGTTCTCTGCGGGCCCAATCGCATCTGTTTTCTTCGCTGCATAGCCTCTGACTTTAGGTGGTTCAAACAACGCCTCACGCTGAGGCCGACCACCAAATTGCTCTTGAAATTGATTCCAAAACTGCCTCTGTTCACGAGGATCTTGGTTTTGATTTTGATTCTGATTAAAGTGATTGTTGTTGTGAGCTTGGTTCTCGACATTTGTTTTCACTACCGAATCAATTTTCACCGAATCCAGAGCAATGTTCTGCTGAGTCAAACTATCCTTCAAATCAGACAATCCAGACTCTAACATTTTCCTAGTCTCTTTGTTCTCAGCGAGCATATGCACTTGCACACGACCGGCTTTCAACTCGACATGAAGTTGGATTTCGCCAAGACCTTCCGGCGTCATCTTGACCTTCATTTCTCCACCGCCGTTCTTTATCAGGTACTGCGCCTGCTGCATAACGTTCTGGATATTTCGATCCACCACGTCCGGCGCCATCGGCACACTTTGAGTAGGTGCCGCGACTGGAGCATCTTTTAATTCAGAACTCATACCCAATGAGGCCATCATCGCTTTCATTTCATCACCGCTGGCTTTCTTCAAGTTCAAGTCAGACTTGGAAGAACTGGAATGCTTTTCCCCCTGACTGAAAAAATCGGCAGAACCACGAGCAGAACCTGATGAATCAGCAAGCTTAGAAAGCACATTCGTTGAATGATCCATAGGGTTTATGGACCATTCCTCTAATGCTTTATTCGCTTGACCAGACTTGGACGGCAATGAAATCTCTGACGACTTATTCATACCATATCGACTAGTATCCATGGCCGCCATGGTCATCGCCTGGTCACTTTCACCTTCAAGCGTTTGCCTTCCCATCAGGCCTGCGCCAGCAAACATTGCTGCTTTTGACTGGTCTCGCTGATTTTGTGTCTGCATATTTATTTGATCACCAGTTGGAGGACTATCAAAAGTTAAATCTTGATCCCCTTGAAAACCCACTTCATCAATTGGCAGCGCCATCATTGTTCCCGCCATAGAAATATCCCGATAAGATTCCAAACCACCGCCCAGGGTACCACGATCACGACCCATCGTTTGAGGTTTAGTTAATATCTCACTCTGCGGAACTTGAGGTCCTGGCGCTAGCACTTGAGGCTGCCAAAAACTTTGGTTCATTTGATCCAAAGTTTTTTGCACGGCCAGCTTTTGAGACTTGGCCTTATCAAATCGCGCACGCGTTTGCTCCATCCCCAGAGTCAATGCACTCGGTGCCGGGTTGAAGGACGTCTGCTGTTTCCTTGAGTCGATTTGATCGAGATCCTGAACTAAATCGCCATATAGGTCTTTTACCTTGGCGGCCTCACCAGAATCTAAATCCAATTTTTCGACAATACGATCAATTGATTGATCAGCCGGAAGAGAAAGTTCTTGTGGGCTTAGCTGACTGAATGCCTCTACTATTCGAGTAGGAGGTATTTGAAACTCACTCTCTAACGAGTCCATGAATTTCTTTAAACGCTCTTGCTTGGGCGTTTGTTTCTTTGAAAGTCTTGCTTCGCCAGACTCAGATTTTTTTTCTGAATCTTTAATTTCCTTTCTCTCTACTGAAGAGGTCTTTTCATTTTTGACCTCATTCTTTGCTGATTGAACCTCACTTCGATCTCTTCCCAATGGAGAGCTCGCTTTCGGTGCATCAATTTTTCGCTCAAGTTCTTTGCTGAACGCCTCTGCATCGGCACGGTTTTCCTTTAAGTCCATGCTGCTCGATGCAGGCATGAACGAAACCGTTTGAACGTTCAATTATCCTCCTTTCCTTAGGGTTTAGTCGCTTCGACTGGTGCCCCTTCCGTTTTATGCTCATTTTTTATTTGTGCCGGCTTTCTACTGTAACCTGCAAACTTTTCCGACAAAATTTGCGCTTTGTCAGCCTTCAACAAGTTCAGAATATCCGCCGCATTTTTCTTTTTCATTTTCGTTAATATATCAACAGCCAAGTCCTCGTCTAAAGTTTCAAAGACTTTAGCCGCTTGTGTAGCCTTCATCTGACTATACACCTGAACGAGTGTATCCAACTTGGCTTGATCGGCTTTTACCCGATCGTCAAGCTGTGCCGATATGTCCTTACGAATTTTTTGAATTTCAACTATCTTACTGTCTAACTCTGTCTTTTGGTTTTGAATTTCCGCTTCCCAGTTTTTCAAATCTTCTTCTTTCTGATCCAAAGCCTTTTTTCTTTCCTTAAAATCTTTCACAAAATCAAAATCAATTCTAGAACTCTCGACATCCCGAGACTCTTCAGACTTTGATTTTGCATCTACGGAGTCATGTTTAGCCTGCGCTGCCAAAGGCGCCGGTGTTGCCGATTTTTCTTCAGCTGATGACATCGTCATAAACGAAAATTGTACGGAACCGAGCCATTTTTCTATCGATTCAATATTCTCATAACCAAAATAAGCGATACAAATTCCAAACATTGTTATAACGATAGCCATTGGAGAAAAACTATTTTGTCGCCGATTTTTTTTTGCAATTTTTATCTGGGGAGTGTGTTCCTTTATAGGAAATTGAGATTTCGCTTTCTTTAATCGCAAAGAATCGCCATCCGTAGATTTTTTAACCATCTGGTCTAAATAGCGTTCATGTACTCTCATTTTTTATTCCTACTAGCATGTCGTAATATTGAAATTTCATCGTTTTCTTTTTGTTCTTTTTTACTTTCTTCTTCTAAAAATTGCTGCTTTTTCTTGTCTTTAACCTTTTCTATTATTTTATAATCGATGGCTTTTGATTTCAAAATTTCTCGTTTAGACTCGACTTCTTTTTCCCATTCTGCAATGACTGCTTTTTGCTTTTCAATGCGTACGTCCTGAAGAACTTGAAATCGGGAAGATTCTTCCAGGATGGCGTTCTGAAGCGTACTCGTCACCAAAGGGTTTGTTTCTACCTCAAAACTTTTTACTCGAGCCTTCTTTTTTTGATCTACCATAGACTGTAGAATTTCGATTTCAGCATTCAAGCGAACAAGGGCCAACTGAAAATCAGTTTTCGCAAGATCCTCTTGCACTTTACGATGTTCAAGAACCTTCTGCATACGGAAATTAAACTTCATATTTCAAGTTTACATTATTTTTTTGCAGAGTTGTGAAAAAAGCCTTTATGATCGCTTTCTCTATACCTTCTGCCGATGGCTTCAAGAATGCCATCAGAGGAAAGTCCTATTTCAAGGCCGTTTGTTTCATTATATAGATTTGCGTTCTCGACCAGACTAGATAGGTTGGTAATGGTATTGGCAAGTACGGTATGCAAGAACAGTCGATCACTTGCAGAGTCATTGAATTTCATGACAATTCAATTTTTTTCCAGCGGTTTTCACTTAGCTTCCTAAAAAAATTTGCTGCAAAAGTTTAAGCGTTTGCGCAAAGCTTGTTCCTTCTTCCACACGCTGCCTTAAAAAATCATTAATCCCATCAATAAGTTTAACTGCTTTATCAATCTTGGGATTTGCTCCCGGTTTGTAAGCGCCAATATTAATTAGATCCTCGGCCTCTTTATACACGGCCAAGTTTTCACGTAGCTTTTGTGCTAACTTTTGATGATCGGGCTTAGTCACCCCTTTCATAACTCGGCTTGCAGAGGCTAACACATCAATCGATGGAAAATGCCCTTTTTGAGCCAGCGCTCTCGACAATACAATATGCCCATCAACAATCGAACGTACAGAATCCCCGATGGGGTCATTCATATCGTCGCCTTCGACGAGTGTTGTATATAGCCCCGTGATACTGCCCTTGCCCTCGAAATTTCCAGCACGCTCGAGCAGTTTAGGAAGCTGTGCAAATACCGACGGGGTGTATCCTCGAGATGACGGTGGTTCACCGGCACTTAAGCCAATCTCACGTTGAGCCATCGAAAACCGGGTGATAGAATCCATCATCAAAAGGACATTTTGACCTTTGTTACTAAAGTACTCTGCAATTGCCGTGGCTACATAAGCCCCCCGCATTCGCAGCAAAGGACTTTGATCACTGGTCACACACACCACGACCGATTTTTTCATGCCCTCAGAGCCTAAGTCATTCTCGATAAATTCCCGCACCTCACGACCACGCTCGCCGATAAGCGCAATGACGTTGATGTCCGCATTCGTATTTCTCGCCATCATACCCAGTAAGACCGACTTACCCACCCCGGACCCCGCCATGATCGAGACACGTTGACCAAGTCCCACCGTTAGACAAGAGTTAATGGCTCGAATCCCTAAATCCAAAGGCGAGCGAATAGGTTCACGGTGCATTGGATTCACAACCTCGGCATACAAAGGACGCTCAACAAACTCCTCAATTTCAGGCTTACCATCAATCGGCAGTCCTAAACCATCGACCACCCGACCAACCAACTCATCACTCACACGGACAGAAGCATTTTGTTTTGCTAAAATAATTTTAGATCCTAGTCCTACACCACGCATTTCATTTAGTGGCATCATCAAGACATCTTTATCTTTGAATCCTACAATCTCGGCCAAAAAAGATTTTTCTAAACCGTTAGGAAAAACTTGAACAACTGCCCCCACGGCCGCGCCCGGGAGATAGCCTTTGATGATCAGTCCAACGACCTCTTTTACTTTTCCACTATCTTTCGACAAGTGAATGTTGGAGATAATTTGATCATATTTTTCAAAGTTAATTTTTGAATTCAAATTCATATTTACTCGAATACCACCGGAGTTTTCACGCGCGGTATGGCTTCACTTAGATGTTCCCAAAGCTTACTCAACCGTTGTTCGATCCGTGAATCAACTTCACCGTAATTTGTTTCCACAATGCAGCCCCCTGGCTGAATACCGGGGTTGCCTTCGATTTTAATTTTTTTCAAAAATTCAAATTCACGGGAATGGGAATTCTTTTTAATATCTTCGATAAATTCAAGCTGCTTGTCCGACACTTGAACCGTGATGTTTTCCTCATCCTGCGCCAAGCTCATCGCTTGTTTCATGACGTCCAACACAATGTTGTTATCCATTTCGATTTGACGTAACGAAACTCGTGAAGCCATATGAAAAACAAGTTGAATTAAATGACTCTCGTTCTGAGTTTCCAGATCCACCTTAAGTTTGCCAATATTCATCAGCAACCGATCAAGTTCCTCCAACTTAGATTTGATCTCTTTTGTCTTTTCTTCGTAGGCTCGCTTCGTACCTTCGCCGAGACCCAAGTCATAACCCTCTTTGTAGGCCGTTTCTTGAATATCTTTCATCTTGTGAATAGCAATCTCTTCCGCTTTCGAATCCAAATCTTCTTTTTGAATATCCTCGACACCCGTTTGTTCGCGAATCACTGGATTCATTACAAAATCAGAACCACGTTTTACCGCATCCAAATACTCTAACGCCTGAATCGGCGTGCCCAGGTTAAATTGCGTAGGCGTGTATTCCACCACCACTTCACGCGCTCTTTCTTCCTTTAAAATAGAACGACTATACCATGGCATCTTCTGAACCACCTCTAGCAATTAGTATCTTACCTTCCGCCTCTAAACGTCTCGCTACATTGACAATTTCCTGTTGCGCGCCCTCAACGTCGGACAAACGCGAAGGTCCCATATTATTCAAATCTTCACGTAACATGTCGGCCGCACGAGCAGAAATATTTTTGAAAACTTTTGCTTTGATGTCTTCACTAGCCGTCTTAAGAGCCAAAAGAAGCTTGTCATTGGGAACTTCCTTAAGAAGTGTTTGAATACCACGATCATCGATCTTGATGATGTCATCAAAGACGAACATCAATTTGCGAATCTCTTCGGCCAACAATGGATCCTTTTCTTCTAAACGAGACATGATCGAGGTTTCAGTATTTTTATCCATAACATTCAACATTTCGGCTACTGGTTGTACCCCACCCAACGTTGATTGTTCAACACTGGCAGTATTCGCCAACTGGTTTTTCAAAACTTTATCAATTTCCAAAATAAGTTCAGGATCAACATGCTCCAGGTTTGCCATTCTCAATACCACTTCAGCTTGTAATGTATCTGGCAGACGCTTTAAAACCTCGCCTTTTTTCTCGGGCTCAAGATGAGCCAGGATGACTGCCACCGTTTGTGGATGTTCGTTGACTAAGAAATTTGCCAAAGATTTGGCATCGACCATCTCCAAAGACTCTAAAGAACGAGCATTCGCGGAACCAATATTCAAACCGCCCAAAATTCCGCGAGCACGGTCTTCTCCAACCGCATCGACGATGCTGTCCTTATTTGAAATTTGATCCGAAAAAATATAATCATCCGTCTCGCTGACCATCTCGTAAAACTCTTCTAAAACTTTCTTCGTAACATGAACAGGAACAACGCGAAACTTGTTCATGACATTAATTAATTTACGGATATCTGCATCTTCCATTCTACCTAATAGAATTTTTACGGCGTCTTTTCCTAAATAGTTAAGAAGGATAGCCGCCTTATCAAAGCCTTTGAGAACTTCAAATTCTATATTTTCTGCCTTAACTACCTTCACGCCTTTTCATCCTTTCTGACCAACCACATGCCGAATGCATTAGCGGCTTTCTCTTGATCTTTCTGCATTAAAGTCATGATACGATCTTTGAGTAATTCGGACTCGGCCTTATCAGGATCAATAGACTCCTGCAATACCGGCAACGCACCGGACATTCCCGGCAACGTGTTGTCGACCGACTGTAACTCTTCAAGCTCTTCAATCGTACGAGGTAACATCTCGTCCACCGTATCCTGGAATGAATCTGTAATCCATTGCATGAATGGTCTGATGATTAGGATAAACAATAATGCCAAAGAAAACGCAAGTAAGGCCCACTTAAATAAAGCCTGTAACAACTTTCTACGCTCTAAATTTGTGAGCAGTTTTTCGGCCTCAGAAAAGTCCTCTGGCTGGAATTGAACGTTCTCGATTTTGACCGAGTCTCCACGGGCCGCATTGAAACCAATCGCATTTTTTACGATCTCTTCGAACTTTTTCAAGTCCTCTGGTGACCGCGCCACCCACTTGGATTCCTCTACGCCCTGATCGCTCTTCACGACTTGAAATACGCCATCAACGACAACGGCCACCGAAATTTTTTCCAAGTTTCCCGCGGCCTCTTTTACGTTTCTCACCGTTTTAGGGACTTCATAATTGGTTGTTTTGATTTCTTTCTTTACATCTTGCTTGAATCCCACTTGCCCCGCATCTTCAGCACCTGGCAAGTTACTACGAGACCCAGGCACTCCCGCAGGATTCACACGAGAACCATCTAAAGACTCTTCTTCGCTCTGCATAGCACGAACCGCAGTTTTTTCAGGATCTACAATTTCTTCAACACTAGAAACCACTTTGTTATTCAGAGTGGCATCAACTTTGGCTACAACTTTGGTTTGCCCGACTGCTTTGGAAAGAATACTTTCAATTCGTGTTTCATACTCTCTTTCAATTTTCCTTTTAAGGTCCAAAATCTCTGAAGATCCCGCTGTCGATCCATCACTATGTTGAGTAAGAACTTTTCCTCGTTCATCTAGAACTGCCACACTTTCTGGATCCATGCCCTCTACAGCGTTAGCGACTAAATAACGAATTCCACGAATTTGATCCGTAGATAATTCTTTACCCTGATGCAACTCAATCACCACCGAAGCCGAGGGTTTCCCTCCCTCTTCTAAAAATGTCTTTTTATTTGGTAAGGCCAAAATAACTTTAGACTGTTTCACGGCCGTTAATGTATTGATGGCACGAATAAGCTCGCCTTGCAAAGCTCTTTGGTAGTTAATTTTTTGTGCGTACGAATTAACTCCAAAATCCTGCTTGTCAAAAATCTCTAAGCCAATAGATCCCATTTTTGAAGAGCCAATTTCGGCCATTAATGTCATTTGGGTTGAATGCAGTAATTCTTTTGGGATCGCCACAATCTTACCATTATCTTTTAACTGAAATGGAATATTCTTTTCAGTTAATTTTTGCACGATGGATGGCATTTGGTCCGTAGGTACATTTGTCAATAGTGGAACATATTCATTTCCAGACAGCATAAAGAAAATGGAAACAAAAGACAGAGCAGCAATCAGACCCACGATAACAACGGAAAACCGTTTGGTCGGTCCCAAGTTTTTGAAGAATTCTCTAAATTGTACAATTAAGCCAGCAAATAATTTACTCACTTTAACTACCCCTCAGTAAGCTACGTCCCAGTTACACTTGCATTTTCATAATTTCGTTGTAGGCATCAATAATCTTGTTGCGCACTTGCACCATTACCTTCAAGGCAACATCCGCTTTCTCTGCCGCCAACATAACTTCAGCGACATTATCCGTACGACCAGTGGCTAAATCTTGTGCCGCCTTATCACTGGATTTCTGCAATTCATTGACACCTTTGATGGCTTCACTAAGGGTCGCCGCAAATGATTTCCCAGGCTCGCTTGTTTGTGTAGGCGAAACAGTTCCATTAATACCCGAGATTTTTTCTGCTGTTGGAGGTGTGACATTCATTGACCTCTGATCAAGATAATTCGAATTATTCAAAAACTGATTCGAATTTTTAATCGTAAATCCGCCGTCCATGGTCTGACTCCTGGCCTAAATCCTTTAAGCCTTTGGTTTATTTTAGCTCAATTCCTTATCTGTACAAAGTATCTTATCTTAAACTAGCCTTTAACGTCCCAATTCAAGAGCGCTTAAAGCCATGTCTTTAGAAGCTTGCAAAGCTGAAACATTGGCCTCGTATGCGCGGGTCGCTTGTATCATATTGGTCATCTCTTCCATTAAATTTATATTTGGATAAGCCACGTATCCCTCTGGATTAGCATCGGGGTGATCAGGATCGTATTTCAACAAAGGTGCTTTTTTATCCGAAACAACATCTGTAACTTGGACCCTTTGCATATTTGATTTAGGGTTAGTCGAAGTTAAAATTTCTCCAAAATTACGAGCATCGGGCATGGCTTCAAAGACCACGTCTTTGCGGCGATAGGGACCACCTTCCGGCGTTTGCGTCGTATTGATATTGGCAATATTGCTGGAGATAGCATTTAGTCTAGCTCGTTGGGCCGTCATCCCACTACTGGAAATTCTCATTCCTGAAATGTAGTCAGCCACGATTATCTCCCTTCAGATGCCGCATATTTTAATGCCGCCATTTTCTTGTTTATCAATTGTAATGCCGTTTTGTACAGAATGGCATTTTCGGACAATGCCGACATCTCGCGCTCAAGATCAACACTGTTTCCATCATTGTTGACCGCCCCTTCCGGGTTAGCATAAATATCTGGTCGCACTGATGCCGTCTTACCACCGACAGAATAATGATTTTCATTCGAAACACTCATTCCTCGTAGCCCATCTAAATCAATAGATCTGGCAAGAGCCTCTTCAAAATCTAACTTCTGGGCTTTGTAACCCGGAGTTTCGGCATTGGCTATGTTAGAGGACGTCAGGTTGTGACGTAACTGACGCATATTCAGGGACGTCTGCAAGGCTGACGTTGTTTTGTCAAATAGACTCATATTAAACCCGCCTCTTTATATTCATTGATTTTATTTCTCAAAGTACGAATGCTAATACCCAGGATATGAGCCGCCTTAGTACGATTATTTTGAGTGTGCTCTAAAGTTTGTAAAATCAATCGTCGCTCTACTTCCGAAAGTGACATCCCCAAGCTCAAATCAAGAGAATTGTATTTTTGAAATTCGTCAAATCGAATATGCTTATCATTGATGACTTCACCCTCGCACAGTAGAACCGCTCGCTCGACCACGTTTT
Organism: Pseudobdellovibrionaceae bacterium; assembly: GCA_016785955.1. Lineage (GTDB taxonomy): Bacteria > Bdellovibrionota > Bdellovibrionia > Bdellovibrionales > Bdellovibrionaceae > UBA2316. Next base: position 21,492 of record JAEUWH010000105.1, on the reverse strand, counting down.
CTAACTCCAATATATTCCCCACCCAAAAAAACGATTCCAGCTTAACCATAGCATCGTTAGAAAGACTCATTAAGGGGCGTTTATAGTTAGTAGCAAATGCCTTAAGATAATATTCCGCAAACGTTTTGATTTCTGCTTTAGCTTGTTTTAAATCTGGCAGATTAATATTGAAAACTGACAACTTATAATACAGGTCCTGCCGCAACAATCCTTCTCGCGCTAAATCACTCAGACTACGCTTTGAGGTTGTAATGATAACCGGCTTTTGTTGCAAAGATCGGGTCTGAATATATTGGGCAAGTATGGCCTGATTATCTTTATGAAGATAATCAATATTTTCGATAAGTATATGTCGGTACCTACACGCTTCTAGCTGGACTTTAAATTTATCTTCGTCCATTTCTTTGATATCGATCTTTCCATAATGTTCACTAAGACCAGATTGATCTAAAATGAACTGAGACCAAGTGGATTTTCCAGTTCCCTGGGACCCATTTACATTGATATTGGACTCTAAAGGCAAAATTGACTGAACCAGTTTTTGCAAACTTTGATAAATTTCCGATTTATAGTTCATTCCAAAAAGATCTACTGTGTTCATCAACCTCTCCTTAGTTCTTTTCCATTGCGGGAATTCGGTCTATATATTTTTTATAGTCCGACTTCCACTCGTTAGACATTACTTGTTCTTGAGCCATCTTCTTCCATGAGTTCGACTCTTTACCTTTAAACTGATTCCAAATATCTTGGGCTTTTTGAATTTGTCCCCGATCAAAATACAGTTTTCCCAGGCGAAACCTGATTGAATCCAGGGGGAAAACATTTTCATAGGAACTCAAAAGCTTGTCATACCAACCAATAGCTTGATCAATGTCACGCTCACCATCATAAATTTTAGCTAGCTGCTCGAGAGCCTTTTTGTGAACACTTTTGTCTACCAAACCTGTGTCATTCATTAATACATCAACCCGCTTCAGCGATTCGATAGCATCCTTCTTAAGACCTTTCTTCTGCTCATACTGACTCAAAATAAAATAGGGTTCAGCGACATGTTCTGGCTGTCCTTTCCAATACTTCAGAAGTTCTGTTAAATACAAAATGGCACGATCGATATCGCCCTTTTTTTCATGTAAATCAGACGCTAAAACAATTCTTTCGATTTGCTCTTTTTCAGTCATTTTGTCAGCAGGCTTGATCAATTTCAAATAATCAAAGGCTTTAGCAAAATTTCTATTTTGGCTTTCAACGTTTGCCAAACGAAGATACAACTCTGATTCCGATGGCAAATCTTCCTTAATTTCCATCTCTTTTCCGGCCGCAGTTCCCTTCACTGCTAAATACCGATTTAAAACTTCCGTGTAATAGTTCAAGGCAGGTTTATAAACGCCCCCCTGCTCATAAGCTCGACCTATCTTATATTTAATATCTAGGCGATTTGAGCTTTTTAACCATGTATCGAAATAGTCACTGTATATTTTCAACGCGTCCAAAAAATTATTATCGTCGACACTTTTAGAAATTTTCGAATAGATATTAGAAAAAATACGTTTTGAAAATAGATCTTTATCGACAGCCGTCGGATGACTTCGATAATGATCAATCAAAAGTTTAAGAGCCTCATCATAGTCTTGCCTTTCACCATAGCCTTCGGAAATCAAAACCTTAGAAAATGGTTCGATCCCTGCCAAATCGGATTTCTTAGAAAGTTCCAAAATTTCGTTTACCGTTGTCGATACTTCTTTGGCTTTCATTCCCTTCATTTTCGAGGACAAGATACGAAGACGCGCCACAATCGCCGAAGGATTATCGCCATTGCGAAAATAGGTTTCAAGATATGCTCCTAACACTTTGTTTTTATCCGCGCCTAATATGTCTAACAATTCACCGACTCGAGTCATGGCAAATGGAGTGAGTTTATCTTGTGGAAATTTTTTGATAAACTCGCGGTAAGAATCTAGACTGTCTTTAAATTTATCCTGCAAAAATAATGATTGGGCTTTGTTGTAATAGGCATTGGGAAAGTTATTCTGAAAACTTGCCATCTTGGAAATAGACTCATCATACAACTTTACGGCTTTGTCATAGCTGCGCTCGGCCAGTTTGACATCGCCTTTGCGATACATGGCCTCTGCTTTCATTTCTTCATATACAGTATTTTTTTGAAGATCTTCATATGTTTTCAAAGCGTCTTCAAACTGATTCATGTTTTGCAAACTAAGAGCTATTCCTAACATTGCTAAATCATTTGAAAATGAACCTTTCTTGTTCCACAAATCTTTCTTTGTGTGATTCTGAAAAGCACGTAACGAGTTAAAGAAGTCTTTCTTTTCATATGCCAAAATACCTAACAACAAAGAATATTTTTCGGCCATTGCGTGTTCTGGATTTTTTTGAACGATATCCTTCATTTTTTGAGTGGCAAGGTCATAGTGAACAGCGTTTTGCTCTTTTTGCCATAGTCTTAAATGAACTTGAATACTCATATTTTGAATTATGTCTTTGTATTCTGACTCGGGGTATTTATCCATAAACCATTCATAGGTTTTTAAAAATACTTGGTCCCGCTCATTTTTGAACAGTGTCTCTAGCAACCGGGCGTGTTTGTTATCTTTTTCAATAGTAGGAAGAATTTCAAACAAAGTTTCAGCATTGGCAATTCGGCTCCACTCATAAACTGGTAAAATATGATTAGGAAATGGAATGTAATAGTTTTCTTTACTTTTGATGATTGAAGATTCCTTGATCTCATAGTCTTTCAAACTAAATCGATCATAGAACGGATCTGCACCGTCAAAAATTCCGGCCAGCTTGTTTTCAAATGTTTTTTTATCTGAAATCGACATCAATCCAGACTTTTCTATCTCTAAAAAATCTGCGGTGGCCGGAGTCCTTACCGGGTTTTTCTTTTCCTTGGCAACATTCTTTTTTTCCGTATTTTGACTTGGCACACTTTTGGTTTTGACTTTTTTAGAGTTTGGGAACAAATCAACAACCAGCCTGGAAGGTGACTCCATCAAATAATCAAAAACATCTAAATCCGTTGCCAAATCAATAACAATTTTAGTCTTTCCATCCGTACCCTTAGAATCTATAAAAACTTTTTTTATCCATTCTGTTTTAAAATTTTTGATATCTGCCAAACTTTTTTGATCTAAGGCATCTACAAATATTTCAACAGAAGTTTGACCTTTATTTTCTTTCTTTTCTACACTATAGTCCCAATCCTTTCGGCCTGAGAACTCGATATGCAGGGTTTCGTCTTGATAAGAAATTCTAGAATTTACAGTAGCGTTATTTTGATCTGAAAATGCAGCAACAGAAGCAAGCAAAGTAACAATAACGTATGCTATTAAGTTCAGTTTCACTCTTTTCCCCTCTTCATAAAGAGATTGCACATTGAATGCCACTGGACATTACTGCCAAGGTATAGGAAAAAATATCCTATAAAGAATAAATAGAAATTGATAAAACTGGACCGACAGATTACTGACAGTCGAGTTTTACTTTTTGACATTTAAATATTAACACAAGTTACCGAAAAGAATTTTGTATGAAAACCATCCGCGCTCTTTTTCTTTTATTGCCATATTTATTATTCTTAAATTCATGCATTACCATTGGGGTTTCAAAGGATCCCCAGCCGGCAAGAAACCTAGCTTTTAAGGCCCCGTCTAGTCCATTTTCAGACTTGAAAACAAAGACCGGCGACAAGGCTTGGATTTCGAGCCGCACTAACAATATAATTTCTTATATTTCTGATTGTTCTCCAAGCAACGATCCTTCGCTAGATCAACTAGAACAAGATGCCCTTGCAGGCCTAGACAAACTTGAAATTAAATATCGTGAAGACCTTCCTTACAATCAACGAACAGCTCGTTCGACTATTGGTGAGGGGTTCCTGGATGGTGTAAAAGTTAAATTGAACGTCGTCGCATTCAAAAAAAATTCATGTAGCTATAATCTAATTTACGGCGGCGTAGCCGAGCGTTTTGACAGCGAAAATCAAGAATTCAAACAATTCACCGAGAGCTTTAGGGCGCCATGATTCATGCCATTATCGCCTCTACCCCGTTGTACCTATTCGTCATAGAAATTTTTAGATTTTTTGGTGGCGTCGGAGTACTTTCTTACCAAATTCTACGAGATACATTCAAAGGCCAGGTCTACTGGAAACTGGTTGTGGAACAAATTTTCCAAGTAGGCAATCGTTCGTTGCCGCTGATCGTTGTCACAGCGATTAGCACCGGCATGGTTATGTCATTACAGTTTGGTTTAGGCTTAGAAAAGTTTGGTGGAAAGCTGTACGTACCTAAATTGGTTTCCCTGATTGTTCTTCGTGAAATGGGGCCTGTTTTCACCTCATTGATGGTAGCGGCCCGTGTCGGCGCCGGGTTCGCCTCTGAAATTGGCAGTATGGTTGTCACTCAGCAAATCGATGCCGTTCGCGCCCTTGGTACGTCACCCATCAAAACTATTGTTGTTCCTAGGGTCATCGCAACATTCATATCATTACCTTTATTGGTAGCCCTCGCCAACGTCGTCAGTAATTTTGGAGCCCTCGTTGTGGGCTTTTCAGAATTGAAACTGGATCCTAATTTTTATGTCCTCAAAATTCTACAAACAGTGACGTTAATGGATTATTTCTCTGGCTTCCTGAAAAGCTTTGTTTTTGCTTTGTGCATCGCCATCCCTTCTTGTTATTTTGGTCTTACGGTAAAAAATGGGACTAAAGAAGTCGGCATGGCAACGACAAAAGCAGTTGTGGTTTCTTCGATTCTGGTTCTGGTTGGCAACTTCTTTTTATCTAAACTTTTTTGGATCGTTGAGAGACTCACATGATCGAAGTAAAGAATTTTAGAAAATCTTTCGGTTCAAAAGAAGTACATAAAGGTATTACTTTTTCTGTCAGTAAGGGCGAATGCATGGGGCTTATTGGTGGATCAGGCGTCGGTAAAAGCGTTATTCTGAGAAGCCTGATTGGCTTAGAAAAACCCGATAGTGGCGAAATTTATATCGATGGGGAAGAAATCACTCGCTACAAAGAAAATGAACTCGTCGAAATTCGAAAGAAAGTGGCTTATGTCTTCCAAGGCGGCGCACTTTTTGATTCGATGACAGTCTATGAGAATTTGGCCTATCCGCTGCGAGAACATACAAAAAAAACAGAAACTGAAATAAAAAAAATGATTTCTGAGCAACTGAACGAATTTGGGCTACCAATGGCGGAAAATCTGTATCCTGCAAATCTATCGGGAGGTATGCAGAAACGCGTTGGTCTAGCACGGGCTTTAATGATGCAACCGCAATGGATTTTGTATGACGAACCCACGGCGGGACTAGATCCATCAAACACACGTAAAATTCAAGAACATATTTTAAAACTCAAAGCAACGGGTATTACTTCAATTTTAGTTACGCATGATATGCCAACGGCATTTGCCGTTTGCGATAAGATGTCTTTTATACTAGATGGTAGGATTGCTTTTGAAGGATCACTAAATGAAATTCATCAAGACAAAAGCGGCATTGTTAAAAAATTCATTGATGGAGAGGGCTAAATAATGGAATCCAGCTTAAAGAATCAAATCAAAGTAGGAATATTTTTAGTTCTGGGCATCGCGGTAACCATGACAAGCATCTTTATGCTGGGTGCTAATAAATCCTTATTTTCTAATTTTTCTCATCTATATGCAGAATTTGAAAATGTACAGGGTCTAGCTCGTGGAAGTGTTGTATCGCTCTCCGGCGTCGTTATCGGAAACATCGAGGCCATCGAGTTTGTTCCCGAAAAAAATCTACTCCGCGTCGATATGAAAATAGAACGTGAATATCTTAATCGTGTATTCAAAGGTTCGTCTGTCGAAATCCGCACGCAAGGAGCACTTGGTGATAAGTTTATTTATATTATCCCGGGCAACCCCCGTGACGGTGCTATTGCCGACAAGGACATTTTACCCATCGCTAAATCTACGGACCTATTTAACGTGATTGCGGAACGTGGCAAAGAAACTGAGCGCATATTTGATATTATTAACGAAATCTATAAGCTGACAAAAACAATAAATAATGAAAACCATCTAGGCACCACACTTGCCAATATGAGCAAAGCCAGCCACGACTTCAAACTCATGAGCGAGAAATCTCTAAAAATAGTATCTGAATTCTCGGAAGGAAAATCTCCTACGCTGCAAATGAAAAACTCCATCGATAAGTTGAACAGCATTTTATCTAAAATTGATCGCGGCGAAGGCACTCTCGGTGCTTTGGTCAATGATTCTAGTCTGCACGACCAGCTAAAATCTATGGTTGGCGGCAATCAAAGAAAAAACCATGTTAAATCCTTGCTCAGAACGTCCATTGAAAAAGAATAAAACGGTCCACGGTCAGTCCCCCGCCTCTGGTGCTGTTGAAAAAGCATCAGAGATGGTTGCAAAACGGACTACAGACATTTACGGCTATCGATATGATTCCGAATATAGGCAACAAATCCATTGAACACTTGCTTGTGCTCTTCACATAAATCCAAACTACGTGCGCAGCCATTGACTTCGCCAAGTTTAATTTTATCGCCATTGGCATATTGTAGCCATGCAAATGGAAATTTGTAAACCTGAGTACACACCACATCTTCTCGGTCTCCAGGAACACTCGGCTGACATACTCGAGATCCTTCTAAAATAGCTTTTAATTCGCCAAGCTCTTGAGGCTTTAAACATAGACGAGTTGAATTAATTGGATGGCCTTCCGGGTCGACGTATCTCATCTCGCCATTCGCAAGATTAATTTTTAAATTTTGATATTCCTTAACCGACCGATAAACCGCATCCGATTCGGCATATAGTGATCTTAGCGAGATATCTATATAGTCTGCTTTACTTAAATCGACGTTATCAACCTTGTCCATATAACTAGAAGGCTCACCGCCATATGATCCCGAAACAGACGGAGTAAAGGCCACTTCTCCTGACGATTGAGCACAATTTTGAAATGTACCTATTAAAATAATACTAGAAAAGGAAAGTAGAATGATTTTAGCAATGGTATTAGGTTTCAACACATACTCCACTATAGTCTAGGATAGCCTATCTTTAACCAATCTCAAAATTTACTTCCGAGACAGTCTCAGAGCAGAACATCGAAGATATCTAAACATGTCGCATGTCTTAATTTGACACACAAGACCTCATAAATTTTTGATTTAGAGATTCAATAAATACTCCGATCTTTCATTATAGCACGGGAGATTATCATGAGCCTAAAAGTTGCGATATTTGAAGATGACAAGGATGTAGCCGATCTACTTAAGGAAATGATGGAAACAAAAGATTTCCAAGTCACCAGCTACTACAATTTAAAAGATCATGGATGGCATTCCTGTGACATCATTCTGGGTGATTACCGCAACAAAATTGTGTCTTTCAAATCCCTACAAATGGAATGTGACAAAAAAGGAATCCCATTGATTGCGATATCCGGTGCCGAGACTGAATATTCACCTCAGCTGATTAAACCTTTTGCCATAGAGGATCTTCAAGCTATTATCTTAGATACCTTGATGAAAAGCAAAAAAGGTTTTGGCAAGAAGTCAGAGGCCCCAACCAATTCAGGTTTTTTTTCGTCTCTGTTCAAGAAAAGCAGCTAAGAAAAAGAATCACTACAATTTCAATTTTTTCTTTATAGCGAATTAAAACGCGAACGTAACTCCAAAGTACAAATCTAGTTCATTTGAAATCGCACTGTCGGGGCCACCTAGTGGTAAGTAGCGAATTCCCGTATTAAAAAACATATTCTGCTTCCAGTATATTTCAGCACCGCCACCAAAACCAAAACCAGCATACGACGACTGAATGGATTGGTATTGGCGTTGATGAAAAGCGCCTGATAAATACGGCTTAAAAAGCTCGTAACCGCGAAAGTGAACATTGTCGCTTGTGGCCTCAATTGGATTAGCCGATGTAAACGGAAAGTACACCAAGCCAATGTCCGGACCAAAACCAAAGTCACCACTGTATGTTTTTGAAGCCACAAGTGAATAACCAATAGCCATTTCTAAATAATGAGTCACCGCATAGCGAAAGTTCAATTGGTAAGAACCTATATTGTTGACCTTGCCACTTTTTTCTTTAGTTTTTGCCTCGAGTGAAAAGTAACCACCAAGTACATCTAGCTTAGCTTTAGACAGCCCGATAGAAGGTATTACGGCCAACGAAATTAGGAAAACTTTCACTAAGTATTTCAATTGTGATTTCATTATATTTCCAATACTAAGCTGCAGACTTTGTTTCTAACGCTGATTCACCGGCCGATTCAGCCTGTATCTCGGCGATTATCTTCCCAACAGATTCACGAATTTCGCCCACTCGAGATTTTGCAGGGTTCTTCATGTCATAGCTCTTTAACATTTCAAAATAACGAAATTTTTGTTTATCACTCATACGCTTTTCGATTTCACGTCGTTCAACCCGACCGACGTTAAACATAGCCATGGCCCATTCTTCGATTTTAAATCGTCCGACAAGTTTATCATACTCGTCCCCGTTCAGCTCAAATACTTTAAAAAACGGCGGCCTAATAGACCACAGAATTGAAGAGTCTCCTGAGGCTAAATAAATTTCCTTTTCTGCCACCGGATCACTCACCTTCAAGAAACCAAGAAGTTCGCGTTCGTTCTTATAATTCTCTAGAACGGCCAGGTCTCGGAGAGGAGCAATTCTAATTGCTTTTTCAGTATACTCTTTCGTCTTTTCTTTTCCCAATTTCTTTACTGTAAACGTAGGGTCTAATAATTGCCCCCAAGCTCCAGGGAAAGACTCGCGAGCGGCTTCTATCGCGAAGGACTTCGGCAGAAAAAAAAGAATGGAAAACGCATCCGCTTGCGGGATACCATTGAAAAATTCTTTTTTATGACTATTTAGCCGCCAAACATAAATCAGCAAATTCAACCAGTCTCGATCCGTTTCATTTCGCTGAATTTTAAGACAGCGATTTAGAATCTCCAAAGAAAATGAAGTTACATCCGACGGATCAATCATCACTTCCATCCACTTTTCACCAAAACTATAACTAAATAGTCTTTGTCTAAGTTCAAAAGGAAACTCACTTAGCAAGGCTCCCAAATCATTGGGACGCTCTTCTGCCGCTTTTTGCAAAATTAGCATATCTTCCAGGTTAGGAAAATTTTGGTGAGAGTCTAATATCTTTAAACCCGACGCAATGATCTCACGATTTTTGATAGGATCTTGTAATTTCAGATCTGCACTTCCAAAATTGGCAGCTTTTCCCGAATCGCCCCCACTGCCACCCGTTGCATTAATCGTGGCATTAACAATACCACCCCCACCATTACCATTACCTTTTTGGCTAATAGCCGAGTCTTGAATTGATTGCGCCAGACGATTGGTTCCTAACCAAGTGATAAACAACAATCCTGCCATTATTAAGATCCACGCCCCCATTCCATATCCTAAAATTGACCAATCAAAAGAATTGTCTTTAGGCAGGTTAAAGGCATTCCAGTTTCTTTTATTAACCTCGACAGAGTCACGAGCCTCGACCAATCCCAAATTATAAATCACCGACGATTTCAATTCGGAAATTTCTTCATCAGACAATTGTGCCGGCACGGACATATTAACTTGGATTTTTCGTACTCTATTAATTAAGGCCAAGACGGGAACATTCGGATCGTCCCATTCATCCACGACTTCTTCTTCTGAAATTTCGTAGTACGGCAAGCGCTCGCCACCAACACCAGATGATGATTTGCGATCCCTCATCATTGGATCAATTCTGACATTTACCAAAAATGGTTTATCAGGAAAGCGGCCTTTTAAAACTTCGAGCGCCTCTCTAGAAAGAGTTTTTTCAAGTTCAACCACTCGAGGATGTTTTGCATTTTGAGCAAAGCCAAGACTTCCCATAAAGAGAACAAACATGCCTAGCCAAAATATCCCGTTTTTCATAAAAACCTCATTATATTTCCGTCGTATCCGGTTCAATAACCAAGACAATCTTTCTCGCAAACTCGTATTCACTTGCTGGAACTCGTTTTTCTGCAGGAATTTCCATTAATTCATTAGCCGTCAATATCAACTCGCCATAACCGCCCGTTCTTATACGGTTCAACGGAATGCCCGCCTCTTGCAGCACGCGCATTGTAGCGATTGAACGAAGCGCAGAAAGCTCTAGATTATCTGAAAACTTCCTCTTTTTATTTAAAACCCGTCTTTTATCTGCATACGCCCGAATACCGATATTGTAGTTTCCGGCATAGGGCATATAGACTTTCACAAAATCAAACAAGGCTTTACGCCCTTCTTTGGTTAAATCTGTTTGTGCCGATTTAAAAAATGAAGTGTAGGGAAATTCAATAATAATATGATTACCCTTTTCGTGAGCAACACCATTCCAGTCCTTTAATATTTTTCGATCGATGCCTTCTTCTTTGTTGTTACCCGCATTGACGATTTCCGTATTGCCAGTTTCAGAATTATGCGAAGATTTATTTTTCAAAGTTTCAACAAGTGAAACTTTTAGTTCCACTCGCTGTTTAGTTCCCTGCTTCGGATCGGTAGTGAAGAAGATAATGAAAAACGACAGAAGCAAGGTGACCATATCACCATAACTGACAGCCCACGAACCTTCGCTATCAACTTCCTCATGTTCTTGATCTCTTTTCTTCCACCGACGATCTTTCATCAAGCCGCCCCTGAAGTATAGCTATCAATCATATTAATTCTTTGCTCTACCGGCACATATGAATTTAGCAACTCTTGCGCCTCCAGAAGAGACGTTTTTTCTGCAAGCAAATCAATAGCCGAAATCGCAATTTCGCCATAAGATTCTTCTTCGGCAATCCTCTTGGTAATTAACTCTCCGGCCGGATTCAGCACTAAATTGGCTACAATAAGACCATACATCGTGGCGACAAGTGCAATCGCCATTTCCAACGCCGTTTGCTTACCGTCCAGACCGCTTGATACCCCCCGCATTACGTTGACCAGGCCAAGAACAGTCCCCATCAATCCAAATGCCGGTGGATATTTAGCTAGGCTTCTAATCGCGTTAGCAATTTTTTTTCTTCTTTTTACATAATGAATAACTCGTTCTTCTAAGATCACCAAAATTTTATTTTTATCCATATTCAATTGAATCAGCTCGATTCCATCTTTTAGAATTTGCGTATGAAGTCCTTCGCCAGCTTTTTCATAGTTACTTGGATTTTCTTTAACAACACCGAGGCAATCAGACAAAACCTGCTTATATGTAACACCCTGACCTTTGAATAAATCCTTTATCCCGAGAATTAAATCTTTTCGCATTCCCCAAGGGATCACCACAACCCCAACGGCAATCGTTCCACCAAACACCACAAACAATGCGACAAAATCGTAGTAGTTTATCAAGCTTTGATTTAAATGTGAGATGGCGACAACGAATGATGTTAACGCTATTAAAATACCAATTGGAAAGATACTCATTACCGACCTCCGAACGAGGATGGCGAACGTAAATCAGATCGAACGCCTTCAATTCTCTGAATCATTCTGACCGTGTCTGTATTCGACGGATTCAAATCCAACGCCCGTTTATATGATGTGTGCGCACGCTGAAGATCTTTTTTTAAATAGTAAACATTCCCGAGTAACTCGTGAAACGTGGCTACATTAGGAAATTGAGGTAAGATTCCCAGAATCGCTCGTTCCGCAGCATCATAGTCTTTAGATCGAATCAATGATTGAGTGTAGGCTACTTGAGAACTCACTTTTTGCAATACCTCGTCGTTAATCGACTGCTTCGAGCTGCTCGTCTCACGCAGCTTTACTTGAACACTTAAATTTCTTGAAAAAGTTGTGGCCGGAGACAAAATATGTTCCGTCACAAAACCTTCTTTGATAATCGATAATTGAAAAGGCTCATTACCCGAGCTAATTTGATTCTCTTGTATATTAAGTGGGGTCACTCCGATTTTTTTTGCTGTCTGCGCATTCACAGATACATATACATCCGCGCCATCGGGTTGACTTTCCACACGAAGGTTAGAAGTCGAACAAGATATCTGCAGTAAGAACACACTTAAAACATAAAAAATATTTTTCATAATTTTTCCTTAACCCTTTCTCATTCGGTAGAAATCAGTCTGGCTAAACTCCACAAAGGCCTAGTTCCCGTGTTTCTTTGCAAACTCAAGAAATCTAGAGGTGCCAAGATATTTACCTTTGCTAGTTTCGATTTTTTCCTATGCGAAACACTCGTTCGCACTATATTGCGTGATCACCTCAAAAACCGCCTCGCAATGAAACGCTTTAGCTAAATTTTGTAAAATTTTTTTCATAAAAAATGACAATTGAGACAAGCTCCCAGACCTTTGGATAATGTCCCAATTTGAAACTATGGATCAAACCCTAAATAAATTTAGTAGTTTAACCGATTAGCTTGTCATGAAAAACATGAGTATCTCATTTTATATGCGCTACGTATTATCAATATTTCTTATCGGGTTCTTAACGGCCTGCAATCGCAGCAGCGACAGCGGCGACTTCGCACTTCTTGAGTCCGGTGGCAAAGGAAATCCCGCATGCAAAATCGTTTCTACTAAACCAGAAAACAAAAGCTTTCGTGTGGGTGCAGCCTCGGGAGTTAAAAATCAATTCATCGTGCAAGCGAACTCTGAAAGTTGTGTGGCTGAATATCTAGTTAACGATGTTGTGGTAAAAGCAGAAGGCTTAATCGCGGAATTAGACTCCAGTGTGTTTAAACCCGGCGAAAATAAAGTTAAGGTCAATCTAGTTAATTCTACAGGTGCCGAGTCGTTTGAATGGACCATCACTAAGAACAATCCACCAACGTGTAACTCTCAAAGTCCAACCAACTTGACTCCGTCGATGTCTGCCGGTGCGCAGCTGCAAATGACGGTTCAATCTACTGATGCGGACAACGATCCGCTGCAATTTAATTGGAAATATAACGGAGTGGCCAATTCTACACTTCTGGTACCAATCATTTCTTCGTCCACGGCTTCGCAAATTAGTTTTCAACCGCAACCAGAAAATGGTGGTACTCAAAGTATTTCTGCCGCCGTTACGGATGGCTACGACACCGTTAGCTGCACTTGGAGCGTGCGGGTTACAGGCGATTGCTCGATCACTTCAAAAACACCCGACGTTACCGGAAATTTGATTCGCATTTTATCGCCCGCATCGACACAAAACAGTTTTGCGGTGTCAACGGTGACCGCCGGATGCGAAGTGCAATGGGCGGTGAATGGCGCTCCCCTTACTGGCACTGGTTCATCGAAGCTCCTTAATTCGTCTCAATTTTCAGTCGGTAATAATATTCTGACAGCCACGGTCACCGGTGCAACAGGGCAAAGTTCACAAACGTGGAACGTCGTTAAAAACTCGCCACCTTCTTGTGGCAGCATGACCCCCAGTAATCTGACTACCCAGACAACGGGAATTTCACAAAATTTGAACTTGAGCTTAACGGCCTCAGATATTAACAGCGACACACTGTCTTTCAATTGGCAGCTTAATAACCAAACGGTTTCATCAGCGATTTTATCTTCATCCAGCACGGGCGCAACCTCAAGCGCGACATTTATTCCAACCATAGCCCAAGTGGGTGCCAACAGCGTTGCGGTCGTAGTCAGCGATAGTTATGAGTCAACGACATGTAGTTGGCCTGTTCAAGTTTTACCAGGTTGTGAGATTGCGTCCTCGTCACCGGATCACATCCCCAATCAAAGATTCGCAGCCAGTGCATCGACCATCACGGCATTTAACGTGACTCCTAATAATCCAGGCTATTGCTCGGTTACTTGGGCTATTGATGGAACCAATGTCGGTACCGGAACACTCTACAGCTTGGTGTCGACTAATTCGTTACTTTCAGTAGGAACAAATCATACCTTGACCGCCACAGTCACCAATGGTTCTGGCAGTACAGTCACGCGCAATTGGAATCTAGTTAAAAACAGCCCACCCTCATGTGACACCTTAACTCCATCCAATACTTCATTGACAATGACCCAAGGTGCAACGCAAGTCCTTCAAGCCGCAGTATCTGATTCAAATGGCGACAATTTTAATTTTGCATGGAAATTAAATGGTTCAACGGCTGCCGTTCTAGCCACACTGGGAAGTACGGCCAGTTCAAGCTCGGCCCAATTCAGTCCGACAATTGCCAATGTAGGAAACAACATTGCTTCTCTATCTGTAAGCGATGGCTACGATACCACTCAATGTTTTTGGAACATTGCGGTTCAAGGAAGTTGCTCGTTAACGGGATTTACACCAAGTAACTCTTCACCTATTAAAATTAAAGCAAATGATGTGGTCGGCAGCATTTACACAATTAACACAAGCACCGCTGGCTGCCCAGTGACTTGGTCTATCAATGGCACCCCCGTTTCAGGACACGATTCATTCAAAACGTTTAACTCATCTCACTTTTCTCCGGGCAATAACATTCTTCAAGCGGTTGTTACAGATGGTGTGACACCAGTTACAACAACTTGGACTGTGAAAAGAAACAATTTGCCAACAGCCAATCAAACCCCCACGGCATCTACGGTTCACAATTTATCGATCAATTCTGCTTATAATTTCATGGCCAACATGGCGGACGTTGACAGTGATACTTTGACTGCAACATGGAAAGTCAATGGTGTTACGGTAGGATCAATGAATCCACCTATCACATTCACTAGTCTGTCGGCAACGAATCCCTTTCAAGGTCGATTCAGCTTTAATGGAAGTTATACCGGCTCGCGCGCACTGACGATTACTGTAAATGATGGCACTGACGATGTTGATTTGAATTGGGATTTAATGGTCTACAACAATTGTTTGGTTACGTCATCATTTCCCTCGGGAGCCACGCAAAGAGTTTCCGTTCAGAATAATATCACCACTACATACGGCATTATTCCAAATGATTCCAGTTGTGTGATCACATGGAAATTAAATGGCAATACGGTAAGCACTGGAAACTTGTTCAATTTGTCTTCACTGAACGGCTCGCTCATGGCTACGAACACCTTAACGGCCAGTCTAGATAATGGCGTTGGAACACCGACAACACAATCGTGGACGATCGTCAAAAATACGGTTCCAACATGTTTGATTGGTCAGACACCAGCGGCCACGGGAAATGAATTATTTTACAATTCGACAATGCACTTTACGTGTCAGGCTGGAGATACCGACGGCGATGCCGTCAGTTTCACTTGGAAGTTAAACAATGCCTACCCTGAATTGTTTTCTAGTATTTCAGCGGTATCATATGATGCTTCGGCCACTCTAAATCCTACGGTCGGCGTACTGGGGGCCACGCAATCTGTGACGTCCAGTTTTTACGATGGTTGGGATACAGGTGTCTGTCAATGGGCTGTCAATATCAAAGACCCGGCCGCAGTACAAATTCAAGCCTGCTCACCGGTTCAGGGAGCGACAACACTGTTATCAAAAGTACAAGACTCTCCTGTAAAATATGACATTAAAACATTTACGGTCTCGGCAACTGGCCCGGATATCACGTATCGATGGAAGGAAAATGGCACTTTAATTTCTGGTCAAACAACAGCACAATTAAAAGTGGCCACCAATTCAACCGACACATCTACAGGCCAAACACCGGATAAGGTATGGTCTGTTGGGACTCGACCTCTCGTGGTAGAAGTGGTTGACAAATACAATAATGTCCAAAGTTGTACGTGGAATTTAAAACGAAATCGCATTCCAACAATCAATACGGCCGCGGCTGGCACTGCGGGGACAGGCCTCACCAGAACACTAGATTCTGAATCCCTGACATCGACAGGCAAAATTCGTATGAACTATGGATCTACCCTACAGCTTCGAATATATGGGACTGACGCGGACACCGAAGACGCTGGCAATTTGACCTACTATTGGAAAATTAATAACCAGCAACTACCGGCCGGAGGAGATTCGTTTCTTGCTTACACAACAGCCGGTGATAAATCCTATTCAACAGCAACCATCACGCCAAATTACGTTCTTGAAAAACTTGGTGCCATGTCGGTCACTGCGGTTATCTCGGATGGATTCGAGACTGTGTCTTTCGATTGGAATCTTGAAGTGAATATGTTCTCAAGAGAATGCAATAAACTGTACAATGCCACCATCGGCGAACGTGGTGGCCAAGTTTGTACGCTTGTTGGTCAAGCCGGTGTTGGTGGTGATCGTTATCCAGCCAGCGACATGACTAAAATGCGTATGCAGCCTTGGAGTATCATTTACGATGGTAACAACATTATGTTTTCCGACAACAATACACATTCCGTGTTTTATTGGAATAAAGGAACGTCACCAGCGGACGATGTCACTCGTTTTGGAAAATCAATTCCTTATGGACAAATTGTTCCGATACTAGGTCTTGGAGGCGGAGGTATCACACCAAATAAATCCGTGACTGCTGATCCATTCAAACTGAATAACCCACGTTCGATGGTCTATCATGGAGGTCGCCTGTATGTTGGCGACATGAGCAATCATCGTATCGTCGTTCTAAAAGAAAATGGTGTTGCAGAAAGTTTGGTTGGTCGTGTAAGTGACAACGCTTGGCCAAGTAACGTAACGGCCGCTAATGCAACAACGCCTACGTCTGGAGTCACGCAAATCTGTTATGATGCCAATGGATTAATTGTATTCACAGAAGGTCCAAATACATTCTTGTATGCGGCTTGCCGCAATACTATCCGTAAAATCAACATTACGGATCCCTCAAATATTGCCACATATGGTTTCACTCAAATTGTGGTCGGACGTTTAAATAGCGGAGTCATGAGTGACGGTCTTGAAGATGGAGATCCGCTGACAGAAGCGCGCACACAATACAATGTACAACTGGCAAAAGATTCGGCCGGCAATCTGTATTGGACAGAGCGAGAAGGTCGACTACGTGTTCTGAACCGTACAGCATCGACCATTGAATTTTTTCCTGGACGCACGCTAGCCGCCGCGACATCACTGGTGGCTATCGATTCATTGAACTCTGGCGGTATCGGCACCAGCACGCGAACAACCCGTCTGCAAGCCGTCAATGCGTCGGCGAATACGGCAAATAAAGTCACTCTTATGGGGCCGACAGCACAAAGTGGCACAACCGCCATTGGCAATGGTATGTGCTATCCTTTCCGTGCTCAGCTGCAGGACGCCAGTAACTTAACAGCGATCCACAATCAAAACGTCGATTTAACCATGTCCGCTTCTGGTGGTTCGATTACGTTCCATACAAGTTTGGCAAATTGTATCTCTAATACCACAAATAACAACTACACGATTGTGTCGGGTCAGCGATATGTCGAGTTCTGGGTCAAAGGCACAGCCAATGCATCCGGTCTTACGGTGACCGCAACATCAAACTTACATCCAACGATTGCTACGGGAGCCCTAGGCTCAGTGCAAGTGATCGCAACAAGTGCTTCGGCAGCGAACAGTATTGCGTTTGTTTCGGCTCCCAACTCGATGCATTTTCAAGACTGCGAACGCGTATTGATACAGCCATCGAACAGCACGAACCCAGTGAATCCAGCGAACACTGTCAAAGTTCGCTTCTACGCTGGTAATGGTGGAAATTTTTATGCATCCAATGACCCTACCTGCTCGGGTACTCCGATTAACTCGATCACATATTCTGGTAACGCAACCTCGTACACCGAAGGGTTTATTTACTACGCAAGAACCACAAAAGTCGCCGCCGGAAAAGTAGGAACTTTGCTAAGCAATCCTGTAGCCGCAGCCAGCGTAAGTGCTACCGCTTTCGGACCAGTGGCAAATGCTGCGTTTCGATGGGGTTTCGGCCTTTCTGTCTATGAAACTGTGAATGGCATCCATGGATTTTTTATCTCGAACTATGACAACTATCATATTGGCTTCTTGAATAACTTGGACGCTAATGGCACGACCTCTTCTTCGCTTTCGATTGGTAATACTACTTTCGGTTCCAGTGCCACATCGACGGGACTTTATCACCAGTATACAATGGTCACCGGAAGCGGCGCATGTGCCTTTAACGGCGACACTAAAGTTGGAACAACATCCCGAGTTTGTGTTGTCACTGGCCTAACTTTCGATCCTTCAGGAAGCAATCTAATGATTGCGGATACGACCAATTGGCGTCTAAGAAAAATGAATTTATCCAACGGAGTCGTTTCCACAGATTTAGGTTCAGGACGTTTCCGTTATGGTTGGTACGGTGATGCCATTGTGCAATCTGAAGATGCGGTTATGGATCAACCTACCGGTTTAATTTACGATCCATCTAATAAATATTTATTTGTGTCGGATATGCGAAATGGTCGCATCCGTAAAGTCGATTTAACCAAAGGATCATTTGAAACCTTTCTAGGTCGTGGCCGCGCAACAGGTGTGAACCCTGGATCAAATCATGTGACAGTTCCATCCGAAGACAAGTTCGGTATGTTTTTGGGTGGTCCAATGCAAATGGCGTTGTACAAAACAAGCGGAGTTAATGCCAAAGATTTCTTACTATTTGCAGACTCAACGTTAACAGGTGACAATCAAGTTACTGGACCTAATACGACGTGCGCGATTCGTGCGCACAACAGAAATCTTTCACAGACACGAACTATTTTTGGAGAAGACGTGTCACCAGATAAAATAAATAATATTATTGGCGACTATGCCCTTGGTTGTGTTGGTACAACTGGTTTTGGACAAAACGGCTTACTTAACAGTCTGCTAGAGCCAGTGGGGCTCATCACGGATATGACAAATTTGTATATCTCTGATGTTCGCAATCACTGTATTTTAAAATTAGATTCCAACGGAGACCTCAAAAATTTTATCGGTCGCTGTGGAACATCGGGTTCTAATGATGATTACGGCAATGGTGATAACAATACTAATCCAACCCTAGTCACTTTTCCGACAGAGATGGTGATTGACCCAATGAATACATCAAATTTTTTCTTCATTGAAGGTCATAACCAATCGACTGGGAAAATTCGCTACGCCAATACCGGCTCAGGAAATGTTGCATTTCCATCAATTGCCGGCGGACAAGCCACGGGAAAAGGTGTCGCTGAAGTTAAAACAACAACACTGTGGACATTTGCTCCGACCAATACAACGGCACGACTGAATGGTCTTACGGCATTTGAGAACAAGTGGGTTTGTGTATCAACAGGTGGATCTGGCAGCAATACCCAGCTATGGACTGACGTAAACACCGGCACTCATGGAGTGTACTGCTTTGATCGCACGGATCCAGCCGGAAATTTACAGCGTGTTATTGGCTCGAATCCAACCAGCAGTACTCGTGGAGGATCACAGATAGGCACTGAATCTGAACTTAAGGCTGGTACCCAAATCCAACTTTACCAGCCCCATGGTATTGCCTTCGATGCGGACGGCAACTTATACATTGCCGAACGGGGATCGCATGTTGTTAGAATGGTAAAACGATGGTGGTAAAAAATAATTCCAACTATGTCTACGGCTCTATCGTCGCGGTTTTTGTGGTCATCAGCCTCGCGGGAGCCCTGTATTTCCAATCGATAAAGACAAAGTATCAATCTAATGTTGAAAATCTAAAAAACTACCAGGCGTTAGCCAGTTCTAAATTCGAAAAGGTATCTAATGCCTATGTGTCACGAAACGATTTTTTAAATAAGCTAGCGATAGCTTCAAAAAAAAATAAGGACATTAAGGAAATTTCAGAAAAACTGAACGAACTTAGTGTCGTGGTACGCCAACGACCTCTTAATATCCCAAAAATTGAAAGCTTGTCGTCGCTCATCAACCAAAAAGTTGTAGCAGAGATTATTGCCTTTAATGAAACAAAGAAGTCACTGTTATTCAGTCAAATTTCTCAAATTCGCGCACTAGAGCAATACGATCGTTACATTGATCTTGCCCGAACAGAGTTCAGCGATTGGACGTTTGAATACGCCAACAAGAAAAAAGCACTGGAAAAAAATATTTTCTTTGAATCAAATGTTCAAGACATTCAGCATTTTGCTGTAGATCACGTGATACGATCTGCTAATTTAAAAAAATAGCCCCCACGAAACAACATAATTTTCAGTTATCAAGAAATCTTGAACACGTTGGCATCACCTTGCTAGACCTTAAAATTAATTGAATTGACTTGATTTAGTACTCATCCGGTATTGTAGCTACCAGATAAAAAAATTCGAAAGGAAATCTTATGAAAACTATAGATACCCAAACTGTGTACAAACAAATGTTAAATGCGATCGACGAACTATATGGTCGTGCTAAAACATTTCAATGGCAAGATGAAGCGACCTATGCAAATTGGTTGGCTCAAAGTTTTAATTATGTCTCTTGGACGACCCGCCAGCTGGCTCTAGCATCGGCTATGACAAAACCAGGTACCGAAGACAGTTACCATTGGCGTTTTATTGATGAGGCTCGAGAAGAAAAAAAACACGAGCTTCTGTGTCTTCATGACATTAAACAACTTGGTTACGACGTATCTATGTTTCCTGAATTTCCACATACTGCATTTTTTTATCAATCTCTTAACTATATGATCGAACGTGAGCATCCGATTTCACTTATTGGTTTTTCATTAACCTTAGAGGGCTTTGCAGCCACCAAACTGAACGAGTTTTATCCGATTGTAAAGCAAGCGCATGGTGAAAAAGCGAGTACATTCTTGAAACTACACTGTGAACTCGATGTGGACCATTTTCAAAATGCACTCCCCTACTTACAAGCGTGCCCAACTGAATTGCTACCCGGCGTATCAAAATCGATCAGCCTATGCACGGCGATCTACAAGGGTATTCTTGACGACATCACACAATATCAGACGAAGTATCCAACGGCTCAACGCACTGGTTCCGTGGAGAAAGCAATCTAATGGACATTTCATATGATGATTTAAATTGGTACTGGTTTAAAGGCAACGAGATGCCAAGCCGGTTACTACAAGATCTCTGCCTTTACCGAAGTCACGTCATTTGTGACTTCGGTACTCGAAAAAATTTTGGTCATTTGGGCAAAAATTTTGGAGATATGCAATACGCCGATTTTGAAAGTTATCATATAGTTTTATGTCGCAAAGACGAAATCTTGGGTTCCGTGCGAGTCACGCCTGGTTTCGTCGAAACCGTTGCGGCTGCGACCCTGGGCGAGGCCGATTATATGAAATTGATCGCACGCTTGGGTACAAGCTTGAATAAAGTCCTCGAGATAAACCGCCTACTTATTGACTATCGAGTCAGGCGTCTAAATCTGGGACGAATTCTGATGTATGCCGCTATCGGTTTAATCGAAAATGTATACGACAGAAAGGAAATGACAATCATTGGCAGCGCTGGGAACTGCACCAAGCGAATTGAGTCTAATTAAATGACACCGAAAGAGTGCGCTATAGGGAAAGTATCTTTGACGTAATGGATTTGAGAGATTTTCAGTGTGAATAATATGATTCAACGAGAATAAAGGTCCAGTTCGAAGGAAACCCGATGGG
>JAEUWH010000091.1 GCA_016785955.1 Pseudobdellovibrionaceae bacterium | reverse complement strand
AAATTATTTGGTAGTAAAATTAAACACTTGAACGAGCTTAGATGTCTCTCTTTCTATAAATCAAAAGAAATACCAGAATCAATACCTCAATAACCACAATAACTTGTGCGGAATTCTCCGCCGATGTCCCAAAGTTCTCTAAAAATTTGGGTATGACTCTTCTGATTTAAGAACGTCTCAACGTCGTCAAGTTTGACAGGCAAACAAGCTGGTTATAGGTTAAAAAACAGCCCAAGCGGCACAAAAATGGAATGTAATTCTAGGAAATGACTAAATTCACATTCAATCCCCATCATGTGTTCGCTTAAAGTGTAGAAGTTTAGATATGAGAAATAAAGTCACTATTTTCATTTTAACCTTGGTCCTCTCATTGACCTCTTTTGGTAAAATCTCCCCCAAATGTAAATTCTATTATACAGATAAAACACTCCGTATCAGCCTAAGTCCCACCAAAGACAGCAAAGGGGTCCAGATCGTCGAACGAATGGGGCACACCTTTAAACTCATAGATTTGAGTCAAGTTTCAGAAAACTCTTTAGAGTATGCCCAATCGAAGAAATTCTTAAATGAGATTTTTGTGCGATCCCTGGCTCATCTTAATAAAGACCAATCGTTTATCGATTCTATCCTGCGATTGAACCCAGTATTGATGAAACAAATGCATATTTTACTTATGTTTGATGCTGTCGATACGCAAAAAATCACAGCCGGAAGTGCATTTATTGTCGCCAAAAAACCAACTGAAAAATTAGCATTCGAAAAAGAACTTGATTCTATTTCAGTGGACCAAATCGGCGCAAGAGGGTATCCCATTGCCGAAATCGCTCGTGTAGGCATGGAACCGAACACCTTGCAATCCCCTGAAAAATTCCGTTTGTTAATAGACACCATATTTGAAGTCTCTATGCTCTCTTTAGATATTCACTCATTCTACGTATTTACATCACGTTTCCATCGTACATTATATAAACGCTACGGTTATGATTTGATTGAACTGGCCAATACAAAAACTCATCCCCAATTACCAGCCAATGATTTAATACTCGAGGGCCAACTTCCCCGGTAAAAATTGCGAGGGTAATGCCGAAATCACTTTTTTAAATAAGGCATTAAAGTGCTTAAGATCTTGAAATCCCATATCATGAGATAAATCCACAATTTTTTCCTTATCCACGTGCAGAGCAAACAAAGTGTCCATCAATCGTTTCCTATTTCTATAATTGATAGGCGTCAAACCATAGCTTTTCTTAAAATATTTGATTAGCCACTCTTTAGAAATTCCCAAACCGAGGGCATAGCTTTGCAGAGATGTATTCAATTTATAGTCCTTATCTAAAAGAGTCTTAAGCTTTTTTGCATAAGGATTTATATGCATTTGCGACAATACCAGCTTATCAGAGGACTTCACAATAAATTCACGAATCCACTCCGGAGAAATCTCTTTCTCAAAATTTGGCAAAGAAAACAAAGTCAAATCCTTGGGGAAATTATCATCAGCAGGCAAACGATTAGAATAGGCAAACCAATGCAAAAAAGGGCTGTTGATTTTCCAATGAACAACGGCATGAGCCGGAATGAACACTCCAATAGCTCCAGAAACAGAAACATCTTTGTTGTTTATACAAATTGTTACAGAGCCTTCTGGTAACTTCGCAAATAAAAAGCTCCAGAATCCCCCATAAACATCAATTTCTTCGTAGCCAGGACAATACTTTTGCTTGCGATCAAAGAAAATTTCATTCGCTGATAAATAGTGAAACTCGTGGGTATAATTTTCAGACTTTACTTTCATCCAGTTCATTAGATCGACAATATAATAATATTGTCAATATCCACCTAGCGGATCCCACAGGATTAAATTCCAATACTAAAATGAGCAATCGACTAACCGCATGGATCAATCTTGCTATCAGAGCTCCCAGTGGCGACAATTGCCAACCATGGGATTTAATTTTTTTAGATAACAAATTTCGTATTTCTATCAACTCCGAACGAGCCCACCATTTTCTGGATCAAGACTTATCGGCTTCCTGGATTAGCATCGGCTGCTTGTGCGAAAATTTACGACTTAGTTCAAAAAGTTACGGTTTCCAATGTTCATTTGAAATCGAGTCACCGACATCAGTCCTGGTAACATGGAACAACCTGCCTCCTGAAAGTGAACCCGAAACTATCTTAGCTATCTATGAACGCCACACGTTTCGCGGCAAATTAAAAAACGCATTTTTTAATCTAGCTGAATATAAAGAACACTATAAAAACATTTCCGAACGCGCCTTGTATGAGTGGCAAATCACCCCAACGGTATCAAAAAAATTAATTTGGGATTGGAGTTGGTTAGAGACTCTACTATGGCTTAAGACACCACTTATGAGTGATTTTACAAAATGGCTTCATCAAGAAAATGAATTTTTTCAAGACGGCATAACATACGAAGGTTTGCGCATCTCTTGGCCTGACAAGATTTCTCTTAAAGTTTTTAAAAAACTTAACATATTGGTTAAGCTAGTCCCCTTTTCTCTTTTTTTAGTTAAGTCCTACTTTAGACTTAATTTCCTCCTCAAAGAGTCCGCCGGATTACTCTCCCTGAGCGGCCCACTGAAAGACTACAAAGACTATTTCCACGCAGGATGTGAAATCCAAAGAATGTGGGTTTTTTTGACGAAAAAGAAAATTAAATCCCAGCCCCTATCTATTCAATCGCTATTTCTAAACTTTTTAGATATGCCACTTAATCGTGAACTTTTCTCTTCTGTTCAGCTTCAAAGAATGCACACGATCAGAGACAAAACCTACACTGATCTAAAAATAAATCAGAATTTAATTTTCTCATTTCGCTTTGGCTATTCCGAGGCACGCAACTCACCGTTGCCACGCCGACGAATACAAAATTAACTATTTTTTATAAAACGGATCGAGGACCGACATGCACACTAAGCCGGTAAGGTCATAATCAACGGCTTACCTTTTGTGATAACCAGTGTATGCTCGTATTGCGCCGTAAAAATTCCTGACTTAGTCATCAACGTCCAACCATCACCACTTTCGAAAACCTGACGAGCACCCGAAGAAATAAAAGGTTCAATCGTAATGACCTGATTTTCACGTAGTATTCGGCCATCTCGTTTATCGAAATAACCCGGTATAAATCCAGGCTCTTCGTGCAAAGCCCGCCCCACACCATGACTGCCAAGATTCTGAATCACGGTGAATCCATTTTTGACGGCTTCGGACTCGATAGCATAACCAATACGATTTATTTTTGCTCCCGCACGCGCTTCAAGCAGAGCATTCTCTAAAGCCTTTTTGGCTACGACACATACCTGAGTTTTCACTCTTGACTGAGGAGGCACCACGATCGAACCACCCGTATCCGCAAAATAACCGCCTAACTCGGCAGAAACATCAATATTCACGATATCACCGGCTTTGATAATCTTAGCACCTGGAATTCCGTGCGCGGCCTCTTCATTCACACTGATACAAGTATATCCAGGGAAGTTATAGGTTAACTGGGGAGCCGATCTGGCGTCGTACTTCGCAAGATAATCGCCACCAATACGGTCCAGCTCACCAGTCGTAATACCGGGTTCAATTTTAGACTGCATATACTGAAGACAGCGAGCAACAATTTTTCCAACTTTACGAAGACCTTCAAGATCTTTTTCTGTATTTATCGACATATCTATATCCTAACACCACTCCATCGAATGGTCATTAAAGTATTGCAGCGCCTCGTGTCTGTAGGTTAAAAAATTTATCACACAGAAGTTTTCTTGATCTCAGTTGTGGCGACATTACATCCCAGAGATCGACCAAGGCTTTTTCAAGCTGATCTAGTTTTTGTTGATTTAATCTAAGCGGCTGGATCTGCATCTAGTAACCCCCGCAATTGTTTCTCAATAATTTCAATTTTTTTAATAAGATCTTTGTTTTCAACAAGTTCTTTAACTGGCAGAAGCCCATAGAACTCACGAAAGAGTTGTCTTATTTTTTGTAACTCATAGTTCATAGGAATTTGTTCCACATATTTTTTATGCGCTCACTATGATCTGCATGGCTGCGTGGTTCACAAAATTCACGAAACTCTTTAGGAATGACTTCCTCAGAATGAAATTCTTTATTGAACCAGCATCGAATGCGCCTCATCGTTTCCGAAATTTTTCTTCGGGTAACTTTGCAGTGGCAGCACTCAGCATGAATTTGATCGAAGAGTCTTTTCTCTTCACTGTATGCTTCTGTTTTCATATTTTTATATCTCCCTTTTTTTATTTCGAGTGCGCGCCACTCAAAGAGATATATTTCAATGAAAGTGCCATCACGTACTGGCATGGCTTAAGTACATGAGATCATTTTAGAAAATTAAATTTGTGAATATTATGGATGGGTTTTAAAAATCAAATTTGTACGTGATCCCGAACAGCTGATTTATAAATGTTTTGAATTTTCAATATGTTAAGTGCTGTACGTGGAAAATAGGGGTGTTCGGAATTACAAACATTGAATTGCAAACCGTCTAAAAACAACCAGTACCTAGGGCCAGAAAGAAAACTTGAACTAAACTCGTATTAAAATAGTACCGATAAATTCGAAAATATTTAACGGGAGATTTTTTATGAAATTTGCAATTTTAGTTTCATGTTTTCTATTATCGACACTTGTACACGCGAAAGATCCTAGCGTCGAAGAGTTGAATCCAAAAAATAAACTACTTTTGATAAATAACTTTATTCATGAGTGCTGGTCTGAATCTGGCTTGTTAGAAAAAGTCACAAGTGACTCAGGCGATCAATTCTCAGTTTGTAAAAGCAAAGGACTACTCACCTCTCCTCCACTATTAAAAAAGGAAACGTCAAAATCACAAAAACTAATTTCTGTGACCTGTTGGGATGAGTTCGGAACAAAAAAGGTAGTTGATACTTTTGAATCTCCATCTAAAGCTTGTGAGCAAAATGAATTGCTAGATTCAAAACCAATTAGCCTGAACTGTGAGCCAATCAACGGCAAAACATTTATTGAAAACTATTACGGCGACGAGATCAAGTACACCGAAATTGAATATAGCTGCGGAAACAATAAACTATCCGCTAAAAGAAAAAGTGTAACTTGCAAAGGAAATCTTGTCGGGAAGCTTAAAGAATGTCTAGAAAGCAGATTCAAACTTAGCGATTGGAAGCAGCAAGTCCTAGATCGTAAAGCAAAAACTGACGATGAGACTCGTAGAATGAAAAAAGAAATTATAGACGGTGCAACAAGATAATTTATTCAATTTTAAGTCAGAATGATGGATTCAAAAAACTGATCTTTACTTAGAACCTCGACTCCTAAATCACCGGCCGCAGATAATACTTCGCAATTATCAAAAGCCGAGGTGAATAAAATGGATTTTTCTGACAGTCCCAGGCGTTTAATAAACTGAACGCCTGTTTCTAGTTGATCACCACAATCAGTTTCTAGAAAATAATCTGAGTATAATTTAAAATCGGTTGTGTTGGTAGCAATCCATTGTTCCAATTCGCTAGGTATCGAAAAAATTGAGTATGCAGAAGCGGCCACGCCAGCCTCATTGAATTTTAACTGGATAGCCTTTTGAATCAGAGGCTGATCCTCTAAAATCAATAGGTGTTGGTTAGGATCTATTAAAATTGAATGTTTGCTGGTGATTTCAACTAAAGGAAGAGACAATGAAATTGCGGTGCCTTTGCCGATTTCCGACTGAACATCAAAACGCCCGCCAAGATCCTCTACGAAACGCTTTGCATAGTAAACGCCGAGACCATTTCCATCAGTTTTTCCGTGTGTAAAACCCTTTGAGCCGAACCGCTGAAGATTTTCTTTGGAAATTCCTATACCGAAGTCAGTGATTCTAATGATCACGGTCTTCCCGGACGATTCGATCTCAATACTAATTTTGGCCACTGAATCTGAAGCTTCCTTTTTAACCCCCTATATGCTGTGGACAGATTCAGTTCGAACATCTATATAAGAAGAAAGGGTTAGAGAAGATGAATAAACAATACACTGAAGCTCAAAAACAGCAAGTCATGAAGGAAGTTACAGAGACAGGTAACTTGACTCTGGTAGCTGAAAAACATGGGGTTCCCAAGAGTACTGTGGCTACATGGCTTTCCAGGAAACAGCCCCATAACATTGAAAAGCATAAGCAAAAATCAGAACTAAAAGATGTGAAAAAAAAAGCTAGCCGATGCCGAGCTTAAGAATAAAGTTTTAACAGAGCTTTTAAAAAAAACATACCAAGTTTGGCACAACGACTAGAAGTTTGCTCTGAAGTTTTAAAATCGTTGCCAAAGACCGCTTCCAATTACACAATTTTAACAACAACCAAGGAAAAACTAGATGTTAGGATGGATCAATTCGGGCTTAAAAACTCCTATCCTCTTTTAGAATTTTATTTAAAGTGTCGCTTATCAGCCTATCAGAAATTGAATACCAACCATTGCTTGTAATAAATATTTCCGTATTTTCAAGAGCGGGGTGCGCTCTTAATAGAGTATTTATAATTTCAGTATGCAGTGTTGG
>JAEUWH010000090.1 GCA_016785955.1 Pseudobdellovibrionaceae bacterium | reverse complement strand
CGGATTCCCAGAGGATATGTTTGACTTCTTCTTTTGACATCTTTTTCATATGTCAATACTCGGATATTTGAGTGCAGCGTCAACTACTTAATTGCAGCGTCCAGAGCTAAAACTATTTTTTATAGGAAAAATTTGGGTGAGACACTGTCGACTAGTTCTTGAGCACCTGTCGTGTTCATTCCCACAGAATTAAAAATTATCCCTATTGTGGCTGGTGATGCTTTTGCAAATATCAGTAAGTGGGGGTCATATTTGTCATATTATTTCAAAATTATTATCATGTTGGGACTGCTGATCGTGACGTTTCAGAATTGCTCTCAAGACGAGGGTGCTCGATCTCGTAGCTTTGTGGTGAAGAAAGAAGTTGATAATAATGTTCTGATAACAGACGAGGAAATTAACGATAACATTTCGGAGTTGCCGGAAAATAGTGGCTTCGGTGACGTTGTTGATGGCGCAGAAAATTCAGGCTCGTCTATTGTTTCCTCAAGAGTCTGCTTTCAAGAATACATCACTGCATTTTCATGGCTTAATCCAAATGCAGATTTGATGAATGAAAAACCAATATTAGGTACAAAAAAACTGGCCACTATCAAGTTGAATAAAAATGCCTATAGCACGGTCCCAACAACTTGGGGATGGAGTGTTGAAGGCTCCATCAAGCCGAGCGTGGATGGTGATTCCACGGTAACATCTATTCGCTTTTTAAAGGCCAATACAGAAACTCTAGATTCTTTGGATTGCTATCTTATGCGCGTGGGTAAGAATGATACGGCGACGCTATCCGATGGTTTGGCGAATACTTTTTTTAAAAATATTGGCCAGAATCGGGCGGCCAACACCTTGGTTGGTTTTGTTCGTTACGAACAGCAATTTATTGCTTGTCGTGTTTCCACCGGCAATGGTGATGTTCAGCTGCGCAGCCAGGGAGATGTAGATCAAGTTCTGAGCTCGAGTCAGGCATTCATTTTAAAACGAGGCTGCCATCAATACACGTCTACGGCGCCATCACCAGTTGATTAAATCTTTTCCTTGTTTTTTTAAATATTCGTTCGCTTTTGAAAATGGGCGACTTCCTAAAAAACCTCGGTGCGCTGAAAGTGGTGATGGATGCGGTGATTCGATAACTAAATGTTTTTTACGATCAATAAAGGCGCCTTTTTTTTGGGCGTAACTGCCCCATAAAATAAAAACAATTCCTGATTTTTCGCGATTCAAAATGTCGATGATTTTATCTGTAAAGGCTTCCCATCCACGGCCTTGATGAGAAGCGGCTTTCCCCATTTCTACGGTCAAAACGCTATTCAGCAGCAAGACGCCCTGATCAGCCCACGCACTGAGATCATCTTTTACTGAGGGCTCTTGGCCCAGATCAGATTTAATTTCTTTAAAAATATTCAACAGTGATGGCGGCGGTCGCACACCTTTGGGGACAGAGAAGGAAAGACCATGTGCCTGCCCCTCTCCGTGATAAGGATCTTGTCCCAAAATAACAACTTTCACGTTGTCAAAGTGAGTCCGATTCATGGCTTCAAAGTAGTGAGTACCTTTGGGATAAATGACTTTCTTTTTTTTTATTTCAGATGCTAGAAATGATTTTAGTTCTGTCATGTAAGGTGATCTAAATTCTGGTTCCAAATGCTTGAGCCAAGAAGAGTCCAGTTTGATATTTGAATTTTTTTCTATGACAGAGTTTTCCATCGTTATCCTTTAGTTTTAATTCGCATAATCTGGCCTTGATCGGTGGAAAAATATAACCAGCCGTCAGGACCTGTGCGGATATTTCTAAAGCGTAAATTCATATCTTTCAATAGTTCTTCTTGTTGAATCACTTTGTCAGATTGAATAACTAAGCGACGGATGTGCATTCCACTTAAAGTTCCGATAAATAAATTATTCTTCCATTTGGCAAGCTTGTCCCCCGTGTAAAATGTCATCCCGGAGGGAGAAATAGAGGGAACCCAATGAGCGATCGGGGCCATTAAGCCGACCTTCTCGGTGCCCTCGCCGATTTTGGGTCCGTGGTATTCTCGGCCAAATGTTACGACAGGCCAACCATAGTTTTCCCCTTTTTTGATCAAATTTATTTCATCTCCACCTTGAGGTCCCATTTCCCCTAGCCAAAGCTGCTGGGTGTCTTTCTGCCAAGAAAGTCCCTGGGGACTGCGATGCCCCAGCGTCCAGATTTCTTGTTTCGCATTGTTTTTGCCTGTGAAGGGATTGTCTTTAGGAACAGATCCATCCAAATTAAAGCGAAGTAATTTTCCTAGGTGTGTATTTGTATTTTGAACAGAGGGTCGATCATTACGATCACCGACGGTCAAAAAAACGTGGTCTTGATCATCAAATTCGATACGCGAACCGAAATGAACTTCGTTGTTATTTGATGGGGTTGCCGAGAAGATTTTTTTAAAATTTTTAAAAGAATTTTTTTCTAAATCGGCGATGCCAAATGCGGTTGTCGCTTCTCCATTTTTTACCGGTTCGGAATAGGTAATAAATATTTTTTGGTTATTTTTAGGATGCACGCGCACATCCAGCAAACCGCCTTGTCCGCGAGCCCAAACTGTGGGTACGCCATTTACGGTAGTAATTTGTTTATTCGTCAGATTCAAAACTTTCAATTTGCCACTGCGAAGGGTAAAAATAATTTGGTTTGAGTCCAGGAAATCAAATCCCCAAATAACATCTGTTTGCTCCGTTAAAGACTCTGTGGTCAAAAGCATATCAGCCGACTGGAAATCCAGGGCATGAGCGGGTTTCAAAGAAAATAGAAAAATTACAGAGACCAGTAATTTGTCGAGGTGACCAGTGATGAAAGTCCAATGCATAAAATTCCTTTTGTTGTAAAACAGAACAAATTTATAGACTCAGATTGAGACTGTCACGACGAATATAGTGTCGTTGTAACTTTAAAGTCCAGAATGTAGAGATTTGCCCTAAACCCATGGTACCCTGTAGATAGGAGGAGGTCCCATGACAACCAAACGAGTCCAAGATCCGCTCTCCCTTTTCAAGAAGAAAAGAAAAAAACGTGAGGTTACGGGAGCAGCTCGCACTGAACAGTTGATTCAAAATGATCCAGATTTGAAATCATTCGTTTATCAACAAATCGCCGAGTTTCAGCCGTATGTCACGCCCAGTACGGTGGCGGCCGTTATCGCCAAAGATCCACAAAAACTAGCAATGGAATTCGAAGCGAAAGGTCAGGGGTGTTCAAGCACTCAGTTAGCTTCATTGCATCGGATAGCGATTCGATTAAAAGATGGTGATTCTTCTATTCAACAAGAAGCGCATCATGAAAACATATACGAAGCGATACGTTTGGCTAAAGAAAAACTATTGCTTCGATTGGATGAAATCCAAGATGAGGTCATTAGCAAAAAGGATCGCATCGACGAAATTAATCAAGCTTTGCAGAATCAAACCAAGCATTAATTATCATGTGGACAACCTAAAATCTTGGATTTAGTGTGGGGGCATGTTTAAGGCTAATTCTTATCGACATCATGTCGTACGCGTTATTGTTCTGTGCTCCATTGCAATTCCATTTGTTATAATTTTTCTTCCGTTTTTTGTGCCGATGTTGTTGGCCATGTTTTTCGCGTTTGGACTGGAGCCAATTTGGAAAAAAATTGGTTCCACCCGTCGTCAGAAACGGTATTTCCCATTATATTTGTTGGTGTTTTGTTTTTTCTTTTTAATTATTCCATTCAGCTTTGTAGGTGTGAAGATCGTTCGATTGCTTCAAGAGTTTTCGGCATCAGGAACTAAAGACTCTCAGTTGTTTCAAAGTCTAAATGCACTTTGGGACAAAGCTTTTGCGACCGTTACTAAGGTTTTGCAGACTTTAAACTTAGAGCAAGATGTTTTGCCGAACAAAGACGAGATTATTTCTAAGGTGTCGCCTGTTGTTGTGGATAAAACAACCGCATTTCTGAGCAGTATTCCAGAGTCCGCTATGGATTTAGCGGTGTTTTTTGGAATGTTGATTGTATTTGTAACCAGTACCCACAAAATTAGGGACTTTTTTATCAGTATTGATATTTTGCCAAAAGAGGAATTGGACGGAATCATCGACAGTCTAAAGCGTAATTGCTATATGACTTTGATTTCGACATTTCTGATCGGCATGTTGCAAGCCGTGATTGTCGCCACGGGGGCATCGATATTTGGATTTCACGAATTCTGGTTAATTTTTATTGTCACATTTTTATTGTCATTCATCCCGGTGATTGGTGCGGCACCGGTCAGCTTTGTTCTGGCTTTGTCGGCGCTGCTAATGGGGCAATCAGGAAACGCCATCGGTCTTTTAGTTGTTACGGCGATTGCCGGTAGCATTGATAATATCATCAAGCCATTTGTTTTTTCGGGCCAGGAAGAGGGCGTGAATGCATTTGTCGCATTACTCGGTATTATCGGTGCTATTATTGTATTTGGTCTTCCTGGATTGTTGCTGGGGCCATTGCTTTTACAAGTTGGCGTCGAATTGATTCCTAAAATTGTTTCAGCGCTTACAAAAACAACTAAGCTATAGTGAGTCTAGTTGTTTGCCGGGGTGGACGGATAAATCTGCCTTATGGACTTCCTGGTCATTGCGAGAAATTTTTTTTTATAATTGTTCAGGGGAGGGGGCTCCATGGTGAGGGGAGCCCACAAGAATTTGAAGTTTTAGGGCGGGGCGAGTGTTAGGTGATAAAATTCACTAAGGTCAGTAAGATATAAATAAGAATCAAATAGTTAAACTTACTGCCAGAAGGTCTTTTGTTAAGCGCGACAAAATTATTTAAGGTATGCATCAGTTCTCCTTTTCTTAAATACAGCATATGTGTAAATTATATGTAAATCAATGATCTTATCAACGAATTAGTCTTTGGTCTGGTTGGGTGTGGAAAATGGTTTCCTACTTTATTGCGATGACGTCGTGATAATGAAGTGGATGGGGATTGTCCAAAAGATATGTTTGGAAATATAGAATTTTAGAAACTGCCGAACTTGAGTGTGCATTTTTATAGATATTATTTAGTTATTTCAATAGGTTATATTTTATTTTGTAACAATTGCGGCAAAATTTAAACTAACTATTTAAAATTAATAGCTATTTTTTAACGAAAGGCACACACAAGTGAATCAGTTCCAGAATTTTAAATCCAGATAATTTTTCTTTTAGCTCGATTTCGGTAATTCCATTGGCGCGGCCATTTTTTACCATGGCATCTTTTTTTTAGCGCATGTCGTACTTAACTAATGTGCCAATTAAATCTTGAAGCGTTTCGAAAGGATCATTATTTTTCGGAAGTGTTTCCTTGAGTTCCATCGTTAGTACGGGAACGTTGCGTTCGTGCCACATATAACGTCCCAGACTGCCAGGGAAGTGACCTAGGGATTTCCATGGTAAGTAGGAATATCTTGGGGCTGGAACTTTTGGTCCATCAAAATCTAAAACATTCAATGGGGTATGAATCGAGATAACGAAATCGGGTTTAAAGTCAGCGATATGTTGAAGAGCGCACTTTGTCTCGGGTTCACTGCCAGATTGTGAGCCGGGGAATCGGCGAGGTGAGCTTTGTGTGTGCAGGCGCCAGTACTTTTGGGCTAACTCATCCCAATCTTTTGTTGGGAAGTTTCTATTGAGATCAATCTTATTGGCGTTATAGCGTGTGTTTTCTTTCAGTCCATCGGGGTTTAAAACAGGGACGACGCGCCAATGATTTCGAGGCTCGATTTCTTCGAGGCGTTCCATCCAGTACCGCCCCACTGTCCCGGCATGAGTTTCATCACCATGAATCAGTGAAAACGCTAAAATACGCTTTGGCGATTTGTCTTTTCCTTCGCGTTCATAATGATAAATAGGAGTTCCATTCACGCTGTCGCATTCGGGAAGCTTAACGACCTTACCACATACTTGATGCATCATTTTTGAGTTGGACGATCCTGGAAATGCTTTCAGGCTGTTCATGCAAAGTTCAGTCAAGCTGGGCGTTGCCGTCACGGGTTCTGGCTTATCCGAGTCGTGTTGGGCTAAAGCCAAACTGTTTAAAAAAAATAAAAATACAAATAATGAATATATCTGTTGGCGTTTCATCACAAATGTCATCTGAGTTATTAGTATATGCAGCTTTTTCCCGATTTTGATAAGGAAAAATTTGGGGGGCGAGTGGCCGATGATCTCTGGACTATGGTCTGGCGTTAGACTTTCTTTAAAATCCAGGTTGACTTACATAAGTATTACAGTGTAAATATGGTGTAAATATGAATAGCAAAACCGATACACCACCCCTCCCGCAAAATCTCAAACCCCTTTCTCCTAAAGAGAAAGGCGTTTTGGATTTTGTGACATCGTATTTTTTGGAAAATGGCCATAGCCCTAGTTATCAGGAAATTAAAGACCACTTTGGTTTAGCCTCATTTAATTCAGTACAGAACTACTTAAAACAATTGCAAAACAAAAGTTATGTACGCCTTTTCCCTGGACAAAAGCGGTGTATCGAAATTCTGCAAACGTCCGATGCCCTTAAAGATAAAATTTTATCATTTTCGAAGAAGACAGAACTTCCTTCTGATTCACAGGACATGCTCCTCCAAAACAGCTTGTCGAAATCTTTACCCAAGGTTTCTAAATTGAGAGGTCAAAGGGAAGTTCTGTCCTCTCCCCATTTCGAGTTGCCTTATTTAGGACGTGTCGCTGCCGGGAATCCGATTGAGCGAACACACGAGAATGAAACTCTAGATGTCATTCCAATGTTAGTGAAGCAGCCGGAGTCGACATTTGTTGTGAGGGTTGAAGGTGATTCTATGATTGAAGAAGGAATCAATGACAGCGATTTTATTCTTGTTCAAGAACAGAGTTATGCAAAGAATGGGGATATAGTTGTGGCTTCTGTGGATAACGAAGCGACTGTTAAGAGAATTTACTATAAAGCAAAATCAAATCTTAACGAAAGTCAAAAAATCGAATTGCGTCCTTCAAATAGCCGTTTGAAATCTTTCTTTTATGATCCAAGCGAAGTTATCATTAAAGGTATTGTTGTTGGTTTGATGAGAAAATTTTAATCTTCGATTTTTAGTTATCACTTCAATAAGATTTATTTATTGCTCAAGACATTTGTGCCTTTGAACATTTTTTTTCTATAGACCTTGATCGATTCATAAGATTCAATGTTAACACCTTCAAGACTAAAGCATGATGTTTTTAGCCTTCATAAACAAAGGATGTTCACATGTTTCAAAAGAGTTTTCTGTTCAGTTTTATATTTTTTATTGCCGCTTCTTTTTCGGCACAGGCGCAGACAGGACCGCGACTGACGCAGAATCAGTTTCAAGTGTTCGTGCAAAGTCCACAGAACTTTCAAGCTATTCAAAACTATATGGTTTGGTTGAAAAAGAATGATTATGATATTGCGGGTGTTCGCTGGCAGGAAGGCAAAATTGAGGTCATCACGAATCAATCGGGTCTAGATCGTTTGAATCAATACCGTGTTCCTTATGTGGTTGTTCGAACGCACGGCCCTCGCAATAGCGGACCTGGAATTGAATCGACAGATAAAATCGATCCACGCTATTTAAATCCTCAGAAAGTTGAAGAGAAACTTAGAAAAATTGCAGCTCAGTACCCAAATGATACACGTCTCGAGCAAATTGGTAAATCTCATCAAGGTCGACCCATATTTGCATTGTTGCTCTCAAAAAATGCAAAACGAAATGATATGAACTATTTGAACAAACCCACTCTGGTTTTCGATGGTATGCACCACGCTCGTGAAATCATGACTTCAGAAATTGTTATGGACGTTGCTGATGTGGTTCTGTCGATGAAACGTACGAACTCGCAATGGAATCAATTAATTGAATCATGGAACATTTGGATTGTTCCCATGCTGAACGTCGATGGTAACAACATTGTTTGGACCGAAAATAATTGGTGGAGAAAAAACGCTCGCGCCAATGGCGCTAATATACACGGCGTGGATTTGAATCGAAACTATTCCTATGCGTGGAATGCATGCAGTGGTTCATCGGGAAGTATGTCATCGGACACATACCGCGGGCCATCTGCGGCCAGTGAGCCAGAAACTCAGGCGTTAATGAAACTTGGTTACATGGCTTATCCGACGGCCTCGCTCAGTTACCATTCGTACAGTGAGTTGGTTTTGTATCCTTATGGTTGCCAAGGTGCTTTGACCGGAGAAAACAATCTTCATCAAAAGATTGCGACCGAGCTGGCTAAAATGTTACCCAGCGACAGCAATCGTGGGACATACACGGCGGGAACGCCATGGAAATTATTGTACTCGGTAGATGGTGATTCGATGGGTTTTATGCATTCTGAATTTGGTGCCTTGGCATTTACGTTCGAAGTGAATCAAAGTTTTCAACCGGCCTACGAGGTTCGCGAGCCAACACTGTTGAAACATAGAAAAGCGTGGGCCTATTTTGTTCAACGAATGAGTCAAAACATGCTGAGCTTAAAGGTAGTGTCCGCAGCCCGCATGCAACCCTTAGAGGCTACTGTTGCGATCTCTGGAGTCATTAAAAATAAAGGCGAGAAACCGTTACGAACAAATGCGGCCGGAAATTTATTTAAGGTCTTGGATCCCGGCGTATACACGCTTGATGTGCGTTTAGCTGATGGCCGTGCAAAACAAATCCAAGTGCAAATGACTGGTGCGCCGCAAGCACAAATAGTTTCTTTCTAAACTAACTAAATTAATTTACACAAGATGCTCTGGCATTTATAGAAAAAAAAGGCGTTCAAAACGCCTTTTTTTATACGAGATTTTTTATTTCCTTTGCTTAGGGCCTGTCCTCATAGGTAATAGCCTGCTAGCGCAAAACTCCGCGAGTTAATTGTCCATATTGAATCAATGCTCTCCACATCTGTACATGCTGAGGAAATTTATTTTTTTCGATATCCTCTTCACCTTCGTAGGTAAAGCTGAAGGAGTTGAAGTTTTCGTAGTAATAGTCTTTGCTGGTTCCAACGGCGTTGTAGCCTAAAATATCAGGAGTGGTGCCCACGGGAAATTTGGCTCCGAAAACGTTTTTCATAATTGTGCCGTAATTTTTAAAAATCGCCAAATGATCTGCCGGTAATTGAGGCGAAGGTTTGAAGGACCAAGGGTAAAGAGCCGCGCCGATGCAGCAATGGTAGTCCATAGTAATAAGCAGTTTCTGATTTTTAAGCTGTAACTCGTTCTGCAACATTGTGCGTGCGGCTTGAGTTTCCACTTGCTTGAAGCCTTCAAATTTGGCTTGGCGAACAGAAAAATCGCGATTCAAATCCACACCCTTAGAATTACCGCGCATACGCGCATCATAGCCATCGGGATTAAAGATCGGGATAAAATACACACTGCCACCCTGTTGGAAAAACGGTGCGATCACCGGGTCTTTCACGCCTTCTTTAGCAAACCATTCTGGTAAACGATCTTCGATCGCAAGATATTCATTTCCGTGAGTGGCACCCGTGATCAGAATCGCCGCTTTTGTGCTGCGTGCATTCACAAATCGTTCGGGATAAGAAACTTTGAGCATAATAAGGGGACGACCTTTAGGTGTTGTTCCGTACTGAACAGCTTGGATAAACTCCGGGTATTTTTTTGGTAGTGATGCAAAATAGCTGACTAACTGAACATAGGGAGGACCAACGATCCCTGAATCACTCTCGCGTCCTAGAACATGGGATGAAGCAGGTAAAGCTATGGCAAATGCCGCCAACAAACTAAAAAAAGACATATTCATTTCCTATTTTATGGTTTTCCCGTGCTCGTAAGCGGCGGGCGAAAACACCAAATCATGGGTGATTACTGCGGTCAATAGAACCAGTGGTGCTGGAATGTGTTATTTTTTAGAGTTAAATTTTTCCAACTGTTGGACATAGAATTCAAGCAGGCCAGAGGCTTCCAGCTTTTCTTGATAAAACTTAGATAATGCTTTGTGGTCAATTTTTTGAGCGGCGCCGGTTTCGTCATGGAGTTTGCTTTCGACCCGTTGCCGATCACTCGCCGAAAAATTTAGTTTCGTCATGGCCTCGTCTATAAAAATATCGGCTTCGGCACGGTCTTTCTGCGCGCCTATTTTGCTGACGATTTCGGTCAGCATCGCATGAGGAACAAACGGAATTTGAATGGGATCGTCAATTTCGCTCTCGCGCATTTTCAAGAAACCACTTTCCAAAAGTTTAGGATTTTCGTTCATCATTTCGTCAAAATATTTTTTTACCTCGGGGGGGAGTTTGCCGGTCTTGTTATAGGTTGTCAGGCGAGTCAATGTTTGTACGTGAATGAGCGGCCAGCGGATTTGGCGGCGCAGTTCATGAAGCCCCATCTCGATGTCGTCGTGGGTGTACGTGCGCGCTTTGATGTTTTCCGCCAATTTGCTGAGTTCCTTACCGAGACGTTTCACATGAAGCTCTAAATCCTTTTTTGGCTCTTTCCATTTTTTGAACTTAACGAGTTCTTGGTAGACTTCGTCCATCTTTTTTTCTGGATCAGAAAGCAATCCATCTTCTTTGAGGGCCGTGAAGAGTAGATCAACTTTTTCTTGTCTAATGGTCTCAAAATACTGAATGAGACCAGATTCTTGCATCGGTTTAACTTGTTTTAAAAGGCCATCATAGAGATCAACTTTCCCTAGGAGATCTTCGTATTTTTTAAAAAAGGCTCGTTTATCGGCAAAAAAAGGTAAGTCATAAGCTTTTTCGTATATTCGCGAAAGGCTTTGTAGTCTAAAAAAAGTCACTCGCATGTCCGAGGACATATAGTAACTCAGTTTTTTTTCCGGACTCATTTTGTGAGCTTTGAGAAGGTGACTTTTTATTTGCGCAATTCCCGCATCAAACGCTTGCAGGCCGTAGGTGACATTATCCACAGAATAGACCTCGTCGTAGAATCTTAAACATCTACTAGCGGAAGCTGGTAAAGAGACCGCCAGTGTTGTCATTGCAATACTTAAGAATTTTAAAGTCAAGGAAGCCATGTTGTCGGTTCATTGCAATAAGGCTTCCGTCATTTAGGACACTATAAGTTACTTATAAATTTTCGAGTTGTCTAAATCCAAGACAAATGAGCTTACATGGGCATTTCGTCGTTTTCACTACTTAATAGAGAACTTTGGGACATCGGCGGAGAATTCCGCACAAGTTATTGTGGTTATTGAGGTATTGATTCTGGTATTTCTTTTGATTTATAGAAAGAGAGACATCTAAGCTCGTTCAAGTGTTTAATTTTACTACCAAATAATTT
>JAEUWH010000074.1 GCA_016785955.1 Pseudobdellovibrionaceae bacterium | reverse complement strand
TCGAGGTAAATAAGTTAAATTTTGGGCATGACGAGGCCTCCTGATTTTCAAAAACGAAAATCTTGGATAGAAAAACTTTGTTTAATTTTATAAAATGAAAATCTATTCAATTAACGCGCTTTATCCGCGAATCTGGGTGTTAAGTACTTAATGCGATTGATAATTTTGAAATTTGCGATTTTTTCGAGAGAGTAATTGGCGGAGCGAGAGAGATTCGAACTCTCGAGCCCCGCGAAGGGCTGCCAGTTTTCAAGACTGGTGTATTCAACCGCTCTACCATCGCTCCGGGGTCAGTTCTATTGGAAACCGATTTTCAGAGCAACGGCTTTTTTGTTTTTATATATCGCGTTAGTAGATCGTATTGCCTAAGGATTTTCTATTTTAAGAGGGTTACGCCGCTCATGTATTTTTGGAGTACCTTAGGAACACGAACTGTTCCGTCTTCGTTTTGGAAATTTTCCAGAACGGCGATCAACGTGCGTCCCACGGCCAACCCTGAACCGTTAATGGTATGGACAAATTGAGGCTTTCCATTGGCGGCCTTAAAACGAATGTTCGCGCGCCGGGCTTGGAAATCTTCATAATTACTGCACGAGCTGATCTCACGATATTCGTTTTGTCCTGGCAACCAAACCTCAAGGTCAAATGTCTTGGCTGATCCAAAACCCATATCTCCTGTGCATAAAAGCATACGTCTATACGGCAATTCTAACTCGGTCAGAATTTTTTCGGCATCGCTTGTCAGTTTTTCATGCAACTCATGAGATTGACTGGGAGACGCAAAAATCATCAGCTCGACTTTGTTAAACTGATGCTGACGAATTAAACCTTTGGTGTCTCGACCATGACTGCCGGCCTCCGAACGAAAACAGGGGGAATACGCACAGAACATTTTTGGCAAATCTGATTCGTTTAAAGTCTCGTTAGTATAATAATTCGTCACGGGAACTTCTGCAGTTGGAATCAAGAAATAATCTTGGCCGCTCAGGTGAAATAAATCTTCTTTGAATTTAGGTAAATTTCCCGTGCCGATTAAACTTTGAGTGTTCACGATAAATGGCGGAATCATTTCGGTGTAACCATGAGATTCGCTATGCATGTCCATCATAAACTGAATCAGCGCCCGTTCTAAACGTGCGCCATGACTTTTCAAAAATGCGAAACGAGCACCCGTAACTTTTCCGGCACGTTCAAAATCAATGATGCCCAGCTTTTCGCCAATTTCCCAATGTTCTTTGGCTTTAAATGAAAAACTTGTTTTGTTACCAATTGTTTTTATGATTTTATTTTCGTCAGAGGATTTTCCCACTGGGACCGAACTATGATGCATGTTCGGAATTGTCAGCAGCAGATTGTAAACTTCGGCGTCGACTTCACCGGCCTTCTTTTCCATCTCCTTAACTTCAGCAGAAATTTTACCTAGTTCGATCTGCAATGCAGAGGTATCTTGGCCTTCGCGCTTTAGCTTGCCCAATTCTTGACTGGCCTTGTTTTGTTTTGATTTCTCGGTTTCAGCGGAAAAAATCAATTCTTTACGCTTTTTATTTAATTCTAAAATTTTATCTAATACGCCCACATCAGCGTTACGATTAATCAAATTTGCACGATATAAATCCAGGTATGACGTTTCGTTATTTTCCGATTTTTTTTCCAATAATTTGATATCAATCATAGTTCTTTCCCAAAGATTAAGGTGCGACCAGTATATACATTTTCAAGATTTGAATGACAAGAAGACAAACCAAATCAAAAACCAAAATTTTCACCATGTTCCAATTTTGCGACAATTTGAAGAACAAACCCATAACAACCAAGTTCAGAAACACCAGTGAAAATGAGCCATAGCCGGTCAGCTCCTGTCCAATCAAAGAAATGGTCAGGCCTAAAAAGAAACCGGTGACCAAACGAAATGAAATCTGCATAAACATGTACGCCGAGGATTTCGCCCGAGTTTGCGCCCCTTGTGCCATAGCTGCCATTTGATCTTTAATGCCCACATTCGCCTCCTAGAACTTGAATCTGCGACTGAATTTCTTCGCGATCCTTTGAGTTTGGTGATAATTCTGAATATTTGCAATAAGATCTTATTGCCGAAACCGCATCCCCACGACTTTCAAACAACGCACCTTGCTCTTTGTAAATTTCTTCGTAGCCACTTTCTTTCTCTGAGGCGATATCAACAAACCCTTGAGCCATATCCAACTGACCGGAAAGGCGATAGCATCTTGCGGCCTTCACATACACTGCCGCGGGCTGGTTCCCAAAGTTTGTCGCCCGCGCATACTCGGCTGCACATTCG
The DNA here is from genome assembly GCA_016785955.1 of Pseudobdellovibrionaceae bacterium. GTDB lineage: Bacteria > Bdellovibrionota > Bdellovibrionia > Bdellovibrionales > Bdellovibrionaceae > UBA2316. Next base: position 34,845 of record JAEUWH010000074.1, on the reverse strand, counting down.
GTGTAGTTTTTGTTGATGTACTTTAACTCGGCAATCAACAAATATGGATCTATTAACTGAGGATACATTTTCTTTTCAATTTCGGCGTATTTTTCCGCTTCCGAGTAGTTGCCTTTTAGAATCATTACACGACCAATGAAAAAATTAGCTTTAGGATACTTTTTATTAAGTACAAGGACACGCTCAAACTGAACCTGTGCTTGATTCACTTTTCCTTTTTCCAGGTATATTTTGGCCACTTCAAAGATGGGCTCGGCATCGGACGGGTCTTGATTGCTAGCTTTCAGGTAATTTGTAATGGCATTATCAGTTTCGCCAATGTTGAAGTAGGATTTTGCAATCGCCATCAAAGCCTTTTTATTCTTGGAATTCATTGATAAAACACGCTGCAGCTCTTCGATGGCTTGTTTGTATCGTTCTTCCTCGATATAAATTTCAGCCAATGCAATTCTGTATTCGTAAAGTGACGGGTAGAGCTTGATCATCTCAATTAAGTAGTCCCCACCAACATCAATTCCTTGTCTAGTCGCAATCACCTTTGCATAGTTAATCTGGGCTTGAATGTTCGTAGAATCTAGCTCGATCGCCTTCAATGCATAGTTATAGGCATCCTGGGCCAATTTTTGACGCTGCTCTTGATCTTTCTGCGAATTTACGCGAAATCCTATGGCCAAATTTCTGGCGGCAGAAGAGTACAAAACAATACTTTCCATATCAGCATCATAGCTCTTCAGCGCTCGTTCTGCTAATTTTAACGTACTTTGAAAATCACGCTTTTTGAATGCCAAAGATGCGAAACCACGTTGCACTTCAAAATTTGATTTTCCACTGATGTAGTCAGCTTGAAGCAATACCTTTTCTGCTTCGATAAAATCAAATCGGTCCGATAAAAATTCGGCTTTTTTCAAATATGCTTTCACATTTCGCGGATCCGCCTTAATGGCTTTTTCAATCCACAAAACGGCCTCAACGCTTTGACCTAAGTACCACAATGCCTCTCCGGCCGTCAGGGCTGCTGTTCCATTCTTAGTGTTCAACTCGAATGCTGATTTACATTCTGCCTGGGCTTGTAAATATTCTTTTTGCCGGAACAAAGCCTGGCAACTAAAAAATAGTTCTTCGTCAGGACGAGCATTTTTAGCAATCGATTTATCACACCCTCCCAGTCGTTCACATAAATGAGTTGCCGATTTTTTACTTGGATTTTTAGCCAAATTCAAGTTTGCCAATTCGATCGCTTTCTTTTTATCACCTTTAATCAGATAGATCTCTACCAGCGTCTCAATACCTTGTGATTCAATACCTTTTTCCGCTTTACCCTCGATGGAAAGTGCATTTGTTATATAAGCAATCGCTTTATCTTGCTGCCCACGAGAAGATTCCAGAATACCCATTCCAAAGAGAGCATTTTTGTGATTGCGATTGATTTTCAGTGCATCCCCAAACAATTGAAACGCTTTGTTGGGTTCATTTAGTTTGGCATTAATCAGCGCCTGATAAAAAATGGGCTTAACCCACTGCCCAGAAAGCTCGCGTGCTTTTTGATAAAAACTTTCAGCAATTAATTTTTGGTTATCGTGTTCTAATATTTCACCTTTTATTTGGTACAAGAAAAAATTTGTATAGTCCTTTTCCAAAGCTTTATCCACAACGCTATGAGCTTCGGAATATCGCCCCTCTACTAATAATTTCACTGACTCGCACAGCATTCCGGCCGTATCGATTTTGTTCATCGACTTTGTTTGTTTTGCAACTTGCGAAATGGCCTTTTGATCACTTAGATTTTGTCTAGAATATGGCCAAAGCTCTTTGTAAACTGCACATAGAATCATTCTCGGCTTAATATTTTTAATCGAGTTTTCAATCGTCGCAACCAATATGTTCTGCGCTTCAATATAGTATTCGGGCGTGTCAGCGCTGATCAGCTGAAGCGCTCTGTTTACTCGCGCATCGATTTCACTAGCTTTCAATCCATCTTGACTCGGTCCCGGCGCAATCAATGAAACTTTATCACCGGCATCTCCAGCATCGTCATCAAAAAGACCAAAATACACCAGGGTAAGGGCCCCGATCAAAAGGACTGCAAACACTGGCCATCGCAGAGTGTTCAATTTTTCTTTGGTTTTTTCTTGGTCAATATTATTCAGTTCAATGATTTCGGTTTTATTCTGATTCAAAAATTCTCGAGAGTCCTCAGAGGTCGATTTACCAATAGACTTATTAGAGGATACCGGCGGTATCATGGCAGGCTTAATAACCGAGCGCAGCTCTGATGGCATCACAGCTGTTCTGTCTAATCGAGATTGTGGCGTCGTTCGCGTATTGCTTGGCGGTTTAGACTGACTTCCTGACTTATTTTCAGAATCTTTTAACTGGTTCTCTAATGTTTCTAAAATCTTTTCATAAAACTCGGGCTCTTTAGAGATCGTTGTCCATTCACCTCCGGGATACTTAGTAATTTGTTCCTCGCCAGTGAATGTTCCATCAGAAATGAAGTTTAAAATTTCAATGGTGGTGTAAGGACCTTTGATTTGCCCCTTATAGTTCTTGATAATCCAAGTTATTGAAATTTTTGCCATATTTTATTTTAATCAAACTCAAATCCACAACCAAAAGAAGAATAGCTTCAGTTCCAAATTAGAACCAAGGTCCAAAGTTGAACTCGAGTTCAACCAGGTTTTGGCACTCGACCTCCGCCCATTTGATTTATAACAGCTTTGAGTTCCGATGACGTTGGCTTCGTGATTGCTTTAGAAAATTATGTGCATTTGAAATTCTTAGTGATTTTATACGTGGTTTTTGTTTTGTTATTAGCTGTTAATGCGAAAGCGGAATCGACTTTAGTAATAACTCTAGAGTCAACAAAAAACATAAAAACACTTAAAAAAAGTGTTGCCATCTAAGATTTTCTTATACATATTCAAGATAAATCTTATATAAATACAGTCCCTTGGACCCCTCCAGGATTGTTTTTCAAAGCCTCTTGGTCCCCTCCACAGAGGCTTTTTTTTTGCTTTTTATTTCTATTCGCCACAGATACGCTTTTAAGTTCATGAAACCAAAAACTCCACGAAAAAAAATCGTTATTCTCTTTGCGCTCTTTTTTCTCGTTCAATGTTCAACTAAAGGAATTCAAAACATGAGCAACCATTTTAACGGTGAGCATTTTTATAATCCCGTAGATCACAAAGACAAATCATTGTGGGATGTTTTGAAATGGCAGTGGACCCGGGTATCTAAGGACTGGCCCAAGACATTACAAAATGAAGTAACTCCACAGTTGCCTCAAAAACTGAATAAAGGGCAATTCGCACTAACTTTTATCAATCATGCATCATTTTTAGTTCAAGTTCAAACATCACAAAAAATGATCAACATCCTTACAGACCCCGTGTTTTCAGAGCGAACCAGCCCGCTCTCTTTTATCGGACCAAAACGCGTACGTCCGCCGGGTATAGAGATCGACAAACTTCCACCTATCGATATCGTTTTGATCTCGCACAACCACTATGACCACATGGATTTTGAATCGCTGAAAATTTTAAACGAAAAATTTTCTCCTTTATTTATTGTTCCTCTTGAAAATGCACACTATTTAAAATTTTCAAAAAAACCACGCATTCAAGAAAAAGACTGGAACGAATTTGTAGACTTGCCAGAGTGGGGTTTAAAAGTTCATGTCTTGCGCGCCCACCATTGGTCACGTCGCTCACTGACTGATACGAACAAAGCACTATGGTGCAGCTTTATGATCGAAACTAAAGACAATACTATTTATTTTGCAGGTGATACCGGTTACAAAGATCACTTTCGCGAAATTAAAAGTAAATTTCCTAAAATTAGCCTCGCATTATTACCTATCGGAGCGTATGAGCCACGTTGGTTTATGAAAGATGCGCACATGAACCCTGACGACGCGATCAAAGCTCATATCGACTTATCACCAACCCTTTCTGTCGGAATACACTTTGGTACTTTTCCGTTGACTGATGAAGGAATAGACGACCCCGTTCTGGATTTAGAGAAAGCAAAAAGTGTAGAAAAAATTGATAACTTCATCGTGTTAAAAGAAGGGCAGACAGGTATTTATCAAAACTAGTATGCATACTAGCAAACTAGTTTAATCCGAATAGTCTAAGACTCTTTTTTGGAATACCTCTAAGAATAACAGGAGGAACACAAAATGATAAAACTACTACTATCTATCACATGTATTTTTCAACTTGCTCAAGCGGCGAGTGAAATTAAAACAGCGGAATTTATCGATCTTAATCGTTATCTAGGGAAATGGTATGAAGTGGCCGCAATACCTCAGCCGTTTCAGCGAGACTGTATATCAAATGTGACGGCAGAATACACCTTGGCAGAAAAAAGTCAGATTCAAGTTTTTAATTCCTGCACAGATAAAAACGGCGGCATTAAATCCGCCACTGGTATGGCTAAAATTGTCGATGAAACATCAAATGCCAAACTCAAAGTTTCATTCATCAAGTTAGGTGCTTGGATTTTCATTGGCGGTGGCGACTATTGGATCTTGGATATCGAATCAGAATATCGCTGGGCCATTGTTGGTGATGGGTCACAAAAGTATGGCTGGATCTTGTCCAGAGAGCCAGTGCTTCCACTTAGTGAACTAAAAATAATTGCGGAAAAAATTCACGCACAAGGCTATGATACGTGCGCATTTTTAACCACCATCCAAGATGGTGGTTTTAAAGCCCGCCAACCACTGTGTGATGTCGTCGAGTAACTAAACGATCCGTTTAACTTTGGCTCCCAGAGAGGTGAGCTTATCTTCCATACGCTCATAGCCTCGATCCAAATGATAAATGCGATTCACTACAGTTTCACCCTTAGCCACCAGGCCTGCCAAAACTAGGCAGGCACTGGCTCGCAGATCCGTCGCCATCACTGGCGCAGCCGTCAAGCCGTTTGGGTTACCGCGCACAACAGCTACTCGAGATTTCGGAGTGATGTCCGCCCCAAGACGCATCAACTCTTGAACATGCATAAATCGGTTTTCAAAAACTGTTTCTGAAATCACGCTCGTACCTTGAGCCACTGTCATCAGTGCCATAAACTGGGCCTGAAGATCCGTTGGAAATTGTGGATGAGGAGAGGTTGTAATATCAACCGCCTCCCAAGCCTGAGCTCGCTCGACCGTCATTGTTGTATCTGTCTGACTGATTTTAAATCCCGCTTCTTTTAATTTAAACAACAAGGCGTCCAAATGCGAAGGAACACATTTTTCGACTGTCACCTCGCCACCCGTGATGGCCCCAGCCAGCAGCAGTGTGCCGGCTTCGATTCTATCTGGCATCACCGTATGCGATGCCGGCTTCAGTTTTTCAACACCTTCAATTTTAATAATCGATGTTCCATGACCTGTAATTTTAGCACCCATCTTTATTAGGTATTCCGCAAGATCAACTATCTCTGGCTCTTTGGCCGCATTCTCAAGAATCGTTATGCCTTCGGCTAATGTTGCCGCCATCATCACATTTTCAGTTCCACCAACTGTTACATTTTCAAACAAGACTGTTGCACCTTTTAGGCGTTTCGCTTTAGCATGAACGAAACCTTCTTTTAATTCAATCTCGGCACCCAGTGTACGCATGCCATCCAAGTGCAGATCAATAGGTCGAGATCCAATCGCACAACCACCGGGAAGTGAAACAATCGCCTCCCCATATTTAGTTAACATCGGACCAAGACATAAAATACTCGCTCGCATTTTACGAACTAAGTCATAACTCGCTTGAAAATTACTGATTTTATTTGAATGCACCAAGAAGTCTTCGCCCTTACGCTCGGTCAAAATACCTAAACTTTCTAAAAGCGCCGACGTTGATTCAATATCTTTCAAGTTAGGAACATTTTTAAATTGGTGAGTGCCCTCGGCCAAAATTGTCGAAAACAAAAGCTTTAATGCCGAGTTCTTAGCGCCGCTGGCGTGAGTTTTTCCATTAAGAACCTGACCACTTTTTACTGCCATTCTATCCATTGTCGCCGCCTACTTCACCATTACGATAAATCGATCTTTACCAGAAAGATCTTTCACTACGTTTACTGATGTAAAAATATTAAGTTTTTGTAAATACTCTGAAAGCCTATTTCCTTGAGTATGACCCATCTCAAAAATCATCTTCCCGCCGCCCCTCAAAAGTTGAGCGTATTTTTGTGTCCAATCTTTTAAAAACAAATAACCGTCTTCATCCGCAAACAAAGCTTCTTGCGGTTCATATTTTTTAACGTTCTCCTCTACGTCTTTATCGTCTTTAGCAATGTATGGAGGATTCGAAACCACTATATCAAAAACCAAATCGGCAGATACTGATGCCAACACTTCACTAGTATCAGAATTTACACCCAAGCCATCACAACCGTTTGCCGTTGAGTTACTTTTTACATCACTCTGTGAGGCTTTGAAAACTGTATCTTGCGGATTCCAGCATTGCTTGAATAATTCGATATCACTTGCATCAACACGGACTAGGGATACATTCGTCGCCTTATTAAGCCGAGCATTTTCTGCAATAACTGCCGATGCTTCGTTTGATTTCTCTATAATTGTAACATGAGCGTCAGGAAATTCTTTTGCCAACGAGATTCCTATACAACCAGACCCACCACCGATATCCAAAATTTTGAATTGCTTGTATGGTTTTTGAGACTCAATAAAATTTGCGGCCATTTCCACTAACGTTTCCGTTTCTGGGCGGGGAATTAAAACCGATTGATTCACCAAGAAGCTGTTTTTATAAAAGTCTTTTTTACCCAAGATATAGGCCACAGGTTCACCCGTTGTACGACGCTTCACCAAGTCCCGTAACAATGTGACTTCATGCTCTTTTAACGGTTGATCAAATTTAAGATACAGTTGCAAACGCTCACAGCCCAGGCCATGGGCAATTAATAACTCAGCATCTAGGCGGGGAGACAGAAATCCCTTTTGCTTGAAGAAAGTTGTGGTTTTATCCATAACTTCTTTGATCGTCATAATTAACTCGTTTGTCGTTTTAAAGCTTCCGCTTGGTAATAAGCCGTTAGTGAATCCACTAAAATACTCAAGTCTCCTGCCATGATTTCATTCAAGGCATGGGTGGTCAAACCAATTCTATGATCCGTTACTCGCGTTTGAGGAAAGTTGTACGTACGAATTCGCTCTGAACGATCGCCCGTACCAATCTGCTCTAAACGTGTATCACTCGCTTCTTTACGAGCCTTCTCATCCTCTAACATTTGCAATTTAGAGTACAAAATTTTAAATGCGCGCTCTTTATTTGATGTTTGGGACTTTCCTTCTTGGCAGTGAACGATGATTCCCGAAGGTCCATGATGTAAGCGAACCGCTGATTCAGTTCTATTTACCGACTGACCGCCGGCACCACTGGCGCGCATAACATCGATTTTAATATCATTCATATCAATTTTTACTTCGACCTCTTCCACCTCGGGAATTACCGCAACTGTAATAGTCGAGGTATGAACACGACCCGCGCCTTCAGTTTCAGGAACACGCTGAACACGATGAACACCACTTTCATATTTCAGTTTACTGTATACACTTTCACCGGAAATAGAGGCGATAACTTCTTTTGCTCCTCCGACATTTCCTGCAGAGTAGGCCATCAGCTCGGCCTTCCAGCCTTGTTTTCCCGCGTAGTGGGCATAGGCACGAAACAGTTCATCCGCGAACAAAGACGCTTCATCACCACCGGCACCCGCACGAATCTCGAGAATAATATTTTTGTCATCGTTGGGATCTTTAGGAAGCAAAGCTAACTTTAACTTTTCTTCTAAAGAAGGAATGGCAGCTTCTAATTCACGAATTTCTTCGCGAAATAACTCTTTCATTTCGACATCAGATTCGTTAGTCAATTGCTCTTTGCTGGATTTAAGTGACGCGATTTTGGTCTTATAATCGCGATACAGCACAACTACCTTCTCCAAGTCGGAAAGTTCTTTCATTAGGCCGCGATATTTTTTTTGATCATTCGCTACATCCGGGCGTTGAAGTGATAAATTCACTTGCTCGTATCGCGACTCAACTTCATCTAATTTTGAAAACATAAATTCCTCAGATTTCGTATGTTACAGGACAAAACTTCGCCCCAACAGTCTGGGCGCCCCCGTGTAAAAAAAAATGCGACTAGGGTTTCTAATCGCATTCTTAAAATATGAAATCGTGAGAAGCTACTTAGCAGATGTAGCGTATTTTTTCTTAAATTTATCTACACGGCCTTCAGTATCTAATAAACGTTGTTTACCAGTGTAGAATGGGTGAGATGCAGATGAAATCTCCACTTTGATTAGGGGATATTCTTTACCATCTTCCCATTTAACAGTTTCTTTTGAAGACAATGTTGATGTTCCCAAGAACTGGAAATCACAAGAAATATCTTTAAAAACCACTGTATTTACTTTGGGATGCATATCTTTTTTCATTAAGGACCTCTTAGCTAAAATAATAAGCTGAGTAGTTAACATGACCGACTCGATCTGTCGAGGTCAATTTTTAAAAAAAAGAAGTTTTGAAAATAATAGAAAAACCAGTTAAATCCGATAGCTTATATGATTCATTTATCTTCAATCAGCAAACAGTATGGTAACAAAATTCTCTACAAAAACGGCTCTTTCCAGATAAACGCGGGGGAAAAAATCGGTTTGGTCGGTCCCAATGGCGCCGGTAAGAGTACGATTTTCCGAATAATTGTCGGAGAAGAGGGTGTGGACGGCGGCTCGATCAGCAAATCGGATAAAACCGTCATCGGCTATTTTTCACAAAACATCGAAGAGATGAAGGGTCGATCAGCCCTCCAGGAAGTTATCTCATCCGCTGGTAAAATTAGTGAATTACAACGAGGTATCGCTGAATGTGAGGCCAAGCTTTCCGATCCCAATCTCGATGCCGACGAGATGACCAAAATTCTAGAACATTATGGTGAAATGCAGGCCGATTTCGAGCGTTTAGGTGGCTACGACCTGGAATCACGTGCCCAGGAAATTCTCACTGGTCTTGGTATCGGCCCCGAAGACTACCACCGCCCCACAGAAAGCTTCAGTGGTGGTTGGAAAATGCGTATTGCTTTAGCCAAAATTCTTTTACTGAATCCCGATGTTCTTTTGATGGACGAACCGACGAATCACTTGGATTTAGAGTCGATCGTTTGGCTAGAGGAATGGCTGCGAACCTATAAAGGCTCGATCTTGATGACCAGCCATGATCGCGATTTCATGAATCGATTGGTGAAAAAAATTGTCGAAGTCGCTTACCAAACCATCACGGTATTTTCGGGCAACTACGACTACTATGAACGTGAAAAGGCTATTCGACTTGAACAGCTTGTAGCGCAAGCTAAGCGCCAAGATGAAATGTTGGCGAAAGAAGAAGAGTTTATTGCTCGTTTTGCCGCGCGCGCCTCGCACGCCGCCCAAGTTCAATCACGAGTTAAAAAACTAGAGAAAATTGATCGCATCGAAATTCCAGTCGAAGAAAAAACGATTCAATTTGATTGGCCAGTCCCTCCACGCGGTGGCGACGAAGTCGTTAAATTTGAAAAGCTCACGAAAATTTGGCAGTCGTCCGAAGGAAAAGACAAGCTTGTTTTTGCCGAAGCCAGTGGACTTGTAAAACGTCTCGACCGTGTAGCTGTCGTCGGCGTCAATGGTGCGGGTAAATCGACCTTACTAAAGATTATTGCCAAACACACGGAGGCCTCAAAAGGCACTATGCAGTTGGGCGCCAGTATCGAACTGGGTTACTTCAGTCAGAACTCTCTGGACGTTCTTGATCCTAACAGCACCATCATTGATGAAGTTCACAGTCATCTGCCGACCGCTGGCCTGGGGCAGATACGTACGCTTCTTGGAGCCTTTAAATTTTCTGGCGAAGAGGCCGAAAAGAAAATTTCGGTTTTATCAGGTGGCGAGAAAAGTCGCGTAGTTCTAGCGTGCATTTTGGCGCGACCAGTGAACTTGTTGATTCTGGACGAGCCGACGAATCACTTGGACATCGTTTCAAGGCAAGTTTTGCTAGATGCCGTTAAAAATTTTCCAGGTACCGTGATTATCGTGAGCCATGATCGCTATTTTTTACGTGAAATTACCACTCGCGTATTTGAACTCGATAAAAACAAACTTAGCATCTACGATGGGTCTTGGGACTATTACATCGACAAATCAGAACGTCTAAAAAAACAAATGCCTTCATAGTTCAAGTTCGTGACTAAAAAGTGAAGACAGAGTTACGACTTAGTTTTTTTCGTTTTTTGGCTCGAGCGTGTATGAGTTCTTCTTTTCCATACATGTTGTCCGCTTATAAACTAAATCAAAAGGTCCTTCATTACGATCGACCTCTATATCTTCAGAATTAAGCGAGACTTTCATTTTTTTAAACATGCTCGATTTCATATCAGGCACTATGAAACGGACATATCCTTCTGAATCAACATGAGCCGAGCCTGAGTTCAACGTGACAGAGTCTTTTTGAATTGTCCATGTCACTGGACGATTTCTGGGAATGTTGGGTAAAAAATCGTCTTTACTGTCCGCACATTTAACTCTCAAAACGGCTTGAAAATTTTCTTTCCTATCCTCTGGATCAATGTGCCGAGAACGAACCCCCAGGTCCTTGCTAGTTATAATCTGCTCACTGCTCCACGAGTGAATCATTTTTTTATTTTCAGCAGATTCAAAGTTATTTCCGAAAAATTTTTCTTGCATTTCGTTCGTTCGAATCTGATCGCGCGTGTCAGCCAAAGCAATATTGGCAACAGAGACTATAAAGGGAACAAGATACTCAACAAGTTTATTCATTCCCGCTATTTATACAAATATGATTTATCTGTAAAGAGGCATGGTAAAAAAGTAACCCCAAACCTTCCTAGTTTTTATAAATTTCAAATCACCTATACCTTATTACGCTTTACAACCGGCTTCGTTAAATTTGGTTTCTCGCTGCGAACGAGCGCAATTATTATTCTTTGATCGTCGAGTAAAGCCCGAAAATAGGCCCTTTTTATCCTCCCAAAGACATATCATTTTTCAACGAGCAAAAAAATCAAATTTTGTTTACTTTTTTTGTCATAAGAAAATAAATTTATGCGATTTTTCATAGAATACAGAAGCATTTGTAATTCTTACTTACCAATTTTCATACACTAACTAAATTCTAAAAATTAGATACCTTGGTACGTTGAAAGGCGCAAATACATGGTAGGGAAAAAATGGATTTAACAGTAACCAAACACTCTTCTCGATCTGATGATATATTGTTGCTTGTCGGACAGACATTGTCTCAGGTTTCCGATCGAATGGTTCAATTAGGATTGATTTGGTTTATCACGTCTGGATTCGGAGAACGCTTTTTGATTTGGTATCTCGTCATCGGAGGACTACCACATTTACTTCTTGTTAAACACTCAGGTTATATAATTCAAAAAATTTCGTCACTAAGGACTGTTCTCTATTCTGATTTGGCTCGGGGGTGTGTTTATCTATTGGCATTCGCATTGATCTCAATTTTCCCTCAATGGTTGTCAGAAAAAAATCATTCAGCAATACTTTGGCTACTATTTATTTCCGTTTTTGCTTCCAATATATTTTCCGCCTTCTTCAATCCCGCCATACTGTCCCTTTCTGTCGAGATAAAAGAAAGCGATGAGGTACAAAAATTGACAGCTAAGCTTTCATCTATAAATTCGTTTGCAACAATCCTAGGACCCATCATAGGCCTGTATATTTTCAACGCTTTTAATCTGAACGGTCTTTTTATCATTGCCAGCATTAGCTATCTACTTTCAGCTTATGCACTTTCTATGGTTAGTAAAGCTATACCTAACATTAAAAAAACGAGTATTACTGATAGTACGTCTGACTCTGGATATCTGCATATTTTTAAAAGCCATAAAATCATTGGCGTTATGCTTTCCGTATTTTTGATTATTAATCTTATGCTAAGCCCAATCCAAATTCTAATGCCCTCTATGGCGAAGGACCTCTTTGGAAATTCGTTTAATTCACTGGCGATTATGGAAACATTTCTAGGGGTTGGAATTTTAATTGGTGGCGCTATCCTGAGTGTGTTCTCTATTAAAAAACACACTCTATTCTGGACATGGCTCTTTCTAGTGATAATGAGTTTCGCGTTTTCTGCATTTACTTATTCAGGACAAATAGATCTTAACGACATTACAGTTCTTGGACAAGCCATGAAGATTAACTTTGTTATGTCGGCAATGTGTTTATTGATTCTTGGCTTTACATTAGGCATGGCCAACATTCTTATTCTTAATATCTTGCAAACCCAACCTAAAGCCACCGACGTTCCAACTGTCATGAGTTTTGTTAATTTAATTGGAACAGCAACCCTGCCATTTTCCTTGGCCACTCTGGGCATACTTCAGCAATATTTTTCCGTCGCCCATCTGGGGCAAATTTCCGGAACGATCCTTGTTTTGTTCGTTATTCTTTCTTATCTACCATTCCGCCAATATGGCCAGGAGATTTTTAAATGAAACACGGGGAAGTTATAAAAATCGAAAACCATATTATTCTTCGCCGAGCAAAAGTCGCCGACATTCAAGACTTGCTAACACTATACTTTACCATATATGGATCAAATTATCCCTTGGCTTTAGGGAACGATAGAATCGCAATGCAAAAAATTATTCAAGATAAGGACAGCATTTGGCTGGTTGCCTGGGATACGGAAAAAAATTTACTTTGTGCATCGGCGGTCTTTGAAGTCGATACAGTTTTTAAGATTGCTCGTGCGGAAGGCTTTGTGACACATCCTTATTACCAAGGCAAAAAGCTGGCATCTACACTTTTAAATCATGGCAGTGATTATCTGATGAACGATCATAAAATTGTTCATTCGATCTATGCCACTACACGCACACTCAGTGTTGGCCCGCAGCTTGTCTTTATTAAAAACAAATTTAAACCGCTAGGAATTTTTCCAAATGCCCATCGACTTGCTAACTACGAGACACTGACATTAATGGCAAAGCATGACCCCGAAGTATTAAAGAAACGTCAACGCGTAATCGAAGTACCCGAAGCTCTTGGCCCGATTTTTAAAGCAAGCGAAAAATACATTAAGTCTCCTCATCCGCCACCAAAGTTGCTGAAAATGGTAAGGCCTAAACCGTCAGGAGAACATTTAGAATTTGAGATTATTTTGGCTCCTGATTTTGTCAAACGTCGTTTTGCACAAACATTCAAAGATCCATTCGATGTCTTTTTTCCGTTTCACGAACCCAATCTTTTGTTGGCCTCAAAAAATGGCGAAGTTGATATCTATGGTTATTTGAGTAAGTCTGATGGGTACTGCGCCTTGATCACCGCAACACAGCCTTTTTATTCTATGGCTGGCCGACTACGTCCGCTGCTGCAACAGCTTCATGACTATGGTGTTTCTTATGTCGAGATTTTGATGGCTATGGATAGTATTTTATCTTTAGAGGCATTATTAGATGTGAACTTTCTTCCCTCGGCAATTTATCCAGCAATGCTAGAGTACGAAGGAAAATTTATGGATTTGGTCCTGATGTCTCGTTCAATGGAGCCACTTAATTTTCGCGGAATGCAAATCGAAAAATCGTTCATACCCTATATCGATCAGTATATAGACTTGTGGAAAATGATGCATCTAGAAGTTCTAGGAGTTTTCGATGACAAGTAGTTTTTTGTATCCTCCAGATCGTACACGTCTTTCTGCTGTTGAAAAAATCTGCACGCAAATAGATCCGTACACCTTACCAAATGACCATGATTGGCTTTTTTCGCAAGCCATGAAAGAAATTTTGCTCTGGCATCAATCTAAATCGCCATTTTATCGTCAATTTCTTTTAGATACAGGTTTTGACATACATCAATGGTCAGGAGATTGCGCAGATATCCCAAGTATTCCTGCTGAGTTTTTTAAATATCACTCTATCAAAAGCGTCACACAAGAAAACATTCACATTAGTCTAACCTCCTCTGGTACCTCGGGACAGAAGTCACAAATGTTTTTCGACGAATGGAGCTTAGGATCCGCACAAAAAATGGTCGACAATATCTTTAGTTACTACGGCTGGATAAATCAGGAGAAAGTAAATTACTTACTCTATAGCTACCAAACCGAAGCCGACTCGCGCTTAGGAACATCTTATACTGACAATTTTTTAACAAAATATGCGCCTATAAACAGAGTAGAGTATGCCTTAAAATTGAATGGCCGAGATAAACATGATTTCGATGTGTTCGGCTGCATTCGCGCATTTCAAGAATTCGAAACTCAGGAAATGCCGGTACGAATTTTCGGGTTCCCTTCATTTTTTTACTTTACTTTGCAACGAATGAAAGAATTAAAATGTCCGCCGATAAAGTTGTCTCCAGACTCACTTGTGTTTTTAGGCGGGGGTTGGAAAGGTTATGCTAATCAGGAAATAAAGAAATCAGAATTATATGCGTTAGCCGAAGAGGTCCTGGGCATACCGAACTCTCGACTGAGAGACGGTTTTGGGTCGGTAGAACATTGTATTCCTTATATTGAATGCAAGAATCATCATTTCCACGTTCCAATTTATTCCAAAGTTATTATTCGCGACCTAAAAACTTTAAGACCTCTTGGATATAACAAGGATGGATTCATCCAGTTTATTTCTCCCTATATTACCTCATCTCCTGCTCACTCGGTTATCATGGGTGATTTGGCTCAGCTTCATACTGGTCAGTCGTGCGGTTGCGGCCTAAAAAATGATTGGTTTGAAATTTTAGGACGCGCTGGCGTTTCAAAAAACAAAAGTTGCGCAATCGCTGCGGCCGAACTGCTGAGGGATTTTTTATGAAAACACACTTCTGGCAAGGACAAACCGTCTCTCACGAAGAGCTTTTGAGTCGCCTTGAATCTTTTGAATCTACAATGAATGCCACTCTGACAGAAGACTTCGCGCTAGATCACTTCATTGAATCGTGCGATGCATTTTCAAAAGAACTGCGATCAGGCAATGAAATTCAGTCACGTTTGATTGCCTCTTTATGTGTAAATGATGGGGTTAGTTCCGCATCTGCAAAAGAAACTATCTTTTCCATCGCTGATTTTATCTCAAAAAAGCAAATTAAATTTAAAATAGATAATGAACTCGGCAGCATGACACCGTTTAAAAGCAAACGAATCAGTACTGCCGGAAACATATTCGAGAAATGGGCGCCCCTTGGACTCGTAATCCAAGTTTTATCCGGGAATGACTATGCACTACCGGTTTTGAGTGCATTCGAAGGACTGATGACCGGAAATGTTAATATTCTAAAATTAAGTCACCTGTCTGGAACGTTCCCGATCGATTTCTTCCGAGAATTCTGCCTGTTTGGGCAGACAAGTCGGTGGAAAAATCGCATTTGTGTTGTGAACATAAGCTCAAGAGAGAAAGAATTGCTAGAACGTTTATATGGATACGCGGATGGGGTTGTTGTATGGGGCGGAGAGGAATCTATCAATGAGATTCGCAAAAGCGTACCTCCCTCGGCACGATTTATCGATTGGGGTCATAAAATAAGTTTTTCTTACATGACTCCAAGCAAGTGGAAAAAACCCTTGGTCATTCAAAATCTTGTCCACGATATTTTTGTCTTAAATCAACAGGCCTGCTCTAGCCCTCAGTGCGTGTATCTAGAAGAAGCCAGCTTCCAGGATTTAGAACTATTTTCTGAACAACTTGCAAAAGCTATGAACGCATCTGTCGCTAATTACCCTATCAGCGAGCCCTCTGCAATGGAAAGCGCCGAGATTACAAAAACAGGATTAATCATTAAAACCGAACGATCTCTAGATTCCGATTACGCTGACGTAATTGAAGACGCTCAAGGACAATGGAGAATTTGGATTGATTCGCGCAGCTCATTGCGCGCATCACCGCTGTACAAAACGATTTGGGTAAAACCGATTAAACGCTCGGAAATTCTGAAATACTTTAGACCAATGAAACACTACCTACAAACAGTTGGGCTAAGTTGCGAATTAGAAGATTTAGATACTTTAAGTCGACTTTTTTATTCGTGTGGTGTCACACGCCTACGCTCTAATGGATCAATGCAAGACAGCTACATGGGCGAGCCTCATGATGGATTTTTCGCATTGAATCGCTACGTACGTCGCGTCAGTTTGGAATCCGACATAAAAGCACTTTCATCATTTTCCACAATCGACGACCTTCGTGAAAACAAAATCAGTTTTCCTTCGTTACCAGATAAACTGATGGACAAAGTTGACTTTCAAAATATTCCGGATCAAGCCAGTTCACAGCTTTATTTCAAAAGCGGCGGCAGTTCTGGCACTTCAAAAATTTCGCAGTTTACCTATGTAGACTACCATACCCAAATGCAAGCGGCGGCCAACGGCTTAATGGCGGCGGGTCTTGAGCCTCGTATAGACCGCACAATGAATTTATTTTTCGGTGGTGGCCTTTATGGAGGGTTTCTTAGTTTTTTTACTATACTAGAAGAACTTAACGCTATTCAATTCCCAATGTCGGCCCATATGGATTTTGATTTTGTAGGCCAAATTATTCGCAAATACAAAGTGAACGTGCTTATGGGAATGCCATCATATTTGTTACAGCTACTTGAAAACAACAAACAATGGCTAGCACAAGAACATACCATAGAAAAAATCTTCTATGGTGGTGAAGCTTTTTCGTCGTCACAAATTGAAAAGCTAAAAAGTGAGTTTGGTGTTAAAATAATTAAGTCTGCAAGTTATGGAAGTGTGGACATGGGTCCCTTGGGTTACCAATGTCTATTTTCCGACAATAAAACCTATCATTTACACCACGGTATTCATCACTTAGAAGTTTTAAAAATTGATTCCGCTCTGTCGGCGGCCGATGGCGAGCTTGGACGCCTAGTCTTCTCGACACAAAGTCGAGAGGACCAGAATCTACTACGTTATGATATCGGAGACTTGGGAAAACGTGTACACGAGCCATGTGCATGTGGTCGAAAATCTCCACGGTTCGAACTTCATGGGCGTTATGGAGATATTTTCCGAGCAGCAGGAAGTTTCCTAAACTATAATCACATCATCGGCGTACTGACCCAAATAGGTATTACACAAGAAGTTCAAATCGTTGTTAGCAAAAAGGGGCCTATCGAAGAAATGAGTATCTTGATCGGAATCGATGCTGGCACTTCAGAGAATGATTTCCTTGATGCATTGCCTGCTCTTGGTCATAACTCACTCAGTGATATCGTCGAAACACTTCTACGATCTCACTATGATCTACGTGAGATCGTACTCAAAGAAAAAGTTTTATCCGTTAAAGTTTGTTTAGTACCTTCTGGATCTTTAACCCGCAGCTCGGCTAGTGGAAAGTTAATCCATATCATGGATCAACGGAGTATCTAAATGAAGATCTATACCATTGAAGAACTTTTCAAAATCGCCAAAGAATTTTCTCCCTTTTATAGAGAGCTTTATAAAAGCGTGAACTCTTTCAAAGATATTTCAGACCTGCCGATTTTTGATAGCGTCTGTTTTTGGAAAGAAAATTCGATCAAAAACAATCAAGTTCTGACATCTGTACAACAGGATGGAATCGTTTTTAAAAGTGGTGGCACGACAGGAAATCCAAAATTTTCTTTTTTTACTTTAGAAGAATGGGAGATTTTTACCCTGACTTTCGGTCAGGGAATGGCTATGGGTGGTCTTGGGCAAGGAGAAAGGATAGCAAATTTATTCTACGCTGGCGACTTGTATGCATCGTTCTTGTTTATTCTGAAATCAATTGAAAAATCTGGCACCCGGGCTATCCAGTATCCTTTAAGTGGAGGCGCTGATTTTAACCATATCGTGGACACCATAAATTCTTTTGAAATTGAAACATGGGCTGGCGTACCAACCACGATCATGAAACTGACCGAGTATGCACAAAAAAATCAGCTTCTTGCGCCAAAGAAAATATTGTTCGGTGGCGAAAGTCTGTATCAAGATCAAATAGAATTTATTAAGGACGTTTTTCCCGACGCCCACGTCCAATCGATCGGATATGCCAGTGTCGATGGTGGGTTATTGGGATTTGCCGACTCTTCCTGTTTACTTCAAGAGCATCGAGTTTTTTCAGATCATACAATTATTGAAATTTTGGACGAGGACACATTGGAGCCAATTAATGACGTTAATCGTTCAGGAAAGATGTTTCTAACCAACCTAACACGCTCATTGATGCCAATTATTCGCTATCCGGTGGGAGACAAAGCCATGTGGATAGAAGATCAATCCCAAGAAAGATATCGGAAGTTTAAAATTTTGGGACGATCGGAAGAGGGCGCAAGGGTTGGGCCGGCCACCATATTCTATGAAGACATCAGCAAACTTCTCTACAAATTCCATAATCAAATCCACATCAAAGGTTTTCAAGTTAGACTTGCTCATTTTGACAATCGAGACCAGCTGATTATTCGTATTGCGGCCCAGAGCAATCAAGACACACACGAGACTCAACTTAAACTCAAAAAATTAATCGTAAATTGCATTTACGAAGAACGGGGATTGATTAAAAATCTGGTATCCGACAACCTGATTCATCCCATTGAAACTGAATTTGTCGACATGGCGGCCCTCGAAACTAATGAGCGAACGGGTAAACTAAAACGTATCATTGATATACGGAATTGATTACCTCGTTTTCTCGTGCATAGCCTAATTTGAACTTGCTGGGCTCGAAGAACTAGCCGCCGCTCATACTAGTTAAAAACGCCGCATTTGACTTTGTTGCAGACACTTTATCCAGTAGGAATTCCATCGCGTCGACAGGATTCATTGGAGCTAAGACTTTTCTCAGGATCCACAATCTTTGAAGGTCTTTCTGTTCAACCAGTAAGTCTTCTTTTCGCGTTCCCGATTTATTAATGTCCATACAAGGGAAAATACGTTTTTCCATAAGCTTGCGATCTAAATGAATTTCCGAGTTACCAGTTCCTTTGAACTCCTCAAAAATTACCTCGTCCATTCTTGAACCCGTATCGACAAGTGCCGTAGCAATGATCGTCAAAGATCCGCCTTCCTCGATATTTCGAGCGGCCCCAAAGAAACGTTTTGGCTTATGAAGGGCATTTGAATCCACCCCGCCGGATAAAATTTTTCCCGATGGTGGCACTACTGTGTTGTACGCACGGGCTAAACGAGTGATCGAATCTAGTAAAATAACGACATCGTGTTTATGCTCGACTAGCCGTTTAGCTTTTTCAAGAACCATATCGGCCACTTGAACGTGACGAGTCGGTGGCTCGTCGAATGTTGACGAAACCACTTCGCCTTTCACCGTTCGTTGCATGTCCGTCACCTCTTCCGGACGTTCATCGATCAATAATACAATCAATTTAACTTCAGGGTGATTCGCGGTAATTGCGTTTGCAATATTTTGAAGTAAAACAGTTTTACCCGTACGGGGAGGCGCCACGATCAGTGCGCGTTGACCTTTTCCTAATGGACTCATCAAATCTACAACTCGAGTGGTATACTCCGCCGGTCCATGCTCCAGCTTTAAACGCTGCTGCGGATAAAGCGGAGTCAAATTATCGAATAAAATTTTGTCTTTACCGTTTTCAGTATTTTCAAAGTTTAACGTATCCACTTTTAATAGCGCAAAATAACGTTCACCCTCTTTTGGTGGTCGCACTGTACCTGTAACTGTATCGCCAGTTCTTAAACCAAAACGACGGATTTGCGATGGAGATACATAAATATCATCTGGTCCTGGTAAGTAATTATAATCTGGTGATCGTAGGAATCCGTACCCGTCGGGCAAGATTTCCAAAACGCCAGACCCATAAATATCTACACCCAGTTTTGCTGAACGTTTTAAGATTTCAAAAATCATGTCCTGACGGCGTAAACCAGCCGCATTTTCAATCTTTAATTTAATCGCAAGACCTGTAAGCTCTTGAATGTTTTTTGTCTTCAAGTCTTTTGAAGATAGCCAGCTTTTTTCTTCGTCCGTTAAATTAATTCCGGTGATATCGACTTCAGCTCCCTCCATTGCGGCACCATTTTTTAAGTGCATATCATCTGGATTAGGATTCACGTCACTATCTCCGTGACCGTGACTTTTTTGATTTTGTCTTTGTTGGTACTGCTCTCTCAATTCTGCTCTTTCATTTGAATAACGATCGTTTCTGTCTCCGCGATCATAGCGGTCGTTGCGATCATTTCTATCATTTCGATTTCGATTGTTCTGATAATTTTGCTTATGATTGTTTTTATAATAGTTGTTGTTGTTATTTCGATTGTTGTCGTAGCGTTTGTTATTATTGTTGCTACTATTTCGATTTTCTTGATTTTGCTGTGGACGATTCTCGGAGCCTGAACTTGGTGGAGCCTGCGGTACACTCTCAGCACTTGTTACTGGTGCCGAGGCTGGTGGGCCGTCCGAAGATGTCGCCACTTGAGGTGGAGCCGCCGGGGGTGGCGATGAAGGCACTTCTGGTGCAGGTGCCGGCGCTGGACTAGCTTCTACCGCATTACTTTCAACGGCATTTTCAGCATTGGTTTTAGCTTTCTTTCCATCTTCTGCTGGTTTAGCACGGCCTCTTTTTTTAATTGTATCTACTGTCTTGCCTTCATTAGTCTGGTTTTTTGAATCCGACAAACGCGACTCCTTATAATGTGATTGGCTGGCTAAAAAAACTGACAAGCTGAAATTCTCTTTTCGATTTTCTTTTTAATAAATTGGTTTTAGTTAATTTATAAAGAACCTTTTATAGAATTGTCATTGGGGCAGCTTCTGCCAAGGGTATTCAGAACAAATACTCTTTCAGTTTAGCTCAATCTCGACTTTTGTCAATGGGAAATTCTTGTGTCTGCCTGGAAAGAATGTCTTAAAACGAGAATTTGCGCCCAAACTTGTCCACAAACTAGGGAAATATACGACATTTTTCACGCATTAAAAAATTTTATATACAGAACTCTCTCGAAAACCTTGATTGGCCATTGTTTTGCGAAAGTTTTGTAAAGTTTTATGATTTATTCTCCGAGTATCTATTTGAACGAAAGGAGCTAAGAATGGATTCAAACAATATTCCATCACCCAGAACCCAGTTGTTATTGCCAGTTTCCTTTAAAAAGAACTATTCACGCGAAAACTCTAAAGGGAATTTACGTAATATTAGTTTGTCGGGAGCCTTTCTCGAACATGAAGAATCCGGTCTCAAGCCAAACGATAAACTAGTCGTTTTCTTTGAAGTAGCGGGCCGTGAACGCAAAATCCAAGCGACCGTCGTATGGGCAAATTCGGTGGGTTGTGGTCTTAAATTTATGCCTGTGAATAATCGCGATGTACAAATTGTCGATGATTTAATTTACTTTGTAGAAGCACAACGATCTGATCGACGTGACGTTTTAGATAAAATTCTGAAAAAAGTGGGATAATTTTTTATTCTATTTTAATAGGACAACAAGGAGCTTTTCAGCTCCTTTTCTTTTTCTGACTATCAACTTTATAAACTAGCCAACCTGAGTTTCATTCATTGCTTGTTCAAACTCTTGTCGTTGTTTGTTTTTTCTCTTCACAATAAAGACCACAGCAAGCAACAAGGCTGCCGCACCAATACCTACTATCATGATAGTTTCTTGGTCCATACCAGCAATGGTGCTGTCATCCGTATGAGGCGCCGTTGAGGCTTGATTTCCCATATCTGGCGGCGGCGGAGTGTGCCCCATATCTGGTGGAGGTGGTGGGGGCGTAGAACCCATGTCCGGCGGCGGCGGAGGCATTGAACCCATATCTGGCGGCGGAGGTGGAGGAGTGGACGCAAAATCTGGTGGCGGCGGCGGAGTGTGCCCCATATCTGGTGGAGGTGGTGGAGGTGGTGGGGGTGTAGAACCCATGTCCGGCGGCGGCGGAGGCATTGAACCCATATCTGGCGGTGAAGGCGGCGCTTCCATTGGTGGCGCTGGAGGTAAATCTGTTTTCGCTATCACGGTGCTTGGCGCGTCCTCTTTCCAGTACTTGATCTCTGTTCCTGGGTCCAAAGTTTTCTGAGACTCAAAACCATTCGATCCCCACACTTCTTTCCAAGCACTATCAAAGCCTAAAAGATCTTTGGCTATAGTTTTAACTTTATCGCCCTCTTTAGCCGTGTAAACCTGCGGTTGTAAGCCTTTATCTTCGTAATAAGTAATTAATTTAGTATTATCATCAGGCCGATTTGGAGAATTATAATAAACTTTATCCCCCACACGAATGTTCCGGCTTTTGAAACCTGAATTGATTTTCTTCAAGTCTTTTACGTGATCTGCATTCCCATAAATTTTCTCTGAAATTGATTTCCAGGTATCCTCTGGGCGAGCAAAGTAAACCGTATTAACCACTTTCTTATTTACGATCCACGTTGCATCTTTCATTTTTTGATACTCAGCCACAGGCGCTTTCACTTCCGGAACTGGCACGGCTGCTGTCTCCGTAATACTTGGCGCTGGAACTGTTTCCGTTGGCGGCGTCGATACCGTGTCTACCGGTGCTGGCTCAACAGGAGTTGGCGTCGATTGAGTTTGCAAACTATGATCAATTGGATTTCCATTTGCATCTAACTGCTGCTGGCTAGGATCAACAACGGCAGTTTCACCGCCAACATTTGGATCCAAGGATGGATCACTTAAGTTTCCTTCGGCCAATGTCTCTGGGGCAGCTACATCTCCTCCGCCAGTGGCATCACCTACAGAGCCCTCATTACCATCTGATACGACTTCTGGATTTTCGCCGCCCTCAGAAGCAATTTCTTCTCCCGTTTCTCCGCTTGAATCACTTGATGTACAGCGGACGCTTGAAACAACAAGTGTTAGGGATGCCAAGAGAACCAATAAATATTTTTTCATATATTTCATCCTTGATCTATATTCGAAACTACTGTTTTCTGTAAAGTTTCACTTTTTATTTAAGCACATTGCTAGGGACAATCAATTACTTTGTATCTACAGGACTCAAGAATATTTTTTATATCTAGACCTACAGCCTATTATAGGTCAGAAGATGGCAAAAAATTCTGCTGAAGGGCACATTCATTTATGGTCTTAAGAAAAAGAAAATTCACTTTTTAATATTAATATCTTTAATTTTATCACCGACCTTAATCTTGTTTTTCTTAAACCACCCCTGCCTGACCTCGAGCGCGTACATGGCTTTTTCTTTGCTGGGGTAACTGGGCGTATTTAAATCAGTCGAACTTGTTACGGCCTTCATGTCCAGTATTTCGTTGATCTTTTTATCTGCCCCGATGTAAGCGATCGACAAGTCAACAAACGTATCTTTCATCCAAAACGCACGATAATCATTGTTTTCAAAAATA
Organism: Pseudobdellovibrionaceae bacterium; assembly: GCA_016785955.1. GTDB lineage: Bacteria > Bdellovibrionota > Bdellovibrionia > Bdellovibrionales > Bdellovibrionaceae > UBA2316. The sequence goes on along the minus strand of JAEUWH010000074.1, from coordinate 11,514 downwards.
AATAACATACCAAAATTATCCGGCAATTCCGTTCGATTCATCAAACCCAGCTGTTGTTCGGCGTCCGTAATTGCAAACTCTGTGTTCAAAGTAATATTTTTTATTTTAATCGTGCCTTTTTTAAAATCTTTACTCAAACCTGCTTTCGAGAAAAACAGAAGTGCAACGACAATCAGTATATTTTGCATTTTTAGCATGTCTCATCCTAACTTAATTTGCGGCCTTTGATTGGTTTAAAAAATAGTCGGCTACGATTCCGTGGCGCACGCCGCGCGTAGAAACAAAAATATCTCGCCCCGCCAAGGCGTCGACGAGCTTTCTTAACAACACCGTCCCAGCATACAAAACATCGGCGCGGCCTTTGGGCACACCCATTTCACGGATTCGTTGTTCTGGTGTTCTGATTTTTAATTCGGTCTCTAATTTTTTTAGATGATCCAAGGTAAGTACAAAACCATTCACTTTAGCGTCTTCGTATCCGCCTAATAAAATCTGCGCTAATGTCGTTGGGGTTCCTGCAACCGCATAAATATTTTTAATTGGAAACTTAGAAATATTTTTCAATGCCAATGCGATTTCGCTTTCGATCTCACGAACTAAATTGGCTTCGTCGTCAGGTAAAATGGGGTGCGTGGTGATAAACCGCTCGGTCAGAAGTACGGCTCCGAAAGGTATACTGATGCTGTACTCAATACTAAGTCCTTTCCCCACAATCAACTCCGTAGAACCACCACCGATATCAATCAACATATTATAATCAGACGTGTCCTCAGACTGCCCCCAAAAGACACCTTGATAGGTGATTTTGGCCTCGTACTCTCCGGGTATTGTTTGAATATCTATCCCAAATTTTTTTCCAATGTTCACCAGCTCGGCGCGGTTTTCAGCACGTCGAGCCGCCGCCGTAGCTTTGGCTAAGACCACATCAGGCTTATATTGATCAATCAATTTTTTAAATTCACTTAAAGTCTTATCCGCTCTTTTTAAGGCGTCTGGATGAAAACGATTACTACCCGAAAGCCCCTGACCCAAGCGAACAATATCCACCACATCGTGGTCTATCTGTACAATGCCCGCAGAGCTTGCCCGACATAAAAGCAATAAAAATGAGTTAGATCCAATATCAATACTAGCAATCTTACAATCATCAGGTTTCACTATTGATCCAATTTACGCTTTAAGATCTCGTTGACTTTATCTGGACTAGCTTGCCCTTTAGAGAGCTTCATAATTTGCCCAACAAAAAATCCAAAAACTTTTGTTTTTCCGGATTTATACTCGGCCACATTTTTTTCATTGGCCCCCAGAACATCGTCAATAATTTTTTCGATCACAGAATCATCACTAATTTGTCCTAAGCCTTTCTCATCAATTAATTTCTGCGGATTTTTTCCCGTCGCCCATACATCACCAAAAATAGTTTTCGCAATTTTTCCTGAAATAACTTGCTTATCGATCAGCGAAATCAATTCGGCCAATAAGACCGGGGTTAACTTTGATTGGCCAATTCCCATTTGTGATTGCTTCATTTCCCGCATGACTTCCGTCATGATCCAATTTGAAGCGGCTTTTGGGTTACCGCACGCCTTGGCGGTTTCCTCGAAAAAATTTGCAATTTCTTTTTCATCGGTCAACACCATAGCATCATATTCTGGAAGCCCCAACTGCCCCGTAAAACGTACCTGGCGTTGTTGCGGCAACTCGGGCAAAGTTTTACGAATATCCTCTATTTTATTTTGTGGAATTCGAATCGGCAGCAAATCTGGGTCTGGAAAATAGCGATAATCTTGGGCATCTTCTTTTACGCGCATGGAATACGTTCGATTTTTATCCGAATCATACAAGCGAGTCTCTTGAATGATTTTCTCATTTCTTTCCACAAGATCAATTTGTCGATCAATTTCAAACTCGATGGCTTTTTCAATAAACCGAAACGAATTGATGTTTTTTAGCTCCACTTTGGTTCCCAATTTTTTCTCGCCCACGCGCTTAACACTGACATTACAATCACACCGAAGAGATCCTTCTTCCAAATTGCCATCACAGACATCTAGATACCGAACAATCTGTCGAATAATTTTGCCATACTCTGCCGCTTCTTGCGGAGAGCTGAGGTCGGGTCCGGAAACGATCTCCAGCAATGGCACTCCCGCTCGATTATAGTTTAATAGCGTCACATCTCCGTGATGAGTAGACTTGCCCGCATCCTCTTCTAGGTGGGCTCGGACTATGTTAATTTTTTTTTCATATTCGGGCATTTTCAGCATGATGTAGCCATTTTCGCAAATAGGCTCTTCATACTGAGATATTTGATACCCTTTTGGTAAATCTGGGTAAAAATAATTTTTACGTGCAAAAACAGATTTGGTACGTATGTTACACTGAAGCGCCAATCCCGTTTTGATGGCCAGCTCGACAACCTTTTTATTCAAAACCGGCAACGAGCCAGGAAGACCCGCACTGACGGTGGAAATATTTTCGTTATCACCGGCTGCGAACTCGGTACCGTCAGAAGAAAAAATCTTACTATTTGTGTTCAGTTGTACGTGAATCTCGATCCCAATAGTTGGTTCATAACCACGAATTTCATAAGCCATTAGACAAACCCTTTCGGAAAGGCACCCCGAACAGGCGATGTTTCCTCTAGTGCCGCAGCGATATTAAGCATTTTTTGTTCATCAAAATCTCTACACATTAATTGCACACCAATCGGCAAATTCTTTTGGCTTAAGGAGTAGGGCAGACTCATCCCCGGAATTCCCACCAAATTCGTAGACACCGTAAATATGTCGTTCAGATACATGGCAAGAGCATCGTCAATGCGTTCGCCAAGTTTAAATGCGGGCGTCGTAGAAACCGGGGAAATCAAAGCATCACATGATTTGAACACTTCACTAAATTGATTTTTCAAAAGCCTTCGAACTTGGGATGCTTTTCCGTAATAAGCCTCATAATACCCGCTGGAAAGACAATAAGTACCCATGATAATTCGACGCTTCACTTCAGATCCAAATCCATGACCTCGCGTTTTCGAATAAAAAGAATCCAGACTGACGCTGGATAAATCCTTGAAGTCGTATCGATAACCGTATTTAACACCATCATAGCGCGATAAATTCGACGACGCCTCACTAGCCGCAATCAAATAATAAATCGGTACGGCATGCGCCGTCAGGGGTATCGATACCTCCACAATTTCTGCGCCTAATTTTTTCAAGTTATCAATCGCTAGTTCCAAAGATTTTTTTACATCCATGTCCAATTGATCTGAAAAAAATTCTTTCAGCACACCAATTTTAGTACCCTTAATAGATTTATTAATATTTTGACTAAATTGAGTGTCGGAACGCTGAGATGTTGTCGAATCCATCTCGTCAAAACCACAAATACTTTCCAAAACCAACGCCGCGTCTTCTACCGAGTTCACCATCGGACCCGCTTGATCCAGACTCGATGCATACGCGATAATTCCATAGCGTGAAACACGCCCATAGGTGGGCTTCACACCTACGATTCCACAATAGCTGGCAGGTTGACGAATCGATCCTCCCGTATCTGTGCCAATCGTCGCCGCGGCCAAACCCGCCGCTTGTGCTGCCGCCGAGCCACCGCTGGACCCCCCAGGTACGCGCTCCAAATCCCAAGGGTTGCGACAAAGACCATGCGTAGAGGTCTCATTCGAGCTGCCCATCGCGAATTCGTCCTGATTCAGTTTACCCAACACAATGCCGCCATTAGATTTAATTCGACTGACAACCGTAGCATCATAAGGAGGAACAAAGTTTTCCAAAATTTTCGACGCCGCCGTCGTTTTAATTCCCTTAGTACAAAGCATATCTTTAATGCCAAAGGGAATTCCCAAAAGTTTTTTATTCGATAAATCTTCACCTTTAGACAGTTTAACATCTATTTCTTTCGCCTGCGCTAAAGCGTGCTCATTCATGGTGATGTATGCGTTTATTTTCGAATTATGCAGCCCAGCCCGTTTCAAATAAAATTCGACCGCTTCGGTAGCAGAAATTTTTTTTGATTTAATTGCTGCACTGATATCTTTCAGAGATGATTTTAAAATATCCATATAAATTTCCTATACAACTGGCGGGACTTTGAACAGATTGCCCGCACGCGAAGGCGCATTGGCCATAATCTCTTCCGTTTTGATCTCGTTTTTCTTTTCATCTTCGCGCCAAAAATCTTCAATTTCCACAGGCGTCACCATAGGTTCGACCCCCTCGGTTTTCACATTTGCAATTTGATTGAAAAAATCCATGATTTTTCCCAGCTCACCGGCGAACTGTTTTGATTCAGTCTCGGTTAACTCTAGCCGACTTAAATGCGCCATTTTTTTTATGGTTTCAGCGTCCAATATAAACTCCCACGTTAAAGTGCGAACCTCACCAGGTTAATTGAATTTACCTTTCAGGGCAAATACCACTTAGCAGGAATTTACAGGTCTAGTGATTGGATCCAACTATGGATCTCCTTAATCGCCAATTCCGTCGTTTCTGGCGAAGTGAACTCTCCGGCCAGTACATGGCTCGAAGCAGGAATTGACAACAGACGACTACGTTTATCTTTAATCTCTGTGAATTTGTCTATAATAGCTTGGTTTATAACAACGTCATCGTTTTTAGTGTAAAGCATTAATACAGGCTTGTTAATTTTTGAAAAATCAAGACTCCGAATATACTCTACACTCTGTAACAACGCGATCAACCCATCCCGATGATACGACGTACTCCAGTATAACTCCATCGAGGGATTTCGCGGACTCCATTTATAAATTTCATCAACCAAAAAAAAGTTAAAAACCGGGCCTAAACGCGTACTCAGTAACCATGAATTTTTTGGGTACACGGCAAAGGCGGGCGCAATTAAAATCGCCGCATCTATATCCATATTTTGAACAAGCCCGGCCGCCACTAACGCGGCCCCAGTGGACGTTCCAATGAATATTTTTTTACGACCCAGTTTAGGAGCAATTTCACCCGCTTCATACACCGTATCGAATAACCCCTGAGCCTCGATCTTTTTGAAATCCAAAGCGCCTTCGCCGTGTGCTGGGAACCGTGATAAAAAGTAATTAGCGGCAAACTGCTTAGATAACGATTCGACCACTGGAAAAATTTCCTTCCGCGTCGCCGAAAACCCAGGAATGTAAACAAACGCATATTCAGTCGATTCGGGTTTGTCGTGTAAACCAATTTTTTTATCACAATCTTTTTTTAAATTCGGAAATGTCTTTTCCTTTTTAGCCATCTCGTTGGGAAGTTGAACCAGATCCAAGTTTGACCATTGCGGCCGATAAGACTCGTATGGTGATGGCGTAAACGGTTTTTGAAAAAGATAGGCCGCTAATAATGTCGTCATCACTGTCATAACAACGGCCATAGCGATTCGTTTTCCGCGTCGTTTTCCGTTTTTCTTAAATTGCGACAAGTCCACCTCTTTCTTAATCCGCAACATCGTAACTGCTTTTTGTGTATCTATCAACGAGAACCCCGCAACGCTTGATTTAAATTGGAAAATAAAGTTTAAATAGTGCATGCCTTCAGCAACAGATCAGAAAAAATTGGCCACAAAAATCTTAGCAAAAATTCACACATCCAGCAGCCGCATTTCTCAAGAAGAGTATGCAGATTTGGCCGATTGGGTGCATGAACTTGATTATCACTATCATACGCTGGATAACCCGCTAGTGTCGGACAAGGAATATGACGATTTTTTCCATGGCCTGAAGCAAATCGAATCAGAAAATCCGTCATGGATCCTGAGCAATTCACCCACCCATCGCGTAGGAGGAGCTGTTTTGCCAGTGTTTACCAAGGGAACACATCGTTTGCCTATGTTATCGCTGGCTAACAGTTATGACCCAGAAGACCTGATTGATTTTGATCAACGTATTCAAAATTTTCTAAAAACGACCTCCAAATTTGAATACTTTTGCGAACCAAAATTTGACGGCTTGTCGATGGAAATTATTTATGAAAACGGAGTGTTTACCAAGGCCCTGACTCGTGGTGATGGTGTGACGGGCGAGGATGTCACGATCAATGTGAAAACAATAAAATCCATTCCACTGCGATTGAATTCAAAAAAACCACCAGCGCTTCTTGAGGTTCGAGGCGAAGTCTTAATTTTAAAAGAAGATTTCAAATCATTAAACCAGTTCCAAGAGAAAGAAGGACTACCCACATTTGCCAATCCTCGCAATGCGGCCGCCGGCTCGATACGCCAACTAGATTCAAAAATTTCAGCCTCTCGTCCATTAAAATTTTATGGATACAACTTGGGCCAGTACCAAGGAATTGAATTCTCTAGTCAGTCTGATGTTTATGAAACATTTAAAGAATTAGGAATTCCCACTTATTCACAAGCCACGCGAGTTTGCAGTGATATCCAAGAGGTCGTTAAATTTTATAAAGACCTCGAAGAAACCAAATCCAAACTTCCTTTTGACATTGATGGCCTGGTCGTAAAAATTAATTCTCGTGCTTTACAAGACGAGCTGGGCTTAGTTGCAAAAAGTCCGCGCTGGGCCACGGCAGCTAAATTTAAACCCGATACTGCGGAAACAGTCGTTGAAGAAATTTTTTGTCAAGTCGGGCGCACCGGAGCCATAACGCCCGTGGCATTGATGACGCCTGTAAAAGTTGGCGGAGTAACAGTGACGTATGCAACTTTGCACAACCAAGAAGAGATTGATCGCAAGGACATCCGGGTTGGCGATACCGTCGTGATCCAACGTGCGGGAGACGTCATTCCCGAGATCATTCGTTCCATGCCTGAAAAGCGCTCGGCGTCTTCAACGCCTTATCGTCTTCCAGTTCATTGCCCTGCTTGCAAAAGTCTGTTGCACCAACACCCTGACGAGGCGGTTGTTCGCTGTTTAAATTCTGAGTGTCCCGCTATTCTCAAAGAGTCACTGAAACATTTTGCCAGCCGTCGAGCAATGAATATTGAAAAAATGGGAGATCGCTGGATCGAAACATTTGTCGATTCGGGACTAGTTAAATCATTTGCAGATTTTTACGGATTAAAAAAAGCCGATCTTTTGAACCTAGACCGACAAGGCGATAAATCCGCAGATAATATTTTGAAATCGATCGAGCACAGCAAAAAGACCACGCTGGCGCGATTTATTTATGCGCTTGGTATTCGTTATATCGGCGAAACAACCGCTAAGCATTTGGCTGATCATTTTTTAACGATCGAACGGTTTGTAGGTGCGACCGAGGACGAGCTTATGAAGGTTCCCGAGATTGGCGAGAAAGTGGCTCAATCGACTCTGGGATGGCTGGGCAATCCCTCGCATCGTAACCAAGTCAAAGATTTAATCTCGGCCGGTATCATGGTTGCCCAAGCCAAAGTAAACACTTCGGGGCCATTGAGTGGAAAAAGTTTTCTTATTACCGGAACGCTACCGATTCCGCGGGACCAGGCGCAAGCGCAAATTCAAGAAAGCGGGGGAAAATTATTAAGTGGGGTTTCAAGTAAACTGAATTTTTTAGTCGCCGGGGAAGATCCCGGATCAAAATTGGAAAAGGCTAATAATTTAGGCGTTACGGTTGTGGGCTGGAGCGATGTTTTGAAAATGATCGAAAATCCATAACCATTTTTAATGTCCTCACTTTAGCTTTCTCGATGCCTGTAACAATAAATAAAGCAGCATAGATTTTAGTCGAAAAACAAAGCCCAAGGGATACCCCTTGGGCTTTGTTAAAAGCTAAAATTTAATTTAAAAAATTAAATATGATCGATGATGATATCACGATCCATAACAGTCTTACGACCGTCTGCTTTGGCGCTCTCGATACCTTTCATGCACAGTCTCTCAATAGCTTTGCTCAATACTTCGATAGTCGCTGCTGAGGTGTTCATGTCACCTTTGTCTTTGATAAGTTTTTTAATTTTGCTCGTTACAACAAGAATGTCTGCCATTTCTAGCCTCCAATATTTTCATGAGATTTGATGGTTGCATATTATATTTGAGCTGGACAAAAGTTTTCTTAGTTGATGCGCTGCAAATTTTTGTATTTCACCAATTCTGCGACGCGCTTGCCTTCTTGATCAGACGGAGAAATCCAAACAAAGTTCTTTAAATCGATAGGCTTTGTGCATTCGATGTCCAAATATCCCGGCGACCATGTTCCAGAATTTAGATGCTCTATCCCACCAATCATTTCATGGCGCGGAATATGTGTATGTCCAAAAACCACACGAGACACAGAACTTATATATCCGGCAACTGCCAAAATTTTCTCATCTGGCTCTTTGTATCCCGAGACATGCGAAACGATGGATTTGGAATAAAACAAAAAAAATGGAAAAAGAAACAACAAAGGAATGAAACTCCAGAAAAGAGAAATATCAAACAACGTTTTCAAAATAGAAAACAACAAATAGATCAAATAAAAGCTGAATAAAATCAAAAATGCTCGATCCAACCATAGCTCGCGCATGATAAGGAATGGATCTCGACTCGAGTTTTCTACGAAAAGTTCTTTGAGTTCTCGCACTTGCCTTGGCGTTGCATTGGCCTTGTAGGCGATTTCGTTTACGCGTTCTTCTGTTTTAAGTGGGTTTTTCAAGGGTTCCGCAAAATTATCTTTAACCGTGTAAAACAATGTCCACACAGAACCCGCAAACCAGGAAACCACCAAAAACGGTTGGGCTTTAAGCATGTATTTAAAAAATATCTGAAGATATTGCTTAATTCCCATAATGTAATTGGAATCAAAATGAGGATTGAAAAAACCCATCCCATTCATGATATAACGACTGGCTAAATTCCCGAAGGGAAGTTTTAGATATTGATAGTTATAGCCTTTTACAAAGGGGTTGATGGGATCATCATACACACAATAGGGGTCGTATTGATTTCCGTGTTCAATCAAGGTGTCTTGGTTAGAAATATAAAACCATTCATTGAACCGAACGGCATCTTCTTGTTCGGGATTAAGTCGCAATGATTTCAATATAGCTCGCTGTACCGATTTGAAGTGCAATTCAACATCGTGGTTACCCATCACAAAGACGACGCGATTACCATTTTTAATAAAATCACTTAATGCTGAAAAAAACAGCGGGTGGTCATCGATAATACGCTCAATTTTATACAGCGAACGCTCTTCGCGGGGTTTTAGCCCTCGCATTTTTTCTAACCAAGAAATTTTATAAATAGCGTCTTTCGGGTATGAGGTCACCGAGTCAAAATCAAAAATGTCACCGTTTAAGACCAGTTCCACGCGTTCAGCATGGGCCTTGGCAGAGATCAATTTTAAAAAGTCCTCAAATTCGTCATCAAAAAAAAATTCTTTTGTTTTAAATTTTTTCCAAAGTGGATATTTAGGATGAACTGGCTCAGCCTCGCACAGGTGCAGGTCACTAATAATCGCGGTATAATTTGCTTTACTGAAATCTTCAGGCATCATAAAGGAATTCTATGTCGTTTGATTTGAAAACTCAAATACAACCTCCGGTAATAATCATAGGCCTGGCTCGCAGCGGATTGGCTGCCCATAAATTGTTACTCGCGGCTGGCTTTCAAGAAAAAGACATTTTGACATACGATGAACATAAAACCACTGCGCAGTACCGCACAGAAAAAGAACTGGAAGCACTCACTCATATAAAAACTGCAATCATTTCACCGGGCGTTTCACTGCAAAAAAAATTCATTCAGAATTGGCGAAGCCAAGGCGTTTTTATTACCAGCGAAATTCATTTGGCCCTCAGTCAAATCAGCACGGAAAAAATAATTGGCATTACGGGCTCTCTAGGCAAAAGCACCACGACCAGTATTATCGGTGCGGGCATTTTGTCGTTTGACGAGAACGTCTTTGTTGGCGGGAATCTGGGTATCCCATTTTGCGAATATGCTTTGTCCATCCACAAAAACCCATCTTTAAAAGCAAAATGGATTGTTCTTGAGCTGTCCAGCTACCAACTGGAAAATGCGGGTGACTTGGCTCTGGATTACAGCATGATTACATTTTTGTCGCCTAACCATCTGGAACGATATAGCTCCCTAGAGGAATACTATGATACCAAGTGGACGATTCTAAAACGCACACGTACGCGGTTGATCCTGAATGAGTCCGGAGGAGACTTAAAATCTTTTGTGTCAAAAAAGAAAACAGAAAAAATTCGCTGGGCATCGGCACAATCAGCTGAAATACAGAGTTACAGACTGAGTGCTGCACAGTTGATTGGTAAACACAACCAAGACAATCTAGCCATGGCCGCGGTTTTGGGCCTTGAATGTGGATTTCCATTGTCTTATTTTGCCGCCCTCAGAGAATTTCGTGGACTCAAGCATCGAATGGAAAACCTTGGCTCTCAGCGAGGAAATGTTTTTATTAACGATAGCAAAGCCACCACCATCGATAGCGTTCGGGCCGCCGTTCACGCCGTTCAAGAGTCTTTTCCAAATGAAAAAATTCGACTTTTACTGGGAGGGCGAGATAAAAAACTTCCTTGGTCCGAGCTAAAATATTTAGCGACCGATCCTGGTTTAGAAATTCTTTTTTTTGGCGAACACGGTCAAATCATTCAACAAACTTTGGGTTCGCAGGGTCCGTATTTTTCTAAGCTCAGCGATCTATTACAGTTTTTGTCTTCGTCAGGATGGATTTCTTCCGCAATTATTTTGTTCAGCCCCGGCGGGGTCAGCCAAGACGAGTTTTCAAGTTTTGAAGAGCGCGGAGAATTCTTTCGCTCGTGGGTGCAGTCCGTATTGACTCATAGGTAAATGATACTGAAGCAGTGCAATCAAGATCCGGTTGCACGGTTTCTTCTTTTTATCTCATCGACTAGTTCAAAAAATACTTTAAGTTTTTTATCCATTTCTTTTTTTAGGTAAATTGGATTCTTAGTGCAGTAATTGTCGTTAAGTTTCATTTTCTCTGCTTCAGGGACGTAACTTGATCCAAGTAACCTTTTGAAGGGCGTTTGAGGGATGTCATATACTTTCTTTACTCTACCGCCGATTCGCTCTTTGGATTTTAACTTTAATACCGGTGTAAAGTAATTCTGTAGGGGATTCCAATATGCCCGGTAAATTTCATTCATCATTGGAACGAGGATGGCTTCATCGACACGATCATAGCCAAAAAGTTGACGAACATGTGTCCAGTTTTTTTGTTCGACATGGGCATTATCGTTCTTTTTATAAGGCCTTCTGCGGATCATGTTTACTGGTGCTTCTCGGGTTGTTAAATAACCTAAGACTTCATCGTTTATAAATTCTGATCCGTTGTCTGTAGCAACCCCGATCATGGTAAACGGCAGTCGCTCTTCAATGTCTTTTAACTGCTGCACTACTTTCTCAGCAGTTTTCGTCCACAAAGCCCTGTTCTCTGTCCAACCCGAGTAAAGATCAGTCATCGTTAGTGAGTTACCAAACTCCCCAGCTAAACTATTTCCGCAGTGGGCAACTGTGTCTGCTTCAAAGTACCCAGGCATCGTGATCTCTCCATCTAACAACTTCAAAGGAATTCTATTTTTAATAAG
>JAEUWH010000041.1 GCA_016785955.1 Pseudobdellovibrionaceae bacterium | reverse complement strand
TTCGAGGTAAATAAGTTAAATTTTGGGCATGACGAGGCCTCCTGATTTTCAAAAACGAAAATCTTGGATAGAAAAACTTTGTTTAATTTTATAAAATGAAAATCTATTCAATTAACGCGCTTTATCCGCGAATCTGGGTTCAATATTGAGCCATCATAAGAAATCGTTTTTTCGATTTTTGCTGCTTTTGTTTGGGACAAACACGCATGAATCAACTTTTTGTGTTCGTCGCCCTTGTAGATGGCAAGTATCCTTTGATACTCACCATCGTCTATGCGACATTTTTCTGATTCGTTTTCGATCTCACTCAGCCAACCAACACTACAGCCAATAGCACGGGCTGCCTGTTTAAGGTTGAGCTTGTTTACCTGCCGAAGTTTTCTTAAGACAACTCCTCGGTTCTTCATATTCGCCTCCTTTTGCGATATAGAGGCTCCTTAAAAATTGAAATGGTGTAAAAATTTACAGAGGTTCAAGAAATTTGAAATTCTGTAAATATTCACAAAAGATTTTTTATTTGGCAGGGAAATGGAAGGGAACATGGGTCATTTAGGGGGACTTTAAGGGGTCTTCGCTATAAGATCGAAATAGACTTGTTAGTGATTATAAGTACTTAACTCTACTGGTAATTTGCTTTTAAACTGAGATAACTAAAGAAAAGTTTGGTTGCGGGGGCAGGATTTGAACCTACGGCCTTCGGGTTATGAGCCCGACGAGCTACCAGACTGCTCCACCCCGCGATAAATGTTGTCTTACCTTGCGCGCGGGATTGTTTAAAGTCAAGCTTTATAATCCTCATAGTAGATATCTAAAAAAAACTTTAAATGTTCGAAAAAGTGCTCGAAGCGTGCCAATATATGGGCATTGAGGAGGGTCTAATGTCCTTATTTGAATCTGTCGCGATTGCGTTGCTTGTATTATTGGCAGGTACAACACTGTTTTTTTTCTATCTTTGGAGAAAAACACTGACTGATAATATGAGAAATATTGAACTCGCCTTGAAAGATTCAGAACTTAAAAACCAAATCCATCTTCAAGATATTCAATCTCAACTAAAAGTCTCAAACAACGAAAACAAAGAACTTCGCCATCATAACTCCGAACTTAAAACTGAACTTACTCAGCTCAATCAAAAAATTATCTCTCTCGCTGAGTCGCGCTCAAAACTGGAATCTGAAATTGAGCAAACTAAAAAACACTTCAGCGAACAACTCTCGTTTGTCGAATCAGCCAAAGAAAAGTTGCTCGAGAACTTTAAAAGTCTCAGCTTAGATTCACTAAACCAAAACAACCACTCCTTCTTAAACCTGGCTAAATCCAGCTTCGACACCCTCAATCAAACCAACTTGAAGGAATTAGATCACCGTCGCACCGAAATCAAACAAACCGTCAGCCCCATCTACGACACCTTAAACAAGTTTGAAAACAAACTAAACGAACTCGAGAAAAATCGTGTGGAGTCGTTCACCAATCTTTTCTCGCATTTCAATTTTCTGAAAGAATCCCAAGATAAACTTCGCAGCGAAACCTCGAATTTGGTCAAAGCCCTTCGGACACCGCATGTTCGGGGCCGCTGGGGTGAACTTCAACTTAAACGCGTCGTCGAAATCGCCGGCATGTTGGAGCATTGTGATTTTGTTCAACAAGAATCCATCGACACCGAAGAAGGTCGACTTCGCCCCGATATGACGGTTCGTCTTCCCGGAAAAAAATCCATCATTGTTGACTCAAAAGCCGTTCTTCACGCCTATCTAGAGGCCGCACAAACCGAAGATGAAACCCTTAAGAAAGAACTTCTTTTACAACACGCCGGACATATCCGCACTCGAATCACCGAGCTGTCACGTAAATCCTACTGGGAACAGTTTGAAGAATCCCCTGAATTCGTCGTTCTCTTTCTGCCCGGTGAAAGCTTTTTTAGCTCGGCCCTAGAAGTCTCGCCCCTGCTGATCGAAGAGGGTGTGTCCGAGAAAGTGATCCTGGCCACCCCCACCACCCTGATTGCTCTTTTAAAGGCCGTTTCCTATGGATGGAAACAGGCCGCACTCACCGAAAATGCCACCCACATCAGCCAATTAGGCAAGGAACTCTACAAACGCCTCATCGACATGCGCGGGCACTTTGAAAAACTAGGAAATCAATTGAGTTCATCCGTAGACAGCTATAACAAAACACTGGCCAGCTACGAGACACGCGTACTCGTTTCGGCTCGTCGATTTAAAGAACTAAAGTCCATCGATGGCAACGACGATATGGAAATCATCGAGCCCATCGAGAAAACGACCCGCACTCTGAGCCTGGAACCACCCAAAGAGTAAATTTTTTTCAGGTTAACAGCCTGTAAACAATTCCCAAACAGAACAAATTGATACCCGACCTTGATTCCATTCGCTAGAAAATTTCATTCGAGGTGAATATGAATACAATTAGCAAATGGATCGCATTTTTTGTTTTTGCATCCAGCATCGGTTTCTCAGCGTCTTTGACCTTCCAAAGAATTTCCAAAGTTGGTCCGTTACAACATAAAGTGATCTATGCCAGTCCTAAATACAAAGTAAAACGTATAAATGGCCAAACCAAAGCATTTATTAAAATGATCGCTATGTGGGGCACGCAAACATACGAAGTCGGCCTAGCCGAATACAATTGTTTTGCGAACAACCATTGTAAATATAATCAGTGGATCTCACTTTCATTCTACAAAACATGTGTAACCAAAGGAAAACAGGCCGCCTGCCGCGGCAGATTCAGTGGTGGTGACAATCGTCATGTCAACGATTATGCAACCCAAGGTTTCTTAGAAACCTATGAGCAAGAATACTATCGAGAATCAAACTCTTTCGGAGACTATGATTTTCCGGAGCGTGGCCAAGGCTACTGGGAATACCCAACCACACTTTTCTAAAAAACTTTATCGTAGCATAGTAATAAGCTTGTATCATACACATCATGATACAAGCCTTATTAACGAACGAGAAAGAAAGAAAGAAAGAAAGAAAGAAAGGAAAAGAGTTTAAGCTGAGAGACCGTGCCTGCCTCATAAGTTATATAAAAAGCACACTTACACAAATAGCTCGACTCTTGTCATTACCAACCTATCTAGATCATCATTACCAACTGTCATCACAAATCCATCTAGGTCATTAGTCCCGACGTAACATAACCAAATATAGACACACAAACGTTATAGTTAAATCGTTTTACCTTCTGTTTTTTTCTACAAGAGAATTACCCTTTATGCCGCAAACTCTAGTTTGCGACATGTTTTGAAAAATAGTGAATTCATCAAAGCCTGCACTCTTGCCACCTCTAAACTTATTTGCTTTAGTTTGTGATATGACAAAAGCATCTCTTAAGCTAGATGTGCCGGCGATATACACTCGAGCGCAGCTGATGGAAGCCTATGGCAAAAGATCCATCGTCGAAAATGCCGTTCGCTTGAAAAAAATTTTTCCCGTTGGTAGCGGCTACTATCGCACCGATGGACTTTCTCGTCACCAAGCTGAAATTTTAATTGTCGCCGAATTTTTTCCCGAATCTATTTTATCCGGAAAAACGGCCCTGCGATTTCATGGTCTTTTACCCCATGATCCCCAACGCATCGAAGTCGACATCGACCGCAGTAAAAATCAAAAAAACAAATTAATTCATTTTCACCGCGTCAGCCCTCGACGTATGATTGGCATCACATCAAGCAAACTATATGAACGCACAATCGCTATTTACGACACAGAACGCTCACTCGCTGAATTATTTTTACATGACCTGAGTGAAAACTTAAAACGACAAGTTTTGAAAGAATATCTACGGCTTGGCAACGTCAACATTGACCGCATTCGCGAGTACGATGCACTTCTTAAAACATCGATCGAAAAAAGTTTAAAAAAAATTCGTTTCGACGAAGACTATCTTGATTCAAAAGGGCCAAACACCGCACCCTGGCGCCTGGAAGTTAACGATCCGCACGAGGCCATCCGTATTAGACTGCTGGATGCCGCCCTAACAATTTATTCTCAAAAAGGTGCTTCAGGCCTAGGAACACAAGCATTGGCTGACGAGGCCGGCGTACCGTTGTCCACGGTGGCACAATATTTTTCTAGTCGTCGCACTATCATTTTAACCGTACACACCGCTCTGGAACGTCGTGTTCGCAACTCTATCATTCCTGGAATGTTTATCGACCTCCCCCCTGAATCTGTTGCATTCCTGCAGGACATGCTGCTATCGATTCTAAACGCCACAGACCAAGACGAATTTAATTACCGCATTCAGATGTGGACGATCGCCGAAAATAGCAATGTTTCCAAAGTTCTTATTGAAGACATTTGTAGCAAAATGATCGAATTCATCGCCCGCCTAATTCAACGAGACCTCCCTCATATCAGTTATCAAATCGCAGAAGCACGAGCGACCATGGTCGCCCAATCAATGGATCAATACGCCATCATGCGCTGGTACTACATCGATAAACTAAAGTTACAAACGGCCAAACATAGCTTTCTGGATGAGTATAAAAATACGTTAGTTGACACTCTTATAAAAGTTGCCTTCTCTCCACTTTAAGGCACAGAATTCGCAGCTCGTATTGGCAAGGACATCTCGTATTAGTCTGGCAGATCAACATCTGCCAGACCTAGATAGGTTGGTAATGACATAATGACAGATAAGGAGGCATTATGCCACACGTTCAAAATCAAAAAAAAGATCTTTTTAAAAACAAACGTTACACGAAAACCGCTATCCCCAAAAATAAATACGGCACAAACCTGGATATCTACGTCGACTCCCTCGATGTTCAAGACAACCATCAACGGGTGTCCTGTGAAGAGCTGCGTTCCGTTGAAGAATACAACATATTCCACACCCATAATACATTTGAGTCGATTCGACGTTCAATGCCGCGGCACTGGATTGAAATTGAAGCCACGATGTGCGAGCGGCACATCGTCAGATAATCTATTTTACGGTTATGCCCGCAAGGCCGCGACTTTAATCAACGACAGCAAAACAATTGAGCCTAATACCGCTCCCAAAAATCCAGCCGGTTCACCGACGTGATATATTCCCAACGCCTGTCCCAAATAAGTTCCTATGAATGCCCCTAAAATCCCCACAATCGTCGTCAACATAATTCCCATACGATCATCACCTGGTTTAATAAAACGAGCCACTAACCCTACAATAAATCCCACAATGATTGTACCAATAATACCCATCTTTGCCTCCTGTTAAGCAACATATACAGACTTTATGCAGATTCCATACCTTACAGTTTCTATACCTATAGCCATTCAATTATTTTTTAAAAATTGCGCCAACTCGAACCAAAAAACTTTATCCCAATGCCCGCGGTTTGCTCCAGACGTCGAAGGCAATGCAAAAATGAACGTGTTGCCCATTTTTTCCGACTGCAAACCATATTGGACTTTACGACCCAAAAAATATTGAGCCGACGTCTTGCTGGTAAACGCCAGTACCTGCGGTTGCCATTTTAAAATTTGGCTTCGCAATCGCAGAACATCAGTCTCGGTTGCCTTCCAGCCTTTGTCTTGACCGTATGAATCCTTCCCTAGATCCGTCAAACCAATTCCCTGTTGACGGACCAATTCATACTCTTGGGACCTATACAACCGTGGAAGCAAACCAATTTCATATATGATCGACCAAAATTTATTTCCGGGATGAGCATAGTACGCTTTTCTTTTCGCCGAAATATCACCCGGACGACTACCACAAAAAATCACTTTTAGATCGTGACAAAATAAATCAGGTAAAACAGGATCAGGCATACACCCCCTACAACAATGGCTTTGCCAAAGGTGCCAGCCCCGCCCGACAAATAACATTCAGCTCATCGATTACAAAATCAGACATTTCCGGCGTCTTAAGGTCATCTGGCTGATGCACGATAAAAAATAAATTCTGAAGACCCTGTTGCTGCCACCCCTCCAAACGCTGGGCCCACAGACGCACTCGAGAAAAATCGCTGTCATGCAAATCATTACCTATAAATCGCAAAAAAGAAAAAGATGCACTAATCGACGTATGCACAACATCCCGACGTCCCGCCACATCAGTGATCACTAAACCGATATCTCGTTTTTGCAAATACTCAACCAGCGCTGCCAATACGCGCCCCTCGCCAAACCAACTGGGATGTCGAAACTCGATGGCCAGCTTATAACCCGCAGGCCACAACTTCAGAAACTGAAAAAGCTCTGCTTTAAACGTATAACTAAATGTCGGCGGCAATTGTAAAAAACAAGGACCTAAATTCGAACCAAACCTATCAATCGCCTTGATCCACTCACTGACGTTGCTGGAATCGACTAAACCATTCACAGCGTGCGAAATCAATTGTGGAATCTTAGGACAAAAAAGAAAATCACCAGGAACTTTGTTAACCCAATTTTTAACTACATCCGCGGTGGGAATCCGATAATGAGTTGTATTCAGTTCGATTGTGTTAAAGTTTCGAGAATAATGAAACAAAAAATCTGTGGCCGGAGTTTTTGGCGGATAAAGACGCCCGATCCACTCTTTATGTCCCCACGCCGGTGCTCCAATATAAAATTTTGTTTTTTTAGTTGCAAACTGATTTAGAAATGGCCGAGTTAAAGGGTCCTCATTAGGAATCTCCCAGTTCACGTGATCAACATTTGCGATTTTACCAAATTCCATAAGACGCAGCTTAATCTATCAGATTTCGGGTTGAAAGTTGTTTGCGCTCAGTCATTGTCTCGTTAACAACTGTCTGTCTTTACCAACCATCTAGTGTCATTACCAACCTATCTAGGTTGTGTTCTTACCAACCTTTCTAGATCGACTTCATTACCACTTTGCCTACGTCTTCGTCCGATATAACTAACATATACAACACGATATCTTCTCTGGAATATAGGGATACACTTGGGGCGTTTTTCCTCTACCATGCAATTTTTTTGTCATTTAGACAGCTTTGCAGGACTCCCACTCCAACATCAAATTTGGGTATAAATAGTGCATACACACATATTTAATAATAGAGATGAAAAGGAGTAGACGCATGGACAAGCAACACTCACCTCTCGCGGTCATCACGGGAGCTTCCAGCGGGATTGGTTATGAACTGGCTAAAATTTTTGCTAAAAATGGATATGATCTGATCGTCGCCGCCGAAAATATCGAAATTGTGGATGCCGGCAATGAGCTGCGCAAATACGGAACACAAGTGAAGACCGTCCAAGTCGATTTAACATCTCTCGATGGTGTCGAGCGACTTTACCATACCATTCAATTGGCCGACAATCCCCTTTCGGCAATTGCCCTCAACGCAGGCGTTGGTATTTGTGGCGCCTTTACCCAAACTGAATTTAAGCGCGAACTGGAAGTTATTAACCTTAACATCACCTCATTGGTCTATTTAACCAAATTAGTCCTTCCTCATTTCGTCCGCAGTAAATCAGGGAAGATACTATTTACGTCTTCTGTTGCCGCCGATATGCCAGGGCCTTATTACGCCGTCTACGCCGCTTCAAAAGCTTTTGTGCAGTCATTTGCCGAAGCCGTACGAGAAGAAGTCAATGACAGTGGTGTGACCGTGACCGCACTTCAACCCGGCGCCACCGATACAAATTTTTTCAAACGCGCTGGCATGATGAACACCAAAGTCGGTGTCGGCCTAAAAGACTCCCCTACCCTCGTAGCACAAGAAGGCTTCAACGCCTTAATGGCCGGCAAAGACCATGTGATCGCCGGTTCATTCATCAATAAAGTTCAATCAACACTGGCTAAATTGATGCCCCAAACTCAAGGTGCGAAAATGCAACGAGAAGAAGTCAAACCAGGTTCGGCCTATCGCCACTAACATAAATTTTGTTTAATCATCCTAGTTACCGATTGAAGCAGCGATGACGAAACCAAGTCATCGCGAACGGACAAGAATATTTTTTTCTCTACCTGCGGCCAATCTGCAACATTGATTTCAGAAATCAAACCATGATCCACGTTTCTTTGGGCCAACAAAACCGGGACAAAAACCAAATGCGATGACGCCGTCACAATTTCTAGCGCCGTTTCTGCCGTAGTCGCCTCATGACCCGCATAACGTGAACCCCAAGACAATGGACAGTGATCTTCTCCTCGAATAAAACCTTGAGAACTCCAACCCGTCGGCATAACAAAAGGATATTTCGCAACATCCGCCGAGCCCACCACCTTTAGTTTTGTCAACGGATGCTCGGCCCCACCATACAACGCCCAGCGCATGCTGCCAATTTCATAGGTACTCCAAACCCGTGTCCATTCCAATTGACCTATATGAACAGCTATTTCAAAAGCACCGTTCAAACCATGAGCAACTAACTGATTATTTCCAAACTCCACTAATCTAAAGCGTGTTTGCCCCCGCGACTTGGATAGGGACTCTAAATTAGGTGCCAACAATCGACTGCTTATAAAACTCAACGAGCCAATTCCCCATACTTTTTGGGTTATACTTTTTTTAGCATTGGGATCTAATGGCAAGGTCAATCGCAAAATTTTTTCGGCGATTTCCATCAACTCGTGCCCCTCGGAGGTTAATAAAATTCCCGAAACCGAGCGCCTCAAAAGACTCTTGCCGATCTTCTTCTCTAATCTTTTTATAGATTTAGAAACAGATCCGGGAGTCATATCCAGTTGGCGCGCGCACTCCCTCAGGGATTTTAATTTTGCCGCTCGAAAAAACAAATCCAGGTCGGCCAAACCGACATTAGGCATAAGCAAACTCATAACTAAACTCTTTAACATCAATGATTCCAATTTGGAAACACTGAACGCCGCTTTGAACGTCTTACATGATGTCTCTGGCTGCGCTATAAGTTTAAGCAAGAGAGGTGATTATGAAAATCATAAGTCTACTAAAAAACCTGATGAGCAAAAAAATAAAACCTTCGGTACGTCAAATCGTCCGCGTACCTATTGAGAAATTGGAAGCTGATTTCATTACTTTCAGAAATCTCGCTGACGGCAACGAACATATCGCTTTGGGATTAGGCGACTGGAGAAATGCAACCCATCCCCTTGTTCGCATTCATTCGGAATGCCTTACGGGTGATGTCTTTGGCTCTGGTAAATGCGATTGCGGCGAACAACTGAAAGAATCTATCCATGAAATCCATCGCGTCGGGGGATTGGTTTTATACCTTCGCCAAGAAGGCCGTGGCATTGGACTCTACAACAAGCTCGATGCCTACGCCCTACAAGCCAAAGGCCTGGACACCTACGAAGCCAATCAAAAACTTGGCCTAAAAGACGACCTTCGCGACTACACCGTCGCTGCACAAATACTGCAAGCTCTGAATATATCAAGTATCCGATTACTGTCGAACAACCCCGACAAGACGTCACAACTTCGAGAGTTAGGAATCAACATCACTGAAGAAGTCTCTACCGGTGTTTACGTAAAACCCTCAAACCGAAAATACCTGGAAGCCAAAGTCGTCAAAACTCGACACAGGATTGGATTGGCTCATGTATAGATGCGACTCACTTCCCGAAGTCACCTTAAAATGGGCACAAACGCTGGATGGACAACTGGCCGACGACAACAATCAATCACAATGGATCAGCGGTCTCGAAGAACGTCGTTACACTCATCAATTACGTTCAAACCACCAAGCGATTCTGGTGGGCGCGCAGACGTTTTTAAAAGATCAATGTCAACTGACCGTCCGTGATATTGGCTATGACGGTCCCCAACCTGCACGCATAATCATCGATCCACGCGGACGAATCGCGCAGGCCTTACGACAGCATCCCCATTTAATTATTGACCTTCATTCAGGGCCACGACGTACGTATCTATTGACGGATATCCTGGAAGACACCGAGGACATCGAAAACATGTTCGACCCTGAAAAATTGATTCGCATCAACTACCGATTCAACGATTTCAACCAATGGCTAAAAGGCAGCTTGAGACAACTCTCGCGTACATTTGAAATCACCGAACATCGCCGTTTGCTTCACTTGATGGTCGAAGGCGGACCCGCAACATTGTCAGAATTTCTAAAAGCCGGCTTAGCCCATCGTTTAGAAATTGCCATATCGCCATTGATTTTGGGTGGGCAACGTCACCGCGTGTACACCGACTTCTTGCTGCACAACGTGGATCGTTTTGAAATCGAATCTAAAGAACAACTCGGCGTCGACATCCTACTTCGCTATCGTATCCCGCCAGCCACACCCACCAAACAGGCCGCAACAATATGAGAACACTTCCTTTTTTTAGCTTGCTACTTATCACATTTAGTCTGGCTGGCTTAGAAAAACTCTTTGGTTTTCAAGTTCCCACATGGTTCCTGGATCAATTTCACAACTCTCTGCTGGATATAGTTCCCGGCATGCTGGAAGTTTCATTCGGTTTAATTACATTTTTAGAACTGACCACCTCTGCTCTACTTTTGATTGGCATTGCGAAACGCGAGTTTTTACAGTCCTCGGCAACCCAACAAATATTTCTTAAATACGGGGTTCTTCTTGCACAGATAACATTTGTTGCCCTAGGATTTGGACAACGGCTTACTCATAAATACGAGGCCGCTGCCACTTTGTTTTTCTATGCAATACTTACATTTATCGCCAGTCACATCGCGCTGGCCAGGGATGAAAAGTAATGCCTTTAATTGCCTTTCTGATCTCACGAGCAGCCAGCGTTTTTGGACTACAGATTTTAACCTGCACATTTATTTTTCGCCTGGTAGAAAACAATATCGATGCCCTTGGGTTAAGCCAACTGGGCCTCGCAGCGACCATCGCCTCGCTCGCATTCGCCTTCCCTCTGGGTGACCTCGTAGATCGTATATCTAAACGCAACGCCATTTTGACGTCTCATATGATTTTACTTGGCCTGACGCTGGGGCTGACCATAGTTAACCCCCAAACATTCTGGCCTATCATCGCCGCGACAGCATGCCTGGCTGTGGCACGAAACTTTCGCAGTATTTCTCAGTTCACGGTTTTTGGTGATCTCATCAAAGAGAAAAACCAAAAAGATCGCTGGGTCAACCTCTCTACATTGTCATGGCAAATGTCTTCGTTTTTAGCCCCTCTACTCGCCGGCATCCTGGGGTCTGGACAGGTATCGTTAATAATCGCAAGCTCGTGCATAGGTCTTTCCTTTTTTTGCCAACTTTATATCGTTCAATTTTTAACGAAAACCATCCACACATTGGAAACCTCATCAGCCACCATAACCTCCCATGCCGTAAATCACTCTTCACCCCAATCCCTTTTACCATTTTTAAAAAACAATTTTAAATTACATGCATCACTACTGCTGGATTTTTTTATTGTACTTTTTGCCGGGGCCGCCTCCCTATTGCCATTTCTTCACGATGGACAAAACTCGACGATCGACATTGGTATCTTAAAATCAGCTCTGCCCGCAGGAATTATTTTTGGCACCTGGATACGGTTACAAAAAAATGCACGAGACCGATGGGCCGAAAAATTATTTCTCGCTACATTTGGCTACGGAATCTGCCATCTTTTCCTGGCCGAATCCCCTTCACTACACTTGAGTTACATTCTATTGTTTGGAGCCGGCATATTTGATGCCATCAGCTTAACCGTGCGTGAATGTATCCTGCAACTCGAAACCCCCGCCATCCTCAAGGGCCGCGTATATGCATTAAATAATTTTTTAGTTAACGCCTCGGATGAGTTAAGCGAATGGGAATCAGGCCTGGCCGCCCACTGGCTGGGGGTTCGCACTGCGATTCGATTCAGCGGGCTGATCGCCATCGCCGGCGCGGGTGTTTTTTTGTGGAAAGCCAAAAGCCAGACAGCGCTCTCCAATTGTCAACAAACTCGAACTGCGATCTTTTAAAAAATCAAAATTCTGACCATTTCCGGCGGATTTTTCAAAATCCGAAGGCCCTTTTTTATCTTTTTCAAACGAAAAAATGCGGGAGCTGGGGTTATTCCCCAGCTCCCGCGAGTAGTAGGACTTGCCTACATGGAAGTGAATTTCAAAGCCATTTGGTTTGATTGTGATTTTATGAACGATCTTTTTAATAATCGCTGTTTGTACATTTTTATCTAATTCTCCTTTATCAATTAATTTTTTAAGCCCCCGCCTGAAAACCGCTAAACTTTCAAAACTAACAGGCTCGTCTTTTTCGGGTTTGACCTTTGATAGTTCATTTACGGAGAGTGTCGCAACTAGTTCAGTTTTTCGATTTTTAAAAGTCGTCTCCAATGCTTCCTGAAGTAAAGATCCTTCAAACTCAAAGTGCGTTGCTAAAAACCAGATATCAAAAAAATCCTTCATCCTGCTATTGCTCATATCAAGAGCTACCATAGCCTGAACTTTTTCAGCTACCACCGTTTCTTTTGGATAGGTTTTAAGTTTGAAATCATTTCCTTCGATGAGAACTGGAAATTTTGACTCTTCCGGTTGCGGCGTCATCAAATCGCCCACAGCAATATCAAGCTGAAGTGGAATTTTAGCAGTATCTAGTTTTGCATTGAGTGAAATTCTAACTCCGGCATAATCGGCGTCTTCTTTAATGACTTCAGACTCAATTGATTTCAAATCAAAAGTCACCCCATCTTCCATTTGAATTTCACAGATCTTTTGGATCACTTTTTTCATTTTCTCCGGGTCATTCGATTCAAACGCCAAAAAATCAATATCTCTTGTAGCTCTCGCTAAATCACTTTTCAGAACATGCAAAGCTAAAGCTCCCTTCAGAACAAACTGAGTTTTAAACTTTGACTGACTCAATCGAGCTAAAAATCTTTCCATCCCGTAATAAACTAAGATCTCATTAAATCCACGGCCTGAAGTTTTGCTGATTTTTAGAAGCTTATTTGAAATAGAAGCTGCCATATTTTTTGTCGTCATGAAAGAGCCTCAATATAAGGTGCCATAATTTTTTCTACTCGGCAGATGCGAGCGTATTCTAGAAGTTTCTTCAAATTTTTAGGTCTTTTCTTTTTCCATTCCTTCAAAGCTTCCACAGCCAAATCAGATCCTATTTTATTGCGAAACTTAAAACAGTCTACGATTGTCTTTTCAGGGTCATAGACTTTAAATTTAATTCCCCCAATATTTTTTTCTTCAATGCCACTCTTATACTGTTTATCGGCAAGGAAGATAAAATGAACACTGCTGCTTTCTGATGGGCTATGAGTCCCCTTGGGTAGCGCGATGCAAACTTGTCTTGGAATTTGAGTCGTTAGCTCATGAATAAAAAGTGCCGATGTCAGGCACAAAACGGAGTTTTTGTATTTCAGGCTCACTTGGGCAAGCTGCGGATCTGAACCTGCTGACTGATCTGTTAGTTTATAAAAACCTCGCTCAAGAGATTCAATCAATCCCTGATCACGAAGCTTGTATAGAATAACAGGATGAACCCCAGCTTTGATCGCCTGAGCAGTTCTCATCATCCCCCCAGCCTTGCGGAAGAGGGCAATAGCTTTGGTTTCAGCAGTCATTTTATCAATTTTCATAATGATAATATACGCTAACTTTACAAATAAGTATAGCGTATATTATCATATCTCATTTTGGGACGATTTAGGTCTAGGCTCTAACTAAGAACCCATAAACCGATACTTCCGAGACTTCGCATGAGATCTAGCCACCCCATCCTCAATAAGTTCAGGATTGGATTTAAGCTCCCCCAGTTTTTTAACCACAGCCGTTCGTCCCCAGCCAAAATGGGAGGCAATTCGGTCCACAGTCCATCTATCCACCCATCTTTTGCTTGCCAGCTCTTGTGGGTCGATATTATCTTTCTTCCATACGATTTTATACTCAATGTGAATGCTCAAAACGCTTATTCCGAGTAGTTTTGCGTAGCGCTCTCCACTCGTGTCCCCGAACAGCCGGCATAATGGGGCAAGACTCCCCCTAAATAGACATGAAAACGAAATGATACCAGTAAAATATTGGCGGCCAGATTGCTTTCTAAAATGAATATCTTTTATGGGAGTAATTTATGAAACTTAAAAAAATTATAAAAAAATCTCAAAAAAAAGGCAAAAAATTAACTCGCGCCCCGATCCACATAAACACTCAACCCAGCCACGAAGAGCTTCTTGCCGAAATTAATATTACCCGCCGATTTTTGGAAAATTTTCCAGCCGGCTATTGATTCAAGCTGCGCTATTCATTAATAATTCTTTAATAATTATTGAATATATATTATGAACCTAATTTAGTTACACCTATGCAAAAACGTCTGGCCTCACACAACAAACCTCTGAACTTATTTTATCAAAATCAAGGCGTTTCTGCGTCTGAAAAACGAGACATTTTAAACTATATCTATTCTCTTCACCCAATCTGGGAAATGCGCTACCCAGAAAACACACCGGATAATCGCCAACTGCTGCGCCCCGTATACTGGCTAGGCAACTGGCAGTTCGCCTGCCTTGACTACTATCATCCCCCCAAAGGTATTTTTAACCGCGCCATTCAGGCCGAAGCTTTTCCCTTGTGTATTCAGAACGTTGTCGATCGTATTGAAAGTAAAGTTCGAAGCGAGTTCGATCCCCGCGATATTCCACACGGCTGGGAACTAAACACCTGCCTGATTAATTTCTATGGCAACAACGTAACGAATGGAAAAAAAAATGATGTTGCCCGTGTCGGAGAACACAAAGATTTCGAGCCAGGCCCCGTCGGTTCGGTGTCGTTTGGCGAACGTGCCCTATTCCAATTTGTCGACAGCACCAGCAAAAGTAGCAAAAGCACCGTCATTCTTCAACAGTGGCTTGAAGACAGTTCAATCCAAATTTTCGGTGGTGAAAAGTTCAAAAAAAAACTCTTCCATCGCGTTCAAAGAGTCGAAGAAAAAGGTATTCTTTTTAAAGATGCCAACACAGGTGATTTTGAAACACGAAGAATCAACTTAACATTCAGATATGTCCCCCGAGAACACTTCGTCAAAGTTCAAAAACTTCCGCCGGAACTAAAATCTCATATTTTAGACTACGTCCAAGAACTGGCAAAGAACAGCACATTTTGGAAAGAACAACTTTAGCTTTAACAACGCCAATCTAACACGATATCGTCGTCTATTTCTTCGCCTGCAGTGATTCATCATACGTCGTATGATCGTAATCGACCATTATCTTGGTTCCATTGGGCTGCAAAGGATCTAAAACAAATTTCTTACCAATATAGACCGCATTCAAACCAGCATCAAATGACCAACCATACTCATGGTCCATAGGAACAATTTGACTGCCATATGAAACTTTAATCGACTCAACAATAGGGGGATATTTTAAATACACCATCCCAGCAACATGCTCGACAACATCTTTAGCCACTCCGGCAAGCCTATCCCCAAAGTCGCTACTACATAAATTAAAGATATTTTTTCCCGTATTTGCCGTCATCGCCAAAAAACGTTCGATTTTTAAAGGCTCTCCACTGTCACGCCCACAATTCGAGGGATCTTCATAACCCGTCGGGATAATCGCCCCATAAGCAAGAATACGCTCTGGTACCCCCTTCAATGTCAGAAGAAACTGATAAAAATCCTCTGGCGAAATATCGCTTTGATCTTCCGCATCCGTGATAAAGATAATCGCAAGGTAAGCATCCTTTCTTAAAAAACCACTGTTCACCGTCGACACCAACGGCTCACTCAGCGCCAGAGTCACCGGATCAAAAGCCCTCTCGGTCGCCGAACCATCAGTGCCAACCTCTAGACGCTTTGACAAATTTAAATTTCCATCTGGCGTAACAGTATCAATTACGGCGGGCGTTCCTAATAACCGGCCACAACAGTTTTTTGTCGCCCATTTATCCGCATCCGTAGACACAACCCCAATTTGATAATCGACACTGGCTCCGTTAAAAAAAACATTGATGAATCGTCCAATATTCGCAGACAAATTGGCTTGATAGCTGCTCATACTCCCCGAATTATCGACCACAAAAAGGATATCTACCTTGCCAGACCGGACCGAGGTATCCTCCTCGGCGACTGCTTTTTGCACGACCGCTCGAGGAATGAGCTTAGGACTCTCTGGTGAAGAACATGAACCCAACACAAACGAAAGAACCAAAACACATGTTAAACGCTTCATTGTGCTTTCCTTGCTTGGCAACCTTTTTTGATATCCACTTTATAGTTCGTTAACTCATCAAACCAAAATTCTTTACTCATCGGGAACCGCAATGCATCGTCTGCTTTCGATCCCGTCGTACCCGCTTTCACGTTCAAAATTTCAGTTTTCAAATTTGTCTTTAACCGCTCGGCTACCTGCACTTGTTGAATCACTTCCACTTCGATAATCTTCATTTTATTTAAAACTTTACGAATTTCTACCAATTCTAACTGGGCTAATTCTTTCACTCGCGCAAGTGATGACGACCCCGCCATTTGCATACGTTGGCTTGTTTGATTTTTTATACGATCAAAATACGATTGCAAACCCGTTTGCTGTAAAGACTGCGCATACAGCTTTTCAGCCGCATCCGCCTCTGTTTTTAACAAAACTTCCGCCGCCAGTAAAAAACGCAATTTTTCATCACGAATCATATTACGCGGCAACATTTTACTAACAGCCGTCAGTTCTTTAGCCGTCACGGTTTTGTTTGTCATCGAGGCCATGAACATAACCGCCAAGGCTTTAGTCACAAACTCGTCCTCACTTTGAGTCGAAATTTTTTCTAAATAAATCGCCTTACTTTTGAACTCTCCGGGAAATCTTTGCAACGTCTCTAAAACCGCTGGATAGTCACACACTTTAAGCAGCGAAAGACCACGCACCAACCAGCTCTCTGGCCCAACCTGACCGGTCAAGTTAGAATTCACCAAAGTTTGCGTGACCGCAATTGCATTCTGCGGCTCTCCACGACGAACAAAAGCCCACGATTTTTCCTCTTGTGCCATAAGGTAGTAATCCGAACCTTTAGGAACTTTATCAAAGTACTTAACGGCCGCATCTAAATATCCATTTTGATATAACAAACGTGCAGCCGTTAGATTCATCAGGTCGACCGGAATCGGATTATTAGGCGCCTTCATCAAGGCGGCCATAATTTTTGCCGACTTGTCCGCTTGATCTTTCATGGCATAAGCCAAAGCCAAGTGCCAATCAATGATCGCACGTTCTTTAGAATCAACGGGCGCTTTCTTCGCCAACTCATTTAGATCTTCCGGCGATCGTTGCAATGACAAGTCCGCCGCTAAAACACGCACCTCGATGACACGACCAAAAATTTCGCTCCAGTTTTGTGACCACTTCAACCGCGCAACAAACCAAGCCTTGTGGTCCTCCTTGGCAGCCTCTTGCCATTCTTTGATCAATTGCATGTGAATTTTCTTAGGATCCGTCACCACGAACAATTCTTCCAACCCCATCACCGGCAAACCCGATTTGAAAAACAAAAGAGATTTCAATGCCGTTCCATTTTCGGTTGTTTCAAAAGACGTACTATTGAACGCTGGACCATACTGAATCAACGCCGCCACCCATTGGCCGTCTTCTAAATGCTTCAAAAACAAATTCTGTTCTGGAGTCGGGCGATCTAAAAGCGTTCTGACCGTCTCGGCTAAAAAGCTTTGTGTTCGTTTTACATGCAACTCGGACTTTCCCTCGAACACAGACTCCATGTCGTCAGCAAACGACACATGCGCGATTAAAAGTAGGCAATAAATAGCTAAACGTTTCACAATAACCATCCCAATTGCATGGACGCCACCGCCATATCTAAATTTTTAGGTCCAGTCGTGTACTCAACACTGTACCGCTGATAACGCAGCTCCAATCGACTTGAAATTTTTGGTGTCAACCAAAAACCAAATCCACCACCGGCTGTGTACGTCGATTTAGCACCTGAATTTAAAGTCACCTGACCCGCACCCAAAAGTCCGTAGACATCAAACTGAACGATTCGTTTTTCCAAAAGATTTAATTTTCCATAGATAGGGCACCAATTTAACAAAACCAGCGACTCATTTTTCTGGTAATCAATTTGTGGAATGATAGCTTGCGGATTTTCTGGGTTTTGCAAAAAATCGTTATACGCGGCATCCACCAAAGCCTCTCCTTCAGCCGTCAGTTTGTTGAACGAATGATTATACTTTACCCCCACCGACCAACGGTGATTGATGTGAAAATTAACATTCATACCAATACTTTGGGTGCGTGAATAAGTATCGTCACCCCCCATGGTACCCGAAAACTCCGGAGAAATTTCGAATCTCATTTTACGCAAAACAGTACGATCCTGAACGATTTCTATATTCGTTTCAGGATTCAACTCCTTCGCTTTTTCCAGGATAATTCTGTTTCCACCCAAGTCGTCAAACTCGGCAGCGACCTGGGCAAAACTAAAGGACGAAATCACCAGAACACAGACAAGTGTCTTGCTTAATACTTTCGATCTCATGGCGCCTCCCCAACGGGTGGATTAGTTACTGGCGGGCGTGGCCGCGTTGGTTTAATGATATCAAACTGAAAATTCAGAGTCTTTGTTTTTATATTTGCGTCCGCTGACCAACCAGCCTGAGCCGTGATCTCTACATCAAAATCCCCATAGGCCAAAGTTTCATCTTCGTTTATTTTCCAAACAAACTGACATAACAGGCTCCCGCGAACTGAATAAGTCGCACACTCAAACGTCGCGTCCTCGGGTAAACCATTTGTCGAATATTTAAATTCCGCACGTCCCGTGTCCTCGAATATCAACACGGGAACTCGAACCGTTGTTCCACGGACCATCTCGATACGCTCCGTCCACGACGTCGAAATATCCCCCAATTTAGCCACGACTCCCGTATCAATATAAAAATCTGAAGAGGGAATGTTAAACCGAGAATACGCACGAAGTCCAAATCCCGCCGACGAATAACCAGAAGTTAAATTCGTACGACCCGTATCCAAAGATATCGTATACGTAAATTCATGTTTTTTGTAGTCAACGGTCGAACTGACGATTTTCATAAAGGGGGCCAGCGAAATCATCTTTGATTTCGGATTTAAAAACTCAAGCCGTGGCTGAGTTTGAATATTGGGACCAGCATCTTCGTCCAACACCACAACGTTAAACTCCAACGCCGTATTTTCTTGAACCACCTTGACCCCACCCGAGGCGCTCGCCAAACCAGAAACCGTAATAGTAGGTGCTCCCCGAGTTTTCTCAACAACAATCTTAACCGACTGTTCACTTGTGTATATCAGAGCATTCCCCAGAGTGCTGTGCTTTCCCGTGCCTCGGATACGCAAAACCATATCTTTCCTTAAAATGTCTCCATCTTGGACGCCACCAAGAATAAAACCTTTCGGCGGTGTCCAAACAAACTCGCTGGTTTCTGAATCAATCACCGCTCCCGGGAAATCGTTAAGATTCGAAATTTCAAACGCACTTTCATAATCTTTCTCTAGAACCGTAACAACAATAGGTAACCGTCCTTCTTCACCTTCTTTAAAAGTCTTTACGTCAGCCGCACGAATTCGAACAGCTTCACTTTTTACCGGTGGCGGCAACTGCACCTTTTGCACGGGTAAACGCCCATCTTTAACCGCATCCGGTTTCCCATCAAATGGGTTTTGCTTAAACCCACAACCAGCACCAACAAAAAGCGTGACCCCTAAAAGCAAACTGATTTTTTTCATATCTACCCCTGTCCTGATCGACGAAGATTAAATGGATACGAAACTTTTACGTCCACGCCACCCTCTGGCAACGGGAATTTCCAAGTTTTTAAACGCATGACTAAACAATCTTCGACCATTTTAGAATTTAATGTCGTATTCTCAATCCCAGCCGCCTTCACCAAGCCATTGCCCCCGATCGTAAAGTCAATCGCCACACGACCGCTCAGCTTGGCATCACTTTGTAAACCCTGCTCATAACAAAATCGCACTTGTCCGATATTTTTTTGAATCACAGCCGCGATCATGTCCTTGTCCAAACCACGCGCAACACTGGCTTCTTGCCCCAACGGAATCGGCATGGCACCTGACGATCCCGTCAAGGTCAACTTTCCGTATCCTGCCTGACCGCCACCTTTGCCTTTGGTCCCATAACCGCCCGCACCTTGAACATTCCCACCAGCACCCAACGGCGCACTGACCATGCCCTTGGCGTACAACGAGGTTTGCACACCACCACTGCCCGCGGTTCCACCTAAGCCTGGTCCCGCTGTTGTTTGCGTCGCCCCCAAATCCAAGCCACCACGCTGTTGACTGTTCTTCATACTTCCCAAAACGGACAAAGCCCCCATTCGTTTTAGACTGTTACTTTTTTGCTGAACAGTTTTCGTGACAGACTCCTGCTGAATATTCGTATGCTGAGTCAACTTGACCGGCTCTGGACGCTTAATGTTTTTCACAATTTGCACTAAATGCTGCTGTAGCTCTTCTTCTAATTTAGGAGTCTCTTTCGGAGCCATTCTTACCAACATCATAAACCCAGCAAAAAGTAACAACACCCCGCCAAATGTTATGTACCAATGTCTGCGATTTTCTTTTGAATCCGCCACATTGGAAACCACTGGCCCCACGTCGCTCACTAACTTTAAATGCCCTAACGAACCAAGGGGAAATTTGTTGTCCTTACTTAATAATTCGGCGCTGATCTCACCCAAGTCTTCGAAATCGATTCGCTTGTGTTCAAGCACGTCCAAATCATTTCTAACCTCTAAGCGCCGTGTGTCTGATCGACGAATCACATGCGCCGGTCTTCTATCCCAAGAAAATGTTCGAACCGTATTGCCTTCGTTATCTCGTAAGACTAACTGAGTTTCCATGGCCATTGTCTCCTAATATCTTCCTGCTGACTGTTCAATTTTATCCTTAAAATCGGTACGAATTCCTAAAAGCGAGTCCAAAACTTTGTCCTCCTCAACCGTCGTCACGGCCTCATCGGAAAAATGATACTTACCTTGCACCAACAAATCTTCAAAACTATGCTCCGTTTTCTCTGTTTTCGTCGACGACTGTGAAGCTGTTTTTGATGTCGTTTTTTCATTTACAGTCGCCTGAGTTTTTGCCGTGACAGACTCGGGAACAACATTCTCGGCAGCATTAACAAAAGACCACCCCAGAGACCATCCGAAAAATACTGCTACCATCGCGGCACTAATTTTTAGCTTTTTCATTCTCTTTTTCCCATTTGTTTAAGTTCTCCAAACGACCTTCTAAATATTGAACCATCGCGAAATTCCCAATCGTACGCTCTAATCCTAACAACTTCTCGACTGATGCCTTTTCCATTGGCTTCTTTCGAAGTGCATTTCGCGCCTCTTCAATATCTTTCAGACTAGGCACAGCGATCGCCACTTGCTGACTCAGGATAGTATTCAAATCGGACTTATCGGCGTCCTTGGCGATTTCCGTAAGCGATTGAATTTCACGCTCGACATACACAAATAAATCTTTCCTGGACTGAAGCGATGCTTTCAGGTTTTCCTTCCACCCAGGCGTTGCCCAAAATTCATCGACTTTCATCAGCGCTTGCTCAGATTTCGTTTTATACGGCGACGCCTGCTGAGATAATAAATTCATATACTGACCTTGTTCCTCGTCACTTAAACCTTCCGGCATCGGCAAACTTAACAACTCTTGATAAAACCGACCCGTTTCCGCTCCGTAAACATGCAAAGCCATCAGCTGCGCCGTCCAATCGCCTTTTTCAATAGCTTTCTGCGCTAACGTCTCTGACTTTTCTAATTCCTTAGTACGAAATTTAATTGTTGCCGCCAAAGTTTTTTGATTTTTACTGTCAATGTTATGTGCCGATAAAACTTTGCGCAATTCCATCAACTGACCTAAAAAATCATATCTAAAAATGATCGCCCCTTGCGGCGTTTTTTGAATCCATTCGTCTTTTAAAGCCGCCTGTAACACTTTTGGATCTTTGGTTCGACCAAAAACCTCCATGTAGGCTTGCCCCAACAACGCTGGTTTTTTTTCGAAATTTTTTCGGTAAAATAAAATATCTTTTAAAGGCTGCTTGCTTTTACGAATCATTTCCAAAGCAATCAATTCTTTCATCTCGGCATTTTTAGTGAGCGCTAAAAACTGATTGTAGTACGCCGGCGAGGTGTCTCCCGATAGCTCGGCAAACAAGGCCATCTTTAACATTTTCTGCTCGGGAGCCATACCTTTTTGTACTTTTTCGACCGTTTTTAGCGCGACCGAAAAATCAAGCAACAATTCAGAATAATAAGCCTTACGAGACAACGCAAACTCACGATCATCCCCAACAACAGTCTTCAAGTTTAACATTTCTTCAGCCGCCAGGTTCGCTTTTTGAATATCCCCCAACTTTTCATTCAAAACGACTTTGTTTTTAAGATAAATCACACGATCTTTTTCCGCCGCCTTGGCTCCTTGAAAACGACTGAGAGTTTCCAAGGCTACTCGCGGATCTATTTCCGCAGCATGAGCTGATTGAGTTAAAATCGACTTTTGTTGAATTTCAGAAAACTCGTCAGCATCTTGGCCTTTAAAAATACCAGCGAACTCGGACGCCCATACCTCGAGCATGCGTTCATCTTTCAGTATCACTAAGGCATCTAACGCCAAATCTGCCGATTGCTTACGAACAGATGCCGGCGCCCGGCCATCCATTGCCAAAGCTTTCAATTGCTCTGATGCGTATTTTGTTTGACCAGCTTCGTATGCTTTATGCGCCTTCTGATAACTCACTTCGTATACCTTTGTCTTTTGCTTTGTCTGACCAAGATACAGCGCCTGCGCTTTTTCCAACGCTACAGGATCTCCTGATTCTTCTGCGACCTCCACTTGACTTAATAATGCTGACTCTAATCTAGAAGGATCTTGACCGTCCGCACTCAATGCGCGAATAGCCATTTCGTACATGTACATAGACGTTGACCAATCTTTCACTTGCCGAGCCGCCTGCGCACCCCAAATTGCAACTTCGACATCCTCAGGAAAATGCTGCACATACACTTTATAAGTCGAGATTAAATTCGCTGACGGTTTGGTTTTCTCGGCTTGATTCCACGTCACAACAAATTGGCGCAACAAGGTGCGCGACTCCACACAGTCTTTTTTTCCACAACCTTTTAAATCGTTCCAAATTTCTAAAGAGGCTTTGAAACTGTGTTGCGCCTTATCTGCCTGCCCCTCTGCCCATTGCAACGGAGCCAAGTGAGCCAAAATCTCTAAACGTTCTTCGGGTTGATTTTGTTTATTTAAAACAAATCCCCAGCTCATAATCGCTTCTTTTCGTCGCCCCACCCGCTCGGTTTCTAATGCCAATACGGTAAGCGCCATTATCTTGTTTTTTTCTGGAACCAAATCATAAAGCTCTTTCAAATCAGTTTCTGTATAAGACTGCTTAGACAAAAACGTGGCATAGTCTTTAGCCACTTCTTCTATGAATTGAACATCAGCAACACCATCCGAGATGCCACTTTTTGTCTGCAAAGACTTATCCGTTAAAATACGTTTTATCTGCACCAAACACTCGGACAATTGTCCCAAATTAAAGTGCGACCACGATTTGCGATAAGCGGCCAAACCTCGAGACCCCGCAACTGGACTATCGATCACTTTCGTATAGTACTCGATCGCGTCCTTAAATTGATTTTTCTTAAACAACATTTCAGCTAACGACAAATTAGCTTCGGACTGCGTTTGCGCATCCCTTGATTTTTGAGAAACAGCTTCATATGCTTTTTTTGCTTCGGACTCTTGCCCCAGCATCTCTTGCAAATGACCTATTTGAATCATGACCTTGTTGCGACTCGTTTCTGCAGAACGATCCACCACCTCAAGATACAAAGAAAGTGCCTTTTTCCGATCGTCCTCACCCGCAACACAAACCACACAACCCGACTCTAGCTCTTTCATCGCCAAGACTCGCGCCCGTTCCGAGTACAAATCAGCCAATCGCAACGCGACCGAAACTTTTGAAAGATCTTCCGATGCCAAATTAAGATGAACACCCTTTAGCTTCTGAATCAATAAATCACGCGTTCCCTCGTCCGCTTGAGCCAACGCCACATGCATTAACCCCAACGTCCCACCCAACGCCAACGTGATTAACTTTTTCATTCCCCCTCCTTGGTCTCTACTTCATAAGAATCGCAAACTTCAAATCACTAAATCCGGCATGAGCACACGCCAACACAATTTGATTCAGAGCCTCGTATTTAGTACGCCGATCTGCTTGCACCGTAATGGTTGCAGGCATTTCCTCGCCGGCCGGATGTGTCGATTTAAACGCCTTTCTCATTTCAATTAACTCGGCGATAAGTCCTTCCGCCGTTAACATTTTTTCTTCTAAAAAGATTTTGCCTTCCTCAACCTTAATGACTGGATTTCGTTCTAAAATCTCTCCCTGAGCGGCCTTCGGCAATTCCATATCTTTTGACATAAATAAAATCTCGCCATTACTCGAGAAATTCATCAAAAGAAAAATTACAAGAATCGAAAAAGCATCGATCAGCGCCGTCAACAACAGGTCGGCAGCCAATGTCTTTCTCCATTTTTTTCCTTGAGGATTAAGAAACGAGGCCGATGCAATCGGACTACTTAACGCCGTATTGGCAATAATATTTTGTTTAATCACACTGCTCCCTTTCCTTAGAGCGGCACTACGCCTAAATCACCCAATCCCGACTTCTTAAACTGATCCATAAGATCAATTATATCCTCGTACGACGTTTGCGCACGCGGCTGAATCAAAGCCGTTTTCAATTCAGGTTCCGTTTTTTTCATTAAATCCAACTGAGACGCCAGCTGAATCCAATTTGTCTTCCCATCCGCACCTGCCAATTTGAGCTTTCTCATATTAGCCGGCATCGACTGCGCATCACGCGTCTCGAGAGTCATCTCACCCTTATCCCCTAAAAAAACCCACAAAATTGGCTTTTTTACAGTTTCCGAAGCTGGCTGACCACCGACCGCTTGCTTCACGTTCATAGACCCTACATTGATCCAAACAGCCGTTAACAAAAGAAAACAAATACATGTCGACAACAAATCAATAAATGGGATCAAGTTTAATTCAAAATCAAGATGCTTTTTATTTTGGGACATGAACTACCCCCGGACTATGCGTTGATTTCTTTAACTGTTTCCTTACCTTCACGACCCGTGCGAAAACTTTTAAATCCAACCGGCTCATAAGAGTAACTTAACCAATTAAACACCTTCAACGCCGAACGATTTAAATCTTCAACCAAATGATTCGCACGATTTTGCAGAACCGCATACATCACCAATGCAGGAATAGCCGTGATCAAACCATAAGCCGTCGCATTCATGGCCTCGGCAATACCCGCCGCCAACAACGCTGCTTTTTCAGCAGGAACAGCATTTGCCACCGCCGCAAACGATTTAATCATACCCGTGATTGTTCCCAAAAGACCCGTCAATGTAGCTACGTTCCCAAGCATCGTCAAAAAACCGATACGACGCTCAACCAAACTGTTTTCATAAAGAAGAACCTCATCCATTTTGCCTTGAATCTCTTCCTTACCTCCAAAATTTTTAGCTGCTTTGGCACCCGCAATAATCGCTTTTGCTACTGGCATTTCCGCCATTGAAGACTTTGCGCGCTCTAAAACATTATCTAACTCTCCTCGGCGAATAGCCTCTTCGAAACCATTCACAAACTCACTCTGATTAATTTTGTTTTTAAAATACAGCGCGTACGTACGCTCAGCCAAGATAGCCAGCGAAACTAGCTGCGTAGCCAAGATGGGCCACATCCAGAATCCACCTTCTTCAAATGCGATTGCGATTTTAGAAAACATCTCCATATATTCCCTCCATCAATGGAAAATCTAAAAAAAATCTTAACTTGTTCTTGTCAAAATAATGATCTCCAGCGCCTAGACCTAAGTCACTCTTTTTTTATGCTACTTAAAATTATTTTTCTACAGACCCGCGCACCCACCGAGACACAGCACCACCCTTAAGTCTCGGTTCCTTGTAGAACCCTTGATTCAGTAGCGTTCCACGACCTAGACCATTATCTTCACAAAACTATTTTATTTTTTTGTCACCGTGAGCAAAAGTTTTGACCAAACATGATCAGAGCCTGTCCTCATTTATCAACCCACTCGTAGCAAGTCATTTTGATCCAAACCTTTTACCCTTACCATTCAAATGAGTCCTGTCCGTTTTTTAAACCAACCTAGCCAACACCCAGCGACCGCGTGCTATTTTGAAACAATCCACCTTAACAAGCTCAAGAAATCTAAACATCTAGCCGATAGTCCAGAGGTCAGCCGAGGAGTACATTTTGAACGTGTTTTACTTTTATACTCTTTTACTTCTAATCTTAACCGGGTGTACCCCGGCCAGCGTTTCACTGAACGCCGAGTTTGGCTTATCATTTGACCCTCTCAAGACCTCTCCCGACCAAATTCAGCCCCCTAAACCACAAGGCAGCATGTCCATTGCCCAGTCTCCGGCCCATATCAATATCAACAATCGATCCACATTTGATCTCGAGGGCACGTGCCAAAATGTCGAACGCATTCAAGTGAAAATAGACAGCGTCTCATTGGCAGAAATTGATTGCACTCATCAGCAGTGGCAAACTCGTCTCGACTTAACTAGTCTCGCCGAAGGCAACATCACATTGAATTTCATCGATATTTCAAATAATGAGTCTCTACACAAACTAACGTTAGAAAAAGACACGATCGCGCCCATCGCCATGATCTTGAACCCGCCCCCCGCCGTCAATAATTGGGACGATTTTACTATTGCTTTTGATCTCACCTCGGGACTCTCGCAATTTAGTTACAAATTCGGCATAGCGAACATGGTCAACTGCTCAAGTCCTGCCGACTATTCAACGTACCTGAACTTCCAGGTCGGAATTTCAATCGATCTTAGCACATACAGCAGCGAAGAAATGCGCCTCTGCCTGCTCGGAAAAGATTTATTTGAGAACGAACAATCCTATACTGCCGCCACTACGATTAATTGGATCCGCGATGTTCAAGGCCCAACACTTGGACTACACTCGACAACCCATTCAACCTATGCCAACATCGTTAATCATACGGCATTCACAGTCCAAGCAACATGCTCCGAAAATGACCGCCCTATTCATTTTATGGCTCGCAACTCTGGAGCTGAACTTTCTGATAACACCATCGTTTGCACCTTGGGCCTGGCCAGCAAAACATTCAATCTGGCCACTTTACCAGACGGCAACATTCAGTTTATCGTGGCTCAAACAGATGCGGCAGGCACGACCACGGAAGCTGTGATCCTAACCATCTACAAAGACACTATCGAGCCCGTGTTCGCCAACACAGCCATCAACGATGGCACGTTTTACTCAAGCCTAAAAGACTCTCCCACGATTTCTTGGTCCAGCGCCACCGACTCAGGATCCGGGGTTGATTTTTATAAAATCGGCATTGGCACCTCGCCAGGCTCGCCTGACACCGTAGGCTTCCAATCACCTCTTTACACCCCCTCGTATCAATACATCAACCCCAACCCAAAATTCACCGAAGGCACACGATACTATACCATTGTTCAAGCCTACGATCGCGCCGGAAACAAAAACACACTCTATGGCGATGGATGGATCCCCGACATAACCGGCCCCACACTGACATCAATCAATTACGACAAGCTCAGCTCCGTAGGAGAAACGCCCCTTATTTCATGGCCAACAGCAACGGACAACGCCATCGGTTCCGGAGTTCACAGTTATCGAGTCTCGATTGGAACCTCGCCAGGCAATTCCAACATTCTTGGATGGAGCGATGTCGGCCCGACCACAACATTTAAAACCTTGGCCTCAGGTATTACCATCAATGGCACCTACTTTGTTTCCTTACAAGCCAAAGACAACGCTGGGAACTATGGCATGGCTATCACAGGAGCCATGCCATTTACCGCGAAAAATTTAATTACAAACAATGTCGTGTCTAATAGTGGAGCCTACGCGGCCATTCTAAAAACCGGAAAGGTTATCACCTGGGGCGACGACTCCTTTGGCGGAAACTACACCCTTATGCCGACCACACTTAAATCAGGAACCCGAACAGCGACGTCATTAGCCACTACGTACAGCGCCTTTGCCGCAATCATGGATGATGGCTCGGTCGTCGCCTGGGGCGACAGCAGTCGGGGCGGCGAAGTCCCCACTAACAAAGCCATCCAGATGAATGGAACCATTGATGTCACACATATCGCATCCAACAAATATGCCTTCGCTGCGATTTTACAAGACGGCTCGGTTGCGGCCTGGGGCGACAGCAATCGTGGTGGCGGAACCACTGCTGTCGACGCCGCTCTCAACGGAGACATCGATGTCTCTGAAATCAAAGCCACATCCACAGCATTTGCCGCTCGTCGCACCGATGGATCAGTCATCGCATGGGGACATCCCGATACCGGAGGAACTATTCCACCAGCACTGCTATCCGCACTGGATGGAACTATTCCCGTGAATCAACTTCACTCTACTGGCACGGCATTTATTGCACAACGAGCAGATGGATCACTGATCAGCTGGGGAGACTCCACTTCGAATCTTCGATTCTCGATGGTTGCCAATCAGCTGGATGGAACCATTAAAGTCATCAAAGTCGTCACCAATAACAACGCCACGGCCGCACTTCGGGCCGATGGCTCTGTGGTCACCTGGGGAGAAAGTGGTTATGGTGGCAATTCCACAGCCGTCGCCGCAGACCTAAATGGCGCTGTCGATGTTTCACAGCTTGTCTCTTCGGGAAGGGCATTTGCCGCCCTTCGTACCGACAATACCGTGATTGCATGGAACGACACGGACTATGGCGGCGCCATAACCGCTGCCACGGCCAGCCTGCTTGCCAGCGGTGGACACACCATCGATCAGATCTTTAGCACCTACTACGCATTTGCCGCACTTAAATCAAACGGCTCTGTTGTAACATGGGGTAACAATGGCTACGGCGGCAACTCGACAGCCGTGGCTTCGCACATCAATGGAACTATCAAAGTGACTACGATCTATTCAAATCGCTCGGCGTTTGCAGCCCTACGCACAGATGGCTCAGTGGTTAAATGGGGTGACTCTGTAAACGGCGGCGACCCCACCGAAAAAGCCGCCGAACTGACTGGCTCGCCAAAGAAAGTAACACAGATATTTTCCAACGATTTTTCATTCACCGCCTTGCGAGACGATGGCACTTTTGTCACCTGGGGAACGGTTGAGTTCGGCGGCGACTCGTCATCCGTAAATCCTTAGCGTGCGCCGTCCTCGATCCATTTCCTGATGAGTTCCGTTTCTATCGGAGTAATGTCTTGAATCAAGCCGTCAGTGACCGCTTTTTTGGGCGGCATGATCCGCGCGCCTTTGCGCGAGTCTTGATCCTTTAGCAATGATAAATACAACAAACTATTCATTGGCCGTCCGACCACCAAAATAGATTCAGAAACATCATTCGTTAAATTCAGCAACTCATCCCGTGTGCCAAACGGCAAATCCTCGGCCTTTCCTTCGGCTTTATGGCACGAGATACATTTTTTTTCCAATATCTCTGACTTAATATACGCATAATCTAAAACGGCTGGCGGTGTTTCTACCGGTTGTGTCACTACAGGTTGTGTCACCACCGGCGCCGTCACAGGCGGCTCTTCGTTCACGATTGGCACCTCTTTAGGCAAACTTGAAATCCAGGCGGCCACAACTAAAACTTCTTCACCTGTCAATGCCGCATGCCGGGACGTTTCTGGCGGCATTTTCTTGACCCGCTTACGGATCGACTCATAGGAAACTAATGATTGATAAAACACACTGTTTTGAGGCTCGCCAGGAACAATCAAGGGCCCCGCCGTAGATGTCGCACGTAATAATACGGCTTCCGTATCAAACAAAATGTCTTGTGCATCTTTATTTGTATTTTTATCGCCGTTAGGACTATGGCACCCTATACATTTCTTTTCTAAAATTTGCGTCTTAATCGAATCAAAATTAGGTTCAACAGCAATGCTCTCTGCCTTCTGATTTCCATTTCCAGAAGTTGGTGATACTTTTGGGTTACTTAATCCTTGTGGTTCACTGTATTGACTACAGCCAACAAAGAAAAACAAAACCAAGCCAATCAAAACACATCTTAAATTGCGATTTTTCAGGTTGAACATAAAAGACCTCGTCATAAACCATTCACTCTATCAGAGATCTTCCAAGCACTCGCTGTCAAAAAATTAAACGACGTTTTTTTACAAGAG
Organism: Pseudobdellovibrionaceae bacterium; assembly: GCA_016785955.1. GTDB lineage: Bacteria > Bdellovibrionota > Bdellovibrionia > Bdellovibrionales > Bdellovibrionaceae > UBA2316. The sequence goes on along the minus strand of JAEUWH010000041.1, from coordinate 19,712 downwards.
CCGACACCGCAATGACGCTTATTTCAAAAAATCCCCATAGATACGAACACCCGCAATTATATGCTGCTCATACTCTGATTCTCCGACCTGTGGCTCTAACGTCATCTGAGTCACCATCAAATGATAACGATAAATATCTTGCGGATAGGGTTTATATTCAACACCCAATGAAAATCCGTCATATTTATCCACGCCTGACGCCGCCGCTGTACTGATTTTTTTCTGTGTGGTTTCATATTTGAATTTGGGAATGATACCATCAAAATCATAACCAGCATCGACAAGCATCGTCGTCCACGTATCATCCGTATCACCCGCTGAAATATTTTTTTGCGCATAGATTAAATAATCAAAATTAATAAAATACGGTTTGGGATCCCAAGCCACTCCGACCGACGTGATCGTTGTCGACATTTTACTCGTGGACGTGGAACTCTGTTTTTCATCATACAGATAACCTACAATTGGCTTTAACTTTTTCTCCATCAACCGGGCTTGATAGGTCAAACCATACGTCGACTTAGACTGACTCGTAGCCGTCGCATCTGACTGATTCACAACATAGACGGACGATTCATGTTCATCAAAATGATAGGTTAACTTAGCCCCAGAAACATAAAGAAAACCCTGTGATGAAATCTGGCGATATGCTTGCGACATCATATAATTATCAGGAGCAGGAATATTTCCTTCGACCGAACCAATCTCGGACGAAAACTTACCGATCGTCAAATTTAACCCGTCCATTAAACGATCCTGCACATAGGCAAGATCTACTTGCGTCGTAAACGCGTCAGTCTTATTGATCGTGGTTGCATCGCTTCTATCCAAGCGCCAACGCAATCGATAGTTCACATCTTGATTCAGATTTCCCTTAAAATCCACACGCCCGGTCGTCATCGCATAACGAGTCGTCGGCTTACGTCCCGATGCTTTTGCCGCATTATTAAAACTTGAAGAATCAGAATCAAATCGAAAATCAAAATTCACACTGCCCGCAAATACAAAACTTGAAACAAATAGTAAAATGACAAATAATTTCATAAACCACCCCCAGGCCCGAGATGGTGTTATCGAAAATTTAAAAGTGCAACTATTTTTTTAGAACAGACGCCACCGCACCTTCAAGTTCCGCTCGTGGCCAAGGCTTGTTAATAAAAGATTTCACGCTGTATGTACGTAATTGATTAGCGACCATGCTGTCCGCATGACCAGTTAAAATAATCACTGGGATATTTAATCCTAAAAGCTTAATTTTTCTAAGCAACTCAAAACCATTCATCTTGGGCATTGCAATATCTGAAATCACCAGATCTATATTCGTTCTACTAATGACATCAATCGCCTCAACACCATTGGCTGCATAATGAAATGTCCGATCGGGATCTTCCAATTGCAAACCAATTAAATCGCGAATTTCCTCTTCATCATCAACAATAAGAACTGATTGAGCCATAACTTCTTATCGTCGACGCTCAGCTTAAACTTGAATCTTATTGTTACGGCTACTAAAAAATACGCGAGATAAAATCGAATAAAATCAAGCCTGGAATAAAATAAAGTAAAATTAACTTTAAGGGAACATAAAACCATGCCGAAGTCACCGAGCTTGAGCGCACGACAAAGTTTCGAAACTCTACGGATTGAATGCGATCACGCGTTGCCAGCAACAAACATAAAACGCCCAGTGGCAGTAGCCAATGGATCAGCACATGATCCATCTGTTCAATCAAATTAAAATTATTCACCCGAAAGAAAAAATAAAACGGCAAGCCCATAGCGGGGAATGAAGAAAAAACAAACAATGACAACCCGATGCAAAATCCTCGTTTGTCTTTTGGAATGCGCGAAGACATGACCGGATCAGTCAGACTGATTAAAGCACGAAAGAGAATCAACGAACTGTTTAATGCCGACAGATACAGTAGCAAGAAAAACAAAAAACCGAACACCACACCATACCGAAAATTTAAAAACGCTGGGGGCAGAAAATCAAAAAGTAAAAACGGGTTCGAACTCACTTTGTCTTTCTGTAAAAAAATCAATGGAAAAACCACCATCAGGGACACCAACGAAAACACCATGTCCATGATGGTCATTCGTAGCCCGATCATAGGGGCATAGTCATCTTTATCGTAAAAATCACGAATCGTTAAAAACACCCCAAAACCCACACTCAGCGTAAAAAAAACATGACCAATCGCATGCCCAATACTGAACCGACTCCACTCTTCAAAATCAGGGTAAAATAAATACCGAAGCGAGTCTGTAATACTGGTTAGCTGCAAAGACTGATACAATAATAATCCCAAAATCAACACCAGCAAGGGCATCATCACACGACGAAACCGCCACAAGAGCGATTCTTTTTCCCGGCGCCACAGAAACACAAATGCGATGATATGCACACTGGCTAGCAACCACTGTAACCAAGGATACTGGAATAAAATGTACATCCCCTGAGGCATTCGCTGATGATCAACGAACAACATCAGAAAATCGGTCAGAAAAAACAACACCCACCCACTGATGACACTGTAGTAGGTCAATACGAAAAAATTCAAAACAACAGGAATCACCCGGTAAGACTGCGGCTTTTGCGACGACAAAAACATTTCCAGAATCAGCACCGGCAATCCCACCAAAAAGCCCAGAAAAATATAAAGAAAAACAAACGATCCGCCGCCATTTTCACTGACCACAAAAGGAAACCGCCACAGGTTCCCCAAACTGAATGACGTCCCCAAAGCAATCATCAAAAACAACAATTGTCTTCGGGAACTGGACGCCATTTCTATTCGCCTTTTTGTCGGGAACGCATGCAGAAAATTCGGATAGGCACGCCGTAGAGTTTAAAATGCTCTTTCAATTGATTGATCAAGAAACGACGATACGAAGGGGTCACGGCATCAGGATAATTCGCAAACGCGATGAACGCCGGAGGCTTCTGATACGTTTGTGTCAGATAATAAAACTTCACATTGTTCACGCCCGCACGGGGCGCTGGCGCCCGACGAATCGCTTGAAAAAAGAAATCATTTAAATCCGCAGTGGAAACCCGAAAGTTCATTTTTTCCACTGTCGCTTGGATTTGATTTAACAATTCCCCTAAACCCTTACCCTCTGAAGCCGACGTGAACACCACATCAACATCCGTAAAAAAGTGAAAATGCCTTTGGATTTGCTCCATAAACTTATCTTTATAGTGTGGACTTTCTTTCTTTGCCAAATCGGCTTTATTCGCGACAATGATCACTCCACGATGATCTTCTAAAATCATTTCCAAAATTTTCGCGTCCTGTTCGGTGGGCCCCTGAACCGCATCGATCACCAGCAAAACCATTTGCGATCGTCGTATCGCTTCCTGAGATTTAAACGCCGAAATAATCTCGACATCGTCCTCTCGTTTAGACGAGCGACGCAGTCCCGCCGTATCAATCAACGTAAAGATTTTTCCGTCATACTCAAATTCCGAGTCAACCGCATCCACCGTGGTACCCGCGATCGGACTGACTAGCATACGGGAAATGCCCAAGATCGCATTGCTTAACGAACTTTTGCCCACATTCGGCTTACCAACAATCGAAAATGTAATCCCGCGATCTTTCTCGATCAATTTCTCGGGGATCAAACTCGTGATCCACTCTAAGGTCTCGGCAATCCCCTTGCGCTGTTCAAACGCACACGAAATTGGATTTTCAGAGAATTCATAGAAGTCAGCTTTTGCCGTCTCTTCATCGGCAATTTTGTCGATTTTATTTACCAACAGCAAAAACGGCTTACCCGTTTTTTTCACAATCGTCACAATATCGCGGTCTTCGGGGATAAAGCCCGCACGGCCGTCAGCCACAATGATGACCATATCCACCGAGTCCAGAAACTCGATCACTTGTTCGCGAATCATTTTTGAAAACAAGTCGGCCGCTTCGGTGACTCCGCCCGTATCGATTAAATCAAATGTCTTTCCCCAAATCTCGACCGGTTCGATCATGATATCCCGCGTGACCCCCGGCTGATCTTTTACAACGGATTTACGAGTCCCCGTTAAAATGTTAAACAACGTGGACTTGCCCACGTTCGGACGGCCAACGATCGCCACCTTGGGTACATCATTAGTTCTTAGTTCGATTTTTCTCATGAAAATACCCTAATTCTTTCATTATGCGATCATTCTTAAACCAGTCTTCACGACACGAGACTTTCAAATCTAAAAATATTTTCTCGCCCATTAATTTTTCAATATCCTTACGCGCCTCTGAACCAATTTTTTTTAAATTCTCGGCCGCTTTACCAATCACAATACCTTTGTGATTCTCTTTCGCCACGATGATTTCCAGCGACAAATGCGGAACTTTTTTCGATTCTTCGTCAAACTTAATCGTGCGCACCGCTAAATTATAAGGAATCTCTTGGTGACAAAACTCGAAACATTTCTCGCGAACGATTTCGCAAACCAAATCACGGACGCTTTCCTGTGTGTAAATATCTTCGTCGTACATGGCTTTTTCCGACACCGGCAAAAGACTGCGGATTTGCTCCAGCAACATGGGTTTTTCTTGTTCATACTCGTCCTGGCACAAACTCACCGCCACGATCGGAACGTTATAGCCTTCAAGCAACTTGCGGATCGTTACGACCCGGTGAGCTTTCGCCGCCAGATCCGTTTTGGTAATCACCGCCATCCACGGCTTACCGCTTTTTACCACCAACGCGATCACGTCTTCGATATTTTCTTTCTTTTCCGAATCCACACTGAGAACCGCAATCAGCGCATCGCTTTCCTTGACCACCTCGGCGGCTTCTTTTTCCAGAAATGCATTCAACCCCTCTTTAGCATGTACCAACCCCGGCGAGTCCACGAACACGATTTGCCCCTCTTCATGGCTGTGAATACCATGCACCCGACGACGCGTCGTTTGCGGCTTAGGCGAAACGATCGAGACCTTTTCATCGATCAAATAATTCATTAATGTCGACTTACCGGCATTGGGCTCCCCAATTAATCCAACAAATCCTGCTTTATACCCGTTTTTCATTCATCATCCTTAGCGCCTCTTCGGCCGCACGTTGTTCCGCTTCTTTTTTTGATCTGCCCTGAGCCCGACTCATCACCACATCGTCAAACACCAGTTCGACAATAAAAATGCGGTCATGGGGCGGTCCCACTTCTTCGATCAATTGGTACCTCGGTACCCGTTTATATTGTTTTTGATAAATTTCCTGAATGCGTGTTTTGAAATCTTTCTCGAAAGGAATCTCGGAATTTAAAGACTGAACCCGCGTCGTAAACAAGCGACGACAAACACTGCGCGTGATTTCATAGCCCGATTCTAAAAACATGGCCCCCACAACCGCCTCGAATACGGACGCCAGAATCCGTGGATTTTTTGCGCCATCGGTTTTAATCTCGCCCTTACCCATGATCAATGACTGATCCAGCTTCAGTTCAAGCGCCACATCTGACAAAACAGTCTCGTTGACCAAAGACGCCCGCTTTTTAGACAAAGTGCCTTCATCCTCATCCAGGAACAACTCGTACAGCCATTCCGAAAAAATGAGATCCACAACCGCATCGCCTAAAAACTCGAGTTTTTCATTGTTAAAATTTTTCTCGCTCGATAAAAAACTTTTGTGCGTTAAAGCCTTCTGTAAATTTTTTTGTTCCTTAAATCGGTAGCCCAGATTTTGTTCTAACTGAATCCAACTAGAATCCATCACTGACCTCCCCGACCAAGTGGCAATCATTCTGGATCTGTTGCGCGACGGATCCTACAACCCGCACGTCGATCTCCTGCCCAACCCATCCCGCTAACATCACCGGATCCACGGTGGGCAGCTTTACATTCCAATAATCACGGCTTAACGCCTGACCTTTTTTCAAAACCAAAACTTTTTTCACTAAATTTTTTTGTTTCAAGGCTTCAGCTTGCAAACGTTCGTTGCTGAGCGCCCGCATCAGCTCGGCTCGGCGCTTTCGCTCGCCAAATTCCACACTCGTTTCCATGTGCGCGGCTTTCGTGCCTTTTCTTTCCGAGTAGGGAAACACATGAATGCGTGTCCAGGGCGACTGGGCTAGCGAACTCATGGTCTCGGTAAAATCCACCTCGGTCTCGCTGGGAAAACCTACAATCACATCCATTCCAATATAAACGTTTTTCACTTTGCCCGAGATGCGATTCAACGCGGACTCCACATCGTGTCGCGTGTATTTACGCTTCATCTCTTTTAACACATTCGTTTGCGAGCTTTGAATACTCATGTGAAAATGGGCACACAAACGCGGATCTTGGTATAATTCCAACAACCGATCTGACACTTCGATCGGCTCTAAACTGCCCAGGCGAATACGTTGAATCTTGGTTTTCTTTAAGATTGTTTCAATCAATCCGTCCAAGCCCAGCTGTTCGTCCCCATCATAATAGTCGCCAATATGAACCCCCGCCAACACGACTTCCTGAACATTTTGCGATTCCAATTCATGAATACGCTGAATCAGCGTATTCACTTTCAAAGACCGCGAGGTTCCCCGCGCATAAGGAATAATACAAAACGTGCAAAAGCTGTTACAGCCATCCTGAATTTTCAAAAAGGAACGCGTGTGCGAATCTTCTTCGCCGCCGCCTACACCCAAATCTTCTTTCTTAAAAATATTACTTTTAAAGACTCTATTGCCATCTCGCTGACGGAAAAAATTATCTAAAATAAATGGTAACTCGTGCTTATGAGAATTGGCCACCACCAAATCCACCGACGGCAATGCCGAAAACGATTCCGTATCCACCTGCGCCGCACAGCCCGTCACCACAATCGTTGAAAATGGCTCCTTGGCCTTTAATTTACGAATCAACCGCACCGCTTGTTGAGTCGCTTCTTTGGTGACTGCACACGTGTTTAAAATATGAACCGCCGGTTTAGTCACCAGATTAGACATCGAAAATGGCGCCGAAAATGTGGCCGGAACCGACGCCTCGCCAACAGCTGCGTAGTTCTTTAAATTTTTTTGAATCAACCCCGTATCGTACGTATTCACTTTACAACCAAAGGTGTGGTACTGAAGATTTAAACGACTATCCATCCCCCACCCACTAATTTTTTATCTTTATAAATCACGGCGGCCTGCCCCGGCGTGATGGCTCTTTGCTTTTCTAAGAAAGACACTTTAAAACCGTCACCCTGTTTTTGAATTTTTGCCGGCGCGCCTTTGTGCTGATAACGAATCTTCACCGTGTAGACTTGGTTTTCATCCAATTGGTCCATCAGCCGCATATCACGTAATTGCAAATCATGACCAAACAAGTGTACCTCGTCACCCAGCCAAACTGTTCGCGACTGCGCATCGACTTTGACGACAAACATTTTTTCATGATGATCTAAACCAAACCCGCGGCTTTGTCCGTACGTATAGTGATGGATACCTTTATGCTCACCCATGACCTCACCACCAGGGTAACGACGAAAATAACCACGCTGGGCGGCTACGACCTGAGAACCAACATGCGACTCGATAAAATTACCATAGCCCTGATTGCCGACAAAACAAATTCCCGTCGAGTCTTTCTTCTTGGCCACCACCAAACCTTTTTCTTCGGCAATTCGGCGTACCTCCGGTTTTTTCAAATGACCAATAGGAAATAATAATTTGGGAATAATCTCGGAGTGAGTGGTAAACAGAAAATACGTTTGATCTTTCCAATCGTCTTCAGAGGTCGCTATAAAACTTTTTTCATTTTCAGTTTCGATTTGGGCGTAATGACCCGTAGCCAAATAATCACAATCCAATTCACGCATTTTGTGAATCAGGTGATCAAACTTCAAATAAGTATTGCAATTCACACACGGCAACGGAGTCTGCCCCTTCAGGTAATCCGCCACAAAGGGATCAATGACTTTTTCTTTAAATTTAGATTCACAATTGATGACATAAAAAGGAATTTTGATTTTATCCGCAACGGCTCGCGCATCATCAACATCCAAACTGGAACAACAGGTCCCATTCCCCTCGTCAATATCGCACTGAGAGTAGTCCCATACCTGCATCGTGGCCCCGATCACTTCGTATCCTTGATCCACCAGCAACGCCGCCGCCACCGAGCTGTCCACGCCGCCGCTCATAGCAACCAACACTCTTTTTTTAACCCGCACACTAGAGAGCGACATCATCCCACTCCTTCTTCATTTGACGTAATCTTGCCACGATATCTTTCAGCCGTTCCACAAAACGTTCCATATCACTGCGTTTTGAATTCCACCCCAGCGAAATGCGCAGACTTGTTTGGGCCTCCTGACGAGAAAAACCCATGCTTAATAACACCGGACTGGGCTCGGGATTTCCCGAACTACAGGCCGCGCCGGTCGATACAAAAAAACCGTCTAGGTCCAAATTAATCAACAATGTTTCCGCATCAATTCCCTGAATCATCACATGACTCGTATTTCCCAGCCGTGGACTTTTCTGTGCCGTCACGTGAACCCCCGGGATGTGCGTGCGAACTTCGGTCTCGAAAAAATCTCGATGCGATTGAATATCGGCCCAAACACCGGTCAAATTTATTGATTTCATTTTCTGAACGATGTGGCCCATCGCCGCCACACCCAAGGTGTTCTCGGTTCCACCGCGACGAAAACGCTCTTGAGCACCGCCGTCAATTAACGATACAAACGGAGCCGTTTTCTTTAAGTACATAAACCCAGAACCTTTGAGCGCATAAAACTTGTGTCCTGAAAATGTGGCATAATCGACCCCTAATTCCTTCAGGTTCAGCGCCTGCTTACCAAACACCTGCACACAATCACTGTGTATCAACGCCCCGGCCGCGCGAGCTAAAGGCACCAGCTGAGCCACGGGAAACAACGTCCCCGTTTCGTTATTGGCGGACATCACCGAAATCAAGGCCGTCTTGTGGCTAAGTACCCGTTGGACAAACGCCATATCCAATTCGCCATCACGATTGACAGGAATCCAATGAATGACGGCCCCTTTTTTCTGAATGGCTTGCATCGCCTTCATCACACTCGGATGCTCGACAGAAGAGCATATAAACTCATTCCGCTCGACGCCTTTGCGATCCCACACTGATTTTATGATAGAATTGTTCCCTTCACTGGCACCCGAGTTAAACACAATTTCCAAAGGAGACACACCCAAAGTCTCGGCAATATGATGTCTGGCTTCGCGAATCAATGTTCGTGGCCCACGCGAAGCCTGGTGAATAGAACTGGGATTACCAAATTGCGACAGCCAATTCGGTATAAATTCGTATAGAGAAGTATCGACCGGGGTCGTCGCGTTGTGATCTAAATAAACCCCGTCCAAGGTAGTAATCATAGGGGTTTTCGATACCATAGATAGCGCCCAATGAAAAGTGATCATTCTGTATTACTTTTTTACAGGACGGCAGGACCGCGGAAAGATCTTTAGCCCCGCCGACCTTATTTTATAAAGATTTTTCAATTCATTCCGATGTAATCAGGGATGGCTATGAATTTAAAATGGGCACAACACTTTCAAAATTATCTCGCTGACTTTGAGAACAAATATAAGACAGCTCAAACCCATTTAAGCCCGACCGGTTTTGCCCTTAGTCAGAAAATCATCCCGATGAATGAGTATCTAAAATGGGCTCAAACCGCCTATTATTTGCCCGTAATCCAAGACGAGTACTTTAATGCCCATCTCCCCTCGATTGATGACTGGAAAGCCTGGAAATCAGAGTTTCCATGGAGTGAAGAAATTGTACCCATTGGTTTGTGGGATGGTCACCTATTGGTGGCTTGTTTGGAAATTCCGGCACGCTTCCCGGCATCGATGTACCCAATATTCTTATTAGCTGAATTCAAGCACACTCAACGTACCTATCAATTTTACATCAACTCAGATAAAGGCACCGAGTCGGCAAAGAAAATCAAAGAACTGGTGGCCTCACAGCCGCAAATGGTCAATTACACAAACACAGCCTCGGCTCATAAAACGACACAAAAAAATGATCTCGAAGTTATAGAACTGGCAGAGACGCCTGAAACTGATCATGAAGAATCTTTATTATCGTTACAAATTGCCGATGAGCAACCCGAAGGGCTCAATCTCAGCCTTGAGCCAGAGCCACCCCTGGCATCTAAATCAGCACCTCTTCAAAATGAAATATCTTTCGACGCACTCGATGCTCTCTCTACACCGCCAAGAGAAGAAATTTCACTTAAATTTACTAATGTTGAGGTCAACACAGGCAATAATGCTTCTGGATTTGCATCACTCAGCAAATCAGGGACCGACAATACAACCAATACTGGTTTTACAAATACCGGAATGACCTCAACAAAACTGGGTCTAACGTCACTGGCCACGGTCGCCTCAAATCTTCCGACAACTATCCAGAAAGAAATGAACCAAGGTCTTCCATATTTTATCGCGATTAAAAAAGACAACCCCACAAATTTTGAAAACATAACTCAAAGTTTTTTCAGCAAGGCTTCAAATCTGTTCGACAAATTCATTATTATCGCCGTGGACTCAAGCGAACTCAACGCGGTTCCCGTGTCATGGTCCGACAATGTCACTCCACGTTCAAAAGATCTGGAAAAATTGGATCTCAGCCAACCGAGTATTTTTAAGACCGTCGCAACAACCCTTAAAAGTTACCATGGCTATATCGTTCTTAACGAGTGCAACGAAAAGTTTTTTGAATTTTGGAATCAAGGACAGGTACCCGGCAACGTTACAATGGTTCCCCTTATCGTAAGCAACAAACTTGTCGGAATGTGGATGGGACTAGGCGAATCCAACACCTATAACTGGAACACGCTCAAACAAATGGAAAGCAAAGGCAAAGAACTGTGCGAGTCCTTCGCAAACCTTTATAAAGACGGCGCATCCGACGCCGCATAATTTTTCAAAACTCTCCGTCAAACATAGGCGGCGGTGGTGGTGGTGGCGGAATATAATTATCCCCCATTTCTCCGCCAAACTCGGCGCCAGGCATTGGTGGTGGCGGTGGTGGTGGAATTTCATCAAAAAATGGTTCGGCCGGCATTTCTGGCATCGGCGGTGGAGGCGGTGGAATATAGCCTGAATCAGATCCAAAATCTGGCGGCGGTGGTGGCGTGTACGTTCCGGATCCACCGGCTCCCGATGGCCCTGATTTAATCGCAACTTTGTATTTCGGTTTCGCACCATAAGCCGCGCGTTTTCGGTAGTCATATCGAGGACGTTCGACAAGAACATCAAGCTCTTCCTCTTCAGTGAAATCACGCCGAGAAGCAACGTTTTTACTTCGCTGCTGATTCTTACGATACCCCGCCGCAGCCCTATCCATCTCTTTTTCACCTTGTTTTTTTGCTTTCATGAATTCAGCAAATGCCGCCTGCTCGTCTTTATCGTCACGCACTTTATTCTGTGATTTTTTAAAATCTTTCAATGCGTGCTTTTTTTCGAATAAATCCTTTTCAACACTCTCCAGGTAAGCACGGTAACTGCGCATTCGTTCGCGATCATAAATTTGACTTTCCACGACATGGTCCTTATAGCCGGACAGGCGCTCTTGCTCCAGTTCATGCTCTTGAATTTTCGCTTGCACGACTTGTGAAAACAAACAGACCACAACACCCCAACGGATGCTAAAAACGATTGAAAAAACGATCGAGTCAGACTCGAAAATTTTACGGGTATACACACCCTTTATTATAGCACCTTTTTAAATTTTCGAATCTATTTTATTTTCCGCTCGACTTTTTAAACGATTTTAGGAATCATGAAATCCATCTGAAATGAGGTCCCCATGGAATTTTGGTCTGAAATTGGCGTTTTTACCATTAAAACAATAGTCCTATTCTTGTTTTTTGCTGGCATTATTTTGATCATCAGTGTTTTAGCATTGAAGGCGCAAATGAAGTCATCATTAGAAATCGAGAAATTAAATGAAAAAATGGATAGTTATAAAAATTCCTTCAAGTCTGTCCTGATGGAAAAAAGCCAACTCAAAGACGAGCGAAAAAAGGATAAGAAAGCAAAGAAAGACAAAAAAGATTCACCCATGGACAAACCCCGTTTATTCGTTATTGATTTTAAGGGCGACATCAAGGCTTCTCAAGTTGAAAACTTGCGGGAAGAAATCACGGCCATTTTAACAACCGCATCAAGCAAAGATGAAGTTTTAGTCTGCGTAGAGTCTCCCGGGGGCGTGGTCAATAACTATGGCCTAGCCGCCAGCGAACTGGCCCGCGTGCGTGAACATCAAATTCCACTCACTGTTTGTGTCGACAAAGTGGCAGCCAGTGGCGGCTATTTGATGGCCTGCACGGCCCATAAAATTTTATGTGCTCCGTTTGGCATCGTGGGTTCAATTGGCGTGGTCGCGCAAGTCCCTAATTTCAGCCGCTTGTTAAAAAAACATGATGTGGATTACAAAGAATATACAGCCGGCGACTACAAGCGCACAGTTTCTCTTTTTGGAGAAATTACACCTAAAGGCGAAGAAAAATTTCTTCAACAACTCGAACAGACTCATCAATTGTTTAAATCTTTCGTGACAAAATATCGCCCCCAAATCGATATGGAGAAGGTCGGCACGGGTGAATATTGGTTTGGCGAACAGTGCTTAGATCTAAAACTGATAGATCAAATAAAAACAAGCGATGACTACATCTTAGAAGCGGCAAAAGCGTACACGGTTCTGAAAGTTAAGTTTGAAAAAAAACAACCCATCTCGGAAAAACTTTCGAATGTTTTAGGACGTTCGATAGAAGTCGCATTTGAAAAAATAATTGCCAAAATGGAACCACTTCCTTTCTTTAAATAAAACTTTGTGATTGATTGAGTTTGGCCTTTGTTATACTTCATAAAATAGCGACGAGATGGATCTTGTTGTCTGAGGGGGATTGAATTTGTCGACAACACATGTACCACACAATTCAAAACAAAATACCATATCGGGCAAAACCGATGCTCCGATTGGCTCCCCGCTTGTTTCTGTAGAAAATTTAGAAACCACTTTTTATTTAAAATCTGGTCCGTTTCGCGCGGTCAATAATATATCTTACCAAATTCACAAAGGCGAAACCTTGGGCATCGTGGGAGAAAGCGGTTGCGGAAAATCTGTGACCTCATTTTCACTCATGAGACTCATCGAGCGCCCCGGTAAAATCACGCGCGGAAAATTTAATTTAGCCGGCACCGATGTTTTTGCCGTTTCGGAAAAAGAAATGGAAGAAATCCGCGGATCTTCCATGGCCATGATTTTTCAAGAGCCCATGACGGCATTAAACCCCGTACTCACGATCGGCTTTCAAATCGACGAGCAGATTATCAAACACAAAAAGTGCTCGACGAAAGAAGCGCGCGAACGCAGCATTGAAATGCTAAAGTTGGTCGGGATTCCATCGCCTGAATCACGTTATGAAAACTATCCTCATCAACTGTCCGGAGGGATGCGCCAGCGAGCCATGATTGCAATGGCTCTTTCCTGTGATCCTTCATTTTTGATTGCCGATGAGCCCACGACCGCGCTGGACGTTACTATCCAGGCGCAGATCTTGGAGTTGATTCAAAAAATACAATCACAATTCCACATGAGCGTCCAATTTATCACACACGACTTGGGTGTGATCTCTGAAGTTTCAGACAAGGTCCTTGTGATGTACGGCGGACAAATGTGCGAAAAAGCGCCGACACACATCTTGTTTAGTCAACCAAAGCATCCGTACACAGCGGCCCTGATCGAGTCCCGTCCAAAACTGGGCCACCGAGCGTCTCGATTAAAAACCATCGAAGGCTCGGTGCCGGCTCCGCATGAACTGCCGGCGGGCTGCCCTTTTGTGAACCGTTGCTCGCGGGTTAAAACCGAATGTGCTCATCAAAAACCGATGCCCGTTGTGGTGGGACCAGACCACAGCGTAGCGTGTTTCAATCCGTTGTGAGGTAGGCTGTGAAAGAAGTGACAAACGAAATCATCCTAAAGGCCACACAGATTAAGAAATACTTTCCCATCAAACGTGGTCTTTTGCTGAAAACGGTGGGGCACGTGAAAGCGGTGGATGACGTAACGCTGGAAATTCGCAAAGGCGAGACTCTGGGACTGGTCGGCGAAAGTGGTTGCGGCAAATCAACGCTTGGTCGCACCTTGATTCGTCTTTATGAACCGACGGCGGGAGAAATCCAATTTGAAGGCCAAGATTTTTTACATGTCGACGGCCGTGGTTTGCGTTTATTGCGTAAAGATATTCAGATGATCTTTCAAGATCCCTATGCTTCGCTGGATCCTCGGATGACCATTGGGCAAATCTTAAGACAGCCGTTTGATATCCATAACGTCGGAACATCTCAAGAACGCACAACACGTGTTAAAGAATTGCTTGAACTTGTCGGCTTAAAAGCGGCACATGTCAATCGTTACCCGCATGAATTCAGCGGTGGTCAACGACAGCGGATCTGCATCGCACGGGCGATCGCACTGAATCCAAAATTGATTATTTGTGACGAGCCCGTATCCGCTTTGGACGTATCGATTCAGGCGCAAATTTTAAACCTACTTAAAGACTTGCAGGAAAAGTTAGGACTGACATACCTTTTCATCTCTCATGATTTATCTGTCATTGAATATTTCTGTGATCGCGTGGCCGTGATGTATCTAGGTAAAATCGTAGAGATCGGCACTCGAGATGAAATGTTTAACCAGCCTAAACATCCCTACACGCAAGCTTTGCTGTCGGCTATTCCACGAGTTGGCGAAGGCAAAAAAGAGATGAAAAAATCCCTTTCTGGGGAGGTTCCGAGTCCTATTAACCCACCCTCGGGTTGTTCATTTCACCCTCGCTGCCCTCACGCTATGGATGTTTGCTCGCAAACTTTGCCGGCTTTACAGGGCGCCGGCAGTCAGCAGGTGGCGTGCTTTCTTTACGATTCTAATCTGAAGTTAATCAAGAAATAAGGAGCCTATAATGTCGATCGCTTTAAAAACTCTTTTGCCTGTTTCCATTTCCCTGATGTTAATGGCGCCGGCCCAAGCGAAAGTGACCAATGCGGAATTAAAAATCGGGATTTCTCAAGAATTCGAGACGATGAATCCGCTGATTTCAACCATGGTGGCGTCCACATATCTGCGCTATATGGTGAATCGCCGTTTAACGAATCTTAATGATAAGAATCAATGGGTGGCTCAAATTGCCAAAGAAATTCCCACTCTCGAAAACGGCCAAGCGAAAATTATGACCGAAAATGGCAAAAAGAAAATCGTGACGAATTGGGAAATTCGCGAAAATGTAAAGTGGGGCGACGGCACGCCGGTCACCTGCGCCGACATCATTTTCACGCGCAAGGTCGCCATGTCCAACAACACCAGCGTGGGAGAACGAGAAACCTATGAACAAATAGAAAAAATCGATGTGGACCCAAAAAATCCTAAAAGATGCACGCTGACATACAATAAAGCCATTTGGAATTACGCGCACCAGTTAGGCACCTTTTACATACTGCCTAAGCACATCGAAGAAGCCGTTTTTGAAAAATATAAAGACCAAAAAGAAGGTTACGAGAAAAACTCGAACTACAGCAAAAAGCCCACCATGCCGGGTTTATACAACGGTCCTTATGTGGTCTCGGAATTGAAATTAGGCGATCACATCACCATGGTGCCTAATAAGCATTTTTATGGAGACGCTCCCAAAATCCAAAAAATTATCGTCAAGTTAATTGCGAACACGGGAACATTGGAAGCCAATCTGCGGTCGGGTACGGTCGATAAAATTTCGGTTTTGGGTTTGACCTTTGATCAAGCCATTGCCTTAGAGAAAAAACTAAAAACAGAAAAAGCAGATTTCAAAGTCGAGTTCGAACCCAGCGCGGTTTACGAACATATTGATTTGAACTTGGACAATCCTATTTTAAAAGACATTGCTGTCCGCAAAGCCTTGGCAACGGCTATTGACAAAGATCAATTAGTAAAATCTTTGTTCGAAGGAAAACAACCGTCGGCGATTCACTTTATGACTAAAAATGATCCTTGGTATACGGATGATCCTAAATCCATAACGACCTACCGTTATTCTAAACGCCAGGCCATTAAAATGTTAGAAGAGGCCGGCTGGAAAGCCGGACCGGATGGTTACCGCGTGAAAGATGGCAAGAAATTAAGCCTGACTTTTATGACGACGGCGGGGAATAAAATACGTGAAGCGGTCCAAGTGTATTTACAAAATCAGTGGAAACAAGTGGGCGTAGAGGTCGTGATTAAAAACGAACCGGGTCGTATTTTTTTTGGCGAGACTGCGAAAAAACGTAAATTTGATATGGCGATGTACGCTTGGGTATCTACGACCGAGAAAAATCCTCGATCCACTCAGCACAGCGAAATGATTCCGACCGAAAAGAACGGTTGGTCGGGCCAAAATCAGCCCGGCTGGCGCAACGCTCGCATGGATAAATTGATCGAAGATATGGATCTGGAATTCAACAGTAAAAAACGCGGCGAACTGGCGGCTGAGATGCTGAAATTGTACACGGCCGACCTTCCCGTGTTGCCATTGTATTATCGCACCGACAACGCTGTGATCCCCAATAATTTGAAAAATTTCAAAATTCCAGGTCATCAATTCAGCGAAACAAATGCCGTTGAGTATTGGACACTGGAGTAACAATGGGGACCTACATTCTTCGTCGCCTTATCCAAACCATTTTGGTGATCACGATTGTCTCGTATGTTTGTTATTACTTGATGACCTTAATGCCGGGAGATCCTGTAGAACTGATGATTCAATCAAATCCGCGCATCACCTCGGAGGACATCACGCGTTTACGTGAACTTTACGGATTGGATCAACCCGCCTACCAACGCTATTTCAATTGGGTGAAGTCCATCGCGACCGGAGACTTAGGCTATAGCCGCACGTACCGCGTCCCGGTCGAAGAACTGATGGGACCGCGTTTGAAAAACACGTTCGCTTTATCATTTCTGGCGTTGTTGTTTTCAATTTCTGTAGCCTTGCCTCTGGGTATTTATTCAGGATTAAAACCAGGAAGCCGGGTTGATTATTTCGTGAATTTTTTTTCGTTTGGCGGCATTTCCATTCCCTCGTTTTGGTTAGGACTGATGCTGATTATTATTTTCGCGGTTCAGTTCCCCATTTTGCCGGCGGGAGGCACCGAAACTATTGGTGTTGATCATGTTTCGACCTGGGCGTTTTTGAAAGATCGCGCCTTGTATTTAATCTTGCCCATTGTCTCTCTAAGCATTCAACAAATTGGTGTTTTCGTGCGGTATATTCGTTCGTCCATGATGGAAGCGATGAGAAATGATTTTATTCGCACCGCCAAGGCCAAGGGCCTAGCGCGCTCGGTGGTGATCTGGAAACATGGTTTTCGAAATGCTTTGATTCCCTTGATCACCATTTTTGCGTTAAGCTTTTCGGGACTGTTTTCGGGCGCCATTTTGACCGAAACCGTATTTTCATATCAGGGCGTGGGCAAACTGGTTTACGATTCAATAATGCAGAATGATTATAACGTGGCCATGATCTCGTTTATTATTTCTGTGAGCATGGTCTTAATGATGAACCTCGTGGCCGATATACTTTATGGATTTGCCGATCCCAGAATCTCCTACACCTAGACAAGAGGAACTCATGACCACTCCGAACCAATCATCGCTTGAACCATCTCCGTCGCCATCATCGTCCATGCATCACTCATCGCTAAGCGAGGCCCAACGAAAAGCACTCGAGTCAGCGTTGCCTATGTGGAAGATTGTGTTCTACCAATTTAAAGAACATAGAATGGCGTTCTTTTCGATGTTCGTGATTCTGATTTTTCTGGTGACGGCGTTGTCAGCGAATTTAATTACTAAATTGACCGGTTTGGATCCTAATCGGCAGAACGTAGCTGCTCGCTATATGGCGCCCTTAACACGCGCGCAGGCAACCAACGACATCAAAGAGACGTCCGTTGAAGTGTACATCAATCAATTTCCGGACGAAGCCAACCAACTGGCGACGGCGCTTAAAACTCAAAATGTGCTTACCGCGAACACGCCAGGGGATGCGGGCGACAACAACCACGAGGCTCTTTTTGAGCTTGTGGTTAAACCGCAGGATGAAATCAAAAGCACGTTGTCTCAACTAAAAGGTGTCGAGTATTCTCAGTACAGGGCGCTACTAAAAACTTTCGACACCTTTCACTTGTTCGGAACGGATGAGGTCGGTCGAGACGTGTTTATTCGTTTGATCTATGGGGCGCGCGTTTCGATTGGTGTCGGAATCATGGTGGCCATCTCGAGCGCATTGATTGGATTGCTAATCGGTGGTATTGCGGGATTTTACGGTGGCAAAATCGACATGGTACTTATGCGCATCACGGATGCCTTATTGTCGTTGCCCACGATTCCCATACTTATTGTTTTTTCGGCCGTTGATTTAAGTAAACTGCCGATGATCAAAGAACTTCTAAATCCCAGTTACGAGAGCATCATCAAGATGTTCGTGATCATGTGTTTATTTTCGTGGATGACGGTCGCGCGTCTGGTTCGCGGCAGCATCTTGAGCCTACGCGAACGTGAATTTGTTCTGGCCGCTCGGACCCTGGGAGCAAAAGATAGCACCATTATTGTACGTCATATGTTCCCGAACGTGATTGCTCCTATGCTAGTGGCCATCACTTTAGGCATAGGCACCTCTATTATCTATGAATCTGCACTGAGCTTCTTAGGTCTAGGAATCATGCCTCCCACACCCAGCTGGGGCAACATGCTGAACAACGCTCAAGAGGTGATCTATAAAAACATATGGCTCACCATTCTGCCAGGCCTCATGATTTTCATCACCGTCGTCAGCTTCAACTTCATCGGCGACGGCCTCCAAGACGCCGTCGACCCCAAATCAATCAAACGATAACCATCCACCCACACCCCAAGCTCGATGCCAGAGGATCGAGCCCAAACCCCTCTCTCCCACTCACTCACTGTATGACTCTCTTTCTCTGATTTAAATATTTGCGGCGATTTTTGTTTTGTTTTAGGTTTCCCAAAAACACCACAAAGCTGGCACCGCCCGCCAGGCTAACGAAAAAACGGGACAAAAAAACTCAACCCTCATTCATACATCTCAAAACATTCAAACATTACCTACTGTTGTTGACGTCACTTTAAGGAAATAGATACGTAAAAAAAATAGCCATCCAAGAGCCACCAGATATAACGACCATTCAAAGCATACATTGTAATCTATCAAGCAGAGCAAAGTGCTTGCGAAATAGTTCAGCTATCAAGCTGAACTCAGACTTAACTTAAGGCTTTAGCTGAAACCCATGGAACAATATCACAGCTTCATAGTGTCAGTGCCCCACCTACTATCTCCGCTCAAGGCACCGCCCCTCATCCATCTCCTTCACCCATCATCCCTCCATCTCCTTCACATCTCCCCCTCGCGCCCCCAGTCCTTCTACACTCCGGGCACAGCCTTGCTCCTGTGATCTAGCCCTCCCTATCCCCCAAGAACTCTTCCCGGATCCCAAACGCCCCTAAGCCCAACACCCGGATGTGTCCCGCTCAAGGCACCGCCCCGCGCTTAAGCCCCGGTCTTGCTCTATGGCTCTGTTCTATGAAACAACTCTCTTTTAATCTCCCCAAACCCAGCAAAGAACACGGGGGCTCCTTAGCCCTGAACAAACGTCGATCCTATCGACCTTTGAGTATTAAACATGCTCATCATATTACCCTAAAATCGAATCTAGCCAC
>JAEUWH010000038.1 GCA_016785955.1 Pseudobdellovibrionaceae bacterium | reverse complement strand
TTTACAGACTTGTCTTTGCTAACAATCGTAAAGGGTAAGCGCCGTAACTTATCCAAGTCTCTAGACTCATATTTTTCTGTTTCAGTAAAATGGGATTTATATAAAGGGATAGCTTTTCGCTGACATCGTATGTATTTTGCTTGTAAACCAGTTTATTTTTAGCGTCTAGGATTCTGAACTCCAGTTGATAGGGTCTGATAGAATATTCTAATGAAATGTTAAAACCATTTTCGGTTTTTGTTAATAATGACGGAATGGCTCGTAAGCTCTTAAGACTTGGCTCGCCATTAAGAATTTGGATTCTTTTTACTAAGCTTTGTTTCTCTTTTTGCTGAGTCGTTGAATTTTTTGTGTAACTATGAATTTCATAGTCGCCATCGGCAAAATCAAGTGTCTTAATGCTAATATTGCATCTAGGGCCAAGACACTGGTCTTCAAATATGGGTTGAGAATCCTTTGTCAGCAATAAGAATAATACCTCTGGATTTGACGTGCTTGATTGCAAAATGGCACTGACTTCATTTTTCAAAAGTGAATTATCTTGAACATTTTCTATGTCAACAAATCCTTCTATTGGTGGTAAGTATAAACTCCAGGAATAAGAGCCAATGCCCGAAGTATCCTTTTCATAAATGTATCCATAGCCTTGATCAACCCACTCGTTGCCCCAAGAGTTTTTAACGATCCAAGCACGCTTGGCTTTATGATAGCCCACGATCGCTATCATATGTCCCGCGACAGGGGCCGTATTAGTCTGATGGCGATAGACTCCCCAACGGTAACAGCCAAAATCACTATACAGAGCCATGCTCGTTAAAACGGGGCCATGCAAAAGCGCTACTCTAATTTTATTCACATCTACAGTACCTTGGGTGATTGTCTTGTAATCTTTTGCCTTCCATCGTCGGCTGTTGACGTCAGAACAAAGATTTGAAGAGCATACATTGTTTGAGTCAATTTTTTCGCCACAGGCACTGTCGACAAAACCACTGGTTTTGGCCTTCTCCACCGCTTGTTCGCCAGTCCACCCTTGTGAACAAATTCCGCCACCGCAGTGAAAACCTTCTGCGATAGAAATCCGAGGCGTAATCCAAGACAAGCCAGAAGAAATTTTCAACTGACCTTCGAATACGGAAGCCATGGCATGCATCACACAATCGTTGCATCCCGATTGTTTGGTCACTGGTGTTAGCCAATGAACACCATTTACATTCCGCCAATCCCAAATGTCAGGAATAGATATAGGAGGAGGATCGTCAGTGTTGTTTACAATTGTGAGAAGTGTCGGTTTGACTTCTTTTAACCCAGAAAAATTGACGCTATAACAGCTGGCTCCAAAGGATACGCCGGCCAAAAGTAACAAAAATAAATAGAAATATATAAAGCGCATTAATTTTCTCACTTTTCCAAAATATTAACTTAATAGCGAATTTTAAGAAAGAATTTAACTCAATGGTAGCTAGAACAAAGTCGAACTTATGTGATGAAAAATGAAAGGTGAAAGGTGCCTGTCATAACTCTTTCCAACAAACTGTCTTTTACACTCTATTTTTGCATGTTTTCTATATTATTTTTCTATATTACTTTTCTATATTACTTTTCTAGTATTTTTCTATTTTGATTCAAAAACAACATCATTCGGTTGCCCCAAAAAACAACTGACTACAGCACTATCACTTTTTTCAGGAAATACCGAACTATAATTCTGCTTGCTCAACGTACAATGGTTATCACATTTTTCTTTTTTTTCGATGACATAATTTCCATCGTTATCAGATAAAACACTCTGCTTCCCATTGGTAATTGTCACTTCTGGTAATCCCGAGCCATCATTATTAAAGACTTTGCCAACAATTCGACAAAATTGTTCTTCAGATTTAACATCCACATTTTGAGAAGTGCGTGGAGCTTTCTTTAGATGAATGATAAGGTCTTTGGCACCCACAAAGTTTTCAACTTCACAATAAGTCAACGTCGTCGCATTATTTTTTCCGGACGAACTTACGTAACCGTCTTTAAAAGCTACAACAATGCGAACACAAAAATTTTGTATTTTAAGAATAAACTTGCCACTTTTCTTGGTATAGGTTTCCCCAATTTCATCATAACCAGGAACGCCAAGACTG
>JAEUWH010000117.1 GCA_016785955.1 Pseudobdellovibrionaceae bacterium | reverse complement strand
CAGTGATAATTCTTGGAAAGTCCATCCGTTGGAACTCCTTTAATTTGAAGTTGCGTAGTAACAAAATCAAATCATAAGGCCTTCGGATGGACAATTTTTGACTCACTTCTCTCTAAATACCCCGTTAAAATCCCGTGAACCCTTTTTACAACGTCTCGTGCTCCCGTTTTGCAAGTAGTTGTTTTGATTGAGTAAAAATGTTGGCGAGCACGAGTAGATGAGTTTAGAACTGAATGTTTGGTTTTAGCAGCCTAATCTTTCTAATTTGAATTGGACGCTAAAGAGATTAGGTAAGAGAAAAACATAGGGGAGCTTATTGGAATTGAAGACTATCAAGGAGGATGATACTCTTCTAGTAAAATGCCTAGCCAGCACAACTAATAATCAAACCAATCGATATTCAAACAGCGAACAGTTTCCGAAAGCGAGGGCCGCACGAGTTTAATCACGTCTTCAATGAAACCAGGAATTTTTTGACGAATGACTTCCGCAGTTTCATAGGACAGCGACATCGGTGCTGTAAAGAAAAGATTTTTATCCTCGGCATCGATCATCTTTGTAAACCCTTGCAGGCGCCAATTCTGATGATGACGGCTGACTAATGGGGATTGATGTCCAACATGAGTTTGTTTTGGTCCCGGCAACAGATGACCGTTCTTCTCGATGCACAAATCATTTTTTACTAAAAACTCTACGACCTTTTTCACCGTGGCACGCGGCAGGTTCAAATGCTTTGAAATATCATCGATGTTTTGAAAATCAGGGCACGCCGACATGTTGCGAATTCCTGTGTAAAGCCAGTGAGAATAGAAAACAGTTTTTGCAACATTCGGCAAATCAGCATCCGCTTTCACACGCTTTGTGATTTCAGCGGCCTTCTTTTGTTCTGAAATAATTTTTTTTCTGAAACGTTCACGTAAGGCAAAACTGCCGGCCTTTGCGTGCGACACCAGTAACAACAGATATTCAGTTTCACTGTCGTCAAGGCCTATGAACACGGCTAAATCATTGGCGGCCTCGAAACTAAAATGCTTTTCGCCCGCGAGGGTGTGACTCATCATCGTGGGGCTAACTCGCAGGTGTTCGGCCATTCGGCGCACTAATCCACGGCCTTGTTTGGGCTGAGCTTCAATCCAGGTTTTTAGGAACTTTTTGTAATCGTTGTATTCAAAGATAGTCATACCCCAATTATATCGGCTTTTAGAAAAATATGTTAACCAAAAGGTCACTATTTTAGATGTTTTTTTACTAAATGGGTATGGAGACGATTTTAAGAATAGATTACTATGCCGTCAACTTAGAAAGGATGGTTCTTATGAAAAACGTGATGTTAACACTTGGTCTAATGGTCAGTATCTGCAGCTGTGCGATCGCTCAAACGCCTCAGTCAGAAGTTCAGCAGACATCGAGAGTGCCGGCTCAGCAATCGCCAGCTCCTAAAAAACTAGAAAAGTTTAGATTGGTTTCCTATAAAGACGGCGTTCTGAAAATCGAAATGAGTACATGTGGTGGCCGCGTGAAACCCACAGTGACGTTTAAGCCTATCGAAGAGTACACAGATCCTGGTTTGATGTACGGTTCGTACCACGCAGTTATTGGGAAATCAGAAGAATTGCCACCGAAGACATTTTGTCCTTTCTTGGCTGAGCACCCTATTGAAATTAACTTAAAACAACATCTGAAAGACTGGTCGGATTCAGAACAAGGCACTGAGGCTTCGAAGACAGTGTTTAAAAGCCGTGGCACTATCGAAATCTTGGTGGCTCCCTTTGAAACCGATATCGACTATCAAGGCAGAGTCGAGTAACGCCAATGGATCTTTAATTGCAATTAACTGTAATGGCTTTGTATAGAGCCGAACGTAGGATGATAAAATGACTCGATTGTTTCGTATATTGCTGACCATCTCGTTAGTTCTGACATTTTTTGTCGGGTGTACTACTCGTAAGCAGACTCAGGATTCAACATCCCCGGGGGCTCCTGCGGGAACAACAGACTCGGATGGCGATAAGTCGGCAGGTACCGTAGATAGCGGTGGCGGTAATACCTTTATGGGTAAGCCGCTGGAATCGTATATTGTTAAGGTGCGTGAACTGCCCGCCTTCATCAGCCACGTTCAGCCCATCATTGAAACTGAAGCGTTGAAAGACAGCGATTTAAAACGTGTGATCGATTTCGTGTTAGATAAAAAATCGTGGTATTTAATTCCTGCGGAATTAAAACAATTACCATCTGAAAAAATCGCATCTGCAGTAGGAACAGATCAAGCGGCTCTTCAAGATTTACGACAAGTTTGGTTGAATCAAAAAGTATACGACGACATGAAATCACCAGAGGCTCAAGGAACACTTCTTGTGCATGAAATCCTAATGGGATTAAAACTTTTAAAATTTGATTCGGCGTTGTTTGAATGTCGCGCTCGTTATTTCGGTCGTCACACCGAGCAGTATTGTCTAAGTTCGTACTCGAAAGACTTGCGTGGAAAACCTTCGGATCTAACAGAAATTGATTACAGTCAGATTCGCTCGGCGACGATAACGATTATCGAAAAGGGATCTAAGATGTCACTAGCAGACTGGAATGATCTTCTGTACACTGAAGGTTTCAGTACGCCTGTTTATGAGTATGTTCCAAAATCGTCTAAAAAGACGATGCCGTTATCACAATTGGCGGACATGATTCAGAAATCTAAGACCGCAAAATCATGGCCTAAGTTAGGTTATGATTTTACCAAATTTATTACGGATCATCCCGAGTTATTAACGGCGGGCGCTGAATTACCAGATACGACGTGGAAATCAGATACTACGTGTGATTTTGACGTAGAGATTAAGGGCGATGTCTTTTCTGTAACGTTGAAAGAGGGCGCGGAAACTAAAACCTACTCAAGTCCTTGGACAGCGCCAGTTGAATCCGTGTTGTTGCAAGATACGGTGGAGAAGAATTATTTCTACCGAATTAATTCGCCCACATTAAAACTGACAGGTGATACTAAGACGGGTGATGAAGTTCTGTATGTCACGCTTAAGTTTGCTAATGATTTTTTAATGGGTGCTGAGTTTGATAAAACAATCTGTTTAAACTCTGATTGTAGTCAGTCTGGTAATTCTGTTAACGGATATAAAAAATTATGCTCGATGAAAAATGCATTGAAACTTAGTTCTAAAAAAGAAAAGCAAAACTAGGTTCAGCCCAGTTTTGCTTTGTTCAACGGCTATTGTTTTTCAACGCCTTCTAATTTCAACATTTCAATAACGTAGTTAAGTAAAATCGTTTTAGTTACGAATGTAACTGCTATTCCAGATTTAAGCAAAGCTGTTTGAACCCATTGAAAAGCTAGTTAGAAAGCGCCTTTTCCAATTCGGCAGCTCGAGCTTTTAATAAACTATGATAAGAATCCGCCGGTGCTAAGCCAGATTTGACGTTGAAATCGTCATCATAAGAAACTAAAATAGTTTTAACTTTTTCATTACTCTTTGTGAACACACGGTAAAGTGCTCGCATTTCTGAGTTATAAGATCCATACTGGCGCCCGACTTCAGCGATATTCTCGCCAAACTTATTTTCAGTGTAGCCGCGTAAAATACTTTTAGATTCTCCTGGGCCCAAAATAAAATTAGGATTGAGCTGCTCTTGAAGTCGGCCGAAAACAGCATGTTCAAGCCAGTCTTGCAAAGTGTATTCACGATGGGCCTTTAGAAGTAACATATTCGAAACGGCTACGTATTTTTCCATTCGTGTTTCAAACCACGATTTAAGTGTGCGATCTCTTTTGTTTTCAAAAACAATACGAGCAAGCGCCTCCGTCGGCGAAAATTCACGACCTAGATGAGAGTCGTAAACTCTAAAATTTTCGAAATTTCCTGGGGCGAGTTCCAACAACACTTGCAGCGGAATTCTACCTGAGAAGCCATCGTGGTTGTTAGCTAAAGTTTGAAAAAATAAGGCTAGAACGGCCTCTCGATTTGAAGATATCGAAAGTAAAGGAAATCTTCGTGGATACGTTGACGTATAGTCACGAACAAAGTCTGAAAATTCGATAGCTATGGTATCGCGCATTTGTTGCGGTCCACGTAACTTATCAGTCAGCAATACATCTAATGCGTGATGAGCGGTATCGTGAGTAATTTCTTTTGTTTGAAAAGGACTGGTCATTTTCAGCACGGCTGCGCGAAGGTAAGACTCTGAATAAGTACGAATAGTGTCATCAGGATTTTTCGACAAGGGTATTTTCTCTGCCCACCGCACAGAGATTGGTTCGAATCCATTCCTAACAAGACGTATATTCATATATTCTATTCGCTGATTAAACAGCACCGCATTGGGCACGATAAATGTGTCGTCGTCTAACATTCGAAATCCCAAGAACGAGGCGACTTTTGGCCCCAGAGCTGACAGTACCCAGGTTGGATCGCTTTCGGGCGCAAACGTGTTGGGTCCTAGTGAACTTTTCCATGTATTAGCGACACGGCTCAGAATGAAAAAACCGGCACCGTCGTTGTCTTCCGACTTCACTTGAACCGACGAGACGGCTTTTTTGCGAGGGAAGCTGGGAAAATCGGTATCCTCCTTTGGTAATCTAAAAAAAGCATTATTAGGCTCAATAGGCTGATCAAGGAGAGATAAGAAATGCTCGAATTTAGCATGAGAAGGTATGCCAATTTGCGTATTTCTGTTGTCATAAAACTGAACACATTTTAGCAACGGTGCTGCATCCACCATCATATTATTTAATAAAATTAAAGTTAAAAACAGATATACAGTATGCTTCATCTAGATGATAAAGCAGCAAGGATTGGGCCGATTAGAGCCACGGTCCGTGGTGGGGCGACTCCCTTCAATTTGCTAGCGGTCTTAATGATCGCGTTTGCATATCATAGACGTAGAATGTGAAATCATTTTCACTGATTTTAACAAACCATCGGGAAGTTAAATACTTGAGGTTCGTGTGAGTAAAATCAAATGGACTCAAATCCGTCGAGCTAATTTCAGAAAATGATTCTACTAGCGCGGTGTCGGGACCTGCCTTTGAAGATAAATAGTGACTAAGATACGCGTTATTCACATTAGGAACGAAAAAATCTAAATCAGATATTCCTGTAATTCCTCGCCCCATCAAAACACTTCCAAAAATCCATACTTCTTTGCCCCCGGTTCGACCTAGAATTTTATAAGCCCAAATTTTCTTTTTGAGTTTTAAATAACTTGGGACTTCAAGCATTTTAATTGCATCCCAAAAAGTAAATTTCTTTTCAATTTTTCTATATTCTGAATTTATAGATTTATTATCTCGAAGCTTACCTTGAAAAAAGTTAATGGCTCCCAGTAACTCAGGAAAACCGATCGAGTCTCTTGAACCGGTCATTCGATTCGTCATTTCAAAAACGGCAACTAAATCGGAAAGAGTTTTGATGTTCGGATTAATTTTGTCTACCTCGATATTTAAAATTATATCCATTAATCTTTTTAAATGGCTGAACTCGGATTCTCCTTCGTTTTTTAATCGAACTGATTCTCGATATCCTTTTTGTATAGCTAAGCGGAACTGGAGTTGCAAATCATCACTGGATAGTTTGTAAAAATCGGCGACTTCGTCTCGACGATTCATGTACAGATCATAAGTTAATTTGGTTCCTGTCTGCGAATCCGATCCAAAATGTCGATTTAGTAAGTTCAAGAAGTCAGAAAAAGGTCGCTCAGAACTTTTTGCCTCATACGCTTTTTGGTCCATATAATAGAAGACGCAATCAGAGCTTTCTGCCCAGGCCAAATTAGCGCTCAAAAACGTATAAACACTAGCCAGAATTAGCCAAAAAGAAGTAATAGAAAGTGTTTTAAAACGAGAGAAAATGCATATCGACATACAGTTGATTTAAAATGCAAAGAAATGGCCAAGGGCAATACGTTCGCGTCGGAACCCGATAGCCTAAATACCATGGCCTCGATTTTGAGATGTTTAAATCTGGCGAGGATCGCTTCGCTTACGTTTAGTGTTTAAGGAGAAAGAATGTCTATCTTTAGGACAGTCGCCATCTATATTTTGCTATTACTTTGCTTCGCAGCCATTGGCTCTGGAGCGAGCGGTGCCAATTGTATAACATTTTATAATGACGGCAGAGACCCTTTATTAGATTGGACCGGTGACGTAAAGGATCCAAACTACTTGCTCGCTTTAGAATTAATGAAATCTAAAGACATCGATTCTTTTTATAAAGATAAAAATAAATCTAATATCCCACCGACTATTTCATTTTCAGAGTTGGTTGCCGGCCTAGACAATCTAAAGCCTTTAATTTTTCCTGACACCGATGCGTTCATTCTTTCAAAGACGAAAGGCTGGACGCTTGATACTAACTTCGGCACGAATGGCTATAAGTCGTTGCAAATCATCGTTGCCGTTCGATTAAAAAATGAAAAGATAAAGTTAGTACCGATATTTCTATTTGATAAAGAAGGCTCACATGGAAGCCATAGAGAACTCGCGCTTCTTGCGTCTGAAACATTCGGTGAGCAAGAGATAACCTACCTAAGCCGTTTTGATTCGCTCTACTACGGCCAAATTGTAATTTCTAAATTTAAAGATCAGAATTTTTTCGAATACATTGACACGAACTCTCACCCGATTCGCGTTCATGCAGAATGGCACCTTGAAAAAGACAAACCCATGCCCGCATCTTGGCGCCAAGATATTATTAGAGTGGAATTATAATTTTAAAATATTTAATAGAAGGTCTTTCATAAGATATTTATCGCACTCGGAATTTCGCGTCGGAATTTCGCGACTGTCACTTTCCGCATTTTTATGCTCTAATTCTATCTAAAATTTTTTCCAATGATGGATCGATCCATGCGACATATTGTAAATTTTCGCAGCTTCACGGTAGCTCAAAGATTTCCATCTTCGGCTCTCTTTCTGTTGAGCAAAAAGGTGTTCATTAAGGCCTAGGACAAATAAACCGTATTTTATCAGTTTCAACAAGTATCATCCTGCTTGATGACCTTCAAATCAGATACACTATCTTATGATTCCCAAGGCCTTGTGCTCACCCCTATTCTCTTTAAATGCGTTCATCTTCGCACTGTCTAGATTAAATCTACCGGAGTATTTCCAAGAAATGCTGAAATACGGCCGTCGTAATATACGCGGAGCTAACGACAAGAACAAAACTCAAGCTGACTTCATGTTAAAAACTAGTAAGCAAACATTTGGTCTAAATGCGACTACAAATAACTGCATAAGGTTCTATCGATGAGTACACACTGCTAATACGAGTTATTCTTTGGATGGTACTTTTGATGGCACCTTACATCCCTTCCCGGCTCCCTTGGTATGACCTAAGGGAGCCTAATCTTCGAAAATTTTATTTAAAATGTATTCAAAAAATATCTATCGAACAAATATCATTATATTTTTATAAACAAAATCAATAACTTATATTTTAAACTGTGCTCAAATAAACCATACATATTGCATACTATGTGCTTAATATGTTATAACGCATAGCATGACAACGACGCCGCAAATATATGATTTTTTAGATTACCGTGAGTTTCTAAAAGCTACATACGAGTATAATAAATCCACTATGGCTGGATTCTCGTTTGCCGCTTGGGCGAAAAAGGGAAGTTTCAAAAGTCGCAGTTTTTTACGGTTAGTGATGCTGGGGAAGCGAAATCTGACGGCCGAATCACTGCCTAGTGTTTTAAACGTGTTGTCTTTGAATAAAACTCAAAGCCACTATTTCCATTTACTCGTCCAATACAATCAATCCAACAGCTATCAAAGTCGCGAATTCTTTTTTAAAAAACTGATTCAAATTCGTGGGACGAAAGAAAATAAAATCGTGCAGAACACGTATCATTATTTAGCTAACTTTCAAACGCCGCGAGTCCAACTGCTTTTAAATCGCAAACATATCAAAAAAGATGTCGCGTCGTTGGCGACCTTTTTAAATCTAACGGAAAGCAAGGTTTCAACAATCCTCGAAAACCTAAAGGAACTTGGCCTGGCCGAAAACGTCCACGGGCAATGGAACGCACTCGAGACGTTGATCGATGTGAACGACGACTATGGAAATTTAGCCTTGCAATCCTTTCATAAAAAAAGCTTGGAAGAGGCCATGGCCGCGATCGAACTTCCTGCGGAAAAGCGCACCTTCCACGCCGCCATTTTGTCTTTGGATGAAGACAGCTATCAGTCCTTGAAACAAGAACTACATGAGTTTCTGGGGATCTTGATTCAAAAATATAAAAATGAAAAACCAAAAACTGAAAAAGTTTATCAAGTGAATATCAATTTAATTCCGGTCAGTGAAGATCTTATCCATTCCGAGCAGAAACAACTGAATGAGTCAAAGCCACCAATAGACCAGGAAAAATCGAAGGAGTTCGTTTTATGAAAACCCGTATTTTAATTTTATCCCTAGTGATGAGTTCATTATTCACTCATGCTCAAGCTCAATCCCGCGTGGGCAGTGGCGATCAAGGCATCCATGGCCTACTAGCCGCCACCACCCGACAGATCGTTCCAGGCAGTGAAGTGAGCGTGGGAGTTCCAGATGCCAACGGCAATGAAAGAATTTTGGTCACCGCAGATGGATTGTCGAAATCAGCTCAAGGATCAGAGAAACAATATTGTGTATCATTAATAGAAAAAGCTGAGTACGGAAAGGCAGATTTTTCAAGCAACAACAGCAATTACAGGATCTGCGCAAATTTAGGGACGGCTATCTACGTAAAAGGAGATTTAAAAGTCGCTATACAATATAGCTTTTCCATTGCCTATTTTGAAAAGAAAAGTAACGAAGCTCTGGTGGTCAAACTAAGCAAGATTCAGATTCCCCAGAACGATAAAATATCCTATGCCACCGTCAGCCTGGATCTTACGAACACTGAAGAGTTGAATAAATATCTATATACAGCTTGGCTCAGCGACAGAGAAAGTAGAATTGAGATGTACGTATGCAATAGAGCTCCCGGACTTTGCGGGGCTTATCGTCGTAACGGTGATTTCACCGAAGTTAAAAATAATTTAGTTACGTTGCCTGATCAAAATTTACAATATTATGGTAGATACCTAATCGAAGTAATCGTAGGCGGCGTCGACTCCAATGGCGGAACTGTTTACGCTCTGCCCGGAGTTTACAAAATCAAATGGTTTTATAAAGAAAGTAATGCGTATCAAGTGACAACAGGAATCGTTCTTAAATAGTTCTTAAACAATTTTTAAGATATCGTAAAATATGAATTTAAAAGGCATCAAACATTTCATTCTGATTTCATTTCTTGGTATGGGTTCGGTATTTGCTGAAAATACCGAACGTTTGATGCCCAGTTATTTGAACGATCTTGATTTCAGTTATTATTCTGCCCAACCAGGGACGTCCTTTTACTCTCGCGAATTTAATATTTTTTACACTCAGCGCGCCGTCCATCAATGCCAGCTTTCAGAAAACGACATTCGCGACAAATTAAATTCTTTGAATTTCTGGGCCAATTTGGAAAATGCCATCCCCATGGCTAAAGAAAAATGGATCAACCTTGATGTGACGATCGCCATTGATGGTTTTTCCACCCTGTACCCGTCACGCTCCAGTTATTTTTTAGAACATTTTCCCACGCATGAAAAACACATCATCGGTTTGGATTGTCGATTGTTGAAAACACCACTTTTAGCTTCTAAAATAGCTCATGAAATGGTGCATGCCTTTTTGCAACCTCACCAGCTTCCGATTTGGTTAGAGGAAATGATCGCGCAGACCGTGGAATCAGATTTCAATTTGGATTATTTAAAAAATGCCAAAGCCTATATAGCTAAAATGAATTATTTCCCTAATCCTTTACTAAATAAGAAACCATTTGCTGGCTCCGATCGCTATGCTTTGAATTTGCTTCTAAGCGAGTATTTGCGGCAAGCTTTTTTCAAATCGCATTTTTGGCGAGATCTGTTGACCGCAGCACCGACGATGAACCCCGGGGACGATTTTTCAAACGCTGAACTTTTTTCGTTTGTGCGTAAGAAATCCAAGACGGCTCCAGCTTGGGTTCCTCGACGCTTAGATGAAAAAACCTTATTAAAACATTTCTATCTCGCCCTGGTTTTAAACCAACAAGATCAAAACCAAAGAGGCGTTTTTAATATCGATGGTTGGCAAGGATTTCAAACCCCACCCGTGAAATCCTTAAGGTCTCTAGGCGACAGCATAGTTTTAGAGTCTTCTTCTGCGATTCGTCTTGATTTCAACTTAGCAAAAACTTTATTTTCTCAAAATAAACCCATAGATAAACATCTCTACGAGATTTTTATCATCGAATCGTCTTTCAATGAATTTAGGATTACAGATGCTAAAAATCTGGATTGGTCCACCTATGTCCTGGCGCCAGAAAAAACCTACGAAGTTCTCTTTATAAATTCAGCAGAGAGTAACATTGTTATTCCCGCAACGACTTACCCCTAGAAGCGCCGCCCATACTGCCTAGATAGGTTGGCAATATGGCTCCCCCCATTTCTTTCTAGATAAAAGACCTGCAAAAATCATTATAACTAGTTCATGACCTCAATAAAATCTCGTGAGATTCTAGCATTGTGACTAACTCTCAATCTACTTCTATACTGTTTTTATTGGCGTTTCAATTGGGGTGCTCTCATTTCAACGGGACACCCTCGCCGGTAAATAATCATGGATTTAAAGTGCCACTTTACTTTCCGCAGACCAAAGAAAATGGACAGTTTAATGCTGTTTCTTGTTCGGTCGGTTTAAAAAATGGCTACTGCATTTTAGATTCTGGAATGAACAAAAGCCAAGTCGCTGAAACTTCGGATACAGAACATTTTAAGACGCTCTCTAAGGTAAAAAGTATTTCGATGTTCAGTGAACGCACAGAGAGCTTGGTCGAAGTTCCACGATTGGTTTTAGGAGATCACTTTGTAAATGAAAACATTTCGGCCACACGAAGTAATTCATTTCATGATCTTCCTGAGTATCTTGCCGTCATCGGCGCAGATATATTAAAAAATAAGAATTTCATTTACGATCTTGGGGTTGATCTAAACAATCCCGCAAAAATCATTTTTAGCCCTAGCCAAAATGATTTGGCTGCCTATAATTTTAAATATTTCGACAGGATCCTTGCCGACAAAAGATTCATTGCAATTAACCTTAAAATAGACGGAGTAAATCTAAAGGCGATATGGGATACTCACGCACCAATGACGGCCTTCAGTAAAAAGTTTATCGAGACTCATTCTGATTTTTTTAAGTCTTTTGAGTCTCGAGTAATGAAAGATGCACATGGCTCCCAAGGAAAACAAAAATTTTACCAGTTCTTAAAACCACTGTGCTTTGCCTCTCAGTATTGTCCTTACACGATCGCAGAGGTTACTGAGCATAACTTTGATTTGACCGAACAAGACGTAGAAGGATTTGATGCCATTTTGGGAAATGATTTTATCCTAAGCTTCCATTGGTATTTCGATTTTGAACACAAAAAATATTTTGTAAAACCTCGATAAGAATTTTGAATGTATCTTTATAATCAAACCGCATCATCAAAACTGTATCGATTCGTTAAGCCGTGGACTGATATTGCCAAATTTGTATTGCCCCAAAGAATTAATCCGCGAAATGCCATTCCTCTAAAATAGAAGTTCTTTCGTTTTTCTATTTCTATCTACGCTCGCCCGTCCCTTCTCGTTGGCAATTATCGACATGGTGTCAGCTGAACACCCAGCTCGAGGGCTAGGACAAATAAACCGTATTTTATCAATTTCAAAAAGTATCATCCTGCTTGATGGTCTTCAAATCAGATACACTAGCTTATCCTTCCGAAGGCCTTGTGCTCACACCTATTCTCTTTACAAAACAAATGTCTTCAGGAGCTAACCAACGAGCCGCACGAGAAGTACAGAATGAGTCTGCAAAATTACTGACACACCAAAACAAGAGGCTAGAAAAACTTAGTGACATGGTTAGCGCACTTTCAAAACGCATCGACCAGCAGTACGCTGAGACAAAAGAACGAGAAAAAGTGGATGATAAGCGAAACGAAGAGAATACTTGTTTTACCCGAATAGCAGCTTGGTCCGCAGTTGCCGGGATCATTGTGGCGATTCTCTCAACAGTCATTGGAACATGGATTCAAATAGCCCTTAAATAAGTTCTAAACTCGTCCTTTTGGCCCGCCAATTTTTCTTTCACTTAAAAAACAGATCCCCAGAATTCCGAATACAGATTACAGTATTTTCAGAGGATAGTTCTAAATTTATCCCAATTAGATAACCTAGGAATACATCAATGGCTGAAAAAAAGTTTGAATCGAATTTAATCATTGAGCGTCCGATTGATGAAGTGTTCGCTTTTTTTTCTAAAGCTGAAAACCTTCAGCGTATTACGCCACCTTCACTTGATTTCTTTATTGTTACTCCGCTACCGATTGAGATGAAAAAAGGTACATTGATTGACTATCGATTAAAAATTCGCGGAGTTCCTTCTAAATGGAAAACTTTGATTTCAGAATGGAGCCCTCCAACTAGTTTTACTGATACTCAATTAAAAGGCCCTTATAAAAAATGGGTGCATAACCATAAGTTTACCAAAATCAACGATCGTTCAACTCAAATGGTAGATACTGTAGTGTACGAGGTACCTTTCGGAATCTTAGGAAATTTGGTCAACTATTTGATTGTTCGACATGAAGTTGCAAAAATTTTTAAACATAGAAATAAAACAATTCTTAAACATTTCGAAACAAAACCAGTATAAAGGACCTTCTAAACGCTACACAACTGCCGCAAACACTTAGCGACTTTATTTATAATCAAATTCTCATCAGCATTCGCACGCAAAACCAGAAATGCATTTCTTTTTTCTGTCTTAATTTTTCTAGGATTAGAAACAAAGAAGACTTCTTTGAAAAACAGTTTCGTCAAAAAGTTTGGCAAATAGATAGCCGCGTGGCCAGCCTCTACCAGCGGCAGAGCTGTTGCCAAGGAGTTAGTTTTAAATTTAATATTTCTTTTTTGTAAGGAATCCTTCCAGCCGTCTCGATTTTTAATATTTTGAGGATTAAAATCTAGCAGGTCTTCTGGAACTACAAACGGAATGTCTTCAAAAGGAAGATTTAGAAATTTTTTGTTCGTCGTATACACTTTAGATTCAAAATTTGCGACGTTCAGGTATTTAACGTTCTTATTAGGACTCGAAATATACGTGATTCCAAAATCAACTGTGCCGTCAGCCACCGCTGTCTCGATCTGTCCTGGAGATAGTTCAAAAAAGGACATCTCGTAATCTTTAAAAAACGTATCCTGGTACAGATTTGACGGAATACTACACGTGAATACCTCTATGGCCGCAATCTTTAGACTTTGTTTAGAGTTTGTCGGACTTGTTTTAAGTTCCTCTACGGCGCTGAGTGCTTTTAACGCCTTCTTATATAAGGCTGTACCTTCTGCACTAATTTTTATTCCTCATCCATGAGGAATCGTCAGCTTAACACCCAGATCTGCTTCCAAAGTTTTTAAAGACTTGTGAAGGCCTCCATGAGTGATACCCAGCAGCTCTGCCGCTCGTGTTAAGCTCTCAGTTTCATATACTGTGCAAAAATGCCTGATCCTATCTGTTTCCATTTGGAAAAATATAGTTCTAAATTTTCCATTTTGAAACAAAAAAATTGGAGGTATATCCCTGTTCCAGGCAATTATGCCACTAAAAAGGAAAAAACATGAAAAAACTAATTTTAACTGCAATCATAGTCTCTGCTAATCTTGCTCAAGCTGCTCAACAAGAGCAAGTCGGCTGTCTGCTGCCTAATATGGGAGCCGTGAAGTCCCTTGTTATCGAATCAGGAACGACTAAACCAAATCCTGACCCTACTAAGTCTGGAGTCGTAATCGATAATCCCGGAACATTAACGTTATTTGGATCAAGTGGTGTTATTGAAAAGGCAAACCCAACTGCTGGAACCAGTGGTATTTTTAACGAGTATAATTTCCCAAATTATTTCTTGAGTACCAATGATGCGATGAAGTCTCACGTGCTAAAGTTTGAAACAAAGCAGCTGGGGCCGATTTACATCGCTTACATATGCCATAGACCCAACTCTCTGTTTTGTGAAGACCGCAGTGGGAATTTGACTACCAAAGCTCGTGTTGCTGTAAATCTAAATGGAAAGACAATTCTCAACTTCAATGATAAATCATTGCCGTTGTGTGGTCGCAGAATATTCTAGTTATGCATCTAACGATCTGAATGGTGAACCGTCGCTTGGCTTCGGTTCACTTGTTCGGAGTCAAGGTCTCTATTTCTTTCGCTGCTTCTTACGTCGCGGCTGGCACTTTTATGCGCACGAAAATCACGAATTTTCCGTCTGGTCTTTGATTTAGATATTTAGCCAGGAAGAAACGTTTATCGTCAGTTTCTACAAACATCACATAGTGGGTTACGTTTTTTGAAATTGGATCTTCTGGCACGATCTGAATACGAATCGCGTTTGTATTCACTTGCGAGTACGCCAGCTCCTTAATTTCAGGATTGATCGTCGCAGAGAAGAACAACGTTTAATGATGGCGATCTTTTTAGTAACGGAATTAATTCCCGGCAAGTTTATATTATCTTGGTTCATAGTTGTTCCTCCTGATGATTTATCATCGATTGGGAACAAGGGATGGTCGCGATCTGGGTGTGAATTCTGCGCGAAAAGTAAGGTTCAGCTGTTTTAAATTGAGACCAACAGCCGTTATAAAAGACTAGGTTAGTCTAGGCCAACACGTTAGAATGAAAAGGCTAAACCGAGGTTCAGTTGAACACCCGTAACTTTAACGTCTTTTCCCAGCTCTTCACCACGATTGATGTTAGACAGTCCTTGCAGGTAACTGACTTCGGTATTAAGCCATAGCGAATCGATGATGAATTCCTTGAAGATCAAAAAATTAAATCCAACACCGATGGTGCCGAGCCAAGAATATTTTTGAAATGAGTCCGAAACGGATCGACTTTTGGTTAACCATTGATCCAAGTCCGAGTCTTCGCCGCAGAATACACTATCGCAGGTGTCCACCGAGGCACTCAGAAGCATCATCGGCAGCACGCCACCTTTGAAATAAAAATTGGAATACTGGCCCACATTCGACAGTTGGTGTTTGTACAATAACGGAATCATTAAGTAGGTCAGATTCATGTTAGTGCCAGTGCGATTTTTCATTTTAGAACCTAAAAGCAGCAGCGAGATCCCAGTTTCAAAAGAGCCAACTGCCGACAGGGGTTGTTCGAAATGAACTCCTAGTTCTAGCGAGGGACCGAGTTCGTAGTTTTTCTCCAGCACGCTGCCAGAATTTCCTTTGAGGCCGACGCTGCCTAAAGCGATCGAAAAATGAGTCTTATTTTTGTGGGGATTAAACGGCGAGGCTTGTTCTGTTTCCGAGTCATCGATGACGACAGGCTTTGTTTTTAATTTCGGTTTTGCTTCTGCGGGTTGTTCGGCCTGAGCTTGAGACTCGCTATCGTAATTTTCTTTATTTTCCTTGGTTTTCTTTTCTTCACCGGCGACGTCTGATTTTTTAGGAGCCGACTTTCTTTTATTAAATGCGCTATCGACCCAATCAACAGCTTCTTGAAATGGAGTTTTTCTGGGAGCACCGTCGTCTTCAGAAAAGGCCGTTGTACACAGTACGGTCATCAAAACTAAGATGTAAAAGCGAAATGTTTTCATATGGGAAAACTATATATGCCCAGTGTGATAATGGCAACAGGGCTGAATCAGGAATGGAATAAATTTATTGATCGCACGTCATCGGCACGTAAAAGTATGAGGCCTAGGACAAATAAACCGTATTTTATCAGTTTCAAAAAGTATCATCCTGCTTGATGACCTTCAAATCAGATACACTAGCTTATGGTTCCCAAGGCCTGTGCTCACCCCTATTCTCTTTACAAAAGTCGGATTAAAAATGGGACCGAACAAAAGAGGTCTTAAGAAAGATTATATTTTCTCTTCAGTAGAAGCGTCACTTAAACGTCTACAAACAGATCGCATCGATTTAAATATTTCTCGCAAAGAAGACGACGATACGTTGCCAGAAGAAACATCAGAAGCTTATGGCCAATTGATCAAGCACGGTAAAATTCGTGTATGTGCCGCTTCGAACTATTCGGCAAAACGTTTACGCAAAGCTGCGGATTAAAAGTTCTATCGCCACTCGATAAAGTGAGCAAAAATGAAAAATGCTCGATTGCAACGGCGTCGCTAGCTTGGCTTATCAGCCGCCCGGTGATTACATCTCCTATCGTGAGTGCTACGTCAGTAGCGCAAATGAAAGACATGATCGCTGCTTCTGATTTGAAATTATCGGCAGATTCATTGGGATTACTGGATCAAGCTAGCGACCCAAGAATTTAACCTCCCATTTTAGGAACGATTTTAACATCCTAAATTAAAGAGTTTTCTAGCTTCTGCTTTATAGTGTTTAGCCGACGCCTTGTTCCCACTTCGTTCGAATTCCTGGCTCAGCTGCAAAGCCGCTTTAGATGCTGTTTCAAAGGCTTTAATGAGGACATTCAGGATTGCCACTAGGATTACCAAATGCTGCAAAAATTTCTACGGCTAGGTCGGACAGAGTAATTGAAATTCGTCCTGTGGAAAAGTATTGGCAACATAAAAGGGGCTTACCCCCTTTTTATATTTTATGGCGAACTTCAAGCACTAAGCAATTTTTCGCGATATCCTGAATCAATGAATCACCAGAGGCCGTTGCGTCGGCATCTAAATTAGCATCCCATTCGTCCAGTAAAATCATGGAATAATTCAATCGGTTTTCAGCTAGCCATTTAAGCTCGGCGAGTTTCAATTGCCCGGTTGAACCTTTGACATCAAAAGCCGGGTTTTCATATTTGGCAGGCAAATAAAAAACATGTTCTTTATCGCCCTTTAGGTTTAGACACAAAGTTGATTTTCCGCTGCCGTTTGGTCCCGAAACTAGGAAGCGTCCCTGAGTTTTAGATGCCAAAACATCTTCAATCGAAGACGATGCTTTCGTTGTTGTATCAATGATTGAAATCAAGTTCCCAGTGCTCCTATCGTCGAGTCTTTCAATTTTGTAGTGCTTTGAGAGGCGCTCTTCAAATGATAGCCATTTGATTCGAAGGGCCTGCAATGCTTGCCCAGCAAGAATTAAATTCGAACTCATGTTAAAAATTTGCAAGATTCGTGGTAGAAGGACCCCTAAAGACATTAGAAATACATGATCTAACTGATTGCCATTAAATTTTATAAATAAGATCCAAGTCAGCGGGATAAACGACGCAATCAAAACGAGTGTGTTAGCCAGTGCTTCGATTCTAAAAATTCTATTAGATAATTCCTCGGTGGCAGTTGTGTGTCCCAAAATATTTTGTAGAGACGACTGGTAGAATGGTTTATTTTTCAAAGTTAAGGTTTGCCAAGAACCCAAAAGCGATTTTTCTGTTTCATATTGGGTTTCCTGCTTTTGTTTTTGCATTTTTTCCGTAAGGTACGGAGCCAAGAAAAACTGGCAAGCCGAAATAATGAAGCCGGCAATCATTCCTAAAATAATATCTTGTCCCAATAAGAATCCAATCGCGATCGAATTAAAAACAAGACTTAACATCGCAGGAAAATTCAAGAACACAAACCTAGTCGTTTCTTCGATCAAACCCACGTGTTCACGTTGCAAAGCAAAGACATCATCACGTTGTTTTGTATTAAACACCCAGGCTTTTCGTCCGTCGATCAAATCAGTGAAAAGTTTCACATTGGAAGACCGGGCGAAGGCCGTCCACAAATGATAGAAATAATTCCCAACAAATCCCGGCAAGTACGGTGAAATGGCGATTACAATTAAAACTAAAATTTTGGAAACATGAAAAGTTTGTGGGTCAGTGGCTTCTTTAATAAAATCGACCAATGCCCATGATGTCGCTGCGGCACATACCTGTTGCACAGTAAACGCAAGCAGCATGGACTTGCCATATTTTATTTTAAATAGTTCTAGCATAAGGTATCCCAAAAAGTTCTTCTACCCGATTAGTCATCAGAGACCAGTGAGTTGATGTCAAAGAATTTCGTGTATCTTCTAATCCTTTCGATAAATGCTCGATGGATGGATGTAGAGTATAGGAATTATTTTCATCTCTGCCATTATCTTTTCGGTAGTTTAAAACATTTAGACCTACAAAATAGCTATGGATAACTTTATCTAAAGGACGAGAGCGTTTTAGTATTGTCGAAAAAGCAAAGTTTTCTTTTAAGGAAATTTTTGGATACTGGCTATAATGACCATGTATTCGTTCGTCCAAAAATAGCAACTGGTGAGTAACTTCGTGAACCAGAAATTCGCAGTAATCTTGCTCGGTCCATTTATCTGTCGGGTTAAGCCACAAAACTCCTAAAGCATTTGATGATGATCCCCCATGAACCCTAGATGATTTTCCAAAAATAGTATAACGAAAGACGATTTTTATCAGCGACGCTAATTGAATATTCTGGGATTCAATTAGGCAAATGGCTGAGTGTAATCGTTGCTGATATTTCATTTCATCTACAAAGTGAAGATTTTCGATCATAGATGCTTGCGCCAAATCATTCAGGTGTGATCGAACGCTAAAGGCTCCCGCAAGAACAGATTTTAAATCCAGCGACGAAACCAAAACAGGTAGTTCGTCAATCGGGAATGATATTTTATTTTGATGTTGAACTAGGTCAATATAGCGAGCTAGTGCAGCTTTTATTTCTAATAAGGAATTAAATTTGTTAGTTTCTTTAGTCGAGATAAGTTTAATTATGTTTTCGATATTTTGTTTAAAACCTAAAGTGTAATACACGCAAAACTCCTGAAAGATTTTGGGCCGGCAGATATTTCTGCCAGCCCTGGTTATTTACTCAAGAACCAACATCACCAAGTGACATTCTGTTTGTGCTAGTTCTGCTTCGATAACTTGGATTCTTTCAGATTCCGCTGAAGAAAGGCTGATAGTTTCAAAATTAATATCTAGTTGCATGGTATTTCCTTTGTTGCGGCGTGATTGCCATGCATTCACTGAAGCAACGAAGATACCAATATTTTTTCATCCCATCTTAAAATTATAAGACTTTGAACAAAAAATTCGTCCGACTCTCGAGACAAAGTCTTTATATTAAGAATGACCATCTTAAAAATCCGCCGATTCAGAAACACCTTTCCACTGCTTAACTTCCGTAGCAAAGCTCTCCATTTTAGTGTGCGCTATCTTCGTGTATTCACAGGCGCGTTCGGGATCCCGTATTTACATATCAACACAATATCCCTTATCTTCACAAAGACTCTGGGATCAACTAGACTCTCTTTAAATCGTCAGGCGTTGCCAAATTTAAACTGAGCCAAAATCAAAGTAATGAGGATTATCCCAATTCTTTTTTATAAAATTATATGTAAATCAATTCGCACCATAGAACTGAACACAACGTGTTTGTGATTTTAATTGTTTTGGTGTCGGGTTCTTTTTTACTTTTGTTCCATATATATCTAAAACCGAGCGAACGACTGCCCCTACAGGTCCTTTTAATAGAACTGATTTAATTTCTAGCTCAAGCTGGCGATCCACTTGAGAGGC
>JAEUWH010000088.1 GCA_016785955.1 Pseudobdellovibrionaceae bacterium | reverse complement strand
GGAAGGCTGATCCCGCCTGCAGAGGGCATGGATGCCCTCGTTCAAGTTTAAATAAAGCTTCCCTTTGAGTGAGGCCCTCGAATGCCCCGAAATCTTTTA
This sequence comes from Pseudobdellovibrionaceae bacterium, assembly GCA_016785955.1. Classification (GTDB taxonomy): domain Bacteria; phylum Bdellovibrionota; class Bdellovibrionia; order Bdellovibrionales; family Bdellovibrionaceae; genus UBA2316. The sequence goes on along the minus strand of JAEUWH010000088.1, from coordinate 57,741 downwards.
TTGAAAATAACTCCTTTTTAAGATTTGATGAAAAATTTGGGTGTCTCTTTCTTCTTTCTGTGGGGGTGTGGGTTTAACTAGAGTTGAGTTCATGCATCCATTTCAAGGCAAATTTGTGGGTTAGGTAGCCACCTTTTGCATGATTTTAAGTTTAAGGTGACGTGCCCAAGAACAAAAATAGACAAATAATAGTAGTAGTTGGTGTCGTCAAATTTTCAATAAAGATATGAACGGCAACCAAAGGGCTTGAAAAGCCGCAATTCAGATGTTTCTATTTTTATCTATCTCTAGATTTGAGATAAAATCATTGGGCAGTCGCTGATCAAGGTACACGGAAAATCGGTATACCGCGTATTTCAGACTTTGTGCTTTGTCGTTATAATAAATGTGCTGCGATTTAATTGTCCCAGTCCGAACCGATTTGTCAGAGGCCGAATTAATGACTGTCACTTCTACGCGTTCATCGATGGTGAATAGTTGTTCGCGTATATTAAATGCAAGACCTTGCTCCGAAATCTCGAACACATCAACATTGGCAATATCCGAGATTTGTTTGTTTAAACTTCGTATAAAACAAGTAATAGTAGCTTTTTTGCGATTGGATTTACGACGTTTCAATATCGAAAACAATAGTTCTTTTAGCATCCCCCCTCCCTTTCGAAAACAATAGCAAAATAGGAATACTCGGTTCAAGAGGGAAAAAACAATACGAAGCAAAACTGCTCTGTGAGTTTCTGCGAACAGATTGCTTTTAGAAGAAAGGAATAAAAAATTGAACTCGCGCCGGTCTATCAAAATAGAAGGACGAGGATAAATCATAGCTTAAATCCGGTAATCCCATTAGGACTAAGTATTCATGTAGGACTAACATATACTTTAGTCTTTCTGAGGCCATAATTCTCCAGCGAGATCGATTTATTTTTATCCATTTATGTGTTGGATAAAAATTAATTGCATCAACTTCTACATACGTCTCATTTTCAGAGTTCCACAAGAATAAATTTTCTTCAGAGCTGACAAAGGTTTCATTGACCATTTTCTCTAAATCTATTGGATTAAAATGTTTTGATTTCAATCGTCTGTTTTTAAAATCACTGACAATATCTTTAGCAATCGCTTTGAATTCCCCAACATAAACATCACCTGCATTACCTACAAGATTCCCATCCGAAGCAAAGGCCGCAATAGTGAAGAACGATACAAGTGACACCAAAAGCAATTTTATAAAATTCATATTAACTATCCTTCTCTAAACTGAAAAACTGGATGCTTATAGCATACAGTTTTTCTAAATCTGTAACGTCATTCATTTCTTTATCAAATTCTTTTATGAAATCAGCAATCATCTTTTTTGCTAACGGGATTTTACTTGGATTAACAGCTAACGTCATTGATGTTATATCGCGCTGGTGCATAGATTGTGTTTCGATAGATTCTAATGCCTTGATGATAATTTGTTTGTGAAAACTGCGACCATATTTGGATGGAATTTCATCTTGGCAGGCGACTAGATTCTCTGACTCAGATAACTTTCCATTTTTATCGACCAAATAACCAAGGTTCAAAAGACGCTCTATCGCTTTTTCAACTACAGGAACACTCAAACCTAGTTTTTTTGCTATCCATTCAGGAGAACTTTTAAAATCAGCAATATTACTCATAGATAAAATTGCGAAATGATACCAATCAGAGATAATTTTAAATTGATCGTCTTTCACTTTTCGTTTAAATAGATTGCCAAATTTTTCAATTTGACGTTTAGCCAGATCGCGACTGGTTTGGCTACGGCCGTCCAAAGCCTCCACTGCATTACAAAAGAATTCCGCTTGGGAACCAATGAAGCCCAATTTTTGAGCGATAGTGGCTGCTGTCAAGCGTGAAAGTCCTTGGCGATTTTTAAGAACATCGGTCAAGCGCGGCGATGTTAACCCAATATCGCGTGCAAAGGCACGCAATGAATAGTTCGCATTACGCATTTTACGCTTTTGATATTCGTTCTTTAAAATTTCTCGGTAGTCCTTAGATAACTTCACGGCATGCAGATTTATGGTAATTTTCATGATAACTCAAGGAGTTTGTATAAAAGGTTAACCTAACTACGCGTTTCCTAAATGTAAATATCGAGGAAAATCACTCTTAAAATTATTTTGTTTGTAATTGAAAAGCTTCAAAGTAATGAAGCTTGGCTTCGATCATTTTCTTTAATTTCGCCGATTTTTGTTTGGGCAACCATGTCCATGATTGAACCAAAAGTTTTTTATTCAGACGATCGGTTTTAAGGTCTAACACCGCTACAATTTTATCATCGATCAAAACGGGCAGAGAAAAATAGCCATAGACTCGTTTCTCTTTTGGGATGTACGCTTCGAATAAGTGCTGATAGTCGAAAAATAAATTTAGTCGTTTTCTTTGGATGATTAACGGATCAAAGGGCGACAAAATATGAACTAGTTCCCCATTTATTTTAATTTCTGATTCTAAAAATTCGGGTGTAGACCAATGCTGACTTTTCCCTGCGTTTTCCAGATTCACGGGCACTAATGTCCGTGCCGCGACATGCTTTTGTATAAGAGCATTCATTGCCGGTTTTCGCGACGGTTCCAAATGACAAATAGAATCCAGACTAACAAGGCCTTGAGATCTGAGGGCTCGTTGAAGCATATATTCATTCAGCTCATTTTCGCTGGCTGGTTTTGGTTTTTTACCCCAATTAAAATGGCGATCAAATAGTTCGTATTTTTTCAACATGCCTACGCGCTCGCTGATCACAAGCTTCCCTTGATTAAACGCTAATTGCAGAGCCTTCTTAGAAGGCTTGCGGCTAGCCCACTCGTGCTCTTTTTCAACCAGGACATCGTCCTGAATATCACGAATACTGATAGGACCATTTCTTTTAATCAATTTCAAAATCTTTTGCAGGTCCTCTTTTTTTACACTTTCATACCAAGCGTGTGGTGATTTTATATTTCGCTGCATTCTGGGTTGAAAAAAACGGAAATCTTTTGTGGGTACATACGCTAAGGCATGAGTCCAATATTCAAATACAGTTTTATCTTGGCTTTGTGCCTGGATCAAATGCTCTTGTCGATAGTCGGGAATGCGTGAATACAGAATATGGTGATGGCAGCGTTCGATAACATTAATGGTATCGATTTGAACATATCCCAGATGCTCAACGGCCTTAGTTGTAGCCTCAGGTCCGGTACCAAAATAATTACTATCATGAAGCCCCTGAGCATATAACCAGAGAGCTTTAGCGCGTGGTTTAGTTAGTTTGTATTCGGACTTCATGATGCTCAACGTAGACTAAAAACGAGTAAAAGAAAAGCGCATCCAACGATGCGCCGCAAGTGCTCGAACATGATGGAAGTTTTTTTGTTCGACGTTTCAAAGCTGCGCTCTGATCAGTTTTGAAACGCGTGAACTTGTATCAACCGATCTATTCTCTATACTGAACTCCTGCGATTTTTTCATAGATTGCAAAATCTAAATTCTTTAAGAACCAGTTTTTCTTTTAGGAACAAAAACATTTTCAGAAATTGGAACAACATTGGACTGATTTTTTGCGTTCACTATATCATGGTAGTTCAATCCCAGCTGCTTGCATTTTGTCTGAACAAGTTTTTGCCAGGCAATGAGCGAGTCGCGGTTGTTTTGATCGATGTTCAGGCTACATAAAATTTCTAACTCTTGTTCGGTATTGCTGCGCAGGACTCGATAAAAGTACTCGTAGTTAATTTTGATCGAATTCAATTCACTTTTATTCGAATCGAAAATGATCGGATCTTTGAAGTTCCCAGTCATGAGCTGCTGTAAATGATCTTCGATTTTTTTAATCGGTTTGATTGTGTTGGCAGTAAATTTTTTTCCAAAATACAGGATGAGGCCAAAAGAAGATGCTCCTCCTGCGACACAGTACCCCCATAGCCAGGACTTTTCTTGATACAGGTTTCTAATTAAAGTCGGGTAAGTGTTAAAAGCGATGGATTCAAAAAAATAGTAGTTGCGCGAGAAAAAATAAATTAAGGGGATCGAAAATAGCGCGAAAGCAAAAGCTGAGATGCACGCAAAGATCAAAACATAGTTCCACTCGAATTGATTATCATGCAAACTTTGCTGCGGCTTGCGCTGAGTATTTTTGCTGAGCCATTTTCTGGGACCTAAAAGCATATTAACTTGTCGGAAAGACCCGATAAAAGATGATTGCTTAACGCTTGGAAATAGCTAAACTAGACGATATGAATACTTATTTTATTATCCTAATTGGAATATTTTTCCTGTTGAGCTGTTCTTCAAAAGAAGAAAAGCAGAATTCATCGGCTTTGGTCCAGGATAAGTACCGGTTAAAAGAAGACCGAGAAGAAATGGATAAATTGCGGGCGGAAATACCTGAACAGAAACGGCAGGAAAATGACGAGATCGCATTGAATTTGAAGTGGATGAACGAAAAGCGTCTAACCCCGTCAGAAGTACGGAATCGTTTTGGTCAAATGGTCTCTAAAAAAAGACGAGTCTTTAATCAAGATATTTCTCGAGGCCGCCAAGAGTTTTCAAATCAAGAACGCAAGAATCGTACAGAATTCGAGGAAAAAATAAAGAAAGAGCGAGAGTCTGTTCGTGGCTATAGTTCAAAAACTAGCAAAGAGAAAAAGGAAATGATGGAAGAGCTTGAGTTAAAGCGAAAAGAGTTTAATTTAAGTCAGAAGTCTTTACGGGATTCTTTCGAAGAAGAAGTCAAGGACAAGAAGAAAAACTTTGAAGACTATATCAAGCAAAAACAAGATGAGTTCAATGCCGATCATAAAGCATACACGGCCGACTACAATGATAAGAAAAAGGACGAGCGTGAAATGGCCAAGCTGAGAAAAGACAAAAACGCAACAAAGTCGCCGCAAACCGAACTAAAAGAGATACGATTAGACACTGAAAGTCCGTAATATTTATGAGCCGACTTTTTGAAAAAAATTTCTATAAAGTTCCATATTGATTCGGGAAAGATTCTTTTCATTTTCTTGGCTCATATTGAAAAACTGAAAACCGCAGTAGACACATGATATTTTTTTATCATTGCTTATTTCGACGCCCTCGCTGCGGTGGCGAAGGTGTGCGCTGATATTTATTGGTTCATGGCCAACGACTTGAATTTCTAAATTCACCTCGTCACCTATTGTCAGGTGTTCGGCGTCTTTGATGCAGGCAATACGAGTGCCGGTTGTACTCAAGTCGATGACTTTTCCAGGAATCAGCAGATTGGCTCTGTTCTTTATCAATACTTTGGATGCTAGAGTTGTTGGAAACCTTAGGCGATAGTTTTCTCGTCGTTGAATCATGTAGAAATCGCTATTCAAGATCAATGAAGGTGTAGAGCCTTCTTTTGTGTATTCACAACGAAAAATATAAAGACTTTCTCGGTTATGCAGATATTGGCAGATAAGCTCGTCCCCGGTATGAAGAGGCAGATTGTTTTTTAGAACTTCGATGTAGAGTCTGTTCGGAGGACGAGTGGCCAGTGGTTTTACGACAAAAAGATCGTTCGTAGACTTGCAAATAATGTCCTCAGGATGTTTGACAAGATTTTGAATGGCCTTGTCTTTTTCCTGAGGTGTTAATTTCTTAAACTGATCTTTATTAGACGTATCCATAGTTCATTATTATGCCGCTTTGTTTACCGGCTGAATAATGCCTTTTTGACCAAGAGTGCTTGTTAATGTAGCCCAGAATGTTTCTTTAATTTTAGTTTCGTTGGGGCTAAATTTGATCTTGGGAAAATCATTTTTTGTGTAGTGCTCACAAAAAGATTCTTTGTTGCCGGTTCTAACAATTTTTAGAAGCATGCTAAAATGGTCATTACTGAATGATTTATTATCAACCAAGATTTGTCGTAAACCCTTCTCGGGGGTCATTGATAAAAAGTCATGCATTTCGTTTGGATCATATTGAGACATAAAAACTCCTTTCGTATTAGTCTTATCGGAAAATTTTGGAAATTTTCGAGTGAAAATATTTGGATTTTAATGCAAACTGAATTTCAATTTTATTTTATTGAACAGATATTGGACGTTTTGACATGTGGACCTTGGAAAAATCTACAAATATTATTCGATCACTCAGTGGTCTAGTTAACTACCAAGGTCTAGTTATTGGTGTCAGCGATGAGTATCATGCGTTATTTGTGCGTGGTGATGATGGAGATCACTTGTTTGATTTTTCGGGGCACCCCTTGGATATGGAGTATCTAGAGAGAAAAAAAGTAAAGCTCGATCATGAAAGCATTTCTCTGCAGCAAAGAAATGGACAAGATTTCGTTTTTACGCTGCCTTCATTCTCTAAGCCTAATCGAAACCAAATAGGTGTTTTTCATATTCAGAATTTTCAAGGACGTTTAGAAATCAAGTCGACCAGGACTTTTAGTTGCGATGTTTTGTTGCACAACTTGAGTTCATCTTGCCAGCTTAATATTGAAGGACACTTTCAAAGCCAAGGGCAGATGTATTTGCTGAATCGGGGCAATCAATCGCAGGGTAACGAACTTATAAAGATTCAGAACGCAGATCAGTGGATTTTGCAGGTTCTGAATAGCGATTCAGATAAGGACCTAGTGTATGCCATTTCACGTTTTCCAGTGGAGTTAGGCAGTTTTGATGGCTATGCTTTGCAGTGGACCGATGGAATTTATGAAACAGAGTCCACGATGATTTTTTTGGCTACGGTAGAAACGACTTTAAATGCTTATGATGACGGACAGGTTTTAGGAAGTTTTATTGGCCGCTACAACTATCAGAATAATCAAGTGGTTACGGTTAAAAAAATTCTTGACGGTAAAAAGGCAGAAGGTATTTGCATGTGGAACTCCAAATTTCTTGTCTGTCTTGATGCAGACTCTTCAGAAATGACGAGCGAGTTCTATAGTTTTCCATTGACGATTCTCGATAGAGTTTGACAATCAGAACACGTCCTCGCTAGCCTTATATTAAGGAGTATTTTTATGGTTAAACTTTTCAGTGTGTTGCTATTGCCATTGTTTCTACACGCGGCTTTGCCTTCGAGCCAAAAACTTCAAAAAGGCATTATCGCCGATCAGGGTGCGGTCAGTGGGGGCGTCGCGGGTAATGGTTTTTCAATGTTAAAAATGCAACTTGTTTCTATGCCAAATGCCAAAATGGAGCGTTACATATTTGATATTGGCGACTTGAAAGGCCATAAAATCAAGGGACTTCCAGGGTTTTATCATGTGCAGTTAGTTAAAAACCCTCCTCAGATGGTGATCGATTTTTCGCAAATGCCCGTGTCTCGAGTTTTTGAAAATGATTTAACCAAAACGCTGAAGAAATCAGTCTTAGTATCAAACGGGAAACTCGTTTCTGATCCTGTTGATAAAACTTTAACCATGGTTTTGAATCTTAAGAAGCCAGGTAAAATGAAAGTTATGCAGGTCAAAGGTGAAAAAGAAACCAGTAAATTGGTCGTCGATCTTTATAATTAGAACTCCAGACGTGAGGTTTTTTTGAAAGCAAAAATTATAAGTTTTATTGTTTTTGCTGGGCTTTGGACTCAAGCCCGAGTTCTTAATTTGAGCGAGGAAAAATTTGCCAGTTATTTTTCGTTAGAAAGTGGTTCGTCATTTATAAAGACATCTCCATTTGATGAAAATATAGCAAGTGTGAATTCGTATTCATCTGAATATAAGGTAGGACTTGGCGGGGAATTTGGCTTTGTATATTCGACCCCCTACATGGCTTGGCGGTTTTCTTTTGAGATCTTAAAGCCCGCAAAACTGAGTGAAGTCGAAGCGCTTGCTGACTCGAGTGTGCAATACAAGATTGATTCGGATGTAACGGCAGTGGCGCCTAAGGTGGGTTTTGAAGTTCATTTGAATCGCAAGCCAAATTATCGATTTTATCTTTTTGGCTATTATGGTTCATCTAATTTGACAATGACCAATACATATTCTCAAGTCATAGCGCCTCATTCAGATCACGTTGTTGAACTCAAAGGTTCATCGAGCGAGACTGGTGGCGGAATTGGTTTTGAGACGGCATTTGTGGATACGACCGCGTTTATATTCGAAATTGGTTATCGAAATTTGATTTTCAAGGATATCAAATTTTCTAAAGATGTTGTGACATTTCAGGGTGCTAAAACTGCGGGTGACACTTTAACAAATTTAAGTGGTGAAAATAGAAATATTAATTTTTCTGGTTATACCGCTTCGATTGGTTTTCGGTTTTGGCTGTAAGAATTCTAGTAAAGGCTGTTGATAATCGTCTTATATTTCGCATCTAGAAATTTGCGTTTTACTTTTAACGAGTGGGTCAAGGATCCATTTTCTATCGTGAATTCGTCTTCGATGACTTGATATTTTTTAACAGATTCATGATTGGCTAGTTCTGAATTGATTTTAATCATATGTTGGCGAATTTCGTCGGTGAATTTTGGATTTTGAACAATGAGTTTGATATCCGAGACGTCGATGCCATTATTTTGCGCCCATTTTTTGGCTTGTGCATGGTCTATGCTGAGAAGGGCAATAATATATTTTTTTTGATCGCCGTGGATTAAGGAATTTGCGATTAACGGATTTAACTTTATAAGCCCTTCTATTTTTTGAGGAGCGACATATTTTCCATTTGCAGTTTTAATGAGGTCTTTTTTTCGATCGGTGATTCTGAGATGACCAGAAGGCAAAAGTTCACCGATGTCTCCAGTTTTTAACCAGCCGTCTTCGAAAACAGCATTGGTTGCTTTTTCATCCTTATAGTATTTGACCATGACTTTGTGGCTTTTTACTAGAATCTCGTGGTCTTCGGCCAATTTAATTTGTACGTCACCAATGGCCTTTCCCACAGTACCTACTTTATGGTCAAAGGGTGTGTTGACGAAAATGGCTGCTGTTGTTTCCGTCAAGCCATAGCCTTCTAAAATCAAGACGCCGCAACGAGAGAAGAATTCACCGATGACGGGATTTAGCGGTGCGCCGCCACTGATGAAAAATCGAAGACGTTTACCAAACGCTTTTTTGACTTTATCCAATATCATTTTTTGTGCGATTTCAGATAATAGCCAGTTTTTTATAGGAACTTGCTCGTACTTTTCTTGCTTATCGAGTTGAGCTTGTTTGTGCATGAGGGCCCAGTCGAAAAAAGTTCGTTTCAATTGGTTGTTTTCTATTCCAGAAATAACGGTCATATAGACCTTTTCAAAAATGCGTGGCACTGCAAAAGCGAACGTGGGGTTCATTTCAATCAAATTATTTTTGATGCTCTCTAGATTCTCGGCGAAAGCCATTTCATAACCAAAATAGGCATGCGCCCAGTTTTCGATACGGCCAAAAACATGTGAAAATGGCAAAAACGTTAAAGATCGGTCTTGTATACTCACTTGGCAAGAGCTGAAGGCTTCAATAACTTCGCTGACAATTTGTTGATGTGTTAATACAACCCCTTTAGGATTTCCGGTCGTGCCACTTGTGTAAACAATAGTGGCTTCGTCATCGAGCCTAATGGTATTAATTCTAGTGCGAATTTTTTTGATGTCTTCGGATGTAATTGTTCGATCTAAGATCTGATCCCAACTTTGAATGACGGAATCAATCAGATCAAACTTGTCTATCAAAACGATTTTTTTTACGTGTGGACAGGCCGCCGATATTTTATCCCAAACTTTGACTTGTGCTTTGTTTTCAAGGAATAAGATTTCCACTTCTGCGTGGTTCAGAATATAGGACATTTCTTCAGCTGTAGAGGCTGGGTAAATGGGTACTAGAGTTTTCTTGGCACACTGACTGGCTAAGTCTATGACGGACCATTCATATCGGGTGCTGCAAACAATACCGACCTTGCCTGTCAAGGAAAGTTCGTCCGAACTAAGGAATCGAGACATTTTATAGATATCTTTTTGGTATTCAGCCCAAAGAATTTTGCTCCACTGGTTTTTGGATTTAGTCCAAAATGCAGTTTCGGCCGAGCGTGAATTGAAATCGACAACCATGTAGGGAAGTGGCTGATAATGACAGGGAAGTGGTTGGGAAGGCATTATTCGGCTTTCTTGAGAACCATATCAATAGTACGTCGGGTATTTTCTTGGATATTAACTTTTTCAGTGGCTTTGAAGCCTAGTGAGTTCGTTATTTCGACAACTAAATTTTGGTTAGCAGGTACTTGAATTTCTCTGCGCAGCTGATAATTTTCTTTAGTTTCATTATTGATGGAAATTTTATAGTCGCCACCGGCACCGAGAGCGTCAATAATTAAAAGTGCATAGCGTTCTTCCTGTAGATTTTCGCGGATCATCATATTGTCGCTGTTAACAAGTACGGTTCTATTTACATCAAAATATCCTGGCTTTCTAAAGCGAACACGAACGTCGCCCTTAGAAACAACGTCTAATTTAACGGGAGTTCGCCCATGAAACGTGCCATCCAGATAAACTTCGGCTTGCTTTGGATCAGAATCAAAATGAACACTATATTTTTTTATTGCAGGCTTGGGGTCTTGTTTGGGTTGAGTATTTGCCACGCAAAATGCTTGTTCGCCGGATTTACATTTGTCGCTACATGCTTTGGCGTTATTTGGTTTACGACATTCTGTGGGATCTAAAGTTGAAAGAGGTTCCGTGAGACCTGGCAACGGTCGTTTCATATAGTACTGATAACCGATCAGACCGGAAATAATAATTCCCACCAGCAACACTGGCATTAAAAAGCTAGATTCTTTTTTAATCCTAGTTTTTTCAAAATTATAACGAGTAGCCCGCGTTTTCGGAGTTGAACTTGAAAGCGAAGTGATAGACGTCTTCGCCTTTGTAAAGTCCTCGTCTGTTTTTTCACGCTGTTTCAACTTAACATCAATATTTTCATTGATATTTACATTCAAGTGTAAATTTTCAACATTGTTCTCGGAAAAACCTGAACTGACTAAAATGGGGCTATGGTGTGATTTACTTTGTGGCCCGTCGTTGTGTGAATGCGCAGACTGTTGATTTCTGAATTTTTCATTCACTCGCGTGATGGTGTTGGTTTCAACGCCGTCTTGATTGGCATGCACATGTGAAAATTCTACTAATTTGCCTTTTTGTTCCGAATAAGCATCTGCAAAGGCGTGTTTTATGAAAACGCTGAAATCTTGGGGCGAAAATTCGGGATAGTGAGTATTTAAAAACCGATTTAAATCCCGGTGCAATGCTGCCGCAGTTTGATAACGAAGATTTTTATCTTTCGCCAGGGCCTTGCTGACAATTTTGTCTAATTCGGGGTGAATAGAAGGATCTATTTTCCTTAAAGACGGAATGCTGGATTCGCGGATCTTTCTTAAGATAGCAGCTTCGCTGCTGCCCGAAAACAAACGATCTTTAGCTAATAATTCCCAAAGTACGATGCCTAACGAAAAGACGTCGGTACGTAAATCAATATTTTGTCCGTCGGCTTGCTCGGGACTCATGTAACCGAATTTGCCCTTCAGCGTTCCCGCCTTTGTGGCCTCTAGTTGAGTTTCGGCTTTGGCGATACCGAAATCGATAATTTTGATTTCGCCTTCAAAGCTGACCATCACGTTTTGCGGACTCATATCACGATGAGTGATATTCAGTGGTTTGCCCGTGGTGCCGTCAAGGCAACGATGAGCGTGATCCAGACCAGCAGCGACTTCTTTGATGATGTAAACCACTTGGTCAATTTGAAAATGATTGGCTTTCTTTTTTAGTTCATTCAATATTTGTCGCAGATTGCGGCCTTCAACATATTCCATAACCAGGTAGAACTGATTACGTTCGATACCGAATTCATGAATGTGAACCACGTTACTGTGATTAAGATTCACGGCAATTTTGGCTTCTTCTTTGAACATCTCGATAAATTCTTCGTTATCAGAGTACTGCGGTAGGATTCGTTTGATTGCGACAAACTTACTTACGCCGTTGGCACCCGAGTTTTTAGCTAAGTACACTTCGGCCATACCGCCGGAAGCGAGCTTCTCAAGTAATACATATTTACCAAAGCGTTCAAAAGTGTGTGCCATTAGTTCCCTTCTACTACATTTCAATATCGGTTTTTCTAACGTTACCTTAAGAAAAGTTTGTCTTTTTTGGCCTTGACCATAGTCTAAAAAAAAGAGGGTTGTTCAAAAGATTAACAGGACAGGCTAGGCTTTGATGTCTCATACTGAGAAAGGAGGACCATGTGCTGTGGATTGGGATAACGGGTTCGATGGGAACGGGAAAGACCACGTTCGCCGAGCTTTTACGTAAGCAAAAACAGATGGTGCTGGATGCGGACGAGTTAGCTAAGGCCGTATTAGCGCCAGATGGATCTGGATTTTCAAGGGCCGTGGCCGAGTTTGGTTCGGTAATATTAAACCCCGCAGGGCATATTGATCGTGCCGCGCTGGCGAATGTGGTGTTTTCAGATAAGGTAAAATTAGAAAAATTGGAAGCCATCATCCATCCAGAAATTCGTATCACGGTCGAAAAAATAAAAACAGAGCAACGAGATTTAAATCGAAAGTTTTTATTTTATGATGTGCCCCTGTTGTTTGAGAAAAAAATGGAAAAAACATTTGATCTTGTCGTGATGGTCACTTGCCGTATCGAGACGCAGATCAAAAGAATTAAGCAACGTAATAGCCAGTGGAGCGATGAAGACATCCGGAATCGCTTGGCGGCCCAACTGCCCTTGGAAGAAAAGGAATCCAAGGCACATGTCGTGATCAACAATGATGGAGACAAAAATCAACTGCAACAAGAAACAGAAAAATTTCTTTCCTGGCTAGAGACGATTCAAAACCAAGATTGAAAAGACAGCGCGTACGCTAGACCTTTCAGTCCATAGTACATTTGTAATTGGGCATGGGGGCCAAGGTCCACATAGCCTGTAAACTTTGACTGGTTGATGTTCACCAAGTTCGAGAGTCCGTCTTGACCCCAAACAAATTGGCTAAATCCGATTCCAAAACTTTGCCAAATGGGATCCAGTCTGAATAAACTTGTCAGGTCAGATTGTAGGCGCAGTTCGGCTGATTGATTGGACATCAAAGCCACTCCCCAAACGAGATAGCGTTCAAATAGAAATTCATTTTTTTTGAAAATCCCTATTCGATAGTGCCAGTCTTTGGCGTCACTGTCTCCAAAGGCACCGCCGATGCCTCCAAACTCAAGCTTCACATCCTGTTCCGTGTGGGGAGGAAAAAAATCCTCAGAGTCTTCGTTCAGAATTTTTTTATTTTCTATAGGAGAGCTTTTAATCGGCGTTGATTGGGGAGCTGCATTAATATTTTGTAGCACGACGAAGGTCAAAAAAATAGAAATTATGAAAAGACGCATACTAAAAAGTATAAATTGTTTTTACAATTTTTGTGAAGTGGTTATGGAGGATAAATGAAAAAGTTAATACCTTTCGTAGGGGTTTTCCTGTTTTGGAGTCAATTCAGTTTTGCGGCCTATGACGGGGTTTCTTATCGGATTCATCAGCAGTACCAATCGCCTCGGGCATTGGGGATGGGTAACGCATTTGTCGCTGTGGCTAATGACTATTCGGCGCTTTTTTATAATCCGGCGGGATTGGCCTTTCGTGAAAATGGTGAGTTAAATTTGTCTTTTGATTTGGGGGCTACGGAAACATTCAGCACCTTCAGTAAAGACATTTCCAGTGCGTCTGATACGAAAGGCACCGAGACCGAAAAACAAAACGCAGTTTTCAATGCTATTCAAAAGCAATATGGCAAGTCGTTTGGTGGCCGTTTGACGGGGCCTAATGGAATTTATGTGGGACAAGGGTGGGGGATCGGTTTCATTCCGTTGGATGTTTCCGTCGAGTTAACGCCCAATCAACCGATTGCGGTGAATTCAACTTTGTACATGGATACGACATTTGCCTTTGGCTGGGCGGATACCTTGAAAGAGGTGGAAAACGCCAAGGTTGCTTGGGGAATCACGGGAAAAATGGTGAATCGTGGCTATTTCAGTAAGGCGGTTGATGCCATCGAGTTAGCGGCCGATTCTAATTTCGTCAAAACATCAGATTTAAAAGAAGGCTATTTTATCGATGCCGATATTGGCATTCTTTATAAGCCGCATGTTCCGGATGATGACAGTTTGTATTCATGGTTTCGGTTAGCTCGACCAACGTTTGGGGCGGTCATTAAAAATGTGGTCGATGCGGACGCGATGGGCAGTTTAAAACTGATCAATAAAAACGCGGATGTGTCTAAGCCGGCCAAATTGACACGAGTGATTGATATTGGTTCTCGTTGGGAGTATCCCGCAATGTGGATCTTTGGGGGACGTGGAACGATGGACATTAAGAATATTCTGCACCCGGCGTTTAATTTGCGTAAAGGTTTACATATCGGTTTTGAATTTGATTGGACAATGACGACGTGGTGGAAGGGAAATTATCGTGTGGGCTTAAGTCAGGGGTACCTGACGGCTGGTCTTTCGGCTATGTTCACGTGGTTTAACTTGGATGTCGTTACATATGGTGAAGACGTTGGGACCTATTCATCGCCAAAAGAAAATCGTTTGTTCCTGACTCGTTTTTCAATGAACTTCTAAAGTTTCGCCGGCATGTGGCTAGTGCAAATTGTATTTTTTGGCCCGTTCCGATAGTCCGGCAAGTTCTTTCACTAGATATTCAATTTGTTTGGGGTCCGATGACGAGTTCGTGATCTGCCCCAAAGAAAGATTCAATTGGTCCAGCTCGTTGAGAGCCTTTTGGTTCATGGCAAACAATTCATCAAAATGATTCAAATACTTTTTTTGAATTTCTAACTTGTTCTTTTCATCCACCGAGAGCGCATCAGAGGATTTTTGATGGAGGGATTTGATGACAGCCGCATTGTGGCCGATAAAAACGACGACATCTTTTAGTTTTTTGAAATTTTCCACGAGGCTGAGTTGTACTTGCTGTACGGGTTGCAGATAACGATCGTACGTCATTTCACTGGGGTTAAACTTTTGATTCAGCGTTTGCAAGTACGCACTGTATTTATTTTCAAGTTCATCAAATTGTTGCGAGACTTTCTCGCCGTAAGATTCGGCGTTTTCGGTAAACTGCAATTTGAAAAGGTCGGCTTTAAACGTTTTTGTTGAACTATTGACATCATTGAGCGAGGGGGTCGGGGAATAATTTTGGCTTTTTCTGATCAAAGCGCGACTGATGAAAACAAGTGCAACTACAAGAAGGGCAGCGATGATAAAAAACCAAAACATTCATAGACTCCTGAGCAAATTTTGCTCTTATTAAATCGTTTCTTCAGAGTTTTGCAACAAGTTAACCAACTGTTATTGCGGCCGTTAAAATAACGACTGCAATAACAGTCGCCATGTGGGTCGCGGACCGTGTCGCTACGCAATCAGTTATAGAAGTGCTTTATTGTCACCTGGATGAACTCTGGATATATTTTAGGGGCATCTTTTTGGATGGGAGACCGCATGGTATTTAATTTTTTTAAAAAACAATTGATCGATGTTATCGAATGGTCGGATGAAGCGCCGGGAGTTTTATCTTATCGATACCCAATGCAAGACCGGGAAATTCAAAATGGCGCGCAGTTGACCGTTCGCCAAACGCAAATCGCGTTATTTGTGAACGAGGGCGTTGTGGCGGATCTGTTTGGCCCGGGAATGCATACGCTGGCGACTCGGAATCTTCCGGTGCTAACAAATTTGCAAAATTGGGATAAAGCATTTCAATCTCCGTTTAAGTCGGACTTGATATTTTTTACGACGAATGAGCAGATTGATCAAAAGTGGGGTACGGCCTCGCCGATCACGGTTCGTGATAAAGACTTTGGCGTTGTGCGTATTCGTGCCTTTGGCACGTTCAGCTACCGTCTGAAAAATCCAAAAGTATTTTTTCAAAAACTTTCGGCGAATCAAGAGGTGTTTACGGCGGGTGATTTGGAAGGACAATTGAAATCGACAATTTTAACCTCGCTGGCGACATATTTTGGTAAATCACAAATTTCATTTTTGGATATGGCGGCTCACCAGGAAAGCTTTTCGCAAACATTGAAAACACAGTTGATGGATGACTTTAGTAATTACGGTCTCAGCCTAGAATCCTTTTTCGTACAAAGCGTTTCATTGCCGGAAGAGGTGCAGGCGCAGATCGATAAAATCGGTGGGATGAAAATCACGGGTAACATGAAGGACTATACTCAATTTCAAACGGCCGAGAGTCTTACGAAAGGTGGCACGGGCGCAGGAACTTCGGCGGGCATAGAGTTGGCGGCGGCGTTGGCGATGGGGCAGAATATGGCGAAGTCGTTTCAAGGTAGCGAGTCAGGTGGCGGGTCTGGCGCGGATGCGAACGAGGGCATTTTGAAAACAATTAATCAATTGCATGACCTTAAAACGAAAGGTGTTATTTCTGACGCCGAGTTTGAAACTAAAAAAGCAGAATTGTTGAAGCAAATTAAATAGAGGATTGAAAAATGGAAACTAAAACAGCAGAAAATACACGCATTGATGATTTATTTTCAACAGAGAGTATTAAAAAAGATTTAGCGCTCAGTGATCCTAAACAAGCCATCGAGGCGGGGGCGGGTCAGGCTCAGCTCGAGCAAAAGGCGGCGCAATTTGTGGATCGTATTTTGAATTTGAATCCGCAAGATTACAAAGGCCGCGAGGATAACAAAGCCGCGGTGGATACTTTCGGGCTAGATTTGCAACGAGAAGCGGCCAAGAAAAGCGAGCTGCTGAAGCAGCCGGTGAAAAAGCTTTCCGAAAAGTCTGGTGAAGGCAGCGATGTTGCGAACTCGTTAGTGAATTTGAAATTGAAAGTCGAGGAACTAGATCCTGCTAAGTTTAGTTTTGAAGAAGGATGGTTGTCGCGGACGTTGGGTTTTATTCCTGGTTTAGGCAATCCATTAAAAAAATATTTTTCTAAATTCGAATCGGCTCAAGATGTCATCGCGGCGATTATCAAATCATTGGAGAGCGGCCGAGACCAGCTTCAACGTGACAATATCACATTGGTAGAAGACCAAAAAAGCATGCGTGAAATCAGTGACAAACTGACGCAATTGATTGGGTTGTCGCAAACCATCGATACGAAACTGCAATATAAATTGGATCGTGAAGTGACAGCCGGCAGTGAACAGCAAAAGTTTTTAAGCGAAGAGATTTTATTTCCCCTTCGTCAACGCATTATCGATTTGCAACAGCAATTGGCGGTGAATCAGCAAGGTGTGATCGCGACGGAAATTATCATGCGCAATAATAAAGAACTCGTGCGTGGGGTGAATCGTTCACTGAACGTAACGGTCAGTGCATTGCAAGTGGCCGCGACGGTGGCGATGGCGTTGGCCAATCAGAAAATTGTACTGGGTAAAATCAACAGTGTGAATCAAACCACAAATGATTTGATCGCGGGTACGGCCAGTCGCTTGAAAACTCAGGGCGTAGAAATTCAAAAACAAGCGTCGTCCGCCAGTTTGAACATGGATACGTTGAAGGTCGCGTTTCAGGATCTGCGAACAGCGATGGATGACATATCAACATTTCGTCAAAAGGCCCTGCCGCAAATGGCTCAGGCCGTGATCGAGATGGAGAAATTGACTACCGAGGCTCAGTCGTCTATAGCCAAAATGGACAAAGGCAATCAAGCTAAACCGGTTATTTCCATCGAGGGTTAATTGAAAGCAAATTTTAATGTTGAAAAAATCGAGTTCGATACTATTCGTCGAAGTCAGATCTTAAAAAAAATTCCATTGCTGGCGGGAAAGAAAATTTTGGTTGTCGGAGACGTGGGACTTGATGAGTATATTATTGGGGCCGTTAAACGTATTTCTCCAGAAGCGCCCGTTCCTGTGATGGATGTCGAGTCTGAAGAAAAGCGTTTAGGTTTGTCCGCCAATGTAGCACAAAATATTACGGCCCTGGGAGCACAGGTGGGCATTCTTTCGGTCGTGGGTGATGATTTTGGCGCGGATTTGCTGAAGCCTTTGTTTAAAGAAGCGAAAATTCCTTGGGACTTGATCCAAGTGGATACGACGCGGCCGACGACTCGTAAATCTCGGGTTATGGCTGGCCCTCATCATATTGTCAGAATCGATTATGAGCTTAAGAAATATTTGTCAGAGACGGTCAGCACTCGGTTGTTCAAAACGTTTTGTGATTCTATTAGTCAGTATGATGGTGTGATTCTTCAGGACTATGCTAAAGGTATTTTTGATGAACAGCTCAGTCAGAAATTGATAGGTGAAGCCAATCGGCTGCAAATTCCTGTGTATGTAGATCCACACCGCACGCAACCGTTGTCGTTCTATCGAGGGGCTTCTTTGTTCAAGCCGAACTATGATGAGTCCTTGGTGCTTGCTGGTTATAATTTTGAAGATTTGAAAGAAAATCCAAACAAAGTTTATGAAATCGGGCAAACTTTGCAAAAGAGACTCAGCACCAAAGATATCGTTATCACTCGAGGAAAAGAGGGAATGACGATATTTTCGGGTGAAAGAATTACTGAGGTACCCACGTTTGCGAAACGGGTTTTCGATGTCACCGGAGCGGGCGACACGGTCATTGCCACGATCGCACTTTCGCAAGTGGCGGGGTTCTCATTGAATGAGTCCTGCCTTTTAGCAAACGTAGCGGCGGGTAATGTGGTCAGCAAAGTTGGCTGCGTACCGTGTGATCTCAAAGAGATGGTTGAATTTATTTCACACTAGCTTTTTATGTGAAAAACGGGCATATCTCTGTCCATGCAAACAGAGACTCAAAGTGTAGTAACGCCAATAGTTAACTCGTCGTCGCCTCGTAATTTTTTCTCGTTAACGTTAGCGGACCTAGAGGTGCTATTTAAGTCATTTGGCAAAGAAAAATTTCGTGCTCAGCAGGTTTATAAATGGGTATACGATAAAAAAGTTACCGATGCGGAACAGATGACTAATTTGTCTAAGGATTTCCGTGCGGAACTTGGTAATATGCTGACATTTGAATTGCCAGCAATCAAAACCCACTTGAAAAGCAAAGATGGAACTCAAAAGTTTTTATTTGATGTTGGTGATGGAAAAACCGTGGAAGCGGTTGTGATCCCGGCGGAAGACCGCATGACGTTGTGTGTGTCATCAGAAGTGGGTTGCAACATGGCCTGCAAGTTTTGTTTCACGGGCAAGCAAAAACTGCAAAAGCGGTTATCGTCGGATCAAATTGTTGGTCAGTTTTTGCAAGTTCAAAACACCTTAACGGGTGATCAAAGATTGACGAACATCGTGTTTATGGGAATGGGCGAACCACTGGACAATTCGGACGAGGTTTTTAAAGCCGTAGAGATTTTGAATTCTCAGTGGGGAGTTAATTTTTCTCGTCGTCGTGTGACCGTATCGACATCGGGGATTGTTCCAGAGATGTGGAAAATCGCGCATCATAAGACGCGTCTGGCAGTCAGTCTGAATGGTTATGATGATGAAAGTCGCAGTCAAATCATGCCGATCAATAAAAAGTATCCTTTAAAAGATCTTTTAAAGGCCTGCGAAGAGAATTACAAAGAGTCGGGTGATATGGTGACGTTTGAATACGTGTTACTTAAAGGCATCACCGACCAGGTCGAGCATGCGCAAAAGTTATATCAGTTAACGAAACATATTCCGTGCAAGATTAACATCATTCCATTCAATGAACACCCTGGTTCTGGTTTTGAACGTCCGTCTGACAGTCAAATTCTGAAGTTTCAAAATGAATTGATGCGCTTGGGAGTTCACGTATTATTACGTCGTACGATGGGGCGGGATATCTTTGCAGCGTGTGGGCAATTGCGCAGCGAATTTGAAAGTCATCCTAAGCAAATGGATACGTCGAATTCCAAGTTGACTCGCACGTTGCATTTACGATCAAATTCAGAGAACAACACTCATACTTAACCAAAAGGAACCGTCATGTCGCAATTACTAGTTGTGGGATCTTTAGCCTATGATTCTATCCAAACACCTTCAGGAAAAGCCGATAAAACATTGGGTGGATCAGCTAATTATTTTTCGTTAGCGGCGAGCTTGTTTTGTGGTGTGCGCGTGGTGGGCGTGGTGGGTGAAGACTACTCGGCATCGGATAAAGACATGTTGCTCAAGCGTAAAGTGGATTTGTCAGGTTTAGAAACTGTTCCTGGAAAAACATTTCATTGGGAAGGTAAGTACGAAGGCGATATGAACGAGGCAAAAACATTGAAGACGGAGCTGAACGTTTTTGAACATTTCAATCCCAAATTGCCTGCGTCTTACACGGATACTCCGTTTGTATTCTTGGCCAACATTGCGCCTGAATTGCAATTGCAAGTTTTAAGTCAAATTAAGGATCCTAAATTTGTGGGTATGGACACAATGAATTTTTGGATCCAATCAAAACGTGAAGCATTATTAAATGTATTAAAAAACGTAAATGTAATTCTCATTAACGAAGGCGAAGCGGATCAATTGACTGGTGCGAAAAATGCGATTGAAGCCGCTCCGAAAATCTGTGCGATGGGTCCCCAATTTGTTGTGATCAAACGTGGGGAATACGGCTTTGTGCTGTATTCTAAAACCGACGGTTTCTATTTGTTGCCGGCGATGCCCGTCCCGGATGTTGTTGATCCCACAGGCGCGGGTGATACTTTTGCCGGCGGATTTTTTGGCTACCTGACGTCGTTCAATCAAAAACCAAGTTTTGAAGATTTGAAGAAAGCGTGTGTTGTAGGCACAATGTGCTCAAGCTTTACGATCCAAAGTTTCGGGGTCAGAGCCATCGTTGAGGTGAACAAAGAAAAACTCAGAGCACGGTACTCTGAGTTTAAAAAATCTGTGGGCTTACTAGAGCCGAGTTTTTAAGAAACTCGGACTTGGTGGCCCGGCCTCCTAATAGAAGGGGGGCGTATGCTTGGAACTTTAAATGTTAATTAAGCCTACTTAGCTTTTTTTCCCATTGTAACTCCATAGAAACGTTGGCAAAGAACATTCGAACTGCGTGATTTGTTCAGTTGAGTGCGTAAACGAATTTCTTCTTCTGACTCTGGCAAAAATCTTTGTTGTTTTTCTAATGAATTGGTTTTGTTATTGTCATTTCCGATTCGAACCAAGATCGATTTTTTAACCAGATCTTGGATGATATCGGTCGGGGTAAAACCGGGCTCTCCGTATACCTGGTAATAGAATTTTCCCGATTTCAAAAGTTTCTCGCTGAATTCAAGCATGGCCAGTGAGGCCACGCTGGGGGTGGCCATCGAAGTACCGCTGATATTCGCTTTGGCATCGTTATTTTGAAGTTTCAACGTATGTTTCACCATTTCAATAGCTTCGTTGATTGTATCTTTCATCAATTCAAATTGTTCGGCCTCGATTCCAAGACGGGCAAAGGCCGTGCGTACGCGCGCGTCTGTACGTGGGTTCATAGCATTGTTCATGACTTGCTGAAGTCGATAGATTTCAGGGTAGCGCGCTTGAATAACAGACTCGGGAGTTGCCAATGAAAACTGCATGGCTTGAGCGCGAATGTTTTCTCCGCTGATCATGAATTCTGTTTGATCGGTCAAAACTTTATTACTGAAGTTAGATAAACGTCCTTCACCATTCGAACTTTCGACAACGACGATGTTTTTCAAATTTTCACCAGGCAGTGTTTGTCCCGGGTCTTTGAATTTTTTTAACCATTCCGGTCGTAAATCAGCCGGAAAATTAGAGCGCACGTATCCTTCACCAATATTATTCGCGTTTCCAGCCGCGACGAAATAGAGTGTGTTTTTCCCGTGAGTAGCCATCGCTTCGGCGACCACGTGTTTTTGAAATTCACCGAAAAGGAAATCCATTATTGAGGCAATTTTTTCATCAGGCGTATCGATTGTGGGATGAGCAGCGGGTTGAACGACTTCTCCGCCGATAGACAAGTTACCAAATGGAATTTTTCGTACCGCCATATCCTTTACGGCGTCAACGATTTCCCAAAGAAGATTTTGACCAACCAATCCCGATCGAGAAGGTGAGGCGTCCAGTGCTAAGTATTGTATAAATCGGTTAGTCATGAAGCCGGCTAATTTTTTCTGTCCATCGGTCGTACTAATATCCACGTTCAGGGGCAGGCCCAGTTCTTGGGTAATTTTGTGATGAATCCCGCGAGCGACCACTGGCGTTTGCATCCATGCATGCATGGCTTCCAAGTTTTTCTTAACCACTTGATCTTGTATTTCAATGTTGCCAACGATCAGGCTCAATCCTATGCGATAGTGAATGGCTCGTGCCAATGAGCCGAGGTAACCCTCGGGTGTCGAGCTTGTATGAGTACCGTGGTATTCTTCTTGTGAGTCCCGGTGGATGCCTGGAATTTTTGTACGCAGCGCCAGTTTTCGTTGCAACGAGCTTTCATTTTCGATCCAAGGCAGTTTTCCTTTTTCTTCGATGTATTTTAGCACGCCTTCAATATCTTGAGTTTGTTGGTTGCCGAAAATAAATTTCTTAACCATCGGTGTTGAAGCTAGCAAACTCTGAATAGTCGCTGTGAGCCCACGATCACGCAATGTCTTTCCGTCCTGTTGCATTGTTTCGAGAATTCTAGAGTACCCTTCTAAAGAGCCTTCGATGACTTGTTCCCAAGTGAACGCATTGGGATTAGCGGCTCGTAATCGTCTCATTGTCATATAGAAATCAAATGAAGGAGAGAAAATCTGTGAGCCTAACTTTTTATAAGCGATCTGCTGAGAAATTTTTGCCATGGAATAAGCTTGAACGATTTCGGGTAGAGCGCCTGCTTTGAAGTGGTGATCCGTCATATACTCGAAAGTATTGCCGATGGATTTGATGACCGCCTTACCATCAGCAGTTTCAAAAATTTTTATCAATTCTTGTTTAAGCTCTGTCAGTCCGTGAAGAACCTCTAAATCTGTTTGAGAAAAAAAATCTGGCAAACCGGAATCGGGTGACATAATCCACGCCGTTTTTGCATAATTAAAAATAGGTTTCAAAGCGGGCTCTATATTTTCAGGTTTATGAATTGGGCGCAGAGCTTTATTTTGGGCCAGTAACTGCGTCACAGCTTCTGCATTGACTTGGTAATTAAGAAGTCGAAATAGCCCAACGATATTTGTATTAGATTGGTTTATTTTAGCAAAGAAACTGTTTTTTAGTTTTGGATTGATCGAAATTGCGGTCATGAGGGTTTTCATTACTCGGTCATTCAAATCAAAAAGATACGCTAAGGGTTGCTCTAATGCACCCTCGATTCGAACATTCGCTTGATCCGACGTGATGCCTTGGGCGCCTACGGCATAAATCCAAGGGTCTATGTGGTGCGGGAAGGCCCAATTATTTCCTGAAACATAGTTTTTACCGGCGCCTTTGATCTGATTATTTTCGACATCGAACATCATCATACTTCGCATTTTATTATTAGTGACGTCGCCACCTGTATCGATAACTCCAAAAGGCACAAGTCCCAAAGTCGTTTTATCTTTTTCGGTGCGAGCGATGATATCATTCGTGTGGCGTTTAAGACCAACCGCACGTGGAGCGATCGATTCAAAAGATTTTGGTGGTGTGCCTACGAAAAATTGATGGCCGTAACCAATCTCGACCGGGTTCGGAGCCACATAGTCGAAAATTCCAAGTCTATTGGCCGCAGTCGAGTCTCGTCCGCGGTCGGCGTAGGAATTCAAAGTGAACGAGATGGTCAAAAGTAGAGTGAGTAGTGCCGTAAACATATTTCGCATAGATTCCGCCTTTAGTCGTAGTCTGAACTCTTAAGTCAAGTGCAGGTTTTGTTCCCGGGTTAAATTCGTTATGACTCTAAAAAAATGTCGATGTTTTAGACATTTTAAATGAAGTGAAAATTTTTTTTGCAGTTTTGCATAGATCTTTTAAGTCCTTTGGGAAATGACCGATAAATAGTTGAATGTTAAAGAAAAATTCGAATAAAAAAAATACGGCTGCGGATGATCTTCTAAGCTCATTGCTTGAAGACGTTGATCAATTTGATTCGGATTCAGATGAAAAACTAGAAATAGAGCCTACGGTCTATGACGACGGAAATAAAAAAACAAAAAATAAAAAGAGAGATGACTTAGAAATTCCAAGTGATTTTCTGATGCCTGGTTTTGAACCCGAGAAACCGGCATCTATGTTGGCTTTAAATGGCGGTGACAGTGAATCTGTTGCTTCTGATGATTTCTGGGAACAAGCAGAAAAAATGGCAAACAAACAAGTCAGCTTTGGTGAACTTAACGAGTCTGAAGAATTCAAGCAATTAGAAAAAGATGGTAGAAGGTCCATAATCACGTATCAGGGGCCTGAAGCATCGAATGACTTTTTAGATCAAGTTAATGCTCAGCTGTCTCCAGTTCACAAATCAGGAGTTGTGAACACCGCTTCGGACTCTGGCGGCAGTAGTAAAAAAAACAAACCAGAATATGAGGTTAGTGGCAAATATGAGGTTAAGGAGAATCGTTCCCTTCAAGGGGGGAATCAAGCGACCGAGGTGCTTCGAGAAATCAGATTAGAAAAACCAGAGTTTAATGACGCTACGGTGCCTATCTCAGCCCTTGAGGGTATGGATATTCCCCAAATCTTGGGGCAATTGCCCGCTGCTCCTTCAGCCACTGATTCTGATCGCACCATTGCGGTTACACAGTTTGCGCAGAAGCAGAATAAAATGAAAGGGCAGGCTGCAGAGCAAGCGTTTGATTTATCTCCTAGGTCATCGACTAACTTTAATCAGGATCCTGATTTGGGTAATGACGAAAGGATTATGCTTGTAACGCAGAAGCCGGCCAAGGGTGGAAACCCCAGTCAGGTGTCTATTGATGCTAGTTTAGCTCAAGCAGAGAATTTAAGAATGGCTCAGAACCGCATTCTTGATCTGGAAAAGGAAATTGAAAGACTTCGCCAAGAGAATGACGAGATTCTAACGGCATCGGAAATATTGCGGTCTAAAGCAGAAGAATACACCGTGCGTATATCTGAAATGGAAAAAGAAGCGAGCGAAAATAAGATTGATTTCAAAAATGAGATTGCTTTGGCGAAAGGTAATATTTCTTATAAAGAAAGTGAAAATCAAAAATTGAAGCTCAAAGTCGAGGAGCTTGAACTTAGAATCAAAACTGATTTTAAGAAAATCCGCATTCGCGAGCGTGAACTGGAAAATCGTTTGGAGTTGATCAAAGCGGAAAAACAAGCCGTTGTTAAGTCGAAAGACGAGTTATTGCTAGAGCTTCAACGAAAAAATGATCAAGCCAAAGCCGAGATCGACAATTACCGAGAAAAAGTCCAAGAATTAAATAAAAGTATAGAAAATAACCAAAGTCAGATTAAGATGACCGTAAGAGCGTTACGAATTGCGCTTTCGCATATCGAGGATAAAGCCGATTCGACTGTTCCAACAAAAAAAGCAAATTAATTTTGAAAATTGAGTATGACCACTGAAGATGTTGAAGAAAAAAAAGAATCGCCTAAAAAAATTAAACTGGTCATCAGTAATTTGCATTTAGGCAAAGGCCGCTTTCTAGAAAATGGTGGCATGAATCCGTTGGAAGAATTCTATTTTAACGAAAAGTTTGTCGAGTATATAAACTATTACTCTAGTGGTATTTATAAAGACTACGAAGTCGAGCTTATCATTAACGGAGATTTTATAAATTTTCTTCAAGTCGACTATAAGGGACATTTTCTGGCGGTTCTTACGGAGTCTGTCTCGTTGGAGCTTTTGAAGAAAGTCGTTAAAGGACATAAAAATGTTTTTGACGCCCTTGCCGCCTTTGCTATTAAGGAAAACAAGACAATCACTTATATCATTGGGAATGAAGACCAAGCCATGTTGTGGCCCAGTTGCAAAATCTATTTGAACCAAGTTGTTGGCTCGCCAATCCGATTCAAAAATATAATGCATTACTTTGATGGCTTTCATGTTGAACATGGGCACATGTATGATGCGATCAATCGAGTTGATCCGAAAAAGTTTTTTTTGAAAAAAAATCTGCCGGAGCCAATTTTAAATCTTCCGATTGGAAGTCATTTTTTTATCGAGCTTGTGTTAAAGATTAAGCTGAAATATCCCTTCATAGATAAAATTCGACCCTTCAAAAAACTAGTAACTTGGACAATGTTTAATCATACGAAATTATTTTTTTCGTCCATCTTCGCGACGATTCAATTTATTGTTTCTAACTTTTTTTTCAAAAAAAACCCGCGAAAAAATTTTTCGTTAAAAACCCTTTCCCGTATGGTAATACAAAGTGCATTATTCCCAGACCTGTCGGTTTCGGCACGTCGCTTGCTAAAAAATGAGCGTATTCACACCGTGATTTTTGGCCAGTCACAAGGATATAAATATCGACAATGGGAAATGGATAAAGAATTTTTTAACGTCGGTACATGGACAGAAATTACTTCTTTAGACATTTCTTCGTTAGGACGTGTCTCGAAGTTGACATATGTTTTGATTGAATACCCGACTGATGAGTCACGACCTAGAGCTAGGCTAAAGGAGTGGCATGGATTTTATCGTATCGAAGAAGATGTTGTAATTAGTTAGAGGTTGAATGGTCTCAGTTTGGCAAAAATATTTGTAGCGATATGCTTTTAGGAGTATTCTTGTAGTATGTCAGGTAAAGACGACTCAAACGAAAAAACTATGGTGGCCTCTGATACCACCTTAAAAAAAGAGTTACTTCGATCAGATAGTGCTCCTCCGATGCTTGTCGTATTGATGGGACCTCCGGGATATCAGGGTAAGCAGTGGGCGTTGACGGATGCCTTTGTGATTGGTCGAGCAATTGAGTCGAATGTGTTTATTGATGATAAAAGTTTATCTCGGTCGCACGCACGGATTGATATTAAAAAAGATAAAGTTTATGTTGTTGATTTAGGATCAACGAACAAAACAATTGTGAATGGTCAGATTTTGCCGCCGATGGTTTTGTGTGAGCTTAAAAACAATGATCAGGTTAAAACTGGTAATGTTATTTTTAAGTTTCTAGAGACGGGAAATATCGAAGTGCTCACCACGCAGATGTTGTTCGAGAAAGCTAATCGAGATGCTTTAACAGGTGCGTATTCAAAAGGCGCTTTGTTAGAAAAGGGTCCTGAGGCTATTAAACGTTCAGAAGTGTTGAATGAACCGTTGAGCGTGATTGTTTTTGATATTGATTTTTTCAAAAAAATTAATGACAGCCATGGACATCCGTGTGGAGATTTTGTTCTTAAGGATCTAGCACGTGTGGTTTCGACGAAATTGATTCGTTCTAATGATTTCTTTGCCCGTTATGGAGGGGAAGAGTTTGTTCTTATTCTAAGCGGTACCCCTGACAAAGTCGCCGCAGAGATTGCCGAACGTATTCGTACGACGGTGCAAAATCATGAGTTTAAATTCGAAGGCAAAGTGATTCCAGTTACTGTCTCTGTTGGTGTGACCTCTAAGCAAGCGAACGATACGCAATGGCAGTTTATCTTTGATCGAGTGGACAAGGCGTTGTACACGTCCAAACAGACTGGCCGGAATAAAGTTACCATCGGATAAGAACTGCCGAAGCACACCTTTGGCGGCACCCACGTGTTTTTACTTACCGCTGTGAGTGTTCTTCTCACTGTTCTTGCCAAGTGATTGTGCTTTGCTGCCTGAGAGCATTTTGGCTCTGTCAAAAAAGTTTTCGGAATTAGCATTGACCCTGAATTGATATAATAAATATTTATAATATTTTAATTAAAGCTCATATATTGCCTTTGGTAAATGCTGTCGTTCGTTTAGACAAAATTTTTCTTATAGTTTAGAGCCAATTTGACCTTTTTTTGTTGGCCTTTTCGTTGCTTAGTAACTAAGCAGGGATGCGGTTTAGAGGGAGCCTATTTTCCGAGTCTCAAGTGATTAGATACAGACGTCTGCTGGGGGCGTGGAACAAAGTTTCTAGGCACTTAAAATAAAAAAATAGAAAAAATTAACCTAATTACCAAGTCGAGGGTCTAAGCAATGGGCAAGGAATTAACGATCTTAACGGACAGCGATCTTGTTCAAGAGATTAAGATAGGAAACAGGAAAGCCTTCTCTGAGATAGTAAAAAGGCACCAGAAATCGCTTTTGCGTATGTCGCTGCGATTTGTAAGGGATTTGGATATGGCTGAGGATGTGGTTCAAGAAAGTTTTATTAAAGCCTATGAAAAGTTGAATGCCTTTGAAGGTCGCTCGACTTTCAAAAGCTGGCTTTTTCAAATCGCTGTTAATACGGCGAAAAACAAATTGCGTGAACGCAAGCGATTGACGACAGATATAGACTCCATTCAGCTGGCGGTGGGAGCTGTGGCAGAAACATCGCTGGTGCATTCGGCTCTGTCACAAGAAATTCAAGAAGAAATCGATAAGTTACCAACTAAACAACGAACCGCTTTGATCTTGCGTGTATACGAAGATCTAAGCTTCAAGGAGATAGCAGATATTATGGAATGCCCATACGATACGGCGAAAGCGAATTACAGGCACGCATTGATTAAGCTAAAAGACAGTTTTGAAAAACGCTCAGACTTAAATATGTCAGAATCCTTTGGCGGTTTTTTCTCTGAGGTGGCTAATTACGTGGAGGTTGAATAACATGAATCCTAGAAGCTTACCGACGGACCTGAGGATAACGGAAAAAACATTGCGACGATTGGATATTACAGAGCCAGAACCGCAGATCCCTGAGGCCGAAGACTATTACCAGCGTTTGCATGATAGAATAATGGCGCAGGTGGAAGACCGGGAAATTAAACCTCCTCCGTCTCCGTCGCCAGCATTGTCACCCAAAGACTTGCTGAAAAGACATTGGCGTAATGGATTGTACCTTGTCACAATGTGTGCATTAGTTGCAGTTATTGGAGTGAGAAATATCAAGAGTATAAATTCGCAGATAAGTGAAAATCATGCCGTTGCCAAATTTAAGAATGAAGACCAGTTGATCGGTCTAATTAAAGAATCTCCAGATGTATTGGACAATACGGTATTGTCCGTATACAGCTCGAATGACGTCCTTAATAACAAGTTGTATTCGAAAATAGACTTGACCAAAGAATTAATCGAATCTTTGTAGATTGTTTCTAATAAGCTAACAAAATAAAATGTAGTAGGCCTCGAACAAGATCGGGGTTTACTGCTTTATGACATTATTAATAAATTTTTTTTTAACTCTTCTTTTTTCAACTCTTTTGTGGGCGGATGCCGACCCGCAATTAAAAAAGTTTGAAGATCTTTTTATTTGGAAGGTGTCGGACGAATTAAAATTAAATCAGAAAGAAGAAGTTGCCGTTTCTGAAATTATCCGTGAAACAAATAAGAAGAAATTAAATTTAAACAATGAAATCGAATCTTTGTATAAAAAATT
Organism: Pseudobdellovibrionaceae bacterium; assembly: GCA_016785955.1. Taxonomy (GTDB): domain Bacteria; phylum Bdellovibrionota; class Bdellovibrionia; order Bdellovibrionales; family Bdellovibrionaceae; genus UBA2316. Next base: position 28,454 of record JAEUWH010000088.1, on the reverse strand, counting down.
AAAAGAAGAAGTTACCGATGACGGTCGTCGGAATACATTTCAAAAAATCCGAGAGGCTCATAAAAAGCAACTGGCCGTTACATTGGAAGAGCTTGATCGTTTAAAAAAAACGATCGGTCTTAAAAAAGTATCTCTGTATCTGGATGTAAAACGTGATGTGACCGACAAAATTAAAAACATTTGGACTCAAAACGAGAGGAAATCTGTAAAAGATTTGCCCCCACCTAAAGTAATTGAAGAAAAATAGAGAAAATTAGTTTTTTAAAAAGCCAAGAGCCAATAATTTTTTATATAATTGGCTATTGTGCCCATAGTAATCATCGAAAAATTGAATTCGTTGATCATCTTGATTTACTGTTAGATTCACTATGTATATCGTTAAAGGTTTTGCCAATCGGATACCAGTCGGTGATTCAATACTTTGCCCTGGTTTGGCGACGGTGGAATCGATTCGTGATCGATTCCATGTGGTATTTGCCAGCAGGTATTCGGCCAGATCCAAAGGTTTCTCTAAGCGTACACATCCCGAGCTTAGTAGACGATAATTATTTTTAAACAGGTGACGATCACCAGTGTCATGAAGATATATAGAATACTGATTGGTCATCGGGAACTTCACGATGCCTAAAGCGTTATTGTAGCTGGGTTTTTGAACGACTTGAAAATCAATATTCTGCCGAGTGACGTTTTTCCAATTGATGGTCGACGGATCAATTTCTTGATCTGTTTTTAAGCTGACGACTCGAAAACCATTCCGCTTCAAATAAGAGGGATCTTTTTTTATTAAAGGTAGCTTGTCATTAAAAAAGATGTTCATGGTTACGGTCCAAGTTGGATTAAGAATGACCGATTGGACTTTATCTTTCATGGTTGGGGTCTTACGAGATATCGAGCCATTGATAGCTTTGAAATTAAAAACTAATTGTTGTGGGTTGAGTTCTAAATCTTGAACGTAGAACATTTGGTTGCCAATATTGGCGATAGCGTGACGCGATTCCAGTTCATCAGGTAGCCAGCGTACTTTCTCCATTTGCAGTTCTGTTTCACGGACACGACTTCGAATGTCTGCGTTGATCACGCGCCAAACTTTCGAGGTGGTGGTCAGGTTTTTTTCCGCTGGGACAGAAAGCTCCTGCGCAATTTTGTCTAAGGTTGCGCCAAATTCGGCATCAAATATTGATTCTTCATTTTGAAATGTATAACCGATAAGTTTCAATTTTTGTTTGATTTCTGTCACAGTGGGATGTGAACTTCCGGCAGATACGGCCACGGGTGTGATGTTCACCCATAGATTTTTTGCTTCTAGTTCTGCAAGGCGGGACAGCGCATTTTGCAAACCGATATATATTTTATTTTTAGGAGCGACTTTGTCATAAAGTCCAGCAATTTCATTGGCCTTGATAGTGGAAAAAATCGTTGTTTGGGTAAACGGCTTGGGGACATACTTGATATCGCTGGCGACAGTTCGTGGGTCGACGCGACCAGTGACGGTATGGACGATCGATTTAAAAATATTATCGGCAATAAAAATTTCACTTTTTAAATCACCACTATTTTTGAGCATTTCTTGGATGTGCTTCAGCGAATAGTCGCCAGAGCTAAGACCCTGTGTACGTATTGACTTTTCAATTTGAACTAAGTCCGAACTACTTAGTAGCCACTGTCCATTTCTACTGAAAATAGGCTCAAAACCACGGTTTTGGTACACCGTTTTAAGGAAGTTTTGTGCAGCGATCGAGGTTTGAAAATAAGTTCGCAGGTCTTCCACAGTCTGCGCGTGAGTAGATAAGCTGATAGTTATACTAAAAAGAACCCAGATTCTTTTCATTAAGCCCCCCGGCTGATGATGATGTGGTTTATTCCGCTTTCAGAACGTTCAGTTTGCCGTCGGTAGAGATTTTAACCGTGGAGCTAAAAGTTAAGCTATTATTCAAGGTTGAAAGAACAGAATCGAAATTAGTTGTCGTATATTTTAAATATAAAACTTGAGTCGTATTTTTTAAGACAATCAATTTGCCATCGTCGTCTTCTTTAATTTTGACGACAGTGTCCGTGAAAACGGCAGGGTTAGTTTGTGCCAAGGCCTCAGTGATGCCTAAAGCAAAAATCAAAGCGACAGACATGATAAATAAAATGATTTTCATGGGCCATCTATAGCGCGATATTTTCTATAAATGAACTATCTATTGTCAGTGAAGAAATATTTACAAGCTCGCCTAGGAGAGTTAGTTCAGCACGATCAGCTTGTGAATAACACATTTGCGAATATCGTTCAGTAGACGAGTCATTTGAGGGGTATTAAATGCCTCCTGAGGCACTCGATTTTTTAAGACGGAAATAGTGTCATGGATAAGAATGCTTTTAGATTTCTGGCTGACTTTTCGGTCAAATACAACCCAATCTGATTTAAAGCTGCAATTAAGCTTCGACACATTTTGGCTGGATGCATTTTTAAAAGAGATTCTATATTCTGATGTACGTGGGTAGTTCAATCCAAGATCAGAAAAACGTTTTTCCACGCGTTCGGCAATCTGTGAAAGCGCCTGGTTTTCCCAAAGAAGGAAACCCAGTCCGTCATTAGATTCATAGAGGGGATTGATCTCTTTGAATTCGTAGTTGAACTCAAGATCACGACTAATTCTTGAAATCAGCGAAAAAGGCTCAAAAACAGCATCTCTGACTGTTTTAACGTTACTTGAAGTCCATTCCAGTAGACGAAATTGAAGGGCCTCTTTGGAAGATCGTAATTCGTCGCCAGTCCATTCGGTAGCGGAAATTCCAGAAAGTTTTAATTTGGTTTTGACATGGATGTAGTTACCTTTGATGTTCGAATAGTCGACCTGAATCAAGGATTTATTTTTTTTGTAATCCAATGATGGGATTTCAGCCTCACGAGGCTGTTCTGAATCTAATATTAGGGCTGTCCGACCTGCAATGTCGGGCAGTGTTTCGGCAATATAAACCATATTATTTGTAGCATCTAACCACATGGATTTGCCTTTAACTTCCAAATATGTGATCGCGTGATTGTGAACCCGCAGGCTAGGCAGTTTCGGGTTTTCGAAGGGAATTGAGTCACCACGATATACCCATGCTACGTGACTGGTGTATCCTAGTTTTCTAAGAATAGCGGTCAATGAAGCTGAGTAATCTTTACAGTCTCCATAACCACTTCGTGCGACTTCGGCGAGGGCCCTGGGAATCATGGCTCCTTTTACGCTTCTCCAGTCACCTAAGTATCGAATATGTGTTTGCAATTGCTCGATGATATATTCAATACGATCGGTATCCGATTTTATCGCGAGGGCTTTACCATAGATGTTTTCTAATAGTGTTGGTAAAGGGGAACTGAGAACACTTTCGTAGTTGTCGATCATGGGTTTCATCATTTGTTTAGACCAGTTTTTTTCTGTAGAAACTTCGACATGAGGAACGAGGCGACGTGTAAGGTATGATTCCTTTTCCTCAACGGGATTGATGAAAATTGGCTTTTTCTGACTGACATTTAGATAGTATTTTCCATTTTCTTTTTTTGTCTCCATATCTAAAGAATCTAGTGGATCCACTATGTGAAAAAAAAGTTCTTTTTCACTTTCGACATATAGGTTTTGTTGAAAAGAATTTTCTCGCCAACCAAAATACTCAATGGTTCCAAAAAAATTTTCTAAAGATAACGTATGGGTTTGCATTGATACACGAAGAGATAAAATCGAACCCACCTGTACATTGGGAAAAGCAATCGAAACTTGGTTGTCATTGTCGAAACCGTCCTTGTTCGAAGCGACAGGTTTATCTTCAATAAATTTCTTTTCAACTTCGTATATATTGTCTTTGGTTTTTGTACTGGCTTCGATTTCTGTAATACGTGATAAGTAGGGTGGATAGGTGAACTTGTAGAAACCATATTCTCGACGGCCGGTCTCGTTTAAAATTTCCACGTCGAATTCGATGATGCTTTTATACTGGCCCGTTTTGTCTACTTTGTAGTATTGATTTACTTTGAGGAATCGGTGACTAGCTTCTTCCGGTTTTTGTAGTCGGCCCCAAACAAGCGGTGACACTAAAATAAGTAAAGTGATTATATTTTTCACTGAGTTGCTGCCTTTTTTAATTCTGCGATTATATCTTTAAGTCCCTGAGACGGTTTGCCATGTTTTTCCAATTTTTTAACGGCGGTCATAAAATGCTCAAAATCATTTCCGGTCAGTGAATATAACTCGTCGAAGTCGCTCATGTCTTGCAAGTATGTCTTGTAGACAATCAACCTGGCGTTATTTAAATCGATTGTATCAAATCGCCTGTAGCTTTCTGTAAGTAATTTCGATTTAATCTGGTTTTTGAAACGGGTTTTGATTTCTTGCAGACGAGCTTGACGGTTTTCTTCGTTTTGCTCGGCCTGATTCAAATACCAGGTCTCCATTTCTTTAATCTCATTGGTAATAAATGCGGAAAAAAATTTTTCGTCTGTATTCTCGTTACGCGCTTGAAGCAATGTAGACGAACTGTCTCCCTCTTTGTGATGATAAAAAATCTCCATACCTTTGTTGCCCAGGAATGTAGCTAGGCGCTCGTTGAAGTCCGCCTCGCCTTTAATAAAAAGTGTGGCGTGTACAGATTCGTGAATAATTGTATTCACAAGATCATAGTCTTTGTAGCGAAGCATGCTAGAAAGCAAAGGATCTTTGAACCATCCCAGCGTTGAATAGGCTGAAACACCACGAACATAAGTATCATAGTTTTCAGCCTTCATTGATTCGGCTTCGTCCTTGGCATCGGCTTCTGAAAAATAGCCTTTATACGGCATTTTTCCGACGATAGGAAAGTTCCACAGATAAGTCTCTAGCTTCCATTTTGGTGATGCGCTAACAACATAGCTGACATAAGGGCGATCCAGTTTTACATATGTCGAGTAATTTTTTTTTACATTCAACTTCAGTTTGTTTTCTGCAAACTGACGGACCTCTTGTGACAATTCTAACTTTTGTTTTTCTTTTGGATCCAGATTTGGATCAGCCAAAGCGTCTTCGATGGGTATACGTTGACTCAATAGACTTATTTGATTGTACGCACTCTTAGCTAGATAACCAATCTGACATGCGCTGGTGACAAGGCAAACTGTTGCGATCGCAATAACTTTAAGTGGAGCTAAAGTATCCATGTGATGCCCGCACGAATTGAATTATCTTCGACGGTAGATTTGTTGCCATTGGCATCGCGTGATTCGGTTCTCCAGGCATCATAACTGAGCTTAACGCCAAATGCTTCGGTAACTGAAATTTTAAGGCCGGCTCCGTAGCTGGGCGACAGCGAATTGATCGAAGGAGCTTCATATACGATGACGCCAGAGTTACGAGTGGAAAGACTTTTTTGTATTTGGGCCGCGCCACCTTTTATATAAGGTTGAAGGACTGATTTGCGGTCGGCAAGCATGACAATCAAATCGGATCCCATCACGGTAATTTTTTGCAGGGTTGTTTGTTGCTGAAAACCGCTGCCTGCAAACACGGTCTCTTCGCGCAAAACAGAAGCGTCGGTGTAGCTCAGTTCCACTGCTAACTTTTCCATAAAGTAGAAAGATACCGAACCCGTTGTCGACTCTGTCGTGTTGTAGTTGAGATCGTTGAAATATGTTTTCTTGGCGGCATAAGACACAGAAAGCTCGGTCAAGAAAGCGAAACTTTTTAGGCTCAGAAAAAGAGTAATCAATAGAATACGCATATTGCCAGTTTAAGATTTTTTTTAGAAAGCGTCTTTAAAAACCCCGGTAGTCTAGGCAGAACTAGGACTCTGATCCAGTGATCAAAGTCAGACGTTGGCCGCAGTGCGGGCGGAGCATGGGCGAAGAGGTCTAGGACAACTATCGTGCTATATAACTAGGATTAAAATAGACATGAAATGAATAGCGGAGGTGAATATAGCCATCGCTTTGGATCATTTCCTTGGGAGGATTAGGAAAAACTTTTGCGTCTTCAAACGCTCTGACTGAAGATAAATCAAATTGGGGGATGCCAGATTCTTTAAGTAGGATGGCTTTTTTTAAATGACCTTGGGGATCGATCAGGAATTCAATTTGAGTTATCCAGGTTTTTTGCGAGAGACCTTTGATGATTTTTCGACGATCAAAGTCATCGATGGCATTACGAATACGTGTCTCCCAACGAAAGCGCACTAAGTCTTCGACGCGTGCATAGAATGTGTAGAATTGGTATTGGTCCGTGTTTAATGCGGTAAAGTCGCCGACAGAAACATCATTTGGAAGTGATTCACCCACCGTAGATCGCATGTATTGTTCTCGTGGGAAGATTTCGACCGGTCGATATTGATTGTCGTTGTGGTTGGTATTCACAGCAAAATCGCCATCTGCATCTGCGATTGAACGTAATTCTTGTTGAATTTTTTTTTCCAGAAGTTGTTGTTGATACCGAGGGATTTTAGCGGTGCGATTTTGGGTTTTACCCACCTCACGGGCTTGAGTTTCTAAAAGCACGCGCTGTCTTTTTTCGGAAAGAAATCGAGTCGGGTCGTAGGTTTTGGTTTCATCAACCAGATTTTCAGGAGCATCCGCTTGACGAACGATTTGTTTCGTAGGTTCTTTGTCTTTTAGTATGACTTCAATGAGTGATGGTTTTTCAACTTGAATTTGACTGACTGGAGGGGGATTGAAGTAATGCAGAAAACGATCTGGTATAAACCAGACAATACCCACCGTCGTTAAGTGGACAATCAGGCTCAGAGCTAAGGCTAGGGGCAGGTATCGGTCCGCTCTCATTCGTCTCAATCTAAAACAAATTGGACCCATTTTCTACTAAAATGGCTCAAGTTTGATACAAAAATGACGATGAATGATACAATAAATGAAGATTTTATAGCGAAAATGAGATCTATTATGGGGGTATTTCATGGGAAAAGTTATTGACATCGTTAACCGTATTAAATCAACGAAACGCGCGTCTGTTTCGGCCCGAACCAAAGCTCCTGTTCTAGATATCACGGAAGTCCGAAAGGAAATGATTAACAGTGAACGACGCCAAGTTAAAAGAACGATTTTGACGGAATTCATTGGTGCATTTGTGATTTTACCCGATCAAGGCTTATTGAAAGTTTCCGTGTACGACATTTCAGATAATGGGATTGCATTTGATATTGATACTGAAAAGCCTATTTTCAAAGAAAATGAAGAAGTCGCAATGCGAGTCTACTTAAACTATAAAACTTATTTTGGCTTTATCGTCAAAGTTCAAAACTCTCGATTTGTTCCCAGTGAAGGCGTTGTCCGCCACGGTACTCACTTCATGAAGGGAACGCTGAATGACGTTGCGTTACATCATTTTGTGAAATTCATTGAAACTGTCAGTGCCAGTTTAAAAACTGACGACGGTGATATTCAAGTCTCAAATATATCTTGATCGTAACTCCTCTTGGATGGATCCTATAAGTAAGAAGGATCATCTTCTAAGAGGGGATACACACTTTGAGCAAAAATAATAATGGCAATTCAAATCCGAAAAAAGAAAAAAAGAAAATTGTAGTTGATACCAACGTCATCCTATTTGACTCTCAAGCACTTACCAAGTTTGGTGAGGCAGATATTCACATCCCTATGTCCGTGATCGAAGAAATCGATCGCTTTAAAAGAGACCAAGGTGAAAATGGTCGAAATGCGCGTCAGTTCAGTCGTTTTATCGATGTTCTTCGTGCTAAAGGATCTCTCGCTCAAGGCGTGCAGATCGAAGGTCACGGCGAAACGTTTGTATATATTAGCATCGACTTGATGGCCTCGGGTCTGAACACAGAACTGGATCAACAAAAGGCAGATAATCGAATTTTGATGACGGCGTTGGGTTTACAAAAGCAGCATCCTCGTCACAAAGTTGAACTTATAACGAAAGATATTAATCTTCGTATCAAGGCCGACGTGTACGGTATTACGGCCAAAGACTACGAACCGACAAATGCCGATATCGCTGATTTATACGAAGGCTATCTAGAAATTGATTTTTCAACCGAGCAAATCGATCAGTTCTATCGTGAGAAAAAAATCAAGCTGCCCGAACATAAATTGATCGCCAATCAATATGTAATTATAAAAAACCCTGCTAACCCAAACCATTCAGCGGTTGGGCGTTTTTCAGTGGCCGAAAACGCAATCGTGCCCCTGTTGACTCCGTCTGACAGTATTTGGGGGATTCATGCGCGTAACGTTGAACAGGCGTTTGCATTGGACTGCTTGCTAAATGACGAAATTTTATTTGTATCGTTGGTGGGTAAAGCTGGAACGGGTAAAACATTGTTGGCAATTGCTGCGGGTTTGCATAAGACATTGGATGAGGGACGTTTTCAGCGTTTGCTTGTTTCACGACCAATTTTCCCGATGGGCCGAGACATCGGTTACTTGCCAGGTGATATCGAGCAGAAGCTAAATCCTTGGATGCAGCCTATTTTTGATAACGTCGAGTTTTTAATGGGCGCTGATAAGAAGGCCGCCGGACGTGCGCAAGAATTGATCAATCAAGGGATGTTGAACATCGAGCCATTGACCTATATACGCGGGCGAAGTATTCCTAAGCAATACTTGATTGTCGATGAGGCACAGAATCTGACTCCACACGAGATTAAAACAATTGTGACTAGGGCAGGGCGCGGAACAAAAGTTGTCTTGACTGGAGATGTCTACCAAATCGATAATCCCTACGTCGATTCAGCCAATAGCGGTCTGACCTACGCGGCCGAGCGTTTTAAGGGGCATACAATTGCATCCCACGTGACGTTGACCAAAGGGGAAAGATCGGAATTAGCAGAATTGGCAGCAAATATTCTCTAATACAACGACGGGACTTTAGATGGCTCATAATATTAATTTTGATAAGGGTTTTAAATTCAATTTATCTATTCAAGTAACTGACCAAATGGTTCGTAAGTTTGCTGATATGTGTGGTGATTTTAATCCTATCCATTTGGATGATGAGTACGCAAAAAAAACTCGTTTTAAGCAAAGAATCGCTCACGGTATGATCGTGGGCGCTTTGTTTTCTCGAGCATTGAATGAAAATATGGGCGAAGGTGGCATATACCTGAGCCAAACTTTAAAGTTTTTATCACCTGTTTTTATTAACGATACATTAGAATTAGAATTTCACGTCACGGCGATGCGAAAAGAAAAAGGCATCGCCACAGTCGAAACACTTGCTAAAAAGAAGGGTGAGCTGTGCGTGAAAGGCGAGGCCATTGTCATGGTCGCCTCAAGTATCGCTTAAATGAAGTATTTCTTAAAAAGAAGTCCCACCTAAAATAAGCCGAGTAGGGCGTAACAACGCCGTGAAAATATATGCTGATTAACTTGACCCCTTTGAAAAAATATCCTGACTTTAGAAATTTATTTTTAGGTCAGTTCGTTTCTTTTTTTGGCAGTATGATCAGTTACGTAGCGGTTCCGTATCAAGTGTACCATTTGACCAAAGATAATTGGTACGTGGGAGCTTTAGGTATCGTGCAGTTGATTCCGGTGCTTGTGTTCGGGATCATTGGTGGAGCCATTGCGGATCGTTTGAATCGACGACGTTTAATTTTGTATTCTGAAGTCATCATGTGTTTGACGGTTCTGGGGTTGGCCTTGAATTCGTTACAAGAGTCTCCATCTATCCTTTTAATTTTTATTTTAGTGGCCATCCTGCAAGGGGTTTTGGGTTTTCATCGTCCGGCGATGGAGGCCATGACGCAAAAAATTGTCAGTGCCGAAGATTATGCGTCGATTGGAGTGCTGGGCAGTTTTCGCTACTCGGTGAGCGCGATTGCGGGCCCATCGCTGGCGGGTTTAGTCATCGCTCAATTTGGTATTTCAGCGGCCTATTTTTTTGATGTGATTACGTTTATGATCGCATTGTATTTTCTATTTAAAATTCGTTTTAACGAGACACCGGAAAAAAGTGACGTGGATGGAATTGAGCAAGTTAAGCAGGGTTTGCGTTTTGCGGTTTCTAAGCCCGAGCTGATCGGCACGTACGTGATCGATATCGTAGCCATGGTTTTTGCTTTTCCGGTGGCGTTGTTCCCCGCACTTTCTGAGAGTTTCGGTGGCGCCAAGTCCGCGGGCATTTTATTTTCCTCCATGGCGGTGGGTGCCTTAGTCATGACGGTGTTCAGCGGTTGGACTGCGAAAATTAAAGTGCATGGACGGATGGTGGTGATATCCGCCGTGATGTGGGCGTTTTTTATTTGTGTGGTGGGTTTTACGAATTCATTGTGGTCATGTTTCCTGTTTCTGGCGTTGGCAGGGGCGGCTGATATGTTGAGTGGTCTTTATCGCCAGGTTATTTGGAACCACACGGTGCCCAACGAAATGCGTGGGCGTCTGTCCGGGATTGAAATGATTTCTTATATGTCGGGACCGTTATTGGGGAATGCTCGGGCCGGTTGGGTGGCCTCGAAATACAGTGTCAGCTTAAGCTTGTGGTCGGGTGGTTTGATTTGTTTCGCGGCCGTAATTTTAACGGCATTTTTTCTGCCTAAATTTTGGAGATATACGGGGAAATAAATCTATTTTGGCAGATAGAATTTATGGCACATGTATTTAAATCCGTGCGTTCTCAAAGTTCTGACTTGATCCAAATACGAAGACTTTGGCAGTATGCCACGCCCATCGCTTCCTAAATGGGTCGAATACCCATAGTGGTGAATCATCTTAATGATTTCAATCAAATCCGCAGTTTTACGTGATTGAAGCCAATAGTTAGAGGCAGCATTCACATCAAAAGTAACATTCAAAAAAGAATTTTTTTTCATCCGCTCGAGCCATTCTTTTGTTAAATAGCCAATGTGACCGATGCGGATTTTAACGGGACGGCGATAGCTGCTCAGAACTGTTTCCAGCATATCGTAAAAGGGACCTGTATTGGCTCCTTCGAAGGCATGGATGCGAATTTCTTTACCGTTCTGGCTGGCCCAATCAAAAATATGCTCTAGTGCCGCGTTTTTGGAGGTGTTCAGTTTACTAGATTCTTTAGCCTTGTTGTCTTCAAACATACTGGCCGTTAAATCAATCCCATCGATCGCCGTCAGCTCGGAAGCAATAACAGGTGTTTGGCCAATTTTGTCTCGATGAATGCTCAGAAAACTTTTGATTTTAGCCTGATATTTTCTCTGTGCAATTTCAAGAAAAAGTTCATAGCGCCAGCGATGTTCCCCGGTGAGGTAAGGAGCCGACAAGGAAATGTGAATTTCTTTCCAGTTTTCAGCAGGATCCGTCTCAAAGTAGTTTCGGTAAACTTTGGCGAGTTGGTCTTTCGACAGGTTCTTTAACCAAATGGTGCGAATGTCTTCTTGCAGAACATAAATTTGTCGCATTTCAAAGTTCGATACATCTTTGTTCGGGATGGACATCGTCACCAGTTTTTTGAAATTGGCCGAGGCATCACCAGGAACGCGTGTACACAGTTCGTGCAATGTCATTTTCGCAAAATCCGCTTCAGATACCAATTCGTGTGCTTTATTTTCAGGAATGCCAAAATTCACTCGCAACATCAATAGCAATTGGTCGTAACGTCCAAAGGCCTCCGTCAAGGTTTGTTCATTGGCAGGAACAGAAAACAGATCGTCACCGAGGGCTAAAAAATTTTCGGCTAAAAACAACGAACGAAAATGCTCGTGAGAGTTGTTGCCATATGAAGATAAACCAATGAGTAGGGCAAATAAAACCCCAAAAGGCATCCGAATCATTTAATTATACAGAGCAAATGGCATACCCAAAACAACCCAATCCCTTGCAAATAAAGGAAATCTTTTTGTCTAAACCATAAACAGTGTACCGTATTCATACATTCCTAAAAACAGGTCAGTTTTCTAAAAAAGAACGCGGACATCCTGTCCTCACAGCCTAAATACACCAAAACGTATTTTTCGAATAAAAATCTTAGAGATGATCCCCCCCACGGCAGCTTCTTCGATCTCCTCTTCTTTCTCCCCCTCCTCCGCCTGCGCCTATTCCTATTTCAATTGCTATTTTTCTCCCTAGCATCTTGCAAATCGAGTATTTTCAGAGGGGAAAGTGGTTCGAGATAAAATCCGGTTCCGCAGGCGCAGGATGCGCGTTCCCCTGCGGTTGCCCGAGGGCCTGGATGGCCCGAGACAGGATTTTATCTCGAACCACTTTCCCCTCTGAAAACCCGCAGATTTTAGCCAACTAAATTTTAGCCAAATTTTCCGCTAATATTCTTTTTGTGTCGTCCAATTGGGGGGGGCGTCCAAGCAAAGTCTGTACGTCGGTCATGATCGAACGTGAAAATCCACACGGGTGCATACCGCGAAAAGCGGTGTTGTCGGTCAATAAATTGATGGCAGCTCCATGATAGGTGACCCATTTTTTAACGGCGATGCCGAGCGAGGCTACTTTTTTTCCATCGACCCAGACTCCAGTTTCTTCTAGGGACTTGCCATTGTGATCGACTTGGGATTTACGATGTTTAGTATCTAAAGATTTTCCTTCAGCGTCGATGTTCAAAGTTTTCAACCAGTCGACAATTGCGTTCTCGAGGCGACGAAGGTGGCCTACGACGTCTTGTTGCTGCTGTGTCGCCAAACGTTCGTGCTTAAGATTGATGATGGGATAAATTACCAGTTGAGATGGTCCGTGATACGTGGCTCGTCCGCCGCGGCTGATTTCTGCAATGGGGCCATCCCAGGAAAATACATCGCCCGCTTCTGTCGCGCGACCTAAGGTGACGACTTCGGGGTGAGTGCAAAAAACGATAATACCGGGTAAGTTTTCGTGATGAACTTTTTCAACTAATTCGAGTTGTCGTTTGTTGGATTCAAAATAATCAATCATTCCCCAGTCTTGAATTTCTAGATTTTGGGTGGTGATTGATTCCGTATTCATTATTTAATCCAAAAATCGATGCTAACTTGTTGTTTTACCAAATTTGCAGGAAGCGGCTCTGTTTTTTGACCACATTTAGATGACGTGATCGTGATTTGATAGCCTTCTTTGAATCCAGCTTTATAGTTCATTTGATAGGTTCCATCCATGTTTGACGTGGTCGAGGTAAGAATCTTGCCTTTACTGACCAAATCAATTCGTGCGCGATTAGCTGGGCGCTGGGTTACCCCTTCGCCGCAGTAGATATGACCTTTAATTGTATTTACGACCAAACCCGAGGGGTCCAGGATCGCTTTTGTAATTTCAATGGTCGCGGCCACTTCGGGAGCTACTAATGACGTTGTGGTCGAAGCCTCCCGATCATTTTGATGATTGGCCGAATTACACGACAGCAAAAACGTCCCGCTTATAAACAAAGCTAATCGCAATGCATATTTCATAAGCCTACTTCACTGCCGTGGGGGCCGAAGCCGGTGTATGTAAAGGTTTTTGAATGATATGGATGGCGTGACCTAATGTTGCTTCTGCGGCTTCCATCATTGTTTCCCCAAGAGTGGGATGTGGATGAATCGACAACGCCAGGTCTTGCAGGCGCGCGCCCATTTCAATTGCCAAGACTGCTTCAGAAATCAGATTCGAAGCTTCGGGTCCGACAATGTGAACACCCAGTAACACATCATTTTCTGCGGCGATCATTTTTACGAATCCATCCGTTTCCATCATCGAAACGGCGCGGCCGTTGGCGGCGAATGGGAACTTGGCAACTTTCAAGTTTTTATAGCCTTTCGCGAGGGCTTCGGATTCTAACATGCCGGCCGAAGCAATTTCAGGATCTGTAAAGACAACCGCGGGGATTGTTTTTACATCAAACACGCGTGGGACACCTTTGATGATTTCGGCGACCATGACTCCTTCATGGCTGGCTTTATGAGCCAACATCGGTTGTCCGCACAAATCACCGATCGCGAAAATAGTTTTCACGTTGGTGCGGCGTTGGGCATCGACTTTTACAAATCCACGCTCGTCAATTTGGATTCCCAATTTTTTAAGTGACGGTTGATCGCCATTGGGGCGACGTCCGACCGTGACTAAAATTTTATCGGCTTTTAATGTTTCCATTTTACCGTTCAACTCGTAAGTGATTTCGTACTCGTTCCCGGTTTTCTTTTGAGTTTTGGCCTTTGCTTGATGAATCACTTTAACGCCTGATTTTTTCAATTTACGAGCGACCACTTGAGAGCAATCGGGATCAGCAACACCTGCTAAAAGGGAATCCGCGGCTTCAAGAATGGTGACCTCGGTACCCAGTTTCTTCATGTACGACGAGATCTCTAGACCGATGTATCCACCACCGATCGTCACCATACGTTTTGGAATTGCGTCCAAATCCAAAGCGCCGGTGGACGAGACAATGTTTTTTTCGTCAAACTCGAATCCAGGGATTTGGATCGGGCGAGACCCCAGAGCCAAAATCATGTACTTGGTCTCGAGTATTTCTTTGCCTTTGGTGGATTGGACTTCGATTTGGGTAGAGGACACAAACTCTGCTGTTCCCGCAAAAATAGTAACTTTGTTCCCTTTAAGCAACTGGCTAACACCGCCGCTCATTTTGTCGCAAACTGATTGCTTCCAAGCGACCATTTTTTTGAAATCAATTTTAGGTTTCGAGACTTCGATTCCCATTTCTGGAAAACCATGTTCCACCTTATCCAACCAGTGAGCGGCTGTGATCATTGCTTTGGAGGGAATACAACCCACGTTCAAGCACACACCACCCAGTTTTTCTTTTTCTATGATGGCGGTGTTCAAGCCTAGCTGCGCACATTTGATTGCCGCTACGTAACCACCGGGACCACTGCCAACTACTACTACATCAAATTTTTGCATATCTAATTCCTTTTATCCCTAGTGCATGTCCAACATGAGCAATGCTGGTTTTTGAATACGTCCCAAGAATGATTTCAAGAAGCGCGCGGCGACCGCGCCGTCGATCAGACGGTGATCCGCCGTGATCGTGAAGTTCATGTACTTTTTGCTGATGACTTTGCCCTCAGTTGTCAGTTCTAGACGGTCTTGGATTTTGTACATACCCAGAATTGCCACTTCTGGATGGTTAATGATCGGAGTGGCATACGTGCCGCCAACCGAGCCGATGTTCGTGATCGTGATTGTTGCGCCTTTCATCTCGTCAATTTTTAATTTGTTGTCACGCGCTCGTTTAGACAAATCTAAAATTTCTTTCGAAAGATCCAGTACTGATTTTTGATCAGCACCTTTGATCACAGGAACGACCAAGCCATTGGGTGTATCGGCCGCAAAACCCAAATTGAAATATTTCTTATAAACGATTTCTTGCGCTTGATCATCAATCGAAGCATTGAACTGAGGAAATTCGCGGATCGTGGCAATCAGGGCTTTCATTACCAACGGCAAGTAGGTGATTTTCGTTCCGGCTTTTTCCGCGACGTCTTTCATTGATTCGCGGAAGGCCACAAGTTCCGTAACGTCCACTTCATCCATCAACGTAAAGTGAGGGATGATGTGTTTCGCCATTTGCATATTTTCGGCAATTTTTTTGCGGATACCTTTCAAGGCCACGCGCTCTTCTGCGTTCGCCATATTTGAAGAGTAGCCCGGTTTAGGGAATGAAATAGATCCATTTGTCGTTGAGGTGGCTGGACCGCGCGCGCTGATCGAAACAGAATCAAGTTGCTTCAAGATATCTTCACGAGTCACTCGGCCCGCTAGACCCGTACCGCTGACACCATTGATATCAATTTGCATTTCTCGCGCTAAACGACGAGTCGATGGCGTTGCTAACACTTTTGAATCCATCACGGGTGGATAAAACGTTGTGCTTGTCGCGGCCGTCGTCGAAGCCGCTGCGGCCATGGATCGTTCCGGTTGTGAAGCGTGTACTTTTTGAGGCGCCGTAGTCGCTTGGCTGGCCGGGGCTGTTTTCACGGCCGTGCTGCCGCCGTCGGTACTGAGAGTTAATAAAACAGATTCTACCTTCACGACATCGCCAGCCTTGAACTTCAATTCTTTTACAGTTCCACCTTTTGATGTGGGAACTTCGACGGTGGCTTTATCGGTCATGATTTCGGCGATCGATTGATCTGGCTTCACTGTATCACCAGGTTTGACTAACCATTTGATCAATTCGCCTTCGGTTACGCCTTCACCAAGTTCAGGAAGTTTTAGCTCAAAAGTCCCGCCCGCGGCGCCGTTGGCGGAAACGGTAGTGGTCGGAGGATTGAATGCGTGGCCATTTGTCGGGGGTGCCGCCGCCGGTTTTGCAGCTGGCGCCGTCGGAGTCGTGCTCTTTATTGCCCCGCCTGATTCTTCAAGAGTTAAGATGGTGGATTCGACTTTGATGACCTCGCCGGCTTTGAATTTCAATTCTTTAATGACACCGGAGCGCGTGGTGGGAACTTCGACGGTGGCTTTATCCGTCATGATTTCGGCTACGGACTGGTCTGCTTTAACCGTATCACCGGGTTTGACTAACCACTTGATCAACTCACCTTCGGTTACGCCTTCCCCTAGTTCCGGTAACTTTAAGTCAAATGCCATCGTACTCTCCTTGTAATTTTAAAATTGTTCCTAATAATTGTTAAAGCTAAATTATTCCAATAAATTGTTTCAACCAAATTGTTCCAAACTAAACTGATTTTTCTAAATTTTTATTTTTTTGATTGTTTTGGTTATTGTTTTGTTTTTGTTTACGAATCACGCCTTCTAGGAAAAATTCGCCAGCACGGTAGGAGCTGCGAACAAGTGGGCCTGAAGCGACGTACAGAAAGCCCATTCCTTCTGCGACCTCTTGCCAATACTTGAATTTCTCGGGGGTGATGTAGTCAATAACTTTTAAATGACGTTCGGTCGGTTGTAAATACTGACCAAATGTAATCACGTCACATTGAACCGCACGCAGATCATGAAGCGTTTCCATGATTTCTTCATCGGTTTCACCTAAGCCCAGCATCAACGAAGATTTTGTGTACATGGTGGGTTTATGGTCTTTAACAATTTTCAAAACGGACATCGTTTGGTCGTAACCAGCACGTGGATCACGTACTGATGGCGTCAGACGGCGAACGGTTTCGATATTCTGGGCAAATACATCGGGCAGACTGTCCGCTAACTGTTCAATCAAGGCTTTATTGCCACGGAAATCAGGAGTTAAAATTTCGACGATTAAATCGGGTTGCAATTTTTTGATTGTCGAGACTGTTCGTGCAAAGTGGGCCGAGCCTTGGTCTTCTAAATCATCGCGATCGACACTGGTGATCACAACATAATTCAAATTCATTTGCGAAATCGAGTACGCAACTTTTTCGGGCTCGAATGGGTCAATAGCGCCTTTGGGATTTCCTGTTTTCACGTGACAAAATTTACATCCTCGGGTGCAGACTTCGCCCATTAACATAAATGTCGCAGTCCCGCCACTCCAGCACTCACCCATGTTGGGGCATTTGGCTTCTTGGCAGACAGTCGCCAATTTCAGTTCACCCAGAAGGTCTTTAATTCGGGTGTAGTTCTCACCACTCGGAGCTTTCACTTTGAGCCATGACGGCTTCGGATTTCGCATAATCCAATCTCACTTTTGCTAAGAAATTTAATTATTTACTCTAGTTAATGGTTTATGTAGCTTAAAGCACTTCATTCGGCAATGCGACGGAAAAATATTTTGTAAATTTTGTTAGGGTGTGTCCTCATCTGTAAGGATTTAAGGCTATTTTTTTTCGGCAATGAGCAAATATGGTTTCAATAGGATGGAGTTATGAAATTTGAACGGGTGATGAAGAAAGGTCAGCTTAAAAAGCGATATAAGCGATTTTTTGCAGATATTATGTATGAAAATCAATTAGTTACAGCCCATGTGCCGAACACAGGGAGTTTAAAGTCGTGTTTGTTTGCAGATCAAGATTGTTATTTTACAGAGTCTTCCGACCCTAGTCGTAAATTGAAGTACACTTTGGAGGTGGTTACAACTCCGACCGGTTTTGTAGGTGTTAACACGAATACGCCCAACAAAATGATGAATGAAGCGCTCCACGGAGGCTGGCTAGCGCATTGGCAGGGATATTCAGAAATTAAGCCAGAATTTAAACTCAATGCGGAAACTCGCTTAGATTTTAGGCTGACTCGAGGTCGTGAGCATCATTTTATCGAGGTAAAAAATGTCACTTTAAAAAATGGGACATCGGCCCAGTTTCCAGATGCAGAAACAACCCGAGGCCAGAAACATTTAAAAGAATTGATGGTTTTGAAACAGCAGGGACAGGGCGCGGAGATTGTTTTCTTTATTCAGCGAAGCGATGTTGATAGTTTCATGTCAGCCAAAGAAATTGATCCCGAGTACGCAACGTTATTGAAACAGGCTCAAGATCTGGGCGTGCTAATGACACCCATTATTTGCGAGGTTTCGCCACATGGGATGACTTTGACTAAAAAGGTTTTGCCAGTCCGATGGTAAGAAAAGCTTTGGGTTTTATTTTGCTGATTGTTTCCACTTCGTATGCGACTGAGCACTATTTTAACTATAGTGACATTACCTCTCCAGGGGACATTACCGAGTTCCCCGCAAATTTTGGTTCTTTTCATCAAGGGATGAGTTTTTCGGGGTCACTGAATGCGTTGAATCGTTTTTCTTATCGACCGAATCAGGCGGAATACAAAGCCGATCGGGCTCCGATTGCGATTGAACCGCGCGTTTTGTCTTCCGGCTTAGGGCAAAGTTGGGGTGGCTGGGGAATGGTGCTGAAAAACAATGTCGAAAAAATTAAATTGCAGTCTGATACTTTGGAAAGTGTCGAAGAGCTGCGTGGTATCGAGTTACATTTAGGAGTTGGTTTAAAGCTTTCCCCCATGTGGAATGTGGGGTGGGGTTTGACATTCAATAATGATCAACAAAGTAAGGCCGAAACATTGATGAATGCGGCTAACATGGACACGCCCGTAAAATTCATAGACACGCAAAAAGAATTTATTTCAGCACAGGTGGGGTTTGGCTTTTTGATGGAGTCAGAGTCATTCATCCTGGGGACTCATTTAAAAACGCCGAAGTTGTTAATCAGTGATGAAGGCAAAGTGAAAACGCGGGCTTGGTCCTTGATGCAAAACCAAATGATACGCCAAGAGTTGAATCAAGGATTTGATTTGAAGCACAACTGGGAATTGGATCTGGGGGTTAAGTTTGGCACGAAAGGATTTACCTATTCGATATCGGACACTTACTATTTCGCTGGAACGCATCGGCTGAAAGGTGGTTTCGAATATGTTGGTTCATGGGGACGAATTTCAACGGGACTGAGTCGTTGGCAGCAAGCCAATCAAAGTGAGCTGGCGTGGTCGTTAGGTTTTTGTCGTTCGGAAAAAAATTTCGATTGGGGTGTTGGCCCGTTCTATCGTGTGTTTAAGGATACGTTTGTAGATCGTGATGAAATTGGAGTTTTGTATTCTTCACAAATCAATTACTGATATTTGTCAGATGTTATTTGTCCGATGTTAGATGCTGAGTAAGTTAGATGCTGAGTAAAAAAAAACCGCAATTTTCATTGCGGGTTTTTAAACATAAATCTGTACGACGGGAACTATTTTTTCAAATGTTTGTCGATAACTTCTTTGAATTCGCTGAATGGCAGCGCGCCTCGGAGTGAAATACCGTTAACGATAAATCCAGGAGTACCACGAATACCAAAACTTTGTGCCTCTTCCATATCTTTTTGGATGCGAGCAGAGACCTTTTCGTTTTTAAGATCTTTTTCTAAAGTCGCCATGTTTGCACCAACGTCTTTAGCTGCTTTTTTCAAGAAATTTTCTTTGCCAGATTTCAACTCACCTTGGTTTTCAAAAACTTTGTCATGAAATTTTTCAGCTTTGCCATGATCTTGCATTGCAATGGCTTCATAGTAACGAGCCGCTGGTTCTGCCATTGGGTGGAAATCCAAAGGAAGATGTTTGAAAAGAACGCGGACCTTGTCGCCGTATTCTGCTTTGACTTGTTTGATGACTTGATAACCGCGAGAGCAGTATGGGCACTCGAAATCTGAATATTCAACGATAGTGACTGGAGCATCTTTTTTGCCGAAAATCACGCGGGATTCATCGATTTCAGGCTTAAGAGGATTGGCGTACTCTGTTTCCCTTTGTTTTTTCTCGTCGTCCGCCATTTTCTCTTGCTGCTTTTTCTGCGCTTCTTGCGCCGCTTTGTTTACGACTTCAATAAATTTCTCGGGATCTTTTTCAATCGCGACAAACACGATCGACGGATCTTTTTCTACGGCCTCTTTAAGTTGTTTAGCCGAGGGAGCACATTGAACAAGTGCGAACGCGCTGCCAAGCAAAACAAGTTTCATTGTTTTATTTAAGTTAATTTTCAAATTTTCCTCCAATTTAAATGAACTTTTCATTCAAATTAGTTTTGCATTTTTCAGATTAATTAGGAAACAAAAAGGGTTGAATCATCGCGACAAAATTAAGCCAGTCCAAGGTCCTTGAAGATCAGTTTACCATACAATCCGGTTCTAATATGGCACTTTTTCTGTCATTTCATAGAGTCTAACGAGTATTTTCTGTAACAGTAGTGTGCTTATTTTACACTTAATTTTTACTAAGTTTTACCGATAAAAATTTATAACACTAAACTTGGGTAGCCAGATGATTAGATTTTTATTTGTAACCATAATATTAGCAAGCCAGGTTCAAGCTGGACTTTTGTATACATACAACCAACTGACCCTCAAAGATTTGGATCAAATGAATGCGCTTGTAAAAAACAAGTTGCAGGAATCCAAAGCCGCCTACTCGGGCAAGATTGTACCAATCAAAGAAGGTATTCAGGCGATATTCAGCCGTCCTAATGCGGACGATATGATTGAAAAAATTTCCGCACCTCTGCGTACGGTGATGGAGCAGGAAGATGAGACCGAGAAAGTATTTGATGAGCTGGTTGCGGAAGCGTTGAACGCATTAACCAATACAAAAAATTTTAAAAAAGAAGTTCAGGTGACGTACGCTATTTTTTTAGAAAATGTAATTTCGGAATTCAAGCCGCTAATTAAAAAAGACAGTTTTGAATATAAGCTGATTAAAAAAATTGCGGATCGGAACGTTGAGCTTACCAAAGATGCACAAAAAGACCGAACGCTTAGACTGATGCAAGAAAGCGTTTCACCCAGCGAGATTGCTAAAAAAGTGCTAACAGATTTTGAAGAAAAATTAAAGAACCCGCCTCCTCCGCCGTCTTCTACAGAAGAAAAACCGGCGGCGACCGAGTCAAATGCAAGCGAATCTGCACCCTAGGTGGGGCTTCGGCCTGGACCATCGACTGACGTAAAAATTCAGTCTCATTTTGACTCAAGTTTTTTTTGGAACGTCCGATGAGTCATCAAGTGGAAATTGGGACTGAAGGATTCAGGCGGCAATTTCTAAAAATCACAAATCCTTTGAAAGGAGTTCGGGGGTACATATGTTTTTACAAGGAAATCTACAAAACGTTTTCGATGCACTTTATACACTGGGCGCTATTGATCCGGCTTTGCAAGCAGACTGGCAAAAAATGAATAGCGAACTTGGAAATCATATGGATGAAGTCTATGACAGCTTTAGAAAAGTGAACTCTTGCTCGGATGATTTTTCGATTTTGCTGCAAGAGATGGGAAAAATGAATACCAAGACGTTACAGTACTTAGCTATGGAGGTTGCTCGTGAGTTCTGCGAGTATCAGGATCGTTCGGCTTTGCACTAGTGCTTTAGTTTTTTTTAGCACCATGCATATTAAAGCTTGGGAGATTGACATGTCTCGACGACAGTTGGAATTCACCGAGGTGAAGGATGTTGATCAATCCAGCAAATTACAAAATACGGAACCCAGTGTGTTTGAATCTTTGTTTGAACCATCGGGGGCCATTCAGGACATCGTTATTTTGAATACGGAAAAAGGTTTTGTACCAGAAACAATCACGTTGAGAAAAAATCAGGTGTACAGATTTCATGTTGTGAACGTGGACGAAAAAAATAAAAATGTCAGTTTCAAGTTTGACGCGTTTTCTGAAAATCATAACACCGTGTTTGGTAAACCAAAAGTTTTTCAGGTGCAGCCAAAACAGGATGGAATTTTCAGTTTTCACTGTCCAGAAACAGAGCTTAAAGGAAAAGTGGTTATTATTAACTCGGAACGGGGATTAGCCACCAGTTCAAAATAAGGATGTTTTGTGACCACCATCAGTAGTGTTTTCGATGATGCAATTAAACAAAATATGGCTGTCATATGGCCGTTTATGGAAGATCCGCAAGTATCGGAAATTTTAATTAACGGGCCGGATGAAATCTTTGTCGAGAAAAAGGGAAAGCTGGAAAGGGTGCCGGCGCGTTTTCAGGATGACGATGTCTTGCTTGCGGCCGTCAATTCTATTGCTCAAAGTGTTGGTCGTCGCATCAATGAAGAAAACCCGCGGTTAGATGCTCGTTTAAAAAATGGTTCGCGTATTGCGGCTGTTATCAAACCGTGCTCTTTAAAAGGCACGATTGTGAGCATTCGAAAATTCACTCAAGCAAAAATCTCGTGGAACGACTACGTCAAATTGGCGTTATCACCCAAAGGGGCCTTGTTTTTAGCGATTTGTATGCGTCTGGGAAAAAATATTATTGTCAGCGGGGGAACCGGCTCTGGGAAAACAACATTGCTGACGTTGTTGTGTGGACATATTCCTCCCGGACAACGAATCATTTGTATTGAAGACTCTAATGAATTGAAAATCACCTATGAGCATGTCGTATTTTTTGAAACTCGCCAGGCCGACGCTCAGGGTAAGGGTGAAGTTTCGATGAAAGACTTGTTAAAATCATCTTTGCGATTGCGACCCGATCGTATCATCGTGGGCGAGGTGCGAGCCAGCGAGGCAATTGAATTGATAAATGCAATGAATACTGGTCATAAAGGTTGCATGGGAACTGTGCATGCGAACTCGCCGGATGATGCAATTATTCGCCTCGAGGCGCTGGCGCAGAGCGGAGATGCTCAAATTAGCGAGAAAGCATTGCGCTCGCAGGTCGCCTCGGCTGTGGATATCATCATTCAGGTCAATCGCCTGGCCGATGGTTCTCGTCGTGTGACCGAGATCAGCCAAGTGCTTGGTTTTCTGCCAGATGGTTCGTACAATGTGACGCCAATATTCAAAATTCCGCGACTCGTTAAAAAAGGTGAAAAGCTTGAGGGTGTTCTTGAACCGACTCAGAATAAGCCGTCATTTTATGGTGAAATTATCGATAACAATTTGCTGTTTGATAAAGAGCTATTTGTGCCCTCAAAACAAGCATCCTAAGTCTTGCGTTAAGATTCTGCCTCTTGAAGAAATCCTATAGACTTAGCCCCCTGGCGCAGATTAAATACCCGTGTGTTATTTAGCTGTAAAATTTCAAATGCATTTATTAAATACCTTGAAAGTAAACACGAGGATTTGTCGTTCGTGTACGATTCCGCCGATTTTCCTATCGAATTATTGCAGGATCCTTCGGCCTGGATATCGGCGCCTGATCTCGAGTTTTTGATATCGAAAATCGTCAATCAGCCGATTAAGGATCGTGTTCACGATTTGGTACAGGATGTGGGTCATCAGACACCCAATCTTCATGCCTGGGGTGTTTTGGACAGCGTTTTGAAAATGATTTCTCATCCTCGTGAAGTGTTCACGCAGCCGGACCGATTTATTTCTTACTTTATTTCGCCCGAGCCGCCGGTAGAAAATTTAATACGCTTGCAGCATTCGATTGCATTTGATTTGCCTTTGATGGCCGAGCAGTACCCATTGGTGGCAAAATATTTAATGTCCGCGTTTGAAGCATTGCCTTTATACACGGGTAAATCACTAGGGCAATGTTCATGGCAGCACATTCACGTCAAGATAAACTGGCCAAACGAAAGCGAATCGTTGGTTAAAGACGAAAAAGCATCCTCTCATTTAAGCCCGTTGTTTTTGCAAAATATCATTGAAGAGCTTCAGACCAATCAAAAAAATCTAGAAGAAAAAAATCGTGAGCTTATGCAAAAGAATTTACAGTTGCTGAATGCTCAGAAGGAACTCAGTAAAAATTCGAACCACTCGGGCCTTTCGACCGAGATTGAAGATATTCAATTAAAAATTATCGTTAACAATGATTTGGATTTGAATCAAATCAGTCAAAACTTGGCCCGTTTGCACGATTACATGGTGCGAGCACAGCAATTGATTACGATGTTAACTGGACAAATAAAAATGAATTCTGGCATCAAAGAAATCATGCGTAGAATTGACTGGGATCACGTAAAGTCCCAGTATCCCGTCACCATACTAGAAAGTATGGAAGCCTTAAGAAAAGTACAAAAGAAAAATTAAACAGGAGAGCCTATGCCTATTATCAAAAATGTACATGCACGAGAAATTTTAGACAGTCGAGGGAACCCAACCGTAGAAGTGGAAGTCACCACTGAGAGTGGTTTTGTTGGACGGGCGGCCGTACCTTCTGGAGCGTCGACGGGAGCCCATGAAGCCTGTGAGTTACGGGACGGAGATAAATCTCGATTTTTAGGTAAAGGGGTTTTGAAAGCGGTTTCTCATGTGAAGGAGCGAA
The DNA here is from genome assembly GCA_016785955.1 of Pseudobdellovibrionaceae bacterium. GTDB lineage: Bacteria > Bdellovibrionota > Bdellovibrionia > Bdellovibrionales > Bdellovibrionaceae > UBA2316. The sequence continues at coordinate 3,967 of JAEUWH010000088.1, read as the reverse complement.
TTGCGCCGGAACTGATTGGTTTGAATGCGGAAGATCAAGTTTATGTAGATAAATTTTTGAAGGAATTGGACGGAACTGAAAATAAAAATAACCTAGGAGCCAATGCGATTCTTGGTGTGTCCTTGGCGGTTGCTCGTGCGGCGAGTATGGAATTTGGCCTACCTTTGTACCGATATATCGGCGGATCCCAAGCGCACAAGTTGCCGGTGCCATTGATGAACGTTCTCAATGGTGGCGCGCATGCAAATAATGGGCTGGATGTTCAAGAGTTTATGATTGTTCCCACGGTGAAAAATTCATTTTCAGAGTCTATTCGTGCGGGGTCAGAAATTTTTCACACGCTGAAGAAAATTTTGGGTAAGCGTGGTCTTTCCACGGCGGTGGGTGATGAAGGAGGATTTGCTCCTGTTTTGAAATCAAATCAAGAGGCTATGGATCTTTTAATGGAAGCGATTTTGGAAGCAGGCTATGAGCCCGGACAGAATGTATTCTTGGCGTTGGATGTGGCGGCTACGGAATTGTATGCGGATGGAAAATATCGTTGGGAAAAAAATTTGATTTCGGCGAATGACCTGCAAGGGGTTTATCGTTCGTGGTCCGAGAAGTATCCACTGGTCAGTATCGAGGATGGATTTTCAGAAGACGACTGGACGGCGTGGCAGAGTTCGACTCAGCAGTTGGGTTCGACCTTGCAATTGGTGGGGGATGATTTGTTCGTAACGAATCCAAAACGCTTGAAGCAAGGGATTGAAAAGAAAACGGGAAATGCATTGCTGGTGAAAGTGAACCAAATCGGCACATTGACTGAAACCGCGGAAGCGATACAGTTGGCTCAGCGAAATCAATATAAAACGGTCATGTCTCATCGAAGTGGGGAAACAGAAGATACCATTATTGCAGATCTAGCCGTTGCTTTGCATTGCCATCAAATTAAAACGGGAAGTTTATGTCGATCGGAACGAACAGCGAAGTATAATCAATTACTCAGGATTGAAGAAGAACTGGGTGAAGCGGGTTGGTACTGGGATAAACTGGCTTTTTCGAAATAATCCAAAACGGTAATAAGGGGTGAACTATCTTTGGCCGAGCACTCCTTCTCAATTATCGGACGATAGAAAAGGTCACTGGATGCTTCTGACTAAATCGACCTAGATAGAGGTTGGTAAGAACAAAAAAGAAGATGGGGTTACCTGCATACATTTGCATGCTAAAAATGCGACACCTTTGGCGCAAAAACTGGCACTGTATGGAATTGAGTGTGAACCTGATGGATTCTCGTGTTGGCTGAATAGATCTATTGATTGTGTCTCAAAAAAAGATTTGGAACGGTTCCAGCTGCCTTCGTGTGGAGGGAATTCATCGGGAATTAAACTTATGCCCAGTTCATTGCCGCTAGCAGGTGTTTTTATCGGATGTCGAGCCTACAGGGATGGATGTCTAAATAGTGTAAAGTCGATCGTGAGGGAAACTCCCGATGTGAAAATCAATCTTGTTGTTGACGATGGGGGGATGACAGAACAGTTTGTTGATCAAGTGATGGCATTAGGAGGTAACGTAAACCTTATTCCGGCAAAACGTAAGAATAAAATCAGCAGCAGTGATGCGCCAACGTTTGCTAGAGATTTGGGTGTGTTCGGTTCTGAATCTGGAGTGCCGACGTTTATTCATATGCCCTATATAAATTCACAATTGGATTCTTCGAACACAACACTGTTTAAGTACATTTCGAAAGTATGTCAGTTTTCACCTTCGCAACATTCCTATATATCGAAAACAGATTTTCAATCGTTAGTTCATAAGGCCGAGAAAACTCTAGATGCGTATGGTACCCCAGCTGAACTACGCGCTGAGTTTGATGCGATTTGGAGTGAGAAGGAAAATAATACGACATCAGAAACTTATTCAATGGGCGGAAATTTCCTGCCATTGCCTTTCGATCTATTGGTGGTGGGTCGTTCTAACTCGGATGGGGCGTCCAGAGGCATACTGAATTATTTTAATCAATTTCAAACAGTTCTTGAGTTAAATTTACCGGCACATTTTGGTCATATCGATGAAATATTTAATGTTGTACCGAACGATGCACCCTCAGCGTCTGAGTGTTCGTTTACGATTTTGCAGGCATCACCTAAACTGTTGCTTACGTTTTTAAAAAAGGCATCGGTTTCATTACACCCGTCGTTCTACGATCTTTTTACAGCACAAGAAGACGATATAGAAATGATGAATCGCACATTGATCGCATGGATTAAGAAGGCGCGCGGCAATTCGTCAGCGTGTACACCAAAAGTAGTCAAGTTGCCGGCATCTGCTGGTGAGCTTTTGCGATGGAATAAACAATTGGTCTCGTTCAATCCGATCAATGGCTTAAGTGCAGGGACTGTCTATTTCTATTCAAAGCCTCGAATGAGTATAGAGACGGGTAGTGTTTTGTCACAAGCACTAGAGTTTAAAATAGCTGAGCAGCTAGAGGCAATCAGTATCAAAGCGGTACCTACGGATACTCAATCCTATGATTCTTTTGGTGGTAATCTGCATTGCGCCACGAATGAAGTGCGCTGGGCGTGCCAGCCCCCACAATAACGTGTGAATACTATGTAGTAGGCAGATGAGAGTACGCATAAAGTTTTTTCTAAATTAGGCCAACTCATAAGTTAAATTCTTTAAATCGTCGTGTGCAACGATGAGTTGGGAACTTCGTGTTAGTCCCGAGGTCTGACTTCAATTAGCTCTATATGAAAAATCAAATTAGAGTGAGGTTTGATGAGCCCCTTTTCGCGCTCGCCGTATCCAAGATGAGCGGGGACATGCAAAGTTCGTTTTCCGCCTTCTTTCATACCCATGAGGCCAATATCCCATCCTTGGATGACACGCTTGGCACCAACCACAAATTGAAATGGGCGTCCATGTTTGTAAGATGAATCAAATTCGGTTTCATCTTCTAATAATCCTGTATAGTGGCAAATTACGAGGGCGCCTTTAACGACGGCGACTCCAGTTCCTTCGACAGTGTCTATAATTTTTAGTTCGCGCATACTGCAACTATGTATCGCGACTTAAGTTGTTTTTCAATACCGCCGCGAATAAAACTGTGCTTCTGATTTTTTAGTTTTAGCGAGTGTATTTCTACAAATCTTTGTCGCTTACTCGGGTTTAAGTATTCTGTAGCCTGTTGCGGTGGCCATAACTTTATTTGTTTTTTTTGAAACTAAAAAATAGCAGAGATCAATTTCAAAGCTAGCCTTTGTGTCCAAATGTTGCTTGCCACTAAAATTATGATCTAAGACTCTTACATAGCGCATATCTGCGGGAGGCGAGAAAATTGTTTCAGTAGCAGGGCAATTGTTTTTATCACTTGCTACATTAGGAGGAATATCCGGAGTGGCAAACAATTCAGAGAGTTCACTTGTAATGGGAGGCTCCATCTCAATCAGTATTCCATCCTCTTTATCTCTTGAGGCTGTCATTGTATATGTAGTTTTAGTGTTCAGTTTATATCCCCAGGCAGACGTTTCAACGATGCCTCGACCTGTGAACATATAACAATAAAAAACATCGTCAGGGGCACTGGTGTCCAAGAAGGGCTGGAAAGCATAATTAAAATTGTCGCCACTCGCAATGGCCTCAACGTCGTTTGGAAGAGGCAGCTGATAGTTTCTGCCGAAACAGTGTTGTGGATTCAATGTTGAATATATTTTCCAATCGTATGCATACTCTTTGTTTAAAGTTAAAAAGATTCCGTCATTGCGACCAAGACTTGCTGTCAATAGCAGGTCTTTAGCTTTGTTACTTATATTTTTGATAGAACCAAAAACGTTTAGCGCGGCCCAGGGATTTGAAGATCCTGGAGGATTTGAAGATCCTGGAGGATTTGAAGATCCTGGAGGATTTGAAGATCCTGGAGGATTTGAAGATCCTGGAGGATTTGAAGATCCTGGAGGATTTGAAGATCCTGGAGGATTTGAAG
>JAEUWH010000064.1 GCA_016785955.1 Pseudobdellovibrionaceae bacterium | reverse complement strand
TGAAGTTTTCGTGGCAAGAAAGAACAAGGAAAAGAGAAAGGAGTTTAAATACACAAACCTTGAAAAAAGAGTGTTTGATCCGTTATTTCCAATAAATCAGAGAGCTGCCAAGTTTAGAGATCATATTAAGCGAATGACCCGGAGATCTTGGTGTACGACAAAGATCATCGAGAACTTAGAGCGAAATATATACTTGTACATCGCTAGAAATAACAAATACGAATTTATCTAAAAACGCGCCACCAAATGGCGCAGTTTCTAAAAAATATCGCCATCCCACAGTATTTCCAAAAAATCTTTAACGGGAATAATTTCAATTTCATTGATTTTCCGTGGGTGTTTTTCCTGACAAACAAGAATTTTTCGTTTTGCTTTTTCATTTTTTTCAAATTTTGCAAATCCAGACAGATGAGCTGGGCCGACATTCGAGGTCGCTTTAACTTCGATAGCGATTTCGTTGTTTATCACAAAGTCGATTTCGCCCTCTTGGGGTGAATTCCAGAATCCTAGAGAGTCATCTTTGCGAAGGTAGTTTTTATAAGCCATCATTTCGAGTAATATAAAATGCTCGAAATTATCACCGAATTCTTTAGTCTTTGGGGCAATATTTTTCCGTCCAGTAAGGGAGTTTGTTACTCCAATATCAAAAAAATAAAATTTTCCCGTGGATGTGCTTTTCCTTTTAGATGTCGATCGAATTGGTTCGATCATATAACCCAGAAGCGTATCAGATAAAATTGAATAGTATTCGCGAATGGTTCTGGCGGGGACTTGGGAGTCAGAGCCAACACTTTCGAAATTAAGTATTTGCCCATTAGAAAGAGCGGCAAAATTTAAAAATCGAGAGAAGTTTTCGATTTTTCGAACCAGAGCTTCCATCATTATTTCTTCTTTGAGATAAAGACCAACATAATCTTTTAACTCATCCATGGGGTCGTCAGATAAGTAAACGGGAGGAAGTGATCCGTAATTAATAATTTTTTCTAGATTCCATTTTTTGTCGAGTTCTCTGGCTGTAAAGGGAAATAAATTGCGAACCCGCGCTCTACCGGCCATAAGACTTGTATAATTTCTTTTTAATTTGCGAGCGCTTGAACCCGTAAGAACAAATCGAGTATTCGTATTTTCAATGAGGGCGTGAACTTCGTCCAATAGAACAGGGAGCTTTTGAACTTCATCAATAATGACTAGCTTTGTTTTGGGACCAATTCTTTGTCGTATTTTTTCTGGGTTTGCGGAGAGTTCTCGAAAGGTGTCAGCCTCAAGTAAATTATAGTTAAAATCTGCTGTAAGGCTGTGGTGAATAAGCTGACTTTTGCCCGTGCGACGAGGTCCAAGCAATAAAACACTCTTGGTTTTGAGGTCTTTTGATAAATCAAGCTGTCTTTGGGTGTAGTCCATTAGATGGATTATCATCTAATAACCAGTTCCGGGTCAATCAAAATCCGCAGATATACTGCGGATTTTTTATAAAATTCCGCAGTATATCTGCGGATTAAAATGGGTATGGTCCTTTGGCGATATAGTTTGGTAATGATATTTGGTAATGACAATATTCGGTAATGATACGATATAGGTTGCAGAAATCAGAGGCGCTAAACAGAATACCTGACTGATGAGAGGTCCCGAAACAGATCAAACCTTTGATTTAAGACCGATTTTCTTATGGTCATCGATCCCCCCCCTTCCCCACGAGGTGAGAACTAGGGATGTTTTATGATTTAAATGACGTCTCGTTTCGGTTTTTTTAACTGTTGAAAAATTAAGCGAAGAATCAAGCCGTGAGCCTGTAAAAACATCCTGGCATAGCGTATTATTCAGGTAATCTATTGAGATGTGGCGCTTCGTTATATAGATTGGCGGCATGAAAATAAATCATCCGATTCTTATTCAAGGTGGCATGGGTATCGCCGTTTCCGATTGGAAATTGGCGCGCACAGTTTCTCAAACGGGGCAATTGGGTATCGTTTCTGGTACGGCCATTGATTCTGTAATGGTGCGCCGGCTGCAAGATGGAGATAAAGGTGGGCATATTCGACGTGCGTTGGCGGCTTTTCCTTCCCAGGCCATTGCTCAGAAAATTTTAACGACCTATTTCATCGAAGGTGGGCGTCCGGAAGGTCAGCCATATAAGCGTCAACCTATGTTTAATATTGTGTCTCCGGTCGCATTGCTTCAGTTGAATGTGGCGTCTAGTTTCACCGAAGTGTGGTTAGCGGCGGAAGGTCACAGTGGGCTTGTGGGAATAAACTTGCTTGAGAAAATCCATTTGCCGACATTGTCGTGTTTGTATGGAGCGATGTTGGCGAATGTGGATTATGTTATCATGGGCGCAGGAATTCCGCGTGAAATTCCTGGTGTTTTAGATTTATTCAGCGAAAATAAAAAAGCGGGATTGAAAGTTCCGGTCGAGGGTGCGGTCGAGGGAACTGTGACCTACTTTGATCCTGCTGTGGTGATGGAAGGCATGGAGTTAAAGGCATTAAAACGACCTTACTTTTTCCCGATCGTGTCGTCCGCGACACTGGCATTAAATTTAAAAAAGAAATCCACGGGCCGAGTGGATGGATTTATAGTGGAAGGTCCGCTGGCGGGTGGGCACAATGCGCCTCCGCGTGGGCAAATGCAGTTGAATGAACGTGGTGAGCCTATATACGGCCCGCGTGATGAAGTGAGTTTGGCTGATATGGCGGCGCTGGGATTGCCCTTTTGGATGGCCGGTGATTATGCGACTCCTGAAAAAATGCAGACTGTGCGAAATCAAGGGGCTCATGGTATTCAAGTGGGGACGTTGTTTGCCTTTTCAGACGAATCCGGTATCGATCGAAATTTGCGATTGGATGCAATCAAGACAATTTTAACAACTCAGCCACCCGAGGGGGGCTGGATTTTTACGGACCCACGTTCTTCACCGACCGGATTTCCGTTTAAGGCCACGCGTTTACCAGGAAGTATTTCAGAAAAAGACAGTTATTTAGGCCGCAAGCGTATCTGTGATTTAGGTTATTTGCGACATAGTTATCAAAAACCAGACGGCACCGTTGGCCAACGTTGCCCGGCAGAGCCGGTTGCTGACTACTTGAAAAAGGGTGGGGCGGAAGAGGACACTGTCGGTCGCAAGTGTCTGTGTAATGCTTTGATGGCTGATATCGGAATGCCCCAAATACAAGCAGGCGGTGTGAAAGAGCTGCACTTGCTTACGGCGGGCGATGATCTTAATAATATAGGTCGATTGGTGAAAAAAGGTCATGGCACTTACAGTGCATTGGATGTGATCAGTTATTTACTGGGGCCTGAAGTAGCAAAGACAAAGCTGTCTCCGGCGCCCGAAAAAAATTCTATGTTGTAGTCTTAGGCAAGCGCGACATGCTCGCGTTTGTTTTCTATAAAAGTAAAAATTCATTTAAAATAAAGATTTGCTGTCTTTTTCTGCTTTTTTTTAGGCACTTTAGTCCAGATATTTTTTTTGACAGATCTAGAAAAACATTTTCTAATTTCAATAAATTTATCCAAGTCGAAAGCGGCTTGGTCGTCTCATGGAGGGATAAATATGAAACTATTTTCTGTTATTTTGGTATCGCTTGTTGCGGCTTCATCGTGGGCCTCAAAAGCACGTGTTCAAGCATTACAATATGCTGACCACTTGGTAGATGTGCAAACGGCTTTTAAAAATCCTGCATACATTAACCAAATAAGCCCACTTTTGACGGTGGAAATGGCCGCTGCTGGTAAGGCAGAGGGTGGAATGTTGACTAAAACAGCGTCATCTAACAGTCTACTGGTCTATGCTGGTCACCAAAATTCATTTGGTATTGGTGCGGGTGCTGACGCACGATCGGCGAACGGTTTCTTAACTCAAAATAATCCAGTGGAAGTTCTTTACGGTGCGGGAAATATGGCTTATGGAGCTTCTCTTTCAACTGTAGATAATAAAAAATCTGGAACGAAAGAAACGACTTTGATTGGTAAATGGGGTATGATCAATGATGGTCTATATCTTTATGCTCATTTGAGTCTTGTATCGACAGCTGAAATTAAAACAGCAGCGGCCGCTACGGATAAAAAAATCAATGCCGCTCCGGGTTTGATTGTTGGTGCAGCTCAGGAAACAGCCACTAACATGCGTTATTATGGAGCTTTGACATACGGAAATGCTAAGAACGAGTTAGGATCTACTTCGACGGACATCAAAGATTTAGATATCAAATTAGGTCTTGAAGATCGTTCTATGAAAAAAGCCGATGCGGATATCTATTACGGTGCACAAATCAACCACTCGACTCGTGATGTAGGTAAAAAAATCACGGCGATGTCATTACCCGTATTTTTGGGAATAGAAACTCCAGTGACTTCATGGTTAACATTCCGTGGTTCAGTGGCGCAAAACTTGTTAGTTGGTAGTTTAAAAGACGAGACGGCTACGAATACAGATGCTGATGGTATTTCAACAAATACAACGGCGTCTGCAGGTCTTGGTTTTAAATACAACAATCTGACTTTGGATGGTGTATTAACTGCAGGAACAAGTGGCGATATCAACGGTAATCAGTTTCTTTCAACTGCATCAGTCACATACAATTTTTAAGGTGATTTATGAAAGTTAAGATTCTTCTACAAGGTATTTTGTTAACGACCTGTATGAGTATGCTTAGCTGTGGCGGCGACGGGCGTAAGCCGTTGGATACACAATCAGGTAGCTTAGTTTTGAGTCAATTCAAAACTCAGATGGCTGGTATCCCAACTTCAAATACGACACCCACGATGGTGGGTGCGAGTATGGGACTGGGTGGTGTTTCCATGAGTTCATTCGGTGCCAAGGCTATGTCATGCCAAACGTTGACTCCTAATCCAACGAAAGACGCGGACCAAGATGGTATTGCGGCGGAAATCGTAAATACATACGATTGTACCGACACAGCCTCTGGTGGTTCAACGTACACAATGAAAGGTACGGTTAAATTCGTAGATTTAGATGAAACGGTGAAAGGTGTTTACGGCGGAATGCGCGGTGAATTCAATATTCCAACAATCACAGTTACGAGTGGTGGATTTTCATTCAATTACTCGCACGTAGGTTTTTGGGAATATAAAAATGTTGATGGTGCTTTAAAATCAACATCGGAATACACGGGTGGTATGGCTGCAGAAGAGCACGGCATGAAACTCGATTATAAGTACTCTCAGAAGTGGGCGTATACGATGACTCCGGCTGATAAATCAAAACCGTTTGATGCCGGCACGTTGGATATGACGGGTAGTTTTTCCATGACGGGTGACTTCGTTATCGAGGACTCATCTGGAAAACATCAGCCATACAATGGTACATGGGTCATTTCGTATAACACTAAAGATTTGACGTATGATCGTACATGCTCGCAGCATTACAAAACAGGTTCGTTTATTATGTCTGATTCTATGAATACAATGGAATTAAAATATGAATGTACAAAGGCCACTCTTTACGTCAATGGCGTAGAGTCTGATTGGTGGAAATAATTTACATACGAAGTATGTAAATTAAATATAGAACCCACGACGTAAATTCGTCGTGGGTTTTTTTTATTTGTGTGCCTTTCTTTTTTTCACGCCTCCGGCCCTATAGGTTTTACTAAATTTTGGGAACATCGTGACTTGGTAATGACATGACTTGGTGATTTTGGGTAAATACAAATAATTTATATGTCTATTTGTAAGAGTATTTTTTTGGTTATCTTTGTCTGTCGAATGGTTTTTGCCGGTGACTCAATTTCTATTTCGGCAGTTGGTGATATTATGTTGGGAACAACTTATCCGGCCTATGCTCTGCCAGAAAATGCAGGGGAAGATTTGTTCAAGCCGGCGCGACCCTGGATTGTTTCGTCGCATATTCGTTTTGGAAACTTTGAGGGAACTTTTTTTGATGGTGCTGTTCAGCGTGACGGTAAGGTTCCCGGAAATAATAGATTTTTATTTAAAACGCCGGTTGCGATGGTGAATGTTCTAAAAGATGCCGGTTTTAATGTGATGAGCTTATCCAATAATCATATCAAAGATTTTGGTTTGGCAGGAATTCGGTCGACAAAAGAAACATTGCAGTCGGCCGGAATTCAATACTCCAGCAAAGCAGGGGAGATTGCTCGATTTTTGGTCGAAGGTACGAAAGTCGCCTTGATTGCAACGGATTACTATAAAGCCCCTCGCAGTATGACCGAAACCGCCGATACATTTGCTGAAATCAGGCAGTTGAAGAATGAAGGACACGTGGTCATCGTCTCGTCTCATGCCGGAGGAGAAGGACGTGGAGCTGAGTATGTCAGTAACGGTGTCGAAGTTTTCCTGGGTGAGAATCGTGGTGATTCCCGGGCCTTTGCGTACGAAGCGATTCGATTGGGTGCGGATGTTATTCTTATGCATGGCCCTCATGTTCCGCGTGGGTTAGAGGTATTTCAGGATCGATTGATCGTTTACAGTTTGGGAAATTTTATGACAGGGAAGGGTATTTCTTTAGAGGGTAATGCGAAGGTGGCGCCGCTCGTCAGGTTTGAAATTGGTCATCGTGGCGAGTTTAAATCAGGTCAGATTGTTCCGTTCATTCAAAAGCGAGTACCACAACGTATTGAAATGGATCCTGAAAAGACGGCAATTGTTTTGATGAAAAAGCTTTCGGAGAAGCAATTTCCTAGTTCCCGATTGCGGATACAAAGTGATGGTCGTTTTTAAAAAACTTATAGCTGAATTAAAATATCAAAATCCTCTTTGCTTAAAAACTGCGGCCGGTCTTTTGGTGGTTCGGCGATTTCGTCGTTGGTAAACAACATTTGAAATCGGTTATTCTTTCTTTCCTTTAAGACTTCCATTTTTTCTTCCAGTGATTCATGCATGATATATTTAAATACATGAACTGGCTTTGTTTGACCTAATCGATGTGTGCGATCGGTAGCTTGGTTTTCAACGGCTGGATTCCACCACGGTTCGATATGAAATACATAGCTAGCTTTGGTCAGGTTCAGGCCGACCCCGCCTGTTTTAAGCGTCATCAAAAGAACGGCGCCGTGAGGGCTCTTGTCAAAGTCAGTCAGCACCTGACGCCGTTGTGGGGATGTCAGTTCACCACTGAGTTTAAACGTGGTGATTCCTTCGCTTTTCAACAGATTATAGGATCGTTGCAGAGTGGGAAGAAATTGGGTAAAGACCAGAGCGCTTTCGCCGGACTCGACGATTTCTTTTAAAGAGGTGACCAGAGTTTCTAGTTTCGGTGGCGTTCGTTCGTATATGACATTTGGTAATGCGGCTGGGTCCGAACACACTTGCCGTAAGCGCAGTAAAGCCGTGAACATTTGCAGCTGCACCTCGGCGGTTCCTTGGTAGGCCATAGTTTCATGGACTCGTCGATTATAGGACAAAGCTACATCGCGATAGATATCTTTTTGTTGCTCTTCGAAATTAATTCTAATTGTTGTCTCTTGCTTTGTGGGGAGCTGATCTAAAATTTCTTTCTTGGCTCGTCTTAATAAAAGTGGTTTGACGGTGAGTTTTAAATTGCGGACGAGTTCATAGTCGACCATGGGACTATTCACGAATTGGCGACGAAACTGATCCAGTTTTCCTAAACTTCCAGGGACGAGGGTATCGACAATCGAGTACAAGTCGCCATAGTGGTTTTCGACGGGTGTGCCCGAAAGGGCAATTTTAAAGCGAGCCGAGATCGCACGGGCGGCGGTTGCGCGTTTAGAATTAATATTTTTAATGTTTTGGGCTTCGTCAAACACCACAATGTTCCATTTGATGGCGCTCAAGGCTTCGGCATGTTCCAGCAGCAAACCATAGGTGATGATGACAACCGTCGAGTTGTCTTTTTCTACCATTTCGGCAATTCGGTTTTTATGCTCGCCACGAAAAACCGTAACAAGCATTTGGGGTGTGAATTTTTCGATTTCAGAGCACCAGTTGTATACAAGTGACGACGGCACCACGACCAATACCGAGCCCATTTTGTTTTGCGTGCGTAGACTTTCAAGGAACGTTAGCGTTTGCAGAGTTTTACCCAGCCCCATATCGTCGGCCAAAAGAGCTCCTAAACGCAAATGGTAGAGGTCGGTCAACCATTGAATACCAACTTCTTGATAAGGTTTTAACTTTACGTTCATAGTTTGTGGCAGTTGGAATGGCGCCGGTGCTTGACCGAGTTGGTCGTAAAATTGACATAGCTGCTGCCAATAGTGATCGCCACGAAATGGAATACCGGCTTTGCGCAAGGCCAGCAGGTAGAGCGTTTGATTGCGGGGAAGTTGATAATGAGTTTCACGATTTTTTCGTCGTGTAGTTTCTTCTTTGCTCTGCTGCAATTTCTTCCAAAAGTTTTCTAGCAATTGCAGCGAGGGCATTTGTTTTTGGGGGACTAAATAGTATTTGTTTTCATATTCAATGATACCACCCGTTCCCAAGCGAAGAATACTCTCTGGTCCAACTTCCTGACCCATTAAGAAAAATTTTGGGCTGAGTTCAAACCAAAGAATCTTCGACTGATCGATACGACTTTGAAGTTGAAAATCCATTTTTAGGTCATTTTCAGCTAATTCATGTAGGGGGTGATCTCGGAGAAACACTTTGAATCCATGAGGGATTAATTCCGGAAGAGCCTCAAGAATGCCTTGCAGTGTTGAATCTGGGAAGTGATAAGCCGCTTGAGCGATGGCTCGCTCTGAATCGAGTATGCCAGCAGTGACGCGATTTAAAAATGGCAGTCTAATTTTTTGAAATGCGGAGCCTTCGCTGACTATACCCAAGCGTTTGAGCATTTCAAAGAGCAAACGAAACTCGCGGTGAACGATGCCATCCATTGTGACTTCACCGGTTTCTGAATAGTATGTTTCGGTGCGCGAGGAGTCGATGTAAACCTGTTCGATGAATTTTTCAAAGCATGCCAGCACCGCGGGTGAGCATAAGTCTGCAAGAGTCGCTGTTTCTGGAATCGAACTATTTAGGCCACTTAGCAGCAATATTTTAATTTTTTCTTCAAGCGATTTCCAAATTAAATTTTTGGTGACGTTTTGTCCGTCCAGCAGAGTGCCACTTATACAAACTGATAGAGTTTCAAGGAATATGTATTGAAAAATTCCTAAATGTTTAAGAATGGCTAAATCCCAGTCTCTTTTAAATTCGTCAAGGCTGGCTATCTCGCGGGCAGTGCTGTTCAGTGTGAATGGCAGGCCCTGAGAAAGTGCGGTTAGGTAATATACGGAACGCTGGGACCATCCGCCGCGAGTGATATTTTTCTCTCCCGGTACGCGAGCTTCATGCTGAATGGTGAACTGACCATCGTCGGTCAGATGTAACTCTGTAATACTTTGTCCTGGAGATAAAAAATGAGATGTGCCCTCAATTTTTACCGGCAGTTTACGTCGTCGCAAAATCGGCATTATTGTTTTGGTGTGATACTCATTGTTGAGCTGAAAAGAGGGCATCTCATTGCTAAGCTCAAGAAAAGTGTCTGCCGTGATATTGGAAAGTTGTTGTTGCAAATGACTGAATTCAGATTTCCAAGGGTGAATCACAATGACACCATTACAAGGTTCCAAAGCATAGGAATCATAAAAAAAGAATTTCAAATTTCTTGGTGAAACTAATTTGAATTCAGATTTGAAATTTTTTCGTTCGTTAAAATCCACGCGCCAATCGAGTTCGACGCCTGGATCAAATTCAAGTGACTGAATTTTTAAACTTTTCGTGGATTGACTGTGCGTTTGTAGGAAAACATCGATTCGTTTTTGTCGGTGAGCGAGGGCAATTCGGCTTAAAAGTGATTGCATAATGTCTTCGACTGCGCCCAGGGAGGCTCCACCGTCATTTTGGTTTAAGGGCCACATGGTGGTGAAGGAGGGGCTTAATTCTTGAGAAATATGTTTGGGTTGAGGCAAAAAGTCGTCTGGTACATATCGATGTAGTGCATGGCGAAGAATTTCTTTGGCCGCAATTTGGGCTCCGTTGCTGAAATTGTAGCGAACCATCTCGACCATTCGGTACATTTGATTAATCACTAGGAATTCATCTTTGGAATGACCAATCAGGCGGCGGTGAAAAACCTCGGGCATAAATAAAAGATGCGAGGAGTTGACCTCCTGGTTTTTCAGCACGCCTAGAGGACGATAGGGAAGGGGCGTGATGGGCAGAATACTGGCTAAGCTGGGGCCTTTCAGTGGAGAGGGCTCGTCTAACAATAAGCTGATGGATTGTAACTTTGGAAGATCGTTAGCCATGTTTTCTATTTAAGCGCATCGATAGATTTTTAAAACGCCTATGTTAAAAATGAGACATTGCAGCACAAAAATGACATAGATATATTCGGTTTTTCTAAGCGATCTCTTTGAGAGATTTTTCTAAGCGATTTCATGTGCATGGATTGCTCGCAATGTCGATGGTTTGAATTCTTGATTTATAATTGTTTCCTCTTTAAAACAAAGCGATCGCATTGGAGAAACATTTTATGAATCAAAAGCAAGTACGCGTATCAGAGCAAGCCTTAGTCCCGCAAATTTTATTGGCACGTGGTAATCGAACTATTGAAAACGTAGTTTCGGTTTTTTTGGGGGTTATGGTACTCAGTGTGCTTGCGCAGATTGCGATACCATTACCTTGGACGCCAGTTCCTGTTACGGGCCAAACCTTTGGTGTGGCATTTATGTCATTATTATGGGGGCGACGCCGTGGATTAGCGGTTGTCCTGAGTTATATAGCGTTGGGGGCTTTTGGTTTGCCAGTGTTTGCGTTGGGTAAATCTGGTTTCATGTTTGGTCCAACAATGGGTTATCTGGTTGGTATGGTCGTGGCTTCGTATTGGATGGGTCTATTATCGGATTGGGGATGGACTAAAACATTTTTCCGTTCATACTTGGCTGCCGCTTCGGGAAGCTTAATCACATTCTGTTTTGGAGCCCTTGTGCTTTCGACTTTTGTACCAAGTGGAACATGGTTTATAGCCGGTGTGTTGCCATTCATTCCCGGTGATATTATTAAGACTTTGGTGGCCAGCTATTTGGCTTATCAAACACAAAAAAAAATGACCGTCACAAATTAAAGCATTTGATAAAATTGATCTGTGATATACTTCACCCGATCGGATAATTTTCGAGTCGCGTATGTATTATAGATTTGATTCAATGCCGGCTTTCCAGCACGAGTGATTTCGTGGACCAACCCTTTTTCTAGTTCGTGCAAAACACAATGCCGTGGGATAAACGTAACTTCATTAGGTAATCCATTGGCGACGAAGGTCACGGCTCCGCGCAGGTCACTGATGGAGCAAGCTGAATTTAAGCTGATACTTTTTAAGTTGCGTAGCGAGTTCGAAAGTTGTTTCCACTTGTTAAAGTAAATTGTCCAATCGGGATTTTGAATAATACGTAGATCTGAAAACTCGTGTTCGGATTCAATACGTCGATTGGGTTGGTTGCCGATCAGAATATACTCCTCAAGACAATAGGGTTTGCTAATCAAATTTTCAGGCTCGCAAGTCATAAACCCGAAATCGACTTTGCCATCAGCAACGAGGGACTCAATTTTCTGATTTGTTGCGATGGTGACCTGAAGATCAATTTCAGATCCGCAGCTTTTGCGCATCTCGAGCAGTCGAGAAAAGTGCGGGCTCATTAAACAGCTTTCCGGCATTGCATATTTCACTACTCCGGAAACAAGATTTTTTTCATCCTTTAGATGCGTTGAGAGCATCAAAAATTTTTCGTTCATGTCTTCCAGGTGAGATTTCAACACTTGACCACTTTTAGTCAGCGTCAAGCCGCGAGGGCCGCGGACGAAGAGCTTTACTTCTAAACTGGCTTCTAGTTTGGCGATTGACTTACTGATCCCTGATTGAGTCATACCGGCCTCTTGAGCGGCTTTTGAAAAATTTAGAGTTTCACACGCAAACCAAAAAGCTTTGCTGGCTACGGGATCAATCCAGCTTAAATGAAATCGAGACGTCTTCATTTTTCCGATACAAACATTTCTATCTTGTTGAAGTCAAACAGGATCATCGAACGTAGAAGAATTTCAGGCTTGATATTCCTGTCAGGAATATCAAGTAGGCCAAGGTATCATTAGGGATTTCAAAGGCTATTCGGTTATTAATATGAAAAAAGGAGATCTTATGAAAGCACTATTTATGTTAGCTGTTACGATGTTGTTAACCTCAATCGCACAATCGGGGGCTATGGTTTCTCCGGCGCAGACGATTTATCACAACTCTGCGATCGTTGTCCTTAAGCCAGGCACTTACCCGATGTATATTAAGGCTGTTAAGAGTGCTCAAATCATGTCCGAGACGCTGAAAGAGCCGGGCAATGTATACTATCGACTGAACGTGATTTCGCAAACTCTAATTAGCTTTGATGAGGCTTGGTTGAATGGGAAAGCTCTTCAAGACCATCTGGCTACTCCGCACATGACACGATTTTTTAAGACAATCGGCTTTGATCCTCAATTATATACAATCACGCAAGAGGGTGGCAGCACAGTATTTCGCAGAAAAGTGCGCAGCTCATCAAATTATGCGATCGAAAAGCTGATTTTAAACGGCTACGAATTTAACCAGAACTAGTTTCTTTAAGGTTGTGTACCGATGCCGTGTCATTATCAAGGGATGTTGACGGTTTAATTGCCGAGCGACTTTGACGGTATCGGATGCTTTCAATGTCTGACTTAATAGTTTCTGTTCTTCGTGCTCGAGTCCTAGAGCGCTGTCTGGTACAAAAATAGCAACTTTATATGTATCAGTTTTCATATGAAATTTACGAGGGTTAATGTGTCGAATTTTTTGACGATTGCTAAGCTTTTTTCGGCTATTTTTGTTTTTATATTTTTAGAGCAATCAGTTGCTTTAGATAAATGCCAAGACGCGAATCTTGATCGCTATATTTGGGTGAATACTCAGTATTCCTATAACCCTTCAGAGTTTACGCAAGATCAAAAGATTGAACTCGCAAATTCAATTTATCTTAAAAGACGAAATGATCCTAGGCTTGCAGCTGCGTTTTATAACAATGGTGCGTGGCAATCCTCTTTGGTTCCACTAGTTCAAGCTCAAAGTGACTCTGTAGATGATGCAATTAAATACCTTGGAAGTGATAAATTAAAATCCAGATCAGACGTCATTCAGTATTTAGAAGATCGTATTGGATTTCCAGAAATTCCGTATCTTGGAGCTATGAGCAAAGATATGAAAAAAAGTTTTGGAGAGGCGCCGCCACTAGATATGATTTTAACTTTACCTCAAAAGGAAGACTACATATCAGGTTTAAAAAATACGGCAGCGATAAGTGCAATGTGTGCTCAAGTCTCTTTGATGGATGTGATTTCATGCACAAGGGCCGTAAAATTGGTGTTAGAGGAGGCTCGGTTTTCAGGAAACAATATTATTTATCCGAAAATTTGGTTTGATTCTGTAAGAAACGAAAAGTTTAGAGCAGGCTTAAAAGAATTAGCATTGTTAATGCTTCAACGTGAGACCGAAATTTCTACGTCATCGAATTTATATGCTGATACATTTGCGTCATTTAAAAAAGTTGGACTTTCCAATCAGGAAGCTGAGGATTTTTCATGGAAGACTTTGGCGTTATATGGAAATGGAGGCCCTAATACTGGTATGAGATTAATATCTTATAGCTTAGCCCCATTAGAGCAACAATCATTGGTTAGTCTTTCTATCATCGGCACCGAAATTTCGCTTATTGATTATAAAAACAAACTTAAGGGAAATCACCATTATGCATTTCCGCCTGAGATCAGTGGCTCTTGTTTAAGTCCAAAGCCCTATCATTTTTGGCTGAATGCATTTATTGCGAGAGACCTTGTTCAAAAGGGATTTAGCCCAGATGTAGCCTCAAGTGCATCTTTTATAGTTGCCAAGCTGTATCAGCTAAATCGTCAATTGAATAATACAGCTAAAAATGTCGAGACTATTCTAAATAAAGGTCCAGAACATCCAACTATAAAAGTGATAAGAATGGATTTAACTCTAAATTCTGGTGGTGCTATTTTTGGATCAAGTCACGGAACCACAAAGATGAATTTAGAAGATGGATATAGTTATTTTTACGAAAAAACTAAAAATTATATTCCGCTTAGTAATGAACAAGTCTTATCCATTTCAAATGATAAGCTTTCAATAGCTAAAAAGTGGGATGAATTTCTTCAGCCAAATTTAATTCTAAATTTTTTCAAAAAAATAAATTGATATTTGCGCTCTACTTAGTCAGGTAGTATTGTAGTTAACTCCACTCAAATCTCAACTCTTAAGGGTAGGGATCTTTATTTAAACAAAATCCTGGAGAGCGCAAAATAGTAGGAAACATACACTACAAGCGAAGAAGGGATGACAATCGTAATAGGGGATAGGTCTCAGCGGGCAGTATATGTGCGTTTGTTTGCCCTAGCCCGTCTTCCCTGATCGCATTTATTTAACTGAGCGTAATCATGGTTAGTTTTTTGTTTTTAATTCTAGCTCTAATTGGTTGATTACGTAGTCAATATTCAAGTTTTTGTGGTACATGTGACCAAACGCTGCTCCTGTCGCATCTAAATCAACAACATGTAAATGTAAATACTGGACAGAGTTAAATGGGAATACGTGAAAGAATAAGCCTATGTTTTCGGACCACTCGTGGTCACTGCCCTTGTTGACTGCTCGGTCTTTACTGACGTAATCAAGCGCTGCCTTTTTCATGCTCTTTAAAAAGCTAATGCTTTTTTCCAAATCGTTTGATCGTTTTCCTAAACCTATCGTTAGCACATTGAAACTTGACCAGTATGGATCGCGAGGGATGATAAAGCGATGACGTAGACCCATGCTAGCTTCACCTTTACTAGCTTTTTCTAGATTATTCCAATTGGCATCATTAACCGGCAAATTTTTGACGACTATAAAATCGCAGTCACTTTCACTTAATCCTAAACTCTGTAAGATATTTCCGTACGCAGGCTTATCGTCGCCACTGGCTAGCCGAGCAAAGGGATTAAAGGGCTTCGTCGCCGGTAAAATAATTTCATTACTTCCCACAACTCCAAGCTCGATAAGGTTACTTAAGAAGCGATCTACTCCGTAGTGTTTTAAGTATCCTCGGGCGCGAGCGTAATCCGCTTGAGAGTTCATCTTATAACTGACTGTACCTTCAAAAATCCAGACCTTATGCACGTTCTTAAATTGAGCTTGCAGACATTTAAGTGCCGAAGGATTTTTAGCGTCAGCCTGTGACGTTTTATGCTGATCACCTCTGTCTGAACCGAGAAACAGTCGTCACTAGCGTACGAATAAGAGCTTATAAGAAGGGATAAAAGTAGATTGGTTGTTTTTTTAGTCATACAAAGATTCCTAGCGATCGGCGGGCCAGCGAATCGATTTTAACCTATCTAGTGTCATTACCAACCTATCTAGGCTTTGCTGACATATGCGTAACCCCAGGTGCATTATAACAAGATCTCATTTTGAGATTCCACTACTTCCTATTTCGTACGTTCGATAATTTCCGCTATCTCGTGATTCGTGTTAATTTCGTATGCGATCGTGGTCGTTTCCAATTGTATTATCGTCGCTAGACGCTGAAGATATTCTTCCGTTGTTCCCAGCTGTCGCACCTTGTCCTCAAAGGCTGGGCGATACAAAGCCGGAATGATGCCCTGGTCTTGGATGGTTTTTGCTTTTTGGCTATAAA
This sequence comes from Pseudobdellovibrionaceae bacterium, assembly GCA_016785955.1. Taxonomy (GTDB): domain Bacteria; phylum Bdellovibrionota; class Bdellovibrionia; order Bdellovibrionales; family Bdellovibrionaceae; genus UBA2316. Next base: position 13,090 of record JAEUWH010000064.1, on the reverse strand, counting down.
GATCCAACAAATGAGCAACGACCAGAATATCGTTGGCAAGGTCTGTGTATGCCAAATTCAGCTGAGTGAGTTTTTCGTTCCTGGCTTTGACGCTCGCAGGGTTCGCTCGCTCTACGTCGAGTGGTTGCAGAGCATCTTTATTGCTTTCCATGATCTGACTTTGTGTGTGGATCAATTTCGCTAACGCATCTTTGACTGGATTAGACCAGAAAGAAATATTAGCGGGATTCGATAAGTCTTCTTGTAAATCTTTTTTGGCGTTGTTGATCAGTTCAGAAAGTGGAATTTCCTTTGGCGGTTCTGAAAGAATTTGCGCGACTAAATCTTTTTCAATTTTATATTTTTGTTTCCACCGGCGCCAGAAAACTAAGGATTCCTTACCCGGTAATGTGAATTTGCCGCCAAATTTTGTGATTGGCTTGGCTCCTAACGATTTTCCAAATTGTCTTTCTTCTGACACAGAGTTTACGTAAACAAGTCCCGTCAGGAACCCTTGCAACATAGCAAGGGTAGGCAGGGTGTTGCTAAGTTCACCAAACATACTATGGTTAAAAAGTATTTCGGTGCTCACCGAGGCGGCGAAGGGTCCAATCGTGGTCGCCAGCGCGATGGCATTGCCCACAAATTTTGAACCTTTGCCTAAGTGGCGATGATAGACGACTCGGGTCATATCATACAGGGAATGTTCCAAGATCATTTTAAACGCCTCGGTTTTTTCGGGAGACTTTGTTATGTCTTTTAGTGTTTCGACAAAGTATTGCAATTTTTTGGGGGATCGGTTCATGCGGGGGTGAATATATTTAAAATGCCGCTGCATGAGAGCTTCCGGAGTTTTACTGATACCACGAACCAAAAAATCATCGATACTTGTTAAATCGTTGCGTGTAAAATAAAGTACGTTATCAACGAACAATTTTCTTTCTTTGATATCCGCTTCATTAGTGGATCGGGAAACTAAGAGTGCCTTCTGAATATTGGATTCGACAGATCTCTCGCCGGACCACCTGGAATATTCGATCGCCAATTCCACCATTCGTTCGTGGTACGGTCCCATGAAAAATTTGATAGAGCGTAAGTCGTTAATCACCGATTTTAGAACACTCACTGAAACATCGGGGCGATCCGCCAGAGCTTTTTTGAACTCAGTCGTTAAGGCTTCGCGCTGGCGCATCTGTGATTCATCCAGGGGGCGAGTCTGTGAGACTTGTTCGATAGCCAAAGTAGCATCGACCTCTTGCGCTTCTAAAATTTTAGCTAAACGCGCCATGGTGGAATTTTTTAAGGGCAGAGACGTGGTGTCATCGCCGTAAAAATCTTGGCAGCTTGGTCCCGCCATCGCCGATGTTGCCAAAAATGAAAAGCTCAGAGCAAATAAAATAAAACGCATCGACTGAATACGACTGCAATCGAGTCACCATCAGCGAATCCGTTTTGGAGGAATTTGTTGTTTAAAACAATTACATCTGGCCGCAAATTGATAGTTTATTTTGCCTCTCCGGTTTTAAGCGGGGTTGGGCTATTTGAATAGAAATTCGTCAGTGTTTTAAACAAAATCCTGGTGAGTACACAATAATAGGAAGCATATACTACAAGCGAAGATGGGATGACGATCGTAATAGGAGATAAAAGGCTGACTTCGCTGTGATTAAGAGTGCGTTAAACTCATTCGTTGTTGGACTCTATTCGCACAGTGGGTCCTAAGTTGCAATAAATAATATGATATGGGAGGCTGCCAACAAATGACCGATCGCTTACGATATATAGTCCTATTAAAAATTATCATCTGTTTAACATTTTTTGCGTCCAAAAAAGCATTGTCTCAAAATGAAACATTTTGCAGCGCCGGCCCGAGCCAGCACTTAAATGAAAATTTTGACACCAGCATACTTGTAATTTCATCTCAAAATTATAACACAAATTCGTTAGAAAAAATTTTGATTACGGTCTTATCGGAAGAAAAAACACCGCGAATTATAGTTTTTGATCGAGATGGCAAAACAAACTCATTACAAGAAAATTTAAACAGTTTTCTTAGAGCTAAATGGTCAGATTATGTCACCGTGTTTCAGGATGCAGTCGTATGGTCTCAAGACTTTGTGGAGGCCTTTAACGATAAAAATGGATCGGCTTTTATTAGATTGGTAAACGGGTATAAAAAAGGTGATGCTCATTTTAATGAATATGCAAATGCTCAAGATCATCTCATAGAAAAACTAAAAAATATAGGTATTTCAATACGGCAGCCAATAAACCCTGGAGATAGGCCCGCAAAAAATGGGCATAAGGGTGGAAATATTGAGTCGACCAATGAGGGCTTTTGTCTTATTGGAAATGCAGATCTTACTGATTCCGAGTGGAACGAACTTGCTAGTCAAAATTGTGGTGGCCCTGAAAACACAATTAGGCTTCAGACTAACTGGTTGCCAGCCAATCATGTCGATGAGCTTATAAAGCAGCTTCCTAATGTATCTAGAAATTCTTGTGTCGCAACGTTTGCTGTAGCCTCGCCACAAAAAGCTTTAGAACTTATAGAATCACAACCGGAGGAATTATTTTTTAATTCAGGAGTAGGTGTTCTTAATACGAAAATGTATGACAGGTCTGGTTTAGGACCAATTTGTGCCATGCTTATGCATAAGAAATATCCACAAGATATTGGCGCCAATAAATTAAGTCCTCAAGGCAATTACGAGCCAATTTATCCTATGCAAGGATATGTGGAATATAGACTTCCATTTGCAAATGAAAAAAATTTAGTATTATACGATCAATGTTTTAAAATTAAAAACAAAGATGTTGTCAATTTATTTAAATCCGACGAAAAACTTCAGTATTCATTATCGTATTCTCAAAGAATAACAAATAAATCTAAAAAAGATATTGTTAGTTTTTATGAAAAAAAGCGTCCCGACTGTAAAGCATCCTTCGTTGAAATCCCCACTTTATTTTCGATAAGTTCCTCTAGATATTACAGTGAAGATAAGTCATATAGTGTTGAGGTTGTGACATCTGAGGCTCTTTTGCCTAATCTGATCAATAATTTAAAGGTTGGTAGAAATGTTTTTATTCCTAATTCTGGAAATAAAACAATAAATAAATATGTAGAGAAAATCTATGCGACTTTTGGGCTTAATCCCACTTTCCTAGACACGTACGATTTACACATAAATCAAGGGAATATACACTGCTCATCTCAAACAGTTCATTAGTGCAAAAAAAATACTGCGTTAAGAGGTCCAAATTCAGAGCCTATTTGTGGATGGGAGAATCGCGATCAGCTCATTTCAGCTGCAAAGACAATTATAGAAAAATTTGAAGAAACTGCCTTTAATTCTTTATATAATTTAACTGGGCGCAAGTTTGAATCCGATCTTCAAAAACAACTGACATTTCAATATTACGACATACTCGGCGATAAACTAAAGAAAAAAAACTTAAGCGATAATAATGAACTTTCTTGGATAAAAGAGTCATTTAAAGAAGTAATTTCGAATGAAATAGCTAGCCCACTACTAGATAAAGTAATACTCGTTTTTGATGAAACATCTAAAAGTGTTGCATCAGCGCGCCCAGGAAGCCCGGCTTTAATAATTATAAATCCAAATCTTATTAAAGAAATATTTGATAAAATACCAAAAGAAATGCAGGGTTCTACTATTAATTTTATCATTGGGCATGAGATAGGACATTTGATTGCAGAATCAGTGCGTACTAATGAAATTGGCTCCTTTGAAAAAGCTAATTCTGATGAATTTTACGGAAAGCTTAGTCATCATTTATTAGTTGATGCCGTTGGTATGTATTTAGCCAATTTACGTATGAAAGAGACTGTGAAGATTTTAAAATCTTTTCCAAATGAAGGTGATTTTTCAAATCGGGTTTATTGCTTAGAGCATTTATAGAGCACCCTACATACTGTAGTTTCTTCTGTGTATTACTAAGCCCCAATGGCTGGAACTTTTGTATGCTTCTGCTGGGCCTGCCAAAGATCAAAGTTAGCTTGCAGGCTAAGCCAAAATTCAGGAATGGTTTTTAAAGCATCAGCAAAGGCTAACGCTGTTTCGGCAGTGATACCGCGCTTTTTATTTACAATCTCATTTGTTTTGCCAGGCTTCCATTTCAAATGATGAGCTAGGTCTGACTGGGTAAGACCCATATCATCAAGAAACATATGCTGTAAGATTTCTCCAGGATGTCTTGGCGCTCTGTTTTTCGGTCTCATATTTAAATCTCCTTAGTGATCATCTATGATTTCAACATCAATGGCATTTTGGCCATCCCACTTAAAAATAATTCGCCACTGACTGTTTATGTTTACACTCCAAAAGTCTTTAAGATTACTTTTGAGTTTATGTAAGCGATTACTTGGTGGTACTTTTAAGTCATCCACTTTAGCAATAGCATTGATGGCATCCAGAATATCCTGATGTCTCTATTCATTTTCTGCTTTGCCATCAAGAAAAAGACATTCCTGTTTTATTCTATTAGATGCTATGTCGAGAATGTTAAGTTCTTGATTCTCAATATGGAAAGTTTTGATATGTAAATTTTTAGTCGATTGACATCAAAATACAAAAATAATGTTCCGGATTTTGAAACAAAATGAACTCATAAAAGCTGCTAAAGGGTTAAATTATCGATGAATTGATAAAAGAATTCATGATAGGTTCCTGAAAAGCTAACCCCTGGACATAGAAAGAGGGTATGAATCCGATTTTCTGATCATCAAAAGAAACCACAGCCATATTTTTATGGTCAGATCACTTAGTTAAAGTTATAAATTTTGAGTGAAATCATCTATTTTTATCTCATTTGTTTTTTTCGTTTTGAAATCCTTTGCGCTGGTTAATGGTGTAAAATTGAACGACGCATCTGATGTTGTCAGGATTAGTCTGACTAATGGCTGGATCTGCACAGGTGTTTTTATTGATCAATACACAATTTTGACAGCCGCGCATTGTGTTTCACCTAGTAAAAATACTGAAATACTTAGAATTGACCGAATTGAAACTGAGGACAATGCCTTTATAAGTGTACGTGCGAATAAATTTATTCCGCATCCAAATTATTCCGGTCAGTACTGGCCTATTTATGATATTGGCATCATCAAAACATCAAAATACGAGAACTTTACTGGCCACTTTAAACTCCAAGAACAAAAGGAGGGCTTCGTGAGGGATTCCGTTCTAGTTGGATGTGGAAGAATCGAATATGATAAAAAAATTTATTTTAGAACAACTGGCGAAAATCGTTTTTTACAACTGGGCGCCGTTCTGTTTTTTATAGGAGAAAGTCGAAGTCAAACTCCAACGACAGGACGTAAAGTCAGTGTGGCACCTAACGACTCGGGAGGTCCAATATTGGACAAGATATCTGGAAAAATCGTTGGTATTATGACGACAACAACTCTTAAAGACTCTTTAAATTATGGACTTCCGACAATAAGTGCAGGTACGTCTACAGTTGTTGAGCATAATCTTAATTTTATTCGAAATAATATGGGCCAATCGAGTCCGTGAACTTAATCTGGAATGCCCCATGGATCGGGCTATTTCAAGCAGAATCCTGACTAGTACACAATAATAGGAAGCATATACTACAAGCGAAGATGGGATCACAATCGTAGTAGGAGATAGGTCTCAGCGGGCAGTATTTGTGCGTTTATTTGCCCTAGTCCCTTTTGCTTACTTGTTTAAATGCTGGAGTCATAATTTATATACGAGATCAGTACAAAAAGGTGTCGTGGGCTTTAGGGCTGTCTTCGAAAATGGCTAATGTCATACTTCGCTGGCATAAGATGATAACTCTAGATACTCCCAATGAGTATCAGACTGCGTTGATTCATTTTATAGAAGATGAAGCTAGTGGACAGAAATCCAATTCTAAGGTCGAAATTGGTATGTCTTCTGTTCCTCTACCAAATATGGCAGATCCCTTCACTGCAAAAATTTTTATGAACGACGATGTGCCTGTTTTGATTTTAAATGAAGAGTGGGGAATTCTAGCTACCATATCAGGAGTTTACAAAGAGACTAATGAATAGCATCCCTTCAATATAAAAATATCTTAATCAATCGAAGCCAGCCCGTTTGGGTGGCTGGTCCAAAAGGTTCTTTGTCGAGGAAAACAATATATTTGTGATTAGGATTCCCTATGTTGACACAATGAATTTGTGGACTACAATTTTAAATATGAAATACGTTTTCTTTTATTTTTGTGCTCTTTCGAACATCGCTTGGGCGAGTTCAAAATGTTTATCTCCTAAAGATGTCAGCATGCCGAAAGTGGCCGATCTGCAAATCCCAAATACAAAATATACAGTCGGAATTTGTTATTTAGACGAGAAAGTTAAAAATGGAATTAATGAATCCGATCACAAAGACTTGATCATACTAAAACGTGAAGGATCTTATATCGCCAGCAGTGAAACAAAGATATCCGTTACCGTTGGTAGGATTTCCGATCTTGTTTTTGAAAAGACAACAGATCGATTTGTCGCAGTTTCCTACAGCGCTGGCGAATTTTGCAATGGTCTTGCCATATTCGACACCAAATTAAAAAAAGCGGCATTTAACCAAGGGTGCGCAAGCGACTCCGATGAATGTCACGTAACCGAAGTCAACGAATCCAAATGCTATGCAAAAATTGAATGCCGAGATAGGGGCGCGGAGGGCAATTCTCCGAAAAGGAAAGTTCCCATTAGAAAGTCTGTCACCCTTTGTAAATGAAACTCCTTGATTCTCTATCCATAAACACTGACGATTTTTACTTCAAATGGCCCAACCCCGCTTAAAACCGGAGAGGCCTGAATCTGGGCCGTGATTTGTCACTTTGTCTAAAAGACTACAGGAGAACAATGTGTCGATTTCAGATATAAATATGAGGTCATTTAACTTTATTTCAGAAGGTGTCTATGAAAGCCATATTATTGGGTCTGATTACAATTTTATCCGTGAACGCATTTGCATCTAATGTAAAAAGCTACGCATGTACCGCCAATGCGGGTTGGGAAAAGTATGAACTTACGATTAAAGAAATTAATATCGACGAGCAAACAAAAGTTTCCTATGTAGTAATGAAAAAAGAATCAACTACGACATCTGGGATAGCGACGGTAAAGGCATTTGAAGACGGTGAGACTCTTTATCTGGGTGCTACGTCTGTGATTTCATTTAAGGCTGGAAAAGTTACCGGGAGCTGCGAAGAGCAATAGATATCTGTTCTGCACAGATATCTGAAAATCTCGAAGAGTGTCGTTCAATGATGTTTTAGTAAAGAGAGTCCAATTGAGACCAGAGTCTTTGTGAAGATAAGGTTGTTGTGTTGATATGTAAATTCGGAGTCCCGAACCCGCCTGTGAATACTTAAGAGGGGGCATCAAAATAGCTTTTATCCGTCTTAGTCTTTCACGACCTCTGGATACGTAGCGAATTTGCGAGTGGCCATTTGGGGAGTGACTTTTTTTAGGAATCGTTTTACGATTAGGAAATGAAAAACTTGATTTTAGTTTTACCGATGCTGTTTCTAATGAACACGGCATCGGCAAAGAAAAATAAAAAAACAAAATACACCTATCCAAAAGAAGCCATTGTTCAATCCATCATTGATCACAAACTTTTGCAGCCATTTTTACATCCTGAATCAAAGGGTCGCGTGCCATTAGTTATAAGTGATCATCTGATCGGCAAAGATTTTAAATTGAAAAAGTTCAATCAACCCGTGAAGATCGTTTCCGAGGCCGAGGCAAAAGGAGCCTTTCTGCGGTTTACCTCATTCGACTGCAAGAACGGAAATTATTGCAATATAGCCTTTGAGTACCTGGCTGAAGGTGTCGTTGGGTTTACAGGTGCCGCGATTAAGAGAGATGGCTCTCACAAATTGGAAAAAACCGATATCAGCAAAAAATAACCAAGAGGCAGAAGTGAGACCAGGCTCTCATGAAATATACAGTAGACGCATACAACAAATAATCCGATTTCTTTCATGTGGCATAAGATAACCTCTTGGAGAATTTCTCGAATAAGATTCCGTTTGAGGCGCTGTGCAAGATCAGTCAGGGGACACATGCACAGTTTATAACTGCTCCGTTTTGGTTAAAAACAGAGTGTGATGGCTCGGTCCCGAACCCGTCTTTGAATACTTAAGAGGGGAAATCAAAATAGCTTTTATCCGTCCGAGTCTTTTGAAAAATAGTTCTTGTTATTGCAATTCTTGCATGACAATATATACCTCGTATATCTAGGCATCGAAATACGAGGTATAATATGACTATTAATAAAGAATTGTTAAAAGGAAGTACGGCAACTTTAGTTTTAACTCTACTGGCGCGCAAGCAAATGTATGGCTATGAAATTATTAAAGAATTGGAAATAGCCTCCGCTGGTATCTTTGAAATGAAAGAAGGAACTCTTTACCCAATTCTGCATACGTTGGAAGAAAATGACTTTGTCGAATCTAAGTGGGTTGGCGAAGAAGGGACTCGGCAACGTAAGTACTACCACATTACCAAAGCGGGCCGTGTTCATTTAAAAGAAAAAAAACAAGAGTGGATTCAGTTCCGCGCACTCGTCGACAAAGTCGTATTAGGTTAAAAACAAGGAGGTATTATGAAAAATAAATTTGTACAGGATGTATTAAACCATGTGAACCTTACGGAAGCACACACCGAAATCGAAAAAGAACTCAACAATCACATGGATGAAATGAGGGAATCGCTTGCTGAATTTATTCCTGATAAAAATAAATTGGAAAGTGAAGTGGCGCGACGTATGGGCCCTGCCGATGACGTTGGGAAAAAACTCAACGATATTCACCGGCCACAGTGGGATTGGATTTTAATATTGGCGGTTGGCCCTTTGTTAATGAGCGGACTGTTTATGCTCACTCCGTATGGATGGGCACCATTGCATTTGTTGTGGACGATGTTGGGAGTTGGGCTGGCTGCGATGCTTTCTTTTATGAAGCCCACAAACTGGGTGAAATATTCAACGATTGGATTTGTAGCCACTTTGGTTGTTACCTTGAGTGCTTTTGCCTCTTCCGTTTGGATGGACGGCCAGCCGTATATTTATATTGATGGTCTAGGTATAAGAATTAAAATCATCGATTTGAGTTCGGCGTTGTTTACGCTATTTGCACCTGGGATTTTAATAGAAGCCGGAAAATCAAAGTCATATGGTTGGCTTTGGATGATATTGATTTCTGTACCATTTTGGATATTTTCAAAGACAGGATCGTTGTTTCCTCTAGTGGCCTATGGTGCTGCTGTTTTTGGAATGATGGTCGCTGGCCAAATAAGTTTGGTTTCTACGGTCGTCGCGATTGCATTTAGTGTATTTAGTTTTTCCATATGGGCGGAGACGGCTGCTTCGCAAACGGTGGTGATGAACAGTCACACAGATTTAGCACTGAGATCGGTTTATCAAGCCTCATCGTGGCTAGCATTTTTCACAATCGCGTGCGGAACTCTGCTTTGCCTAAGATTATTCACGGTTAGCCTGAAAGTGAAAATGACTCACGCTAAAATAGCCGTTGTTGGTATCGCGAGTTTTATTACTTTAAATATTTTATGGGGAACTCTGGCTAGCTTTGGATACGCGCCGGTACCCGTTGCGGGATTGAATTTTCCTTTTGTAAGCTACGGGGGATCACTGATGGTCGCACAGATTGCGATGATCGGGGTTGTGCTAGGGTTTTATCGCAGGAAGAGTTTGAGTATCAGCAATTGAATCAGTTTTGGAAACAGATTCTAGAACGTCGATGCATCACCTTGATAGAGATCAATATAAACCGATTTCAACGACGCCTTATCGTAAGCCTTCTTTAAATCTTTCTCTAAAGTGTGAGTCAAAGGAGGTCAAATATTCTTTTCTACTTTCGCGTACGCCTTTTTGGCTACGTCTCGGCCTTGGGCACGTGCTATGCTTCTAAAGAGAATACAATTGCTATAGCGTGGTGGTTATGTGTTATCTAAAAATTTAATATAGAAACACACTTTACATTGTATATACTTGTATATACAATGTAAAGTGTGTTTCTATATGAAGTCATTGACGCTGTCGAATCAGTCAAAGTTAAATATTCCATAGTGGGTGGCTATGCGCTGGCCCTTCATGGAATAATACGTGCTACAATGGATGTAGATTTGGTTTTATCTTTATCCTTAAAAGATTTTGAGTTAGTAGAAAAAGCTTTCCTGAAAATTAATTTAAAATCAAGGATTCCTGTCCGAGCTCAAGATATCATAAAAATGCGGAAAGAGTATATTGAACAGCGAAATTTGATAGCTTGGTCTTTTGTGGATTATCAAAATCCTTCTAGGATGGTGGATATTTTAATTACTGAAGATGTTGCTAATTTAGATGTTAGGAAAATCTCTGTTGGCGGCAGAAAAATTCCGGTGGCTTCTTTGCAGGATCTTTTAGTTATGAAACTGAAGGCCGGTCGGCCTCAGGATTTAGTCGACGTTGAAAACCTTAGGAAAAGAATTAATGAAAAGAAGAAACGTTAAATTGGAGCCAAGTCCTCTGGAGGCTCTGCAATATTTGGAATCTATGCGGCAACTCTCCGAGGACAAAGATGCTCCCACAGTGATGATTAGTCTTCGAGTTCCAGGAAATATTTTAAAAACTATCAAGCACAAAGCAAAAATAGAAAATAAAAAATACCAATCATTAATTGTCGAATTATTGCGTACTGGTTTGAAGAAGTAAAAACCGAAATGTGCTCCCCACTTTAAACCTCCGTTACCTAATCTCACAGATGCACAGAGACATTTAATTTCAGATTGGATTATAAAACATTTCAATCAAAGCGCTATTCCTGCGTTGATATCACCAATACGCGCTGAAGAAATTTTTAAGTAAAATTATCGTTTAAGATCGGTTTACTTAGTTTTTGTTTGTGGTTGCAAAAGATCTTCTAAGAAAAATGCGGCTAACTCAGACCGACCGGCTAGACCTGATTTTGAATAAACAGAAATAGACTGCACACGAGCTGTTTTATCAGTAGTATTTCTTATTTGAGCGACCTCTTTCAACGACAGTCCTTTTAGTAACAATAACGCCACTTCTTTTTCAGCATGAGACAAATTCCACTTAGAAAGCTGTTGGTCAATAGAAGCGGAAAGGCCTTCGATATATTTCTGAGCTTCCGTTTTCCACTCATCCGCTTCTTTTTTGAGCTTGATATTTTCACTCAATGAATCTGAAAGCCTATGCTGAAGATTAAAAGAATCCTTCATAAAATAAAAAATAGCGAACAATGACGCTAGTCCAGCACTGCCTTCAACAAGCAAATGCCATACCTCTACGCCTTCACTTGAATCTGTTGCTAAATCCATCGCAACCATCAAAGCAACGATAGCCAAAATTGTAATAACCGCTATTCTTTCTTTTCGATTCATAAAACCAAGCTAACTTAAAAAATAGTTGTCGTCATGCTCATCTTTTCGGACACTGACGTGCTATGCTTTAGTCTTCCGTTTCAGCTTTACTCTGGCCTAGTTGCAGAGTCAGCCCCGATACCTTCAACGCGCGTGTTTGCGTGTCAAAATTTTTGAAAAGAAAAAGTCCCAAAGATACGACTAGCGCCAATAGCACGAGCGCCGCAAATCGATGGGTCGTCGAAATAGAGTCCGAGGAATCTGAAATTTCTTTTTTACCGTCAATCATACTCAGCACTATGGTATCTTGATGGCGAAGGGTATGCAGAATCACACCCGTGACATGCAAAATAACCACGATTATAAAGGCATTGGCCATAAATTCATGGATATCTTCGACGGCCTCTTTATCACCCGTAGACATCAGGTAACCCGTGATCGCTAAACCCGATGCGAGCAACAGCATAACGATGGCCGCCCAACTCGAGGCTGGATTATGTCCTGACCAACGCTTCTTTGAACCAGAGAGTATCTCCAAAAAGTAGTCTTTAAGCACGAAAGGATTTAAATTAAAACCGCTAAATCGGGCATGACGTGATCCTATAAGACCCCAAACTATTCGCCAAACCACAACGCTTCCCAGGACCAAGCCCGATAGCATGTGGTAGCTGTACACCAGCGAGTCAACATCCACAGTTTTAGCAATAATAAAAGAAAGTAAAAACAGACCTGCAAAAAGCCAGTGAAATAGACGTGTCGGTAAATCGTATACTAAAGTCGCTCTCAAATTAATCCTCCGTGTTGGAACTGTATGTCTTATCGTGGAGTTTCGGTCTTTTTCGCCACTATGCCTATTGGGTAAATGGTATACAGACTCCGTTTTCAATCACTTAGACCTTTTAGCCAATTCCTAAAAGTTTAAAAATAGCGAGACTTAAATCAAACGAATGAGACTAATCTCATAAAAAGGAGACACCAAATGAAACACATTATTATAACACTAGCCCTTTTAGGAGCCGCAAGTTCAGCTTATGCAAAAAAAGAATGCACATCTGAACCTAAATCTAAATGGATGTCAGCAGTTGACTTTAAAAAGAAAGTGGAAGCAGATGGTTATAAAATTTCAAAATTCAAGCAGCCTGGAACCTGTTACGAAATCTATGGAACAAACAAAGACGGTAAAAAAGTAGAAATCTATTTTAACCCAGTCGATGGTTCGATCGTAAAAGAAAAATAAATCTCAAAGGATGTCTAATATTCTTTAATTTCCGTTTTGGGTGGTTGGCTTAAAGGGGATTTCTCGAAGAAAAATCTCGGTTCTTTTATGTGTCAATTATTTTGACACATGTTGTACCTTTTTAGCAGGGGAGACAGTTACTGATATTATAGAGATAATTTTTTAGATTTGGCCTAATGCCGGTGATTCTTTTAAGTTATTTTTTTTGGCACAGTTTTAGCTAAATTATATTTGTAATGGAGCTTGTTACCAAATGAGAATTTTTATATTTCTATCGTTTCTTTTGTCACAATCCTTATTTGGTGCTGCATCCAATAGATGTATTAAATGATACCGTTCCGATTGTGTTGGGATTTTAAATCTAGACCTGATCCACAGTAATTCCTAAAAAAGTAAGTTTGATATTCGCATTGATTCCCATTTTTTCCTGCCATTGGGTTTCCCAAAAATGTTTTGTTGAGCTAAGTTGA
>JAEUWH010000063.1 GCA_016785955.1 Pseudobdellovibrionaceae bacterium | reverse complement strand
TCAACTTAGCTCAACAAAACATTTTTGGGAAACCCAATGGCAGGAAAAAATGGGAATCAATGCGAATATCAAACTTACTTTTTTAGGAATTACTGTGGATCAGGTCTAGATTTAAAATCCCAACACAATCGGAACGGTATCTACAAATATATGATGGACGAAGCGGTCAAAAAGCCGAGCCGACCTATACCAAAAGCCACCATTACTCAGCATTAGCATTAAAATTAATTTTTAATTTCATAAAAATAATTACGCTGCCTAAACCTGTGGGATTAATAATAACCTTTGAAGTCGATGTGTTCATTCGTGATCTTGTCTTGGATCGAAATGTTTGCATCTGCATTAATATCCTTACCGCCCTTACTGCCTGTCCTTACTGTCATTACCGACAACAGTCAGCCTAGTTCGAAACTTCGGAGCCATTAAACGGCTCGCCAGCACATTAAATTCCGTGATTTTAACATCAAGTTCTTTTGCATCACTGCGTACGCCCAGAACAATGCTGCTTTTATTGAAATTTTGGAGAGACTGAAAAAAATCAGATTTTAAGAAAACGGAAATCTCATCCACAAATTTGATGACAGCCTCTAAATCATATTTCTCGGGTGTGTATTTTTTAAGAATTTGATCTCTTAGAAACGAATTTACAAAAGGCAGAAACTTAACTAGATCCTCATTAATAGCATGTCGTTCTTTAAAGTTAACAATCCTGCGTTGAATTGGCTGCATGTCATCTCGACCGGCCAATATGCTATCTCCTATGATTTGTTTACCTCTATGCCAAGATTCCCTTAAAATGCTTAATGTCTGTAATTCCGAGGCCTCTAGTGAGGCTTTAATTATTTCTGTGCTTTTGGGTACCAGGCGGAAACCCGCCGCTTCCAGTTTTTCAAAATATTTCGTCGCATCCGCAATACTTTCGAATTCATTCAACTTTTTTTCCAAAGCTTGAAGTTCCGTAAGATCAAACAATTGCGATTTACTTCGATACGATTCCAAGTTCGCTTTGGCGATCATGTAATGTCTATGAAATTCAAAAACTAGATTCTGTGTAAAATCAGGATGTCCGCCTGGAATCTGGGACATCAATCTAATCCCGATGTCCAATCGCTTGATATCATTTTCTACGAATTGAGAATAATCATTTTTAGGTGCGTTCCGCAGTGAAGCCATATCTGGCATGTTAGAGGCTCTATAACGCTTTAAATTCAAAACATTGCTCGTAGTGCCTTTCATAAGTGAGTTTCTAATATAGAAATAATGACATTGGTCAGTGACACCAGCAGAAATGAAAGGAAAAAACGTACATAGGGGAACAACCAAACGTACTAGAAAAATATAACTTTCTTCAATTTTCTTGAACATTCTGCCACCTTTTCATCATCCCATCGGACATCGTTTTAAACGCAACTTCACGGTCATTGATTAGCTTAATAAAAGTAATTGCAAATGGACGTCCAAAAAAATTGAGTTAATCGACCTAGATAGGTTGGCAATAACAATAGGTTGGTAATGACAGTTGTTAAGGACACCTGACATGACAAGCGACATATAAACCGGTCGACAGGTGTCTTGAAATGAGACAGCAAAAATTCCTTTTATATCAAACTTTTCTGCCTCTCCTGGACGTCCTAAATTTTATCGATTTTATGTCGAAAATTGGAACATACCAGAGTCCGGCTTACTTATGTTTTTGGAATATTGAGTGGGATCACAAAATAAAAAATGCTAAAATAAAGTATGACTATTTGTCTTCGAAGGATAATGATTACGATAGTTTTTACTCTTCTCAGTGCGGGTTGCACCGACGATAAAGGCAATGAGTCCTCTGCCAGTACCAGTTGTACTGGTGTGACCGATTCCATGGGTCGCCCAAAGACAATTGAAGACACCATCAATCTGATTAATGCTCTTCCTCGTCCGCTCTCGTTAGAATGCTTCTTAAATTCGTTGAAAGCGCCCTTGAATGTTTTTGCCGTCAATAGCACTTTCAGCGCCCAACCTGCCGTTGATCAAAACAGTCCGCGTATTTTTATTCTTCAAGATAAAATGGTTCTCAGTGTTGCGCCGGCCGGAATCGGTCGAACTTTACTAGAATTCAGCGAACTCAACGGCTCTATTGAGACTTTTAAAGGCGAACTAGAGTTTCCGATTGAGGGGACTGTGACCATGGATACAATCCTGGCTAAAATTTCCCAAACATCGACAACGTCCACATGCTTAACCTGTCATACCTCAGAGCGAAAAGTAGCTTATAAGACTTTAGGCTCATTGTACGTTTCAAAAATTTTACGACCAAATGAATCTCAACGAATCAACAGCTCGTATTTGAAAAATCAGGCAACGGCGTGCAATCCCAGCATTAACAAACATCGCTGTGAAGTTTTGAACGCCATATTCGTCAACGGGCAAGCCCAGGACGCGTCTTTTCCTTTCTAATTTTTAACTACACGTCCTTGCCAATAACTTCTTTGAGTTTCCACTCGGCCACCAAAAAGAAAACCCCAACACATGTTCCTAGAATAGCAAACATCATGAAGAACGCGTTTTGCGACATGCTGTTGTAAAACGTTCCCAATAAACCCGCCAAATAATTACCTAGAAATGAAGAGGCTAACCACATGCCCATCATCATCGACATAAATCGTGCCGGAGCTAATTTCGTCACGAAGCTCAAGCCAATCGGAGATAAATATAATTCCCCCATAGTCACGATGAATGTAGCCAGTGCTAACCAAAATAAATTCGTTAATGATTTGTCAATCGTGATAAAATTAGACGCCAAAGGGATCGTCAAGAACGCAAAACCAATCAGGAAACAACCCACCGCCATCTTTCTGACCGAGCTTGTTTTTCTACCGCGAGCGGCCCAGAAATTCCACCACATGTCTAACAACGGAGCAAAGATGAATATATAAAGAGGATTCAACGATTGATAGTTCTCGGCCTGTAATCCCAAACGTGCCCAGTCGGCTTTATCATCGGCCCAAATTTGCAATGTATTTCCTTGTTGCTCAAAAATAGCCCAGAAAAAAACAGTACCCATACACAATGTCACCAGCGCAGCGATGCGCTTACGGTCCATTTCTCCAGACACTTGCTTAATCCCCCAGATAACGGCAATAACGATACCTGCGATAAGGACTAACTTAAACGCCATGGGAATCATAAGTATTAACAGGAAACCTGCCATCGCGCCCAGCAAGCCACCGACTGTTTTCCAAAGAACAGAACTTCTTTCTTTCTCGGGAACCAAGCTCGAAAGATTTTCTGGTGGCAACAATGTACGACCCAAGTGGTACATCACCAGCCCAACTAACATACCAATGCCCGCCAGGCCAAAACCGATGTGCCATGGAAGACCAGGATCCGTGATTCCTAGCCAATCACAAATCGCCACCGCCAAATTTTTACACAAGAATGGCGAAAAGAACGCCCCTAAATTGATACCCATATAGAAAATAGTAAAAGCACCATCACGGCGGCTGTCGCCCTCCGGATACAAAGATCCCACTTGAGTTGAAATATTTGGTTTGAAAGCGCCATTACCCAAAATCAAAAAGAAAAGGGCCGGCACGAACAGATTTTCAAAGGCCATCAAAAAGTGACCAATCGCCATCAAAGCGCCTCCGACATAAACACTCTTACGACGTCCCCAAACCCGATCGGCCAAAATTCCACCAAAATAGGGAGACAAATAAACAAAGCCCGTATAAAGACCATAAATATGAGATGCAAACGGTTGCACTTCCAGCGGCCCAAAACCAGTTTCCAAAATAAATTTTAAAGTATCAAAACCAAGAACACGGGCCATTCTTTCCGGGTCCGCCATCAAATACTTGATCATATAAAGAGTCAGCAGAGCGCGCATCCCGTAGTAGGACATACGTTCCCACATCTCGGCCATGAACAACACAAAGAGCCCTGGCGGATGGCCAAAATACTCTTTACCTTTAAACTTTTTAGCGACCCATTCTGACATGATTCCCCCTCGGATTTTTTTGGACCTTCGACCATTAACAAAGGCCTCTATAATGGGCAATCAAATATTGGAATAAATAGGGAATTTTCAAGGTTATCAAATCAAGGGCGACGCCAGTACCACCGTTAAATCCGTAATTTTTTGATTAATTTCTAACACTCGAGGGCTACCAAACACAAATGGGGCCACCACTTTCGTCACAACAGGGCCCTCATTTCACTTTGTATGGTGACTCATAAGTGCTTCGACATTTACAGCTTATCTTCAAAAACTATCTTTTTCAGAGCATCGACAACCTCGTAGGGCTGAAGAGATTTATCGCCGGGATTGAAATGAAACAACCCAAACTTCTCTTCGTAGCCCGCAGCCCACTCATAGTTGTCAATAAGACTCCAATAAAAATATCCAAGAAGACCTGTTTTATGTCGATATTCCTTAACCACTTCGATATGTTTTAAAAGATAATCTGTTTTTATTTTTCCGATTGGGTCAGCCCAACCATTTTCAGTAATTAAAAGTGGTTTCTTGTATCTCTCGGCCAATTTCAATAAAAGAAGTTTTAATCCCTCTGGGTCAATGACACGTTCATTAGGAAATGGACTGGCTTTGACTCGATAGTAATAATTAAAACCGACAATATCGATATGATCCTTAATTCTCTCCAGGTGCCGATAGTTAAATTCATCTCCTAGATTGTAAAAAAAATTCGTAATGTCCCACCATGCCTTTTCCCAGTAAATCATGTTCTGAACAGACATAACTTGTGCTTGTGGATACGATTTTTTAATTAGATCCGCGGCCACAATAAAAGCATCCGCTGCATCTTCAATATGTTGCCGATACAATTTAAGTGAATACTTTTCTCCCGGAGGAAATATTCCCATAAAGAAACCAGCAAGGCTTTGTGCATTAGGCTCATTTTGAGGTGCATAGTAAATTGTTACGTCTTTGAATTCTTCAATCACAAGTTTTACAAAATCAGGCCAACGCTGTTTAACATTTTCATTCATCCAGCCAAACGTCTTTGGGTCTTTCACATCAAACGCCCAAGACGGAAATGTCCAGTGCCACAAGCAGATGATAGGAGTGATATTGTTTTTCTTTAACTCCATCGCAATTTTTTTATAATGCAATAAAGCTTCTTTATTATAGGAACCAATCTTAGGCTCGATACGCGCCCACTCAATGCCAAACCGGTAATGAGTTAACCCAAGCTCTTTCATCTTCTGAATATCTCGTTTATATTCGGTAAAGCTAAAAACAGCATCATTTTTGGGATACTTCAACCGCCCGGCTTCGTAAAACAAATCCCAATCGGTTTTAAAAAAATGAGTATCATCTTTTGAAATGGCTATGTCTTCGGTCTGATAAGGTGATGTCGAAACACCCCACCAAAATGCCTCTGAAAAACTAAGTTGAGATATCAGAAAAATCGCAAATGATACTATCCATGCTCGCATCGTCCCCTCCATACACTATTACTTAGGCATAAAGGGATTTAGTCAAATGTTTTAAAATTTTCCATTCAAGATGCCAACGACACGGTTACTATTTCGACATCGCTATACTTGAATAAAAGCTAGTGCATTCATTTTTTTTTCGCACGGACGAGTGTTCAAGAACGGCAGCGACTCTACTAAACTCGGGGTTATCTTCATTTATTGTTAAGCCACTCTTGTGTAGAGTAATACTGTGCGAAAGCGTTCGGTCTACATTTACAATTGTTAATTCCTCGGGTGGCAGACGATGCAACACCGACGGCATTTTTGCACTGGGACTTTGTAGCCATACCAAATGCTTTCTTGTCCCCAAAAGACTTCTAAATTTAGCTAGCACTTTTGGAATTGATATCGTCGTATCATCAGAGGTTAAAACAACCGTGACCGGTATCTCAATCGATTTATCTCTGCTCATGCTGTTTAGCATTTCAATATTACGAGCGACTTGGAATGGACCGTTAAGCTGCATAATCGGAGAACGCACTCGACCACGAGGATCTTCGTACTCGGACGTTTTTACCGGCATACTCCATATTTTTCTACGCAGTTCATACAATGACTGAATATCAAATTTTTTAGCCAGTCTATCAAAAGCCTTTAGGAACTTGTAGGCAATCCAGGCTTTAGGCGGCAAACCCAATGCTGGCGATATTAATAGCAGTGAAAGTATTTTGTCTTTTGTGGGTGCAGCGATCGTGGCAATCGTCGACACTAAGCCACCATTTGAAAAACCACCTAAAATAACTTTGCGCTTGTACCGCCCATGCAGCAACGAAATGTATTTTTCTACCTGTTGATTCCATTGTGTATTTTGAATAGTGCTGAGTTCCCCGTAGGCAGCACCATGTGCTTCCATTAAAGGTGAATACACATCGTATCCCATCCTAAAATAGACCTCAGCGATATCTTTCATGTAGTAGGGAGAATCGGTTAAACCATGAAATAGAATCACCGGCCCAAGCGAGCCTTGGGCATGAATCAGCTTAAAAGATGTGTCAGGCGCTGAAGACGTATCAAAAAACATGTCTAATTCTGCTGCAGAACAATCGCGGCATTGACGAAAACTGTCAATTTGACTAGCGTACGCAGTCTTAACAGAAAGCAAAACAAATAGAAAGTGAATCAACCTCAACGCCACTAGGACCTCTTCGTAGAGTATCAATATTAGCAATTCCTAGACCAGTGGAGGAAAAAGCTAGCTAGGCCGTTCAAAGGTTTGACACCCCAGCTTGATTGCCTTCAAAATTTAGTAATAGTTGTTTTTAAATTGAGGGGAACTGCTATGACGAGGGGATTTAGTGTTTGGAGCATGATGCTTCTATTGGTGCTTGTCGGCCATTCAAGTTTTGCTTCAACATGGAAGCGCATTAAAATACCTGGTGCTAAATGTGGAAATGGATCGCCTTACAGTGTTTTTGTACGCGATCAAGATCCATCAAAATTAGTTATTGAGTTTATGGGAGGCGGAGCCTGCTGGGATCAAACCACCTGTCTTTACCGTGCTTGGATTTATCCCGTTCCGATGCTGAAAGCATTTGGTGCGCTCTCGGACTCAGATAATCCTGAGAACCCGTTCATTGATCATACAAATATTTATTTTCCTTACTGCACAGGTGATGTGTTTGCTGGCGATTACATTGGAAATTATAAACTCTATCCTGTAACACACATGGGTCATACAAATGTTCGCCTTGCTATACAATATTTGGCCCAAACAGGTATAATTAATTTTAAAGCTGTAAACGACTTAGCCTTAGTCGGATCTTCCGCTGGGGCCATCGGCACCCTTCTGCACGCTAAATATATTGAAACATTCGTCCATCCAAATGCAAAAAAGACTTTGATTGCAGATTCCCCCGGCTTACATTTTGGACCAAGATTTTGGAGTCAATTCAGTGCCGATGCTAAAACAAGCTTCAAAAAGGCGTTCAACGATATCGGTCTTAAGATAGACTATGATGATGGCTTTGTTGCCCGCAGGATAAAACCGGTTCTAAATAGACTTTCAAATTGGAAAATAGGTTTTCTTTATGGCGAAAAAGATCAAATTATGTCCGAATATTTTGGCTTAATTTCTAAAGAAGACCATAAAAAACTTTTGCTCAGCGAAGAAGGTTTAGTTGAAACATGTAAAAGCTATCCTAACACCAAAATGTGGCTCTATGATTCTGACGACCATATTTTTTTGCTATTTCAAGAAAAGTACTCGCTTAAATCGATGGAAGGGTCTACAGCCATCGGATTTGTAAAACAAGTTTATGGCGAGTCTCACTAGAAACATACTATGAAAAAATACCTTCCTCTCGTTTCAGTTTTGTTGGTCGTTGCCTATTTTGGAATTCATTTTGTTCTTAAAACTCCTTTGGGCCGTCAAAAGGTTACTGAATTTATTCCTTCACGAAAAGAATGTGGCAGTTTTTCCGATCTAGGCGGCCTTCGGTACTGTATTCATTCGCCAGCGGACGGTAAGACCAACGGCGACATTGCGTACGCACTTCATGGAAAAGACCAAAACGAAATGATATGGAATTTTGAATATTTATACGGAGCCATGGTACAAAAATACTGGCAACAAAATGCCATTATTCCACCGACCATAGTCACCCTTTCTTTTGGACCTGTTTGGGTTCTCACCCCTAAAGGAGAAAAACAATTTAGTGGTCTGATGGACTTAGTCATCGAAAAAATCATTCCTCGAATTGAAAGTATGGTTGGGGCCCCAAAACATCGCATTCTGTTTGGCGCCTCCATGGGTGGAATGAATTCTTTGGCTACTGGTCTAACTCATGGACGCCTATTCAGTAAAATTGCTTCAGTATGTCCTGTAATGTATAAAGAAACGCCTTATTCTTCCTTAAGCGAGCTTTACTCATTTATGCAGACCTCTGGCGCTGAACTTATAAATATCTTAAGGGCGATCGTTTTAAGTCGAAATTTCTTTGCATCCGAGAAGGAATGGGATCGCTTTGCCCCCCTGCGCTTGATCGAACGAAATGACGTAAAATACGAATCACAATTCTACATCAGCGGAGCCCTTTATGACGAGTGGGGCATTTACGATGCCACTGAAACCTTTATCGAAAGAGCTAAAAGTCGGAATTTATCCATCGAGTGGCATCCTCAATTTGGGGACCATTGCATGGTCGACATACAATCGCTGGCCCAATTCTTGGTAAAATAGCTTAATAATAAAATAACAAACACGCTTTGCCGGAAGAAAATTTCATCAGACTTTCTTTGGTCTTTTTGTATTTCTTCGAATCGACTGGCATTTTAGAAAGACGCTCTAAACCAGCATCAAAAGCCGCATCGAAATCTGCCCTCAGTTTAGGATCCCGTTCTAAATTTTCGATTTGCGAGCCTTTATCTCTCCAGCCTCGAGACCATAAAACACTTGGCACAATGCTAGGGTGTTTTTCTAAAAGATTGAAAAACAATCGGTCCACATTTCTTCGCGCCCAACCTGCTTTTTCGCGTTTTGGAATAGACTCTTCCAAAACTTCGATTGGATTAGTTGTGCAGTTGTTGCAGAACGTATTGAATCCTTTGTCGACACCATGATAAGCAGAACGATCAAGTAACATTCTTAAATAAGCACCAGACTCTTCGGCTTTCAAATTCAATCGAAATTGTTCAACAGGGTAGGGGCGACTCAAATAGAAAGACTTTATAAAGCTTTGCACCGAGAAAAAACGAAACATGCTGGTATAATGTCCGCGTACACCATTTATTGGATTAAACGCTCCCTTGGTGCCTTCAACCCATTCCGAGTCAAACGACATAACTAGATCAGCAATTTTGATTGGTTGTTCTAGCTCATGATACTTAATGCCACCCTTCCACTCTTGCTGTGTAGGTAGTTTTGCTATTAGTTCGATTTCATGACCAGGTTCCATTTCAAATCGCACCATAGTGTGTGCGGCCAACGGCATAAATTTTTCGAACAGATAGTACACATTTTTAACTTTAGTCAGGTCAATCTTCGCCACATAAAAATGTGGTCTGTGGAAAATATTCGCCACTAAAATTTTTGACTTTGAAGAATCCGTACTGTCCTTAACGTCGCCATCAAATGAACGCGCGGATAGTTCCTCGTCTCTTAAGTTGATCACTGGACGATCACTTTTTCTAGCGAGTGACTCACCTTTAAAAGGACCCATCGGCATTTTAAGATCAAAATGAAGGTCATCAATCGCTGCACAAGCTATGTGACTAGCAAATATAAAGGATATTATTTTTTTGTATAAAACCATAAACAACTCTTTCCTAATTCTTTTCGATTAAAATTTTCATAATACAAAGTATCTCGTCCTGGCGAATATTCGACTTGCGCTTCTGGCTTGCTTGGATAAAAAAGAGAATTTGGAGCCACCATATTTTTCATGATTCGCGCCACCGACCGAAACAATCTTTTAAAGGTAAGTGGAACATCCGTCGATACATATCCACTTTGAGCTCCTTTGATTTGCGCATAACGAATCGTTGTCGTCTTGATTTCTCTATCTTTGATACGAGACAATGCCGACTCAAACACATCGATGGGAAACGCAATTCCCTTTTGTCGACTTTCGATGAGATTTCCTTTCTCAAGAACACGATCAATCAACGTAGAACAGTTACATGCTTTAACATCATAGCCGGTTTTTTTCTGTTTAAATTCTTGCTCAATTAGATCAAGCTCTGTCAGCATCTTCCTAAGATCTTCAGCCGGTAAATTCATACGCAAGCTAATTGTCTCCCGACCATATGCTTGGCCATGAACACCCACAAAATCATATCCCTCAAATATCTCTGGCCGTGCCTGAGTTGAATACAAGTATTGAGCCAGCGACGAGATTTCATGCAGCTGTCCTTCTCCAATTTTTGAGCGGTGATTAACCGTGTACACTTTGTCTTCGATACGAATTCCTATGTGACCAAATGGATTTGATTTTCCACCCATATCCAAATATCTTCCTGACTTAGAAACCGGATATCCCAATAAAATTTCGAAATTTGAAGGGTAATCTCTATTCAATTTTTCTAATGACTGAGCTTGTCCATTGACTTCTCTGCCTTGAAACTTACCCATTGGAATCAACTCTATTTCAGCTTTGGCATTTGGATCGAATGGCGTCAATGCGGCTTCGACAATTTTATCAAGACCCACAGCCTGAGAAAATTCTTTCTGATTGGCACTCATCCGTTCAAGTTTTTCTTTATCTGCCAAAAGTGTTCCGATTAACTTGCCGACTTCGTTTGAATCCATTGTTCGTTCAGCTAAGCCATTTTTAGCAAAAAATTTAGAATGCTCACGTTCATGGCTTCCGAATTCATCAACCAAAATAGTTGGCTTATTTAAAACTGAACCTTCCATCGGCGACAGGCCACCACCTTTTACGACATAAACATCTGCTTGCATGATGTGCGCGATCACCTGTCCTCGTGGCACAAATCCAAAGAGTCTGACTTCAACATTGCTTGGAATTGTTTTCACATAATCTTGTACGCGTTTATACTCACTCTCCTGTTTACCAACAAATGCGTTGATAACCATTTTTCTTCCAGGGTTATTCTGAACAATAGATTTAATAACTTTAACGTTATCTTTGAGTCCTTCTAAACCACCTTGCATCGTCACTACCAAAGTTCCAGGCTCGACAGGTTTTGCCGAATCATCAGCTTTAGGAAGAACAAGTGGCATCAAAGACGTATCCACCTTGTCAGCGTCTACGCCCCAGCTTTTCCAATACTCGATCTGGCTTGAGTGCGGCACATATGTCATATCAGTACGTTGTGATATGCGAGGGAAAAAATGCTCTAAATAATCTGTAAAAACCCAAACTAATCTTGTTTTAATGCCGGCTTGCTCGCGAGCGTTTGCCAATACAATGGCGCTACCATAGTGAGTTGCAATCGTCGTGTCTGGTTTAAACTCTTTCAGCCATTTGGCAATTTCCACTGTATTATAATCACGGCCATTCATAAACTTGCTAAAGTCTACTGTGTTAGTTCCATTTTTGATGAAGCTTTCAAAAAATCGATCGATTAAATAAGCCGAATGTTTAAACATTGCCCAATAAAGTCTACGGTCAATTTTTTCCCATCTTGGATTCATAAAGTCCCTGACATTAACTTGCTGAACTATAGCCTCGGGGGATTTGACTTTAATTTCAGCTTCAATGGCGTCAGCAGCACCTTTATGGCCATTTCCCATGCTCGAATAGAAAATAGCTATTTTTTGAGGATCGGCCACCGCCGTAAGTGGTGTCAGCCAGCCAAAACATACGAACAAAAATACGGCTAGTTTTTTCACAGACATTTTCATACTCTTTCGATTGGGAAATCGGATGGAACGGACGTGCTCGATAGATTCCACAATCAATTTATTGAAGAAATTTACATTATTTCACGGTAAATTTTCCAGTGTATGCCGATGTACATGAAAGACTTTCACGTCAATTTTTTGAACAGTCTTCTTATTCCTCTGTCGAATATTTTTACGCCGTGCTATGGATATATTTACACTCAGCAGGTTATTTGAAAAATTCGACAATTAATGACACCTCAGCTTGGAAAACAAATCCTGTAACAAATTACGTACGTAGAGATTTTTTAAGATCTCTTTAAAAAATGGTTAAGATTTCGCGGTCGCGAAAAATCGTCAATAGGGCTAGGGTGGCTCTAGAAAGTATTTGGCAATCCCACCTACAAATTTTAATCTAGTTCAATGAAGTTCTTAATACTGTCTCTGCTGTTTATTTTTTTTGGCTCGCTTATTTTCATCATTCCTGCATTTACTATCTATGAAGCTCCCTATAACTCGGTCGAGTTCTTTGAGAAAGTTCAGCCTAGTAAGATCAATCTCTCGAACCCCGAGATGTCTCGATTACCTTTAAAGGAAGGCACCCAACAAATAATTATTTGGAGTAAAAATCGCCAAAATATTCCTGCCGATAAAGTGATTTCGTTTATTCACGGATTTACTGGAAATCGTAGCGAAATGGATCCATTTATTTCCGAACTCCAAAATGATATCGATGCAAACTTGTTTTATGCACGCTTGCCTGGCCACGGATTGCTCGATGGTAAAATTCAATCGGTGACCGTTTCGGATTGGTTTTATAGCGTCTTAGACATTTGGTCTTACTCGAAAGAACTTGGAAAAAAACGTATCTATATTGGCTTAAGCACCGGTGCCGGGATCTCACTTATGATTGCTCAAAAATATGATCCGGAAGCGTGTTTAGTTCTTGTCTCTCCAAATTTTGCGTTAAAAAACAAGTGGACGGGAATTTTATCAGGTCGTCTGGGATACCCTATCCTGGGGGCTTTGGTTGGCCTAGGGACTAACGATTTTTACACTGTGTACCCACCTGAGACCCATCCTATGAATAGTCCACTTATCGATTCAGCATCTATAAATCAGTTTCTAGAAATCACGCGTATCTTTAGAACAACAGATTGGTCTAACTTGCAAAACCAAATCCTCGTAATCCACGCCCCCGATGATGATGTTGTTGATACTGATATAATTAGAAAAAAACTTTCGGGCCCCAACGTACAAATACTAGAAATGGGACGCGGGCACAATTTATTTGATTGGAAATCAATAGAACAAACAAAGGTATTAAAAACTACGATCGTCAGCTTTATCAACGAACGTTGTAACTAGTATAGAATCGCATGCACGCATTCTGCTTTCGCGGTTTCAAAAGCCGTGCAAAATTTGGAGTCTCTAGCCGGGCCTCATCAATCATTTGATAAATCTCGGATGGACTTGAATACACACCCGTTACGCTATTTTTTACCAGCTTTTCGACTTTCGCCCGTATACTTTCAACTAGTAATTTCATTGTGATCCCAACCGATAAAAATTTTGGATCCAGATTTGGATTCAAATGCATATTCAGACTATTTAACACGCGACGAATGGAAGGAATTTGATAGACTTTAATGGCAACCTTGGCCCCACGCTCGGTCAGAGTGCTCGGACTAATTTCCAAACCTTCGGTACGTATCCAATACAAGACTTTATCTACGACTAATTCTTCTAACCGTGATTGAGCTGTCAGCCCTGGGTTTCTGTATTCATAAATTATGTCGAACATAGAATCTAATTCGATATCGGAGGGAGCAAATGTATACCGAGCGGATGACGGAACACCCAGTGCCGCTATAAAATTCTTATTATTACCCTGTAACTTACTGGGGTACTGGGGTATAGAGTCCTTATCAGAGACAGAATTGTAAGTCCATGCAACAAATTTAGAACAATAGAATTTACAGTTAGGCTCTAAAGACATCGTAATATCATACTCAAGGGGAGTGCCTTTTTGCAGATTAGACTCATAGGCAAAGCGTCCATATTCCGAAGCCAAGCTCCCTAAAAACCCCTGTTTTGAACGGTACACAGCCACTCGGACCTCGTCTTTGTAAAAACTTTCGTCTAACAAGACCTTCTGGAAACCGGCATTTAAATTAGAATCAATAATATATTTCTTCCCGTCTTTAGGGTCGACGACAACAATACCCATATGCGAATAACTCATTGGCGCATCAGTCATTCGCGCAATCATCGAACTTAAAAGTCTAGACGAACGAGTAACAATTACGTCTCCGGCGCGTAAGTCGCTCAGCCCAAAGGTGTCACCATCACGAACTTGGTCTATGGCCTGGTGACCTCTAAAAGGGGCGATCCTTTTAAATATTGTCTTTGGGGGGTTTAATTTAAAGAATCGCCATTCCAGCATTCTGTCTTCAAAAACACGAATGGCTGTAAGGAAAGATTTTGCATCATCCGCCAACTGATCTCTGGCGAATGAATCCGTGGTTTGTGCCGAAAAAGCATAGGTTAGTTGTTTTACGGCCTCTTTCACGCTTTTTAGTTTCTTCGAAAAAATTTCGATTTCCGCCTGCGAAACAGAGTTCAACGATTGAAAAGGATTCAGTGTGTACAAAGTCTCCGTTGTTTTTTGGAAATGACTTCGTAAAGATGCCACATCCTCGAAATCAGTAACAGCCAATTTAAATTCGACAGAGTTGATAATTTGAGACAACGGTGCCGTCGCGTAAACACCCGTTGCGGCGCTAGCAGAGTATACCCAAAAAAGAATAACAACGAAGTAAAACCGTACAGCATTTGCGTTCATAGTTTAAACACTATAAATCGTTACAGGCCTTTCCAGTAGTGTTTGGGAAATAGACAGTATAACTTTCAATCTTTTGCCCCTGCCAATGTCATTTGTGTCATTACCAACCTATTAGGTAAGTCATACAAAAAATACTTTAGTGTCTTCACGATAAAAATGACGCTAAATCGCCATTACTGATGATAAAAATTGCGACAAAGACTTTGCCGACCCGGACGGTTAAAACGAAGATATCTTTTCTTAGTATCGGTTAAATACACTTGAAGCATTGTTTGCCAGGGCAAAGGGATATCCAAAAGGTCGACACCAAGTCTGGTTGTCATAGAAAGTTCAGCTTGTGCCCGATAGATATACGGAAGGATCAAAGGTAAACTGACACCTGTTCCATTGACCGTGCCTTTTGTGCGCAGACTTTTTCCATGCTGCCAATCTGTCTCATTTTCATTATTCCAATTCACAGATTTTTCGCTTCTCCAATCTAACCAACCAACTCGAACTCCTCCAAACATCGCCGCCATATAGGTGAATGTTTTCTGAAAGCGTTCACGGATAATAAATAATTCTGTGTATTTATCTCCTGTCAGTTCATTTTTATAGTAACCAATACCCAAACCCCAATTTTGCATAAATCCTGTACGATCAAGACCAAAGCCAAAAGCACCTGTGATCGTAAATGACTTACCTTTCACATTTGTATTTCCTATCACTTTGCTCGATCGCCATAGCTCGTTTTCGATATTGGTAATCAAGCTTTGTACCTGATCTTTGCCTAATTGCAGAATATCTTCAGGTGTCATTTTTCCATTTTTAGACTGGTTTTTCCTAGTAACAAATTTGACAACCGTGTCTTTAATGATCGTGTACCTTCCTAGAAAGTTTTTCTGTTTGTCGCTGGCGGCTTTATCAATAATTCCTGCTAAAATTTCATTTCGACGCCGATAAAATGTTTCCTGCTCTGTGGGCGACATAGCTTCAAATTGTGCGAGTAGTTCGGGATCGTTGGGCTTATCTTGAATTATGTATCTATCACCTTTTTCTGTGATAGCTTCTGTGTCACTAAAATAGACACGTCCCTCTTTTCGAACAGATTCAATCTCATCAGTGTTTTCATTCGCAGAGGCAAACAGCGAAAAAAAACTAAAGACCAATACAAAAAAAAGGAAAGGGGGGAACTGCAACTTCATAACATAGAATCACTTGCGAAGTGCATTCCAAATTCTAATGTCACTGATTATGCCTAACCATATTCAGTTGCATGAAAACACGACATTTTGTCAAAAAATTGCCTTTAAATACATACCCCAATAAATATCTTAACCCTCTAATTACCAACCTACCGTATCGTAAATCTCAGGTTTTAAGCTTAGCGGCTTCCATCGAGATAGCCAGAGACCCAATCTTTGAAGTCCAGCCGTAAACATTTTCCATCGGACAGCCTTCTGGACGAATTTCTAAATCGCTGACGCAAAGTCGTTTATAGATTGCCCCGGGGCTATTTAAACTTTCGGTCGAGTCTTTCTCGCTGTGGGTTCTTAAAAAACCACCGGCCAGATCGCCGCCGATCATATAAATTACTGGCTCGGCGACAACACCATCTTTTTCTACAATGGAGGGTATTCCTTCTTGGATGATGACTTCTTCCACATCGCGACCGCCTTTGGCCGCTTTCATTTTTTTGCGTGATTTATATGTCCATTCCAAAATTTCACTGGCGGACTGAACACGAATAACGGCAAGGCCATAGGTGCCTGAATTATTTTTGACAAACACGAAAGGCTTTTGATCGATACCGCGTTTTTTGTATTCCACGTCCAAAGACTTTAAAACATCGTCAACGTCTTTAGCAAGATCGGCACGACTTGATTCCGAGTTAATATCAAAATGCGGGAAATACTCGGTCTTGACTTGAAACACAAACGGATCGACGCCCGCCACGTCTGCAAATTCACTTACAAGCTCATTGTAAAATTTAAAATAGTCGCTTTTCTTTCTTTGATACCAGCCTAACTCGCGAGGCGGGTTGATGGGCACAGTCACAGTCTTAGACCATTCTTCATGAGCTTCTGAAAAATCATTATTACTGACGATAAGCTGCGGTTTGAACTCCGAAAAAATTTTGGAATCCCCCCATGCCGACTCGACTAGTACTTCATGACCGTTAGCGCTTTTTACCGTCAACGGGTTTTCGAGTTTAGTACCAAAACCTACGCGGACCTGCTTTCCCGCACTTTCCATCAAATCTTTGATAGTGACCACGTTGTCCCAATAATAAGGATTTTGAGTGTGCTCTTCGGTGACAAGCAATATTCGCTGCAAGTCTTTAGAATACTTTTCGTCCAAGTATTTAACCATAAGATCAATGCTGGTTTCTTTGTCGGTCGGACAGATATTATTAAAACCGGCCGGGTATATATTGGCATCTACATTGGCCACTTTATAACCTGCATCTCGCACATCATAACTGGAATAAATAGGAATAAATGCATTTTTTGTTTTTGACTGAAACCAATCGCAGACACTGTTTTTTTTCGAAAGAATCTGTTGGTGAAGTTCCGTGCGTGTATAGGCCATAATATATCCTTACTTGAATTGATTATCCAAACTATCGATGGTTAGCTGATCTCTAAATATTTTATGTCGAAATGATTCTTGGGTCGGTGGCGTGTATTTGTATTGAGCATAAATTTTTTCCAGCACCACATCATGCATTTGATTCACATACGTAAATAACTCGTTTTGCAGCAACGACCGTTTCTGGCCATCTAGAGGCTCTAGCATTTTTATAGAATTTAATACTTTCGAAAGCTCGGTCATTTTTAAGAATTGAATTTTTTCTTCCTCGATGCGATCGGCCTCCGGTGCCGCCCGCTGAGTTTGGCTCAGGTTCCAAATCCATTGAATCTGGGCTATGAGTTTTTTTTGCGCCTTTTCGGAAAAGGCCGCTTCATTGCGGTTCATTGAATAAACCAAAAACTTATACGTTAAAGCAAATTTTCTCAGCTCAATATCAAAATCGTTCGATTGCCATTGCGAAAGTCCACCCCCCATTTCCAGGTACAATTTCGCTAAAGCCGCATTATCCAACGCCTCCAATTTTAGATACTCGCCTAAACCCAGTTGTGTTTCCTTTAAATATCTAAATGTCAGCTCAGTCAAATTAAGCCGAGCGTACGCGACCGATAATTTCAAGGGCAGTTCGAACAGCCTTTTTTTGGCGGGCAAATAGGATTTGTTTTTTTCAGACTCTACCAACGCCGCCAATGATTTCTCGTAATTTTCTTGTGCTTCATAAATATCGGCACTTTCGAAAAGTGCCAAAAAATACAATTCCTTATTCGCATTGAATGTCTTGCTTTGAACCTCTTGATTGACCGTCAACGCTTCACTTAACAGATTCTTTTTCAAAAGCAGTTTACTGGATAGCAGATAGACATATTGAACATAGCTAGAATTCGGGTATGTTTTCAGGTATGAATCGCGTTTGGTTTCAAACAGCGAATAGTCTTCTAACAGAAAAATTTTATCCAATTCTTGGACATCTATTTGCGATGCATCCCGTACCTCGGTCGACGACACCGACGACGTTGGTTCGATTCCTTTAGAGGTGCAGGCCAAAGAAAGCAAAAGATACACGATGCAAAGACCAATGATAGGCAGTTTTTTCATTTTAATTCTTCCCACTACAATTTTATTTTTTGACTCAAGTCAAAAGCAATCAATTTTAAACTTTCCGTATCGGAAATTGGATCCAAATACTCTTTAAGTGAGATCATTTCGATTTTACCAGACATCGCCGCCTCAAATTTATGTAACAGTTCTTGGCGATACATGAGATAATTCTGAAAGCGGCTGGTGAATCGTTGCAATTCCTGAAATGTCGCTTCCGAGTCAGCCATAGACGAATGCAAATTGAAATCGAATGTCGATTCAAATTGCGCCTTGTTTATAATCACTTTGGTCAATTGGTAGCCTTGTTTACGTACTTCTTGACCTAAGGTCAGCGCTTCGGCCATTTTTACTTCATCTAAACTGGAAACAAGAAAAAATCGTGTATTAGGACTGACCAACAAGTTGTGGACTTGAACAATCCGGCTCTCTAAACGGTCCTGCCAAGAATGGATGTAGGAAAAAAACAAACGTAACTCTTTAACGAACTCGGACCCCGTCAGTTTTTCCAAAATTTGAATCACCTGTTTAGTACCCGAAGAAATGATTTGAGACATCCAGCCACCAGAGCCATCCATCGTTCTGAACCACTTCGCGACACTTTCATTAAATATCGCCGCTAATTTCTGAGGTGCATTTAAAAAATCGATAGCATGCTTAGACGGAGGTGTATCTAAAACAATCCAATCGTATTCACCACTGTCGTAGGCACTGTACAGTTTCTCGAGCGCTGTAAATTCTTGGGAACCGCTGAGGTTGGTCGACATCTGTTGGTACAAGCGGTTCTTGAAAATCGCTTGCACATCAGCACCGGCACCTGATGCCCGGCGAATGAAATCATTGAAAACGGTCTGATGATCAATAACCGAAGCAAATAACTGGCCCTTAAGTTTTACCCCAGGCACCTCGGCAATATCGGTACGTCCTTCAATTCCCAACGTTGTCGCCAATCTTTTGGCTGGGTCAATTGTCAGGACCAGTGTTTTAAATCCTTGCTCGGCAAGTAAATATCCCAAAGAAGCCGAAACCGTTGTTTTACCCACACCACCACAGCCAATACAAACAATTACCTGCGTCGATTTCGTTGGCTTCATAGAAGAATCTCCGTCGCAATTCGCTCGATAAGTGTATACGAGGTTTGATCGTAAATATGGGGGATTTCGGTTAAATTTAAATTTCTAGTTTTCAGCAGTAGGCGAGCTTCGCGTTCACGTACTAATGTTTCTTTCACGTACTTTACAAAAGTATTCTGCTCTGGCCGTAATTGTGAAGATTCTAAATTGGTCTCTAGTGTCTTATTCAACACAATTCTTGAGTCGATATTAAACTCAGTTTTTAGCTGATCATAAAGCTCGATGGTTTCTTTGATCGGCAGTTCTTCGGCCAAAGACACAATGTGATATTCACAAATATTCAAGTCCATGATGGTTTTTAAAATGCTGCGACTTTGCTCACCCATCGGGCCAAAGTGAATGGCCTCGGATAAACCTTTGGGCGCACGCATTAAAGCTAAAAAGTGTCCTGTTGCGTACGCATCAACGACGATCACCTCATGTGGACTCGAGGGGCCATGGCGGCGTGGACCCGAGGTCACTTTCCCTAAAATAGCCAACTCTGGCAGGCCTGGCGCAATCTGTATAAGGGCTCGTGAAACTTTATTTTCAAAAAACAAACGATAGATCGCCTCGGATTTCAACAAATGAAGCGCGTACTCGCGCAGACAATCAGCTCCTGACCAAATCGCCAAGTCCCACTGATTTTTGGATCGGGTAGGCATATATTTGACTTCAGGCAAATTTAGAAAGGATTTAAAAAAACTCTCGTCACCTAACTCTACGAGAAGAGTCTTTTTACCCATTTCAGAATATTTTTGAGCCAGTGAAGCCGCATAGACTGATTTTCCCACGCCCCCTTTTCCGGTCACAAAAACTATTTTTTGCATTAATTATCCTGTCTCTAAAGAACTAGCATAAGTGCTTGATTTTCTACGACCTGTCACCTAGTATCCGACCGTTTTAACTCACCTATCTAAATACAGGAGTTTTTCATGAAATCAAACTTGGAAAAAGTGACATCTTTACAACGCAAACTTAACGTGGCCGTTCCCGTCACAGATATCCAAACCAGCTTTGAAAAGGTCTACAGAGACATCCAACAAGAAGTCACCATCAAAGGTTTTCGTAAAGGTAAAGCACCTATGAACACCATTAAAAGTCTTTATCAGAGTCGAGTCAAACAAGATGTCATCCAAGATCTGATTCAAAAGCATTACTCCATGGCCCTGTCAGAGCACAAACTTGATCCCGTTTCTTACCCAGAATTTGAATTTGACGATTTAGCTGAAGACAAAGAATTCAAATTTACGGCCATATTTGATATTCGCCCCGAAGTGACTTTAAAAAAATACGAAAATCTAACCGTTGAAAAAGAAAAACTAGATTTCGACGAAAAGAAAATCGACGAAGTTTTAAAGAATATCCAAAATTCACGCGCGACTTTAGAAACCGTAACCGAGACTCGGGCGGCTCAACTGGGTGACTTAGCGATTGTTGATTTTGAAGGATCTGTAGACGGAGCGCCGCTTGAAAATGGCGCAGGTAAAGACCACCAATTGGAACTTGGTTCTAAATCTTTCATCGACGGTTTTGAAGAAGGCATAGTAGGAATGAAAGTCGGGGATGAGAAAACGTTGAACTTAAAATTCCCAACACCTTATCACGCAAAAGAGCTTGAAGGAAAAGCCGTTTCTTTCAAGGTAAAATTGAATGAAATCAAAAAGAAAGTTTTGCCCGAGCTGAGTGATGAATTTGTTAAATCAACTGGTTCAGGTGTTGCTTCGGTAGAAGAATTCAGAAAAGTTGTTCGCAATGATTTAGAAGGTAATGAAATCAAACGTGTCGAAGATGCGTTTAAAAATCGTTTGTTAAAAAATTTGGTAAAAGAAAATCCCGTGGATGTGCCCGCATCATTGTTGAAAGACCAAAAAAATATGTTAATTGAAGATTTCAAAAAACGTATGGCTCAGCAACAAATGGATGATCAAACTTTGACCGAGTACATTAGCAAATGGGACAAAGATTTTGAAACAACGGCTAGTGAAATGATTCAATCTAGCTTTTTGATCGATGCCATTGCCAGAAAGTATGATTTAGTATGCAAGAATGAAGATTTAGATCGTAAATTTTCTGAGTACGCGACTCAAACTGGTATTGAAGAAGCTCGCATTCGCGAATTTTATTCTAAGCAAGATACTTTAAGCCGTTTGACGTATCAAATCACCGAAGAAAACGTCATCAAAAAAATTATGGAAACTGTCAAAATCAAAGAAGTTTCCGCTAAAGATCTTAAAAACGAAGAAAACTAATTTTTTACTCTGAAGCTCCGATTCATTTCCAGATTGGAGCTTTAAATTCTAAACATCCGGTAAAAACCTGGCACAAGACCATCTCATGCCAGGCAACGGAGTTCATCACTTCTTATCGGCTATGGGTTAACCGATAAGTTTTAAAGCTAATTGATTCACGCTGTTTGCCTGCGCCAAAGTACCTGTGCTGGCTTGTAACAAGATATTATTTCTTGTCATTTCCGAAGTTGCTTGAGCAACATCAGTGTCACGAATACGGCTATTGGCAGACAAAATATTTTCTTCTTGTACGCCCAAGTTATCCACGGTTGAGTACAATCTGTTTTGTAAAGCACCAAGGTTAGCGCGCATACCGTTTACGTTACTCAGAGCTGAGTCCAAAGAATCTAGTGCATTCTGAGCCCCCTCTTTGCTTGAAAAATCGATACCTTCTAACTCTAGTGCTGATAGTGTGGCTTCATTTTCAGAAGCATTAAATGAAATTACGCTGTTTTCTGGATCATTATAAACACCGACTTGATAATCAAATGTTGGTGTTGAGCCATCCAGAAGTTTTGTTCGCCCCCAAGTTGTTACATTAGCGATACGTTCCATCTCGCTTTTAAGCTGCACAACTTCTTTGTTTAAGAATCCACGTTCGACGTCACCCACTGTATCAGATGATGCCTGAATTCCCAATTCTCGCAAGCGAACGACGATATTTGAAATTTCGTTCAAGCCGCCTTCAGCAGTTTGAATCATCGAAATCCCATCGTTCGCATTTCGTTTTGCTTGCGCTGCTGATCTTGCTGAAGCCTTTAAGCCTTCAGAGATCGCTAGCCCCGCTGCATCGTCCGCCGCGATATTAATTCGGCTACCAGATGACAGTTGCCCCATCGATTTTTGCATCGACTTTTGGCTGTTTGATAATTGTCGTTGAGCGTTTACTGACGCTATGTTTGTAGAGACTCTCATTCCCATTTTTCTACCCTCCGTTAAGGTGAAATGCGTTGTGTACCTTTATACGGGTATTTTTTGCCTAGGCTAAACGAGACTTCGGTTTAGAAATGTGGCGGGGAAAGAAATTTTTTCCCATTCTTGAGTCCTTAACTTGAAAATCCTGGATCTTTAGAGAGTCCTGATACTAGAAAAAGGGCCAGACTACAGACCAAAGATCATAGTCAGAAGTCCAGTCTGGTGGGTTTTTGAAATGAAAATTATAAAACTCGTGACGCTATTGTCGAGGCGACGACAAGACCATCAAGAACTCAGCCTTCAAACTTTTTAGCTGATTCAACAAAGCATAACGCTGTTCACTCGTGATACTAGGCATTTCGACTTCGCTAAGGCGTTGTTCGTAGATATAAATAATTTGTGACAAGTCTGACAAATGTGATGTTGAACTCTGATCACTTTCAGGTTCTGACGCCAGATCATCAAATTGTAAAGTCATTTCAAGATGGTCCTTCTTCGCCATGTCCACAGCATACATCACCGAATCCAATTGAGCGGCCTCGAGCTTTCCCTGAACAAAATCATAGTCAATAGAGTCTTGATTGGGGCGAGTGAACGCATTGAAGCCTAAAATAAATAAAAGGATAAAGAAAATATATTTAACTGTTTGAATTTTATTTTTCATTTTTGCCTCACGTAAAGAATCTTCTACTTCAGTAAAAAATATTTTTCTACTGTAGATATTTAGACAAAGTGACGGAAATGGACACGCAGCATGTCTTTCAATAGCAGGCCATCATAGATGGCTTCTAATGCTACTTCGTAGCATCTGCGGCTGGTTTACGACACGACAATAAACGTCTCTTTCCGAAAGATTTTCAATACGCACTATAAATTCTTTCGTTAAGCTTCAAACACCAACTGTCCTTACCAAACCTAGGTTGGTTAGGACAGATAATAACCTAGGTTTGGTAAGGACACTCAGTGTGTGCGGACAGTTGGCAAACACAAAGAACATTGGCAAAAACACAACGACGATGGATTAGCCATGAAAACTGCTCATAATAATTAGCTTTTGGAAAATTTAAAAATAAAGCATTCGCGGCTTTTTTCCTGAATCGAAATGCGCTCAAAATCTACATTGGGAAAAAGATGTTCGATTTCTTTTACAAATTTATCGACACTGGTAAAAGGATTCAAGATCCAAGTTATTTTTTTTCGAAATTTTATCGGACATGAGGTGACAATGTTGATCACCGTATTACCGCCAACACCCGCTATCACGACACTGCCGCTGACATCCGGCCAATTTAAATCACAACCGTCCGCGCAGACCAATTTGATCGTTTGAAAGTCCAAGTCTTTCGCTTCATTAAGAATTTTATTTAGCGAAGCTTTGGATTTATCAACACAGTAAACCATGGAGAATTTCTTTACCTTGGCGTTGATTCGAGCCAACAGAGAATGATCGCAGCCGATATCCCACAGCTCTGGACCATCCGCTAACTCATAGATTCGTTGAAGGCGTTTTGGATTCTTCAATTTTTATAAGGACTCTTGTGGGCTTTTTCCCAATCTTTCTGGTCAAAAAGATTCAAAAATTTGTCAAACCCCATTTCTTCCATTTTTTCTAACGGAATAAATTTAAGTGAGGCCGAGTTGATACAATATCTCAGGCCCGTCGAGCCTGTGGGGCCATCGTTAAAAACATGTCCCAGATGTGAATCAGCCTTAGAAGATCTTACCTCTACTCGGCTCATACCGTGGGAAACATCCTGTTTTTCGACAATGCGTTCTTGTTTGATCGGTTTAGTAAAACTTGGCCATCCCGAGCCAGAATCAAATTTAT
This sequence comes from Pseudobdellovibrionaceae bacterium, assembly GCA_016785955.1. Classification (GTDB taxonomy): domain Bacteria; phylum Bdellovibrionota; class Bdellovibrionia; order Bdellovibrionales; family Bdellovibrionaceae; genus UBA2316. The sequence continues at coordinate 21,056 of JAEUWH010000063.1, read as the reverse complement.
CCTTCGAGCTGAATAGGGCTTCGTTCGAAATAACATCAACATAAATCCCCGGATGTTTATTATCCCAATATTTATTATCAAATGGTTTTTCGGTTCCGTTTTCTTTCGTAATTTTATATTGCTCGGGGGAAAGAAGTTTACGCAGTTCCGCATCGTTTTTTGGAAGTTCGCAAATCTCTCCGTCTTTCTTTTTGCTTTTACTGGATTCAACTATATTTTTCACGACGTTAGCATCCTTAGTGTATTTCTGATCTTTTTGATTCTGTTTATCTTGTTTAGATTGAGCCAAACAAGCGCTTATAAAAATCAAAGTTACTATATACTTCATGGAAGTCTATTTAGTCATGACTTTCAGTGTTTTCCAAGTTTTTAAATAGTTAAATGCCTGATAAATCTGAAAGTCACCTTTAAGCAGTTTTAATTTCGGAGTGGCGGCTTCATCTTTGTTAGAAGCCACATCGTTCCACCAAGAGATTGCTGAATTTGCATCTTGTTTCTTGGTTGTTTGAGCATTCTTTTGGGTGTCTTTCTGATCCTCTTCAGGCTCCTCACGATCTCCGCGTAAATGACCTTGAATATCTTTCTCGCGTGTACCTTTTTGTTTTACAATTGCTTTTGCAAAAGCTTCTGCTTCGATGTCCTCGATCTCGATATCGGGCTTAATACCCTCGGCTTGAATAGAGACTCCCTTGGGAGTATAGTAGCGAGCAACCGTCAACTTCAAACCGCTACCATCTGGAAGCTTCACGATGGACTGCACCGAACCTTTGCCGAAGGTACGTTCTCCGGCAATAAGAGCGCGTTTGTTGTCTTGTAACGCTCCGGACACGATTTCGCTGGCGCTGGCGGAATACTCGTTAACCAGTACGATCAAGGGGCAATCTTTATACTTTGCTTTTTTCGTCGCAGAAGAAACTTCTTTTTCCTTTTTGTTTCTGCCAATTGTACTTACAATCACACCTTCTTGGAGGAATAAGTCACTCATCTTGATGGCCTGATCTAAAAGACCTCCCGGATTGCGACGTAAATCAATAATCAGACCTTCAATTTTTTTATGCTTATCAATATGCTTATCCAGAATTTTTTCCAAATCTCTGGTGGTATTTTCGATAAAGCTGGTCACACGCACATAGGCATATCCATCCTCCATGTCCGTGTACTTAACTGACTTAATTTTTACCTGGCCACGAGTAATGGTAATGTCAATCGGAGTAGGGCTCGACTCGCGTACAATCTTGAGCACCACCTTCGTTCCGTTCTTTCCACGAATGAATTGAGACGCTTCGATCAGACTAAGTCCTTTGGTTGATTTCTTATCAATGGCGATGACTTTATCACCCGGCTTAACTCCCGCAATCCATGCCGGTGTGTCTTCAATCGGAGAAATAATCGTTAAGACCCCGTTTTGAATCGACATCTCAATTCCTAGACCGCCAAATTCACCGCTTGTTTCTGTCTCGAATTCCTTAAAAACATCGGCAGTCATAAAGCTTGTATGTGGATCCAACTCTTTCAACATGCCCTTGATCGCGCCTTGAATCAGCTTCTTTGTATCCACTTCTTCGACATAATATTGCTGAATCAAATTCAAAACTTTGCTAAAGTTCTGCAGTTCTGTATAACGCTCTTGCGCGGTAGAAAAAAAATAAATCGTGGACAAGGCCATCACGATCAAGCTTATTTTTGTAATGGTGGTTTTAGTTGCTTTCATGAAAACTCCTTATCCAATCTTGTGGGTTAAGTGACTGTGAGTAATGTCGCATTTCAAAATAGACTCCGTTCGAACCAAACAATGGGCTGTAGTCTGATTGGGCAATCACGTTTCCCGTTCGAACAATTTGTCGGTTTTTAACATTCACGCTGCTTAAATTACCATAAACGGAATAGTAATTATCTCCGTGATCCAAAATTATCAATCGTCCCAATCCATCGACAATTCCAGAAAAAACAACTTCAGCATTAAACAACGCTTTCACAGATCGCGACGATGCCGTCGAGACAAAGACACCGGAATTACCAACGATAACGGAATCATTATTTGGGCTAAACCCATAAGCTGATGACAACTGACCATCAACTGGTGCCGACAAAAGACCCTTGTTTTTTACAATCGTATCTTTAGAGAAAACGTCAAATACACCAAGATCGTCGAAATTATGACTGCCATTTTTCTTGATTTTAAGAATCTCAGCTTCGGTAAAAAGACGATTTCTTTTCACTTCCTCCAGCCAAGCGACTCGTTCACGAGAGTTTTTTTCTAAAGCCTCTTTTTGCTCGGCCATATCCGCTTCATTCTTTTTTAAGACCTGATAACGAGCGTCTAACTTCTTGAGGTCCTGACCCAAGACAAGCTTTTTTTCATAATAGTCGTTAATGTACTGCACATCGTAACTGGCAACGATACCCATCATCTTAACACTTCTCTCGATATCAGCTAGATTTGAATGTACCAGCGCCACTTGTAAAAGGTTTCCTGATTTAATTTTTGATATCGCTTTAATTTTGGTCGTCAGCCTCTTTTTAGAGGCTACTAATTGCTGGGAAAGCGCTTTGATATCAATTTTTTGCTTTGCAACTTCGGCATTAGTAATTTCAATTTCTCGTTGAATATTGCCCAGCTTGTTAGCTTGTGATTTCATTTTTTTGTTAATTCGAATAAGGTCCTTCAAAAGGGCCTCTTGCCGAGCCTCTATATTCAACAGTTTATTTTGTTTTAAAGCCACTTGCTTTTGCAAATCTCGCTCGCTTGCAGTCCAACCAAAATGACTAAAAATAAAGAAAATAAAGAAAATTTTCATGTATTACGGTACCGATATAAACGACTAAACGTCCAACGTGTCACAATCATTCCCATACTAATCGAAATCAAAAACAATGTTAAAATTTCTAAAACACTTAGAAACTGAAAGACTTGATTCAAATTCAATAGACTCAGCTGGGCGGAAAAAAATGAATTGAAATAGTAGAATAGCAGTGAATTTGCCATCAGGGCCAGCAGAAATGCCAGTGCGATAATTCCCAGACTTTCGATAAAGATAGGACGCTGAATATAGAATCGCGTCGCGCCGATCATTTCAAGTATTTCGATTTCTTTCGCCCGTTGAAACAAGTTCGATTTTATTGAACTTGAAACTACGAAAAACGAAAGACCGAAAAGAATAAGCCCAATGAAGATAAAAAAAGTATTTACCGACTGGCTCAATTTAGAATATTTTTCAGTCCAAAGAGAGCCCGTAGAAACATCTTCCACACCCAACCATTCTTTGATTTCCCCCGCCAATATACGTGCGCGCGTATTTAACTGTTCCAAACTTCCTTCGCTTTTCAAATACACTTCAAAATAGGGTGGAATGACTTGCAACAAAGCTTTGTCGGATTGGAGTCCCGATAAATACCCAGATATCTGCGCATTAAAATCACTGATCGCTTGTTCTTTAGAGACAAATTCAATTTTTTCAACTTGGATATTTGACTTTAGTCTGTTCTCTACATTGATTCTAAGTTCATCATCACCGTCACTATACAAGTAGACGATCATTTTATTTGCTTCACCCCATATAGAAAGTATGTGGCTAATATTTTTAGAAAGTAAGTAAAACCCCAGAATAACTGAAAATGTCGCCCCTATAATGGAAACCGCTGTCACACGCTGAATGGATTTCTGTTTGTATTCTTTCATAAACTCATCTGAAAAACGGAGCCATTTCTTAGCTCAATTGTTTTTTTGTTCTTTCTTTTAACCAACTCATGATCATGAGTTGCGATAACTACCGTCGTTCCTTGCGCACAGACTTTCTCGAAGACATCGATAATTTTACTACTCATCTCGGGGTCCAGGTTTCCGGTCGGTTCATCAGCAATCAAAACCCCGGGCTGGTGAATAATCGCACGGGCAATTGCAGTTCTTTGTTGCTCTCCGCCGGATAGAAATTCTGGGAATTGATCAAATTTTTCGGCAAGGCCGACAAGTTCTAGAACCTCGGTCGCTCTTTTTCTAACAAATGTTTCATGGTGCTTTTGCACCCGTAGCGGTAAACTGACATTTTCATAGACGGTTCGGTCGGGTAGCAGTTTAAAATCCTGAAAAACAATTCCCAATCGCCGCCGATAGCTGGCAAGGTCTTTCTCTTTCATGGAATTCAGATCAAAACTGCCAACTTTTATTTTACCAGAGGTCGGTGAATCATACGCGGTGATCATTTTAAAAAATGTCGATTTCCCAGCCCCCGAGGGCCCCATCAAAAACACAAACTCACCAGAGTCGATTTTTAAATTTATGTCCTTCAAGGCATGATTTTTCTTATCGTAAGATTTATAAAGGTGCGAAAATTCTATCATGCTTTAATGGTAAGGCCGCTGGGTCCTAATTTGAATTTTGAAATCACAAATTGAAATCTTCTTTATCTAAGTCCGGTCATCCGGTGCTCAGACCAAAGTTGAGGACCTTAAAAGCGGCCAATAAGAGCGCTTTAATGTATTTTAGGAGGTTGAGACTCTGCTATCAATACCTCGATTAAGGCGGTCTAACCTGATTTGAATTTTAAATTTCAAACGGCAAAATGGATTCCATATACTTATTCGTGCTATCGACACAGTCGGGTTCTTATCACCAATTTGGAAAATATTATAAAAGGACATTTTCTGCATTACCAATTAGAAAACGAAAAAATCTTGAACCGACCAATCTGGTGACGTTTTTTGAAAATCGACAAAATTTTTTACATAAAAAGATTGTCGAACTTTTTTACAGGTTAGTATCTCTTAGATTTTAAGAAAATGTTCAACAAACTCTGTCAGTTTTCTGGTATATGTAGTTTTCTGAAAAAATTGAAAGGCTTTATTATGATTAAAAATTTGGTTGGATATTTACTGGTGTGTGCTTCCCTAACGGTATCGGCACAGCAAAAACCATCAAAGCCAAGTACACAAACTAGCACTCCAGCCAAGACGGCTTCGGCGGCATCGACCGCCAAAGACGCCGCAAAAGAGAAATCGGCATTGGATAAAACTTTAGAAAACGTATTGAGCCAAATTCCTTTTTTGAAACTTGATTTCAGTTTGGATATTGAAGGCAGCAGCACAAAAAAAATTAAAACGGGGGCAACCACATCATCGCTTAATATTAATTTCTTGGAGGTAAATGCCCTTGTACAGTTTAGCAACGAGAAGATTATACATAGTTTTGGAGACGAAAATAAAACCCCTTCCCAAGTTAAATCAGTTATTCCAGTAATTGAGTTTGATACTCGCCAGCTTCGCGTTGTTGCCAAGGCCAGCGTAAAAGCTTCCGGCCAATTAGTGGTGCGTTTCTGCCAAAACTATTCTATCCAAAATGACTATTGCGAAGTGAAACCTTTGGAAGTCACCATTAGAAATGGAAACTTCAAAGAAGTCCATCGCATAGCCTTAGAAAGTATCACCATAAATTTCACATCTAAAATTGACGGTGGCAACTTTGCCTTTGATGGTACATGTAAAGCAACCAAAAGCGAGATTGATGAAAAGGTTCAGACCGCCCAAAAGCCGGTTGATTGCTCGTTTAAGGGAAAAACCGTTAACACTGAAAACGACAGTACATTTAATTACCGATTCCGCTTCGTAACCAAAACTCAATAGTTTTTAGGGATCAAGAGTGTGTTTACTTAGAACGATTTTATTAACACTACTATTGGCTTCGGCAAGCTTCTCGGCCGACGAGAGCCTACCAAATACTTATGAAAAAGCGACGTTCTCGTACTCGCTTTTAAGTTTGGCACTTGATATTGACTCGTCCCTTAAGGACATGGGCGTTCAAGTTTATGCCTGTCGTTTGGAAAACTCTGCGGTGGCCGTAAGTTATCATGGCATAGGACAATGCCTGTTTGAGTCCCTTAAGTATAATTTTAAGAAAAAAAAATCCAGCACGGTATTGTTTTGGGTGTTGAACAAAGAGGGACAATATCTACCCCCATTGAAGCTTGAATGGAAAAATACCCATACTGGTTGGTGGAAATTTTCCAATGAGTTTCTATTTTTAGCTTTGGAAGGATTGCAAGGCCGCTTTATAAAAAAAGAAGATATTTACTTGTCCAATAGAGAAAAGGGAACTTGTCTAGTGGCTGAAATACCGAATCGAGACCTCGGAAATTTTATTGGCGATTTGACGCTCACAATTCCCAAAGGCCGGAGACTAACTGAATACTTTAATGTTTCGGCACTTGAACACGTGCGAACAGAAAGGGTGTCCTTATCGGTTCGGGTGCCTTTTTACTTGAATAAGAAACGGGCGTACAAAGCCAAAATTGCCTACACCAGCGATAAAGCCGAAATAATCGAGATCTCAGTTTTAACGAATTTTAATCTGATCACCCAACGTGATTTTTGCATTTCCGGTAATTTCAATATTCAACAACCTGTAGCGCCCACACGAGTGACTCCATGACGAAATTATTTGTGCCTTGTATAGCCTTCTTGCTTCTTGGCCACACGGTTTTAGCCTTTGAAAACGGTTGCAAGTATAAGCCGAATCAACTGAATGACTATGGCACTGGAATTACCAAGATCGTCAGTAATGAAAAACGCTCACTTCCAGACTATATCCCCATCCAATCAGAATTTGAAATCGAACGTACAAATGGAAAAACCAAATTTTATGGAACATATGAAGCATTTCTAAGACCGGCCGATGACGATTTCCTTTCCATATTACCAATTCCTATTCTCGGTTTTGATGTCAGCCGTGAACGCATTGTCGTGTACATCTGCGCACACTATACCGAACAACCAGAAGACTCTCACCTGACTATTTATTTTTTACGTGGTTATCATATTGATCCACCGACCATTAACAATTTCTTAGGGGATTGGGTAAGCGGACCGTCCCTCACAGTTAAACCGGTCCCTGCCTCATTATTGGGTATCAGTGAGGTGCAAAAATTTTTCTTAAAGATCTTTCGATATATTCCTTTTGTGGATTTGTATTTTGAGACCTGGAGCTTGTTACAGAGAGTTGTCGCCAATGCCCTGGGCGATGTGACCGGGTTTGGTGTTGAACGTATCGAGCTTACTCCAACAAGCGTTCGAGTGGCGTCAGGGGTGAATTTGAATTCACCTCGGGACACACGCTTTAGTCGAACGTTTCAGATCAAACGCCCAGATCTGGGTCCCGGCGCTGATCAAGGTACACAAAATACTCGATCGCTGAAAAATCCAGACGTGGATCAAGCCCTTCAGGATTTGAACTCTATCGATGTTCAGTACGAAGAAGTCTTGCCATAAAATTACATCAATCCCTAGTGGTCCATTATTAATTTTTGTTACATTGTAACTTTGTGGAAATGTGGATATCTATTTTACATATAAATAAATAAATTTATTGATTTATTATTTTAGTTACATTGTAATTTGTTTGTGAACTCTCGATACTTTCATGCTTCAGTTTTAGCCGCCCACTCAATCTCTGCATCGGATGGCTTTCGGCAGCGGGAAGTACGTTTTTATATGGACCTGTTTTCAAATTGGGTGTTTGTGAAAATCAATAGCGAGCCCTTCCCCCTTCACAACACACAGATTATGAGAAGTCTCGAAAATATGACCCGGCTCGGGCTAGCAAGAAAGTTGGCGCGCAAGAATCCGCCCCGCTACAAGCTGACCCGAGCCGGGTTCATCAAAACGGTAAATGCTTTGGTTTCGTTGCCGTTACAAGACTCTTTTTCAGAATTTTTCTTTGTCTATCAATTTATTGTGAATTACAAATCAAGAATTATCGGTTCTCTAGATCAAGATGTAAAAAACTTCACAAAGACCACAGCCCTAGATGTGCAGTTTCTGATGAATGAAACAAAGTATGTGCATCGCCAAAAAGAATTGGTCAGTCAGGAAATACGTTATATCAAAGAACGTATTATAGATTCCGAAAACTCCATCTGTCTGTTTAAAAAAATGAAAGCGGACAGAACTGATCCTGAAAAAATTTTTAAAACAATCCAAGCCAAGCACCCCTATGAACTCAGCAGTCAAAAACGTTTATCGCGTTTACTGTTCGAAATCCCCGAGTATTTACGAGAGCATGAATTAACGGAAGCCAATCAAAATCGTATCGATTTTTTTTGGAAACCCAAACTTCAGCATCTTGAAGCGTTTGAACAAATCCTTCAGGGTTTAGTTCGCCCTCGAAAAGGTCAAAAAAATTGACTTTTAGGCCGAATCGGCTAGTAAAGATGCTCCATGGAAAATATCAAAACTAAAATTGTAGAAATATGTCGTCGCCTTCATGATCGCAATATGCTGGCGGCGGCTGATGGTAATGTCAGCTTTAAAGAAAATGAAAACAAAATATGGATTACGCCCACGGGACAAACTAAAGCCTTTATGGATGATAGCCAATTGGCATGCCTTACTCAGGACAACGAAATCGTTTCAGGACGACCCTCTAGCGAGCGCAAACTGCATCTAGCAATTTATCAAAACTGTCCTACGGCTAAGGCTGTTGTTCATGCTCATCCACCACACGCCATCGCTTGGTCCTTGGCATTTAGCGAACTCAAAGAACTTCCTTACAAAAGTCTGCCCGAAGTAATCCTCGCCACTGGAAAAATTCCGATCGTTCCTTACGCCCGACCGGGAAGTGATGAGATGGGTTCAAGTCTTTTACCTTTTTTGCCTCAGCACAAAATTTTAATCATGCAAAAACATGGTGCTGTTGCTTGGGGTGAGTCCTTGGACGAAGCTTATCGTGGGCTCGAGCGTGTCGAGCACATTGCTTACATTCTAAAACTTGCACTTGAGTTGAAAAATCTAAAAATAAATCTGGATGAGCTGCCGAGTGAAGAAATCAGTGTGCTTTTTGAAATGCGCTCGCAAATGGGAAATTTTAATTTATGAATGTAACGTCTGTGCAAACACTGGCATTAAGGTGGACTGCGGAAGAGTTTCTGTTGCTTGATCAAACCTTATTACCAAAACAAGAAGTTTGGCTAAAAATCGAAACCCGGGCTCAAATGGTAGAGGCAATTAAATCTTTGCGTGTACGCGGAGCGCCTTTGATTGGCGTCAGCGCATGTTTGTTTATTGCATACCGTGCGCTAAAAAGACCGTCTCTTTCAGAGCTGCGCCAAGATGCTTTGGCTGTTCGAGAGGCGCGACCGACCGCCGTCAATTTGATGAACAATATTGATCAACTTTTAAAACACTTTAATTCTCATGAGGAACTCATCGAGGAAGCATTACGGATTTTCACTGAAGATCAAACCTTGTGTAAAAATATGTCAAACTATGGAGCCGGACTAATCAATGATGGCGATAGTATCTTAACACATTGTAATACAGGATCGCTTGCGACGGCAGGCGCGGGTACCGCACTTGGTGCCATTAAGAAAGCACATCAGCAGGGGAAGAAAATTCATGTCTACGTGGACGAGACGCGCCCACTCTTGCAAGGTGCGCGTTTAACCACGTGGGAGCTGGCCAAGGAAAATATTCCCTTTACTTTAATCACTGATTCCATGGCCGCATTTTTGATGAAACAGGGAAAAATTTCGAAAGCGTTTGTCGGATGTGACCGTATCGCCGTTAACGGAGACTTTGCCAACAAAATTGGAACTTATTCCGTGGCGGCCCTATGCTATCTTCATAAAATTCCATTTTATGTTGTCGGGCCTCGCACAACCGTAGATCCAAAGTGTACTCATGGAGATCTTATTCCCATCGAGGAACGTACCTCAGCAGAAGTCATTGGGTTTCATTCTTCACTTGAATCTGTTTCATGGGCTCCTGAATCAACTCGCGTTTACAATCCATCCTTTGATGTCACGCCAAATGCCTACGTAACAGCATGGATTTTAGATCACAAAATAATTACGCATGAAAATATAGGAGAATTATGCTCGCAATAATCGGTGGCTCCGGATTTGAAAACTTTGAAGAGTTTGAATTTATCACAGAGTTGGATCGCCAAACGCCATTTGGCGAATGTGCCTCTGGATTTAAAAAAGTACGAATTTCTGGCCAAGAGTGTTTGTTTATTTCGCGGCATGGAAAGCATCATGAACATCTACCCAGTGAAGTGAACTTTCGTGCGAATGTATATGCTTTAAAAAAACACGGAGCTAAAGCGATTGTGTCTTTTTCGGCGGTGGGAAGCCTGAAGAAAGAATTCAAACCTGGTGATATGGTCATTACCAATCAATATATTGATCGCACGAAGGGAATCCGTAAACATACCTTTTTAGGAGACGGCATCGTCGGCCATGTTTCCCTCGCAAAACCAACTTGTGAGATAATGGAGCAAAAACTAAAGTCAGTGACTTCCAAATTTGACTTTCAAACTCACTATTCAGGTACATACATTTGTATTGAAGGACCCTATTTCTCAACCCAAGCCGAATCCAAATCGTATATAAATGCCGGTGCGGATATTATTGGAATGACCCACTTTCCAGAGTTTGCATTAGCTCGAGAGGCTGGACTAGCCTATCTGCCGTGCTGTTGGATCACCGACTATGACTGTTGGGATGACACGATTCCTCACGTTACTGTGACTGAAGTAATTAAAGTGATGAAAAACAATAATTTAAAAGCTTTTAGACTTTTAAAGGAACTCACTCAACTGAAAGAGAGCTTATGGTTGGGCACAAAGGCACCTGAAAGTGGCTTGAAAACAGGTTTGTTCATGCCTCTAGAGTTAGTCCCGAAAAACAAATTAGAATGGCTTAAATTATTGATGAGCTAAACAAATAGTGGCACAATCAGATCATATGAAAAAACAAATTGATTGGCCTGTAGCCTTATTTCTAATATTGAATCCAATTTTTGGAATCACTTTATTTTTTATTTATATTTATTTTTTTGATACCTCATGGATCATGTGGATCTCGTTTTTGATTTTCGCGGCCGTCACAAATTTAAGTATCACGGCTGGATATCATCGCCTGTTTGCCCATCGTAGCTATGAAACTACTGGCCTTATGAAGTTTTTGCTAGTGCTGTTTGGATCATCGGCGTTCCAAGGCTCGGCGTTGAAGTGGGCCTCGGATCATCGCCGCCATCATAGCCATATTGATACGGAAAAAGATCCTTACTCGATAAAAAAAGGTTTTTGGTATGCGCATATCGGTTGGTTATTTTTCAAAGATTCGGTGGATCTAGAAATTAAAGCTCCGGATTTAGAAAAAGACCGTCTATTGCAACACCAAAACAAGTATTACGTTTGGTGGGCTATTGCCACAGGCTTTGTCCTGCCTACTTTGATCGGTCTTGCCTTTGGAGCGCCTTTGGGAGGATTGATTATTCTAGGCTCTTTAAGAATTTTTGTGACTCAACAAAGCACATTTTTCGTGAATTCACTTTGTCACACGCTGGGAGAGCAAACTTACTCAAAAGAGATCTCGGCTCGGGACAGCTTTATTGTTGCGGTTCTAACGCATGGTGAAGGTTACCATAATTTTCACCATCAATTCCAGATCGACTATCGCAATGGGATCAAATGGTATCATTGGGACCCAACAAAATGGACGATTCAGATAATGAAAATTTTTGGTATGGCTAAAAAACTGAGGACCATTCCACCGCAAGAAATTTTGAAGGCCAGATTAAATGCCGAAGCAAAATGGCTAGAAACAAAAGGCATCTCTGTAGAAAAGGTAGAAGCATTAAAAGTAAAAATCCTGGAAGCGCAAATTAAAGTGAAGAAATTTAAAGAAGAATACGCGTTAAGAAAAGAGGATTGGAAAAATTCATCTAAAGAAAAGTGGAATGAAATACAAATTCAAGTTGCTGAATTGAAGTTGAATATCCAAAAAGCTAAATCTGATTTTAATTTTGCACTGAAAGAGTGGCAGCTCGTTACGCAACAATTCGCTTAGTTTAAACTTGACCGAATCGACCGACGCAATTCCGCAATCGGTCTTTTTTGCAGTTCCAACATCAATTGGTAAGCATTCACTTCATCGCTGTTTAGCAAGTGAGCAAATGCCGGCTCTGTTTTCAATCCACGCATTTTTAATTGGATGACTTGCTCTGACCACGATGCGGGACCGTATTTCAAAATCTTTTCCTCTGCTTGAAAATGTAAAAATGCGTTTTGTCGATAGGTGGATAAAGACGAACAAAAAATTTCTACCGGAACACCTCGGTATTCAAAGCGACACAGGCTGTAGGACAAATTATGAATTTCCCCGGTGGATATTTCAAATTCGGGCAACAATCCAAAGCCCTCTTTGCACTGATTCGCAAACTCATTGGGATCGTCAAATGTGACGAGAAAATCAATATCGGCGCTTGGCGTCTCAATCGCTAGAGGAAATGTACCCGCAATAAAAGGCTGATGATCTTTGAACATCTCCAGTAGTTTTAATTCGGAAACAACGATGGCAATTTTGGGTCGTTGTTCGAAATTAATCACCGACTTCAAAGACACGTGATGAAATTTTACAGCACTCTCGCCAAAATTAGCCTCTAGTTCGGAATTAAATATTTTTTCCAATCCCGACGTGTCCCATTCAATAGTGGAGTGCTTTTCCATAATTTCTTCTAAAGGAAGATCAACGACGACCTCGATATGCTCGAATCCCGCACGCGTCACTTTACCTTTTTTAGGTGCGGGCAATTCAATCAATCTAATCAGCCAGTCTTTATATTGAATAGCGGTGTGCAGTTCAAATGTCGCGATCGCGCGCCCGTTGACATGACTTTCCGTAAGCAAAACTCCTAAATCTGAAAATGTAGTTTTATAACTTTCATACGCATTTTGACTTTCCACGCGAAAACACAGGTGATCAATGTCCCAATGATCAGAAATTTTTAAATCACGCGCTTGCATTTTTTTAAAGAGCGCATTTAGAAATATTTCTGCCTGTGCTTGCAATTCGCTGGCCGATATCTTCACAGCTGTCAATAGAGAATCCTTTTTGAATCACAATTGTAATATGAATAGTCAGTTCTTAGCAACCCTTTACTGGGACCATCTCGTCAATACCAATGTTCTGACTAACCATTGCGGTTTTCTCACTTGTCATTAACCAATTTTTTCGTTTCTATGTAATGGAAGTAATAGAATCAACATCAAAGGAATGCCTATGAAATTAATATTATGGATACTTGCCAGTTCTGTACTGTTGTCTTTGTCGTGCGCTCAAACTCAGCTTAAAGGTTACATGGATGCAAACTCGGAGTTACGGCGTGTTCCCAATGCGAATACATCTGCCGATCCATCTATCGCGCTAGGCCGGTTCGCGGTGATTCAAGGACCAACCAGCTCGGCAGAAGCTAATTTTAGTCTGATTTCTCCTCGTTACAAGGATTATACATACATTCTTGTGGATTCCTCGGGACGCGAAATCACGCGGGTGTCGCCCTACGAAGTGGTTTCCCAAGCCAACTACTCGTTTTGGAAAATCGATAAGTTTCATTTCGCAAACTTAAATCCTAATACCGAGTACGGGTTTCATGTCGTAGAAAAAAAGGCAGACGAAATCAAAAATTCTATCGACTTTAGAACCTTTAAAACCTTTGACAAAAACATGACTCGCGCGCGTTTCGTAGTAGGATCTTGCTCGGCTGACGACGAGAGGTTTGCATCCGTACGAAAATCTATCTGGTCACGCGTTGTCGAGCACAATCCAGATTTTATTATTATGAATGGCGATGTGGTTTACGTCGACTCGTTTGAATTTGTAAAACGTGAGGACAAAATTCATAAAATACAAGAGTGGGAAATTTGGGGACGCTATATGGATAGCTTTCGCACGCTTGAAATTTTTCGCAGCAAAAAACTATTTCCTATTATCGCCAACTGGGATGATCACGATATGGGAACAAATAATTCCGACATCACATTTTCAGGCCGCGAACACGCAAAGCGTATTTTCAAAGCGTTGTTTCATGCCCCCAATATTGACGGCATATTCAAGCAAGGGGAGGGTGTTTCTTCGTCCTACTCGTTGTTTGGGCAAAAATTCCTAGTTATGGATGGACGATATTTCCGACAACCACCGGGGACACAGAACGAGCCCTATGGACATCTGGGAAAGAAGCAACATGAGTGGCTAATCGCTGAGCTTAAGCATGACACGGCTCCGACCTGGTTAATCATGGGTGATCAATTTTTTATGAATCTGGTTGAGGTTGAGGATAAGGGAAAAAAGAAAGTTGTGAATGAAACATTTTTCGGTGACCATCCTGTAAACTTTGAAAATTTTCTGAAAGATGTAAAACAAAATGCGGCCCCGGTTGTGTTTGTTTCTGGAGACGTCCACTTTTCCGAGATCTCGGCGGTTCCCGCGTCTTATCTAGGCTATTCAACCTATGAAATCACGGCAAGTCCGTATCACAGCTATATCTTCGGCGGTAAGTCTTGGGAGAATCCAAATCGTATCGTCGACTATAAGGAGCATAATTTTGTTTTTATCGAGGCCGAAGTCACCGATTTGAAATTAAAAGCAAAAGTTCGCGCCGTTGGCTCCAATGCCATGACATTATTTGAAAAAGATATTGAGGTCAGCAAACCATAAATCAAAGCAAAGTGGTTCTAAAGTTTTTCTCTGCATGGTTTTGAAAAACCATGCAGACTGTATCAATATTTTGGTCAATTTTCCATTTGCTATCGAACAAAACTCTCGTTTCAGAAATTTAGCCATTGGTGGTTTTTCTAAGATTTGCCATCCATCGAAATAGGCTTTTGCTTATCCTAGATATCCACGGGCCTTATTTTCCTAATTTTCTGAAGTTGTGAGCTTCATCACCCTCTCTAATTCTTCAATTTTTTAAGCTCCATGCAAGGCTACGCCTTCACCTCTGCGGGTTCCGGCTAGCCTTGCTCAAGGTTAATCAATTTCAATGACTGTTCTTGTAATTGAAAGGACGGTTGGTTCAGAACTTCCTCTGACAAAAGAAATTTCCACGGGCACTCCAGCGGGCCCACGAATAAGAGCAGCAACATCGTCTAGCGGCAGACTGCGAACATCGACAACGGGGCTATTCGGCAAAGATTTTACCTCAATAATAAAGTCGTCTTTGGCTAAACCTGAATGCTCTGCCGGTGAATTTGGAATAAGGCGAATAATTTGAATTGAGTCGTCCGCTAATTTCCCAAGCGTCGCACCGATGCCAACAATCGTTTCAGTTTTATAAGACTCCTGTGCGTGAACACTTGAGACAAATAGCGAAGAAACTAAAAAACATAATCCAATTAGATTTCTCACTGTTCCCCCGATTATTTTAAAAATGCTTTGAACATGATGGTAATGGCATCAGCGACTCCGCCATTTTGTGCTGAACCTGCTCCGGCTTCAAGGCTACCAGTCAATACTTCATTCAGCTTTTTGAATGTCGTTCCATCCATGCTGATTTCAATATCGTTTTGACTGAGGCGTAGCCAGAAGTTTCTTTTAATTCCGACATAGTTCACAGAGGCTTGTTTTGTTTCAACTAAATCACCTTGAGCTTCAAACGTAATGGGTACCTCGTCTCCTTGGCGGAACTCCACAACGACATCACCCAATTTGCCTTTTGCCAGGTCAGACCACGTTGTGGTTCCCATATCAGTCGCACGGAATACTTTCCCGCCCGCTTGAACAACGGCAGAAAGCAAAAGCACTCCCGCCACCAACAGCTTCATTTTCATCTTTTTCTCCTTTTTTTAATTACTACTAATGTAGTATTTTTAGTTAATAAAAAGGACCTCATATGACAGATAGTCCTAAAAATATTGATAGTAATTTGTCAAACCACTCAGGTGCTTTCATAACTGCTTCGTTTCTAAAATTGCCTCCGAAAACGGAATTTAGAACAACGACTGAAATAAAAATCGTAACTCCGTACCTGACCCATCTGTTCTGCCAGCCAAAGCGTGGCCGCTTTTCTTTCACGTCACCCATAAGTCTTTCAACACGTTCTTTTAATAAGGACTTTTCCCGAAAAAATGCGGAGTAGAGAACAAATCTATCAGAGCCTTCCGGTATCTCTTTTAGCTTTAACAGTGCCGAAGCTAAAAAGTGGGGCTTTACGTTTGACGATACGGCCCAGCTATCAGCAACAACCTCACGAAGTCGGTCAATTTTACGGCTCAACCAGCGATAACCAGGAATAAACCAAAATAAATCGCCTAATCCCTGAATAAAAACGGTAACGAGCAAATCATAGTATCGTACGTGTCCCATTTCATGAGCGATAACGGCGTCCAGTTCTTCAGGCGTCAGTTTCTGAATGGCGTCTTCTGGCAAACAAATGTAGGGCTTAATGATTCCGCCAGTGAAGGGCGTACCTGAAAAATGATTTGAGATGTAAATATCAACAGTTCGTCGGCCCGCCATCATTGTCTTAAATGTTGAACAAGCAATTCGGTCTTTTCGTCTTCTTTTTTCAAAACTATAGTATTGAACAATTCGGATGGTTAACAACGCCAATGATATGGAAAGAACCGAGGAAACGATAACAAGGGGAATTTCATTTCCGAACGTGCGATGAAGCCAAATAAGAAGATAGTCGCCGATACTTGAGTTATACACTTTTCCGTCAAGGGCATTGACTGAAAAGACCGTGCTCACGTAAGGCGTCCAGCCATCAAAACCTGCTCCAATAGATAGGAGTTGATGCTTTGGTGGAAGACTAAAAGGGTCTACGCCAGAAAATAAAACAGATTTTTCTGGGACGCCACGAGCGAAGTCATAAATAATTTTAACGAATGGTAGCGAAAGAAGAAAAACTTTCCAGCGTCCAGTATTTACACGAAAGAACCAAATAAAAAAATAAACCAACATCAGCCCAATCGCTAGGGACAAAATGGAGTTCACTAAAAGGTTGAAGAAAATAAAAGTCATTTTCTATTTTCCTTATTAAGACGAACTTCAACAGCACGTTTAAGCTCCTCTAATTCTTCACGCGACAATCCATCGTCGGCTTCAAGTAGTCCAAGAATTGGACGCAACTTTTCGTTTCCGAATAGCGAGGTCTTCATTCGTTCAAAAATTTTAAGTGGAGAAGAATTTTTCTTAGCTGGCGAGTACAAGAACTGGCGACCTTCTTTTTCGCGAACAACTAAGGCTTTATCAAAAAGACGAACTAAGACCGTCATTACAGTTGTATAAGCGAGGTTGTGTCCTTGTTTTTTTAGAACCGACTGAATATCTGATACAGACATATTGCCCTCGGTATTTAAAACACCCAGCACTTTTAATTCCAACGGTCCGACATTTGAAAGTTTATTGCTCATAGGTTGATAATTACTACGTTGGTAGTTTTAGTCAACTACGATTGTAGTATTTTATTAACCTGCTGTTTTCTTTGAGTAAGCCGGCTAACCTGGCGCGTTGGCAAAGCCTCTGCCTTTTGGTGAGACTAACATCAACTTGTATTCAGGACTTAACATCAACAGGGATAAAAGGCTTCTTTCTTGTTATCTTTTATTTCCTGCGACTTGTTGTAAAAAGTGAGTTCAAAAACACTGTTAAAAACTTTGTATTGCTTATTATGACCATTCAATTTTCTACGGATGGGAATTTCTTCAGTTCCTTTACTAAATTTTTTAAACGGAGTTTTCTTAAATGGGACAAGCGTCCTATATTTGTAGTCAACATTGATGTGGAGAGTGGTGATTTTAAATGATACTCCTGACTCATTTAAAAAATTGATGAATACTTGAATAAGGTTGTAGGCGTCCTGCTTTAAAAAGAAGGTCCCTTTAAATTGAAAATAAATTTCAGTCGGCTCGTTCTTGAAATATAGTCCTAATTTTTTTGAAGAGAAAAATCTGGCAAATTTAAAATGTTCCTTCTGTTCTTCCTCTAGAAATATCTTCCCTATTTTCTCCCACATCTCATCGTAAAAGTCTTCTCGTGCCGTGATAAGAGTTTTTCTTCTGCGCTTAATGCTGCCAGCAAGCCAGTCTGCTTTTGGCATTGATACGATTCCAAATTCTTTAAGGCTCATAATAGAACCTTACTTTTCCGCCGGTATAACTAGACGTCTTAATATAGCCATATCCCATCGGTTGCTTAATATGATGGGTTTTAAAGGCCAGTTCTGGCGTGAATATTGTTTCCGCAAATGCGACCGACTCCGTATACCTAACAGCAATCTTGATAGGGATTAGGTTTACTTCAATGTTTCTTAAAGAGGCGACAGTTCCTGACTGGCTTGCTAATATAACCCAGATGTTCTGACTTCTTCCAACTCTGACCCAAGATTTTATTACGCTTGTGATTTCTTTGTCGTCGTTTGCTTCTTGAACCTCGTCAAAAATAAAAACTAAGTATTTTTTATTTTTATAACCCATCTCCTCCCACCAAAGACGTTGCTCTTCTGTTGTTTTGAGTATTTGTTTGAAATCTTGAAGGTCATTTGGGTTATGATACGAGTAAGACTTATCGAAGTCGGATTTTTTTGAAGTGATTATATGGATTTGGTTATCCAATTTTTCTAATTGACTGATAATACACTTTTTTAAGAAATGAGTTTTCCCTGTACCTGAAGGAGCAAAAATAAAGGCACTTCTGTTCTCATCAAAGAAATGCTTTTTGATACCGTCAAATCCAATAAGAATGTCGGTTCTTTGCTTAATTTCTTTTACTATCGGACTTTTAAAATCTGCTTTTTGGCCGATGACTTCAAATTGGTTAACACGTTCAAAATTAGCAAATTCAGTCCCGAATAGTTCCTCAAGTGCTTGTTGCTTTTTATAAAAATCAAGTGTGGAAAATCCGTAGTTAAACTTTTTAAAAAGTAGTTTATTTCCTGCGTTTTTATATTCTAATTCTTGCGGATTTTGGCCTACTCCGTCAGAATTGTATCTTTTATATCCAAGGCCTAACTGAAAAAGAGCGTCCCTAATTTTTTTATTTTTTGTTTTAATCCGCATGACGTAATTAGCGGTGGTCATAAGAGCCACCACCACTATCGCCACTACTATGAATTTAGATAATGACTCCATAAATTACCACTATTTCTTAGATGATAGAAGTTTGATAATTGTTTCTCCTGAAATGACCTCACCTTTCTCGCTCTTGAAAGCATATGGTTTTACCTCCGCCTCAATCTCGCCGATTGGCAACTCAACGAGGGACTTAATTTTTTTTATAACTTGCTGAGTGTGTATGCTTCCATCAACTTTCTTAACGTCTTCATTTTCAATATAGTTGGCGCTATATTTTCCGTCTTGGTCTTTAACTGTTGTTCTTGCGATTACTGATACTTTTAGAATCCTCATAGGGACCTCCATTTTTTGGTGAGCATAATTACCCACTGATGAAGTAAATAGATTGGAAGATTCTCTAAAAATGGATTTTATTGATATTTTTTAAATTATTTTTCCTTATAGTCTGCGCTAATAGTAATAGCGCAGACTCAGGGCATTTATTTCCTGAATTGCTGTAGGCAATTCAGGAAAGCGTATGGGAATATTCTTAAGATATTTCCAATATTTATCGTTTCTCTATTTCCGACCGTTGAGGGATAGGTAAAAACAAAAATAAGAACTTTGTTTTATTCTTCATTTTATAATCCCTTTCCCGAGAGGTCCCCTTAGTTATTCAAGGCCCGATATTCCTTATTGCTCAAATCATTCCAAAATTCTTTTGGCATTGGATTTAGCCCAGTCATTTCTGCTCATTTCCATATTCATTACTAAGGAGACTTGAGTTTCTTTGGTTGTCGCCTCCATTTCTTGCGAAAGGCAACGAACCAAAAACAACAAAACTTTTTAGAAAGGGTTTATATGAAAAAAATGAAGCAACAAAAAAAGCAGGAAGTTCAAAATGAATTTGTTTTTATGAAACCACTTAAGGTTTCTAAGACGAAAAACGGCAATTTACTTGTGTATGTTAATCACACAACTGGCATTAGCCTTCATCCGAATTTTGTGAAAGCAATTCTTTTATCAGAGAAAAAAGCCTCCTAACGGGGGCAACTTTTCAAAAGGTGAGATTATGATTTTGAAAATAAATTTTTTAAAGATTATTTGGGGAAAATCCTATTTTAGTCGTGCTTCTAAAAAAGTGATTTTAAAAACCGAGGCAGGTGTATTTATCTCGTTTAGTGAAGATGAAGTTAGACACCTTTACAAATTGATTGAGGGATAATTTATGGAAGAAAATTTTGATATTGTGATCATCATCAAAAATCTATCTTACAAGTCTTTTGATGTTGAATTCAGAAGTTTAAAAGATGGTGATGTTCACTTCATTTTTAAAAAATATAAAAATGAACTCTTTGAGATTGTTGAAGGAGCGTCTTCAGCCACATTTTATAAAAACAACGAAGGATTTTCCAACCGTATGAGTGCGGCATTTGTATATTTCATAGAAACTGTGCTGATGGACCAATACTACACAAGAGCCTGCGTATTGCTGGACGTTCCTTGGGTTTCTCAAGACGACCTTCTTAAAAACAAAACTGAAATTATCGCACGATTGGAGTTTGATCTTGATTACATAGGTACGAAGAAGCCGAGAGCATCATAAACTTGGCAGCCTGAGGAACAACGCATTATTAGGTGACACTACGTTCATACAAAACATAGGATGACCTCAAGGTTGGACAGAAGCCCTACGCCTGCGCTTAAAAGCTTTCTATCGAGTACTGTCATTGAACTTAAGTTCTCTCTTTCAAAATAAACTAAACATCCCCATAGATGTTTTGGAGCAGGCGACAAAGCGTTAATGGGCAATATGTGAGGTTTATATGAAGAAGTCCCCCGTTTCCCCATCGTTTATCAAGCAAAGAGCCAGACAGATAAAAAAGGAAAAGTCCTTATCGCAACGCCAAGCCCTTGATGAAGCGTCCATTGAGTCCGGTTATCCGAATTATCAAAACTATTTAAACACTTTAAAAATGAGCGAGCCGCAACCTGCTACGGCGGAACAAATTCACGAATTGTGGCTAGACAAGCAAAAGGAAATGACTAAGAAACTTTATGCTGTATTACCGCTCTTTGAAAATTTCAAAATTCCTATTAACTCCCACCCGCGCTTGGCGCGGGCCGATTCTGAAAGTAAGTTAAATTTAGTTTAAAAATCAACCTATGGTTATAGGTATTCTAAGGATAAATTTTTTTCAAAAATTTGTTAGATGATCAATTATTTCTTTAA
>JAEUWH010000040.1 GCA_016785955.1 Pseudobdellovibrionaceae bacterium | reverse complement strand
GCAGCTACTTCGACAGATCAGATCGATGTACATAGCTAAAAGTCTTGCTGGTAAAGACCCACCGTCCGGCTGTCGCTGGAGACTCAATTCCGAAAAGGCTTTGGACAGGTGATTGTAATCAAATTTAACCGGTCAGCAGTGGATAAAGTACACAGTCAACTTCGGCAGTTTCTAACGAACAGGTTTTAGTGTTTTTAGGAATTCGGCTTGCGCTTCGACCAATGCAAATGAGGGGTTTTGTTTGGCAATATAGGTTTCTAAATCTTTAAACGATTCGCCCAGTAAAATGTGTGCGCCAATGAGCATCGTGGATGTTCGACCGATACCGGCTAAGCAATGAACTGCCAGTTTTTCATTTTTAGGTAATATCGACTTCAAAATTTCAGATAGTTGGACGACTTGTTCGCGCTTAGGTGTACCGAGATCAGCGATGCTAATATGGTAGGTAGAAAAATAATTATCTAAAATATTTTTTTGGTGGTGATGTTCAGTTAGTGTAACCACATGTTGAATATTATGTGTTTTTAAATGCTGAATTTCTTTTTCTAGAATGGATGTGTCAAGTTCGATATGAATAGACTCGTTGGTGACGTCAAAGGATTTTAGAATCCATATACGTTTTTGGAGTCGTTCGATAACATTTTTGATGCCGGCTGAAGAATCAAAGATGGTCAGGGCTTGTTTGCTGGTCACGTCGTTATGATTGTGAAACTTATAAATCCGTGGAACGTAGGTTTCTAGATGCTGTCTGAATGTCGACAGTTTAAGTTCGCCGTCAGAGTATTGCCCTATCCAGCCAAGTAGAACGGCTTCATCAAAATTTAAATCAAACCATCGAGCGGAGTTGAATCCCGGTCTCGCCATACCGGCGATGGAACCTTCTTTGTACCACCAAAATGCTTTCATAGTGAATGGCATGGTATCAAACACTTTTCAGTGGAGTCACTAGATTAACTTAATTTTTTCGGTATTACCCATGATCCAAAGTAAATCGCCGTCTTGAATAGGCTCGGCGGCATCGGGATTTAAAATACGTCGCCCCGCACGCTCTAGTCCTACGACCAGGCCATCTGTTGTTTCACGAATCCCACTTTCGCGAATACTTTTGCCGATAAATCGATTTTGCCCAGTCATGTATACACTTTTTAGGCCGTAGTTGGCCAGTGACACATCGGCATGAGCGGATGTATCTGCGGACGTTACGTCTTTAAATTTTGAGACTTGCTCATCATTGCCGATAACCGAGATGCGATCAAATGCCATCAGGATGTCATCACGTCTTGGAGCTAAAATTTTTTGACTACCACGTTCGATCATGGCGACGGTCACGCCATAAGATTCGCGAATTCCAATATCGGCCAGTTTGCGCCCTACGATCGATGAATTGGGATGAACATCCAGCGTAGCCAAATGCGCGTCCCAAGGTGCGAGTATGGGATATTCTTTATCATTTTTTACGCGTTCTTTATCTTTTTCGTTTAAATGTTCTAAGAATTGGGATTCGAACCAACCATACGTTTTCGAAAAATTTTTAAAACCTAATACCGCGACCAGAACCGAAAGGCCACCGGCCAATATAAAGGTGAAAAACGCGGAGGTGAATTGGATTAATATAAAGCCAAGCAGGAAGATGGCAAGTAGGGCGCGGCCGAAAAGTCTCAATACGGATTGATACGACATTTGTTTTACGTCTTCTACACGTAAAAGCATGCCATCCATTGTTTTCGAGCGCGAGAATATGGCCCATAAAGAGGGAAGAGAAAGGAATACGGCGGCCATGATGGATAGTAATGTCGGGAAGATCTCGCTATTGAGTTCACGAGTCAGAAAGGGAAGAAGCCACTTCGAGCAGGCCAATGCGATTGCGATGACAATAATAGAATTTAAAAACACTCGTGGTAGGTCACTGACGCTTGTGGAGCTTTTGGTGCTTGGGCCTTCTAGTCCTGAATTGCTACGCAAACGACTGAGCCATTCTGCGGGAAGCTTGCGTTCAAACCAAGCATAGACATCATCGCTAGAGCGGATCAGGTAGGGGGTTGTTAGAGTGGTAATTGCGGAAACAGCCACGGCGAGTGGGTATAAAAAATCTGAAGTGACTTTTAAAGTTAATCCCAATGTGGCAATGATGAATGAAAACTCGCCAATTTGCGAAAGACTTAAACCTGTTTGTAAAGAAACGCGCAGGCTTTGGCCAGAAAGCAACGCACCCATAGTTGTACTAAATAATTTTCCGGCCACCGTAGCGATGCTAATGATGGTCACGGCAAACCAATGTTCTTTAAGTGCCTGCAGATCAATTAACATACCGACGGACACAAAGAAAATGGCCGCAAACAAGTCTTTAACAGATTTTAAAGTGTGCTCGATACGGGCGCCATCTGGCGTTTCGGCTAAAATTGATCCCATGATAAATGCGCCCAGTGCAGGAGAAAATCCAGATTTTGTGGCAAGTAAAACCATCAGTAAACACATGGCTAGAGAGACAATAAGAGAGGTTTCTTCGTTCATCAGTGAACGTGTTTTTCTTAAAAACCAAGGAACAATAAAAATCCCGCCCAAAAACCACAGGGTCAGGAAGAAAGCCAGTTTCGCCGCAGAGGTAAGCAGCTGTGTTCCTTCAAATGTATTTGACACCGCGATTGTAGAAAGAAGAACTAAAATCAAAATCGCCACGAGATCTTCAACAATAAGAACGCCGAACACCAAAGTTACAAAGCGTCGTTGACGAAAGCCGAGTTCGTCAAAGGCGCGAATAATAATGGTCGTGGATGAAATCGCCAAAATTCCACCAAGAAAAATACTATCCATGGTATTCCAACCAAAGCCTTGGCCAAGAATATAACCAAGTCCTAACATGAATAAAACTTCCGTGATGGCTGTTATCGATGCGCCACGACCGACCGAGGCCAATTTTTTAAAGCTAAATTCTAAACCTAATCCAAACAAAAGAACAATGACACCAATTTCTGCCCAAATTTTAATCTCTTCATTTTCTTGTACAGTTGGAAAGAAACTGACTTCTGGGCCGACAAGAAATCCAGCAAGGAGATAGCCTAATACAACGGGTTGACCAATTTTTTTAAATACCAAAGTTACAATACCTGCAACTGCTAAAATTATTCCGAGATCTTCAACAAGAGTGGGTAAGTGTAAAATGAAATCCTCCCAATAGAAATGTGTAAGAAGATTTTTGCATAGTTAGGCAAAAAAGGGAACGAGTAATTTTGCCCCGAAAATTTTTTTGTTAGAAAAGAAACCAGACCAAAAAAGTCCGACGTGTATGTCCTAAGGTCTATTTTTCAAGCGGCATTACAATTGCTTTATGCACGTTCTGTGCGTTCGCTCGAAGCGATGAAGGTAAAAACAACCAAGGAGAAAAAAGGTTATGAAGAATTTTTTAAAATGTATCGCCGTTTTCGGTGTGATTTCTGTTGGGCTCGCGGGTGAAGCAGCGACCGAGTCTCAGGCAATGATTGCGCCCTCGGGTGCGGGGGTAATCACGTCAAGTGTAATTGCTCACGAATCAGGGGTTGGGCAATTGCCAGCCAGTCATGATTCGATGGCTTGGGAAGATATCATTGCCACGTATCCTCAGTTGGCCGATCGCATTGGCTTTCTAGCAAGTATTGATCGAGTTGTCGAAACGGATGCGCGGACACTGGATCTTTATTCGCGTGATGTGATTGTGATGACCTTGGCGTACAACGAGGCGGGCAATGCATTGGTCGTTAAAAATAGAACTCACCCGGGATTTGCTGCAGACCTAATTACTTTTGAATCGTCGGTGCCCGAGCAAAGTCAAAATTCAATTGTGGAAAGTCTAGAGTTTGTAATGTCATCTTGCGAAGCCGTGCAATCAGAAATCCCACAAGTGCCAGAGTCGGAGCATGAGCAAGCGCAAACTCCGGAGCAAACTCAAGTGCAAACAAAAGCTCACGAGCAAACTCAGGCGAGTAAAGAGATGCCTGTAAACGAAGAGCAGAAAGAGTGCGTGTCAATTGTTGCACGTTTAGTTTTACAGCCAGTGCCGGTAAAACAAGAGTCGCAAAAAGAGCAAGCTCAAGAGCCTGTCCTTAATAGCCCCTCTTCGTCGGAGGTGGGCACAGAACGGAACGTTCCTGTTCAAGAACAAAAGCAAAAATAATATTTAATCCTTATTATTCTTGGGGGGACGGCGGTCCCTTCCATTTATTAGCGCATAGAATTGAACGAAGACGGGAGAGTTGCGTGAAACGAGTTTTATGTTTAGCATTAATAGGGACTTTGATATCTTGCGAACGTTTTGCTGTTTCATCCGCACCACCTCCGGAGGTTGTGTCTGATACTCAAAAAAATCAAAGGCGCTTATATGATCGCCCAGCGGCCGAGATCTCACTCTCGGAAATCACTGCGTATTCTTGCTTTTACTGTCGATCTGCATCGACCCAGGAACTCTTGTCTTTTTCAAGGGCGGAGCAAACGGATTGTAAGACCTTAAAGTTAAGAACGGCTTCTGGGAAATCGTTAACGTTTAACATTTTGGAATCCTCGGATAGATATTTGAAGTTCAAATTATCTCAAGACTTTGGAGACAAAGTTCCGAACTATCAAAGAGACGCACTTTTTAAGCGTTATCAACCTGACGAGATTTTAATCCAAATTGTTTCGGAAACAGATGTAAAGATTGAAAAAAAAGTGAGAAGCTTTGATCCTCTCTGTAAGAAAAAAAGCGAGAGTATAATTTGAGAACGACAGAAATGTTTTCGTTGGGGGAGAACTCCTGCTGATCTGCCAGAATCTTACGTGATTGAAAAAGATTATTTGGACCTGGTGGCTTCGGCATTGAAAACAGCTCCGGAGGTGGATGCGGAAAAACCGATTGCGGTGACCACAATCCAAGATCTAATATTGCGATCTCTTGCTGATGAAATTAAAATATGTAACTCATAAAGTATGCAAAGACCTTGGGGTAGATAATAAAGATCGCTTTATTATTGGATCACTTTAGTGGTTCACTCGCGATCTTCGCAGTTACGGCTAGCCTGTGCAAGCAAAACGGCCTCGTATGCATTTACACGTCCGCCGGATATAATCTTATCTTTTAAGTGTGGCAACTTGTCTGTTGACTGGCGAAGGATATCAAGAATTTGCCCGCTATTCAAATGTGGATTTGTCGCTTTCAAGAGCACGGCCATTCCTGAAACAATAGGTGTTGCCATCGATGTTCCGCTCATCATTTGGTAATTCTCGTCAGAGACTGTCGAATATATAGAATAGCCAGGAGCGGCCACATCAACCTTTGTTTTTGCGTAATTAGAAAACGGCGCAAGCTGATCTCTGGAATCGGTGGCGGCGACGCTGAAAACATTCCATTGAGGGTATGAAGCGGGATACCAGGCTTTGTTTTTCAGATCATAGCCGATTCCTTTGTCGCCATTGCCTGCGGCGGCCATAAATAAAATTCCAGCGTTCGCGGCACGCGTAATAGCATCGGACAACGAGCGGGAGTATCGATTAGATCCCCAGCTGTTGTTGATTAAGAAAACTTTTTTCTGAATGGCATAGTCAATGGCTTTGACGGCATTTGAGGTGACGCCGGCGCCCGAGTCATCCATGAATTTGAGTGCGATCATTTTGACTTTTGGGGCGACACCGACCACGCCAATATGATTGTTTCCACTGGCGCCGATAAGACCAGCAACGTGTGAGCCATGTGGTGATCGGGTGGTGGTGCGTGGGTCATTGTTGTTGGCGACAAAGTTCCATCCATGAATGTCATCAATCCATCCGTTGTCATCATCGTCCTGTCCATTGACGATTTCATTTGGATTTGTCCAAATGTTATTAACCAAATCGGGGTGTGTGTAGTCAATTCCGGTATCTACGATGGCCACCAAAACATCTGACGATCCTTCGGTGATCGACCATGCCGAGAGCGAGTTTAGAGTTTGGTGAAACCATTGTTTAGCAAAATAGGGATCGTCCGGGACATCCAGGGCAGATGTTTGTGGTATCGCTTCGATAGGGTAATCAGGTTCTATGTATTCGATGTCAGGTTGTTGGGCCAATTGAGTGAGAACTTTTGATTTATCCACTGTAGAGCCAGAGATACGCATGTTATACAGAGATCCCGAAATGGACTTTAGTTGCATCATGCCGATGGCATACTCATGCACAGTGTTTCCGCTGGATGATATTGAATGGGCCTCTTTGAATTTTACGATATAACTTTCATAGGTTGGATCAAGAGCCATGGGCAAGAAACGGGTGGCTGGTATTGATTCAGATTTGGTTACAATCTTGGCGGCGAGAGGGCAGGTTTCAATACCACGAGTTTTTGTGTTTTGAGGGTTAATCCATGTTGTTGGATTATTTTGCCGAGGTGTACAGCGGACTAAGAATAAAATGAATGATAAACTACAAAGCAGTTTTGCCAAATTTTTCATAAACAACCTTCCTTGGGTGTTTGGTAAAGACAGTGTTTGGTAAAGAAAAGATTTAATCTTTAATGTTAGTGCGGGAAACATTGAAAATGTTATTAATATTGAAGAGAAATCAAAAAAAGACACGGTGAGTTCTGTGTATATACAAGAAAAAAATATTTTACTTTTTGAGTAAAAAATTACGGACGACACGTTTTGTGTAATTTATCAATAATGGTGGCCAGCACTTTGCCGCGAGCTGAGCCTTTTAGTGCGTTTTTGCGATTTCGTTGGGTAATCTGAAATGCCATTCCATGGTGGCAAGTCGAGGTTTGTGTCTGGTGGATATTTTCAGTTTTTGCCACACTGATGGTGTGGGCAATTTCCCTGCTGCCAAAAGAATTTAGATACAATTTAGATGCAATAAAAAATACCGTAAAAAATAAATTTCTGGACAGGTTCATCAGAACGCCCATACTAACGTTATGAATCCACGCATCGTCATTACAGAAAATTGGTTTACTAAACCAACACGAGATAGTGCCTATTTTTCAACATTTGTATTGGGGATTTTGCTATCCTTAGTGGGTTATTTATACATTCATGGAAACGAACCCTTTCAAAAAACGATCAGTGCCAGTGGGCATCTTGTATTTCAAGAGGCTCAATATTGGCGCTTGTGGACCACGTTATTTGCACATGCGGACTTTGCGCACTTGTTGGGGAATCTGGTTCTGTTATTACCGCTTTCGTTTGTTATCACCAGCTATTTTGGTGTCTGGGTATTTCCCATGCTCGGTTTGTTTGTGGGCGGCGTGATTAACTATGTCGTTTTGAAAACGATGCCTGTGAGTACTGGTTTAATCGGAATTTCGGGCGTTGTGTACTGGATGGGGTCATTGTGGATTGTGCTGTTCATGCTGATTGATCGCCGCAAGAGTGTTCGTCAACGAATAGCCTTGGGGTTGTTTTTTACGGTGGTACTTTTTATTCCGGAAACCTATAAAGCCGAGATCAGCTATTTGAGCCATTTTGTGGGCTATGTATTGGGCGTGATTTCAGGAGGTTTGATTTACGTCCTGTATCGGAAAACTTTTTTAGCAGCCGAAGTCAAAGAGTACCTTTATGAAGGTGAGCTCGATGTTTTACCTATAGAATCACCAGATGACGTTCTACCTCCAAAATCGGAGATTTAAGCTCGATGATTTTAGGTTTTATATCTTTAAATTTTTTAAGGCTCAGCTGAATTTCTTCATCGATTTTTTCTCGTCGGCCTTTAAGCAAAAAATAACGACCACTGTTTTTTTGATAGTCTCGACTGATATCCAAAATAACATCAAGGGGTTTAAAGGCTCGGGCGGTGACTAAATCAATTCCTGCCAGATCTTTGGGGATTTCGCCTTGTAACTGGATATTGGGGGAAAGGGTTTGGCACCGAGCGAGGAATTCTCTTTTTTTGATACTTTTTTCGTACAATGTGAATTGAATATCTTGAAAATTTAGCGCAAAGATGACTCCAGGGATTCCTCCACCCGAGCCAAAATCAGCGACCTGTTTTACATTTTTTGGAAAATAGGGGAGTGCGATCAGGGCATCGATGACGTGATTGTCGATCAATTCTTCGTAGCTCATTTTACGGCTAATCAAATTGAGTTCTTCGTTGGCTTTCCATAATAAATCAACATAGGACTTTAGGGTTTCAATATATTTAGGGTTAAATCCTAGTTCTAACATCAAGGTGGATCTGGTTTCAAAATGCATACATGCATACTATATTAAAATCAAATTAACGTGTAGTAATTTAGGTGGTGAGATGATAAATACTTCACACTATGAAGAACCCCACTCTTTTATATCTAGCCCCCATGGAAGGTGTTACGGATTTTGTTTTACGTGATCTTTTAACCAGTCAAGGTGGTATTGATTTCTGTACAACTGAATTCTTGCGGGTGACCGATCGGCTGCATCCGAATGCGGTCTTTTTAAGATACTGCCCCGAGCTTTTGACGGGCTCGCGGACGCGTTCGGGAACACCTGTGTTTGTCCAACTTTTGGGTGGTCAGGCCGAGCCATTGGCGATCAATGCCATCCGTGCGGTCCAAATGGGTGCGCTGGGGATTGATTTGAACTTTGGTTGTCCAGCAAAAACGGTGAATCGTCATGATGGTGGGGCGACATTGTTAAAATCATGCGACCGTATTCACACAATTGTAAAGACCGTGCGACAAGCAGTTTCAAACCATATTCCTGTCAGTGCAAAAATACGTTTAGGCTTTGATGATCCTTCGGTGTGTTTGGAAAATGCAAAGGCCATTGAAGAGGCGGGGGCAAATCATTTGACAGTGCATTGCCGTACGAAATTGGATGGATATAAACCGCCGGCACATTGGCAATGGATTCCGAAGATTAAAGAGCATGTGAAGTCGATTCCCGTTATTGCGAATGGTGATATTTTTTCAGTGACAGATTTTATTCGCTGTCGTCAGGAAACGGATTGTAACCGATTTATGATTGGTCGGGGTGTTATGAGTGATCCATTTTTATTTAATAAAATTCGTAGTCATTTAGCGGAAGAACGCAAGGCCGACAAATGGTCGTCAGAGTCATTGGCGGTTGAGATTCAAAATGAATGGCATGTTTCGACGGAAGTGATTCAAACGTTTTTTGATCGTTCCGCTGATTATATCAATGGCTATTTTGCCACGGCTCGGACCAAGCAATGGTTAAAAGGTCTTTCTTTGCGATCTAAGGACGCTAAGGCATTGTTTGAAGAAATCAAAGTGATCCGTAACCCCACAGAGTTTCGTGTACGATTAAGGGTTTAAAGAAATCAAATTGTGTGCGTGGCGAACTTAAAATCGTCACTATAATCTTTTCATCTTCAAAGTTGGTTGTTTAGGTAACCAAGGTCGTGGTATATAGTCACTCACTCATGAATACACATACATCATCTCTACCAGAACTTAAATTTGCAGAATTAAACTTGGACCCTCATTTATTAAAGGCTATCGAAAAAACAGGTTATACCAAGCCGACGCCGATTCAGGCGCAGTCGATTCCTAAGGTGCTTGAAGGACGTGATATTTTAGGTGCTGCCCAGACGGGTACGGGAAAGACAGCCGCTTTTGCTTTGCCGATTTTAAATCATATCATTAAAAAGCCAGTGCGGCTTTTGCCTAAACGTACACGGGTCCTAGTGGTCAGTCCAACGCGCGAATTGGCTGTGCAAATCTATGAGAGTTTTTTGACTTATGGTAAATTCACTCAATTTAAGGCATCTGTTATATTCGGTGGTGTAGGCCAAGAGTCTCAGGTGCGTAGTGTTGCTCAGGGTGTTGATGTTTTGATTGCTACTCCGGGACGATTGTTGGATTTAATTCAGCAGAAACATATTTTTTTGGATGGTCTTGAAATATTTGTGCTGGATGAGGCCGATCGAATGTTGGATATGGGGTTTTTGCCCGATGTGCGCCGTATTGTTCAGCTATTGCCGGCAAAACGACAAAGCTTGTTTTTCTCGGCGACCATGCCAAAAGAAATCCAAGGGTTAGCGGATTCGTTGCTGAGTCAGCCTGTACACGTTAAGGTGACGCCTGTGGCATCGACGGTTGATAAAATCAAACAGTCAGTAATGTTTGTTGATAAAGCACGAAAAAAAGAACTACTTATTGAATTGTTTCGTAATAGTGAGCTTAATAAAGTGATTGTTTTTACGCGCACCAAGCATGGTGCAAATCGTTTAGTTGAGACACTGTTGAAAAATAAAATCATGTCGCAAGCTATTCACGGGAATAAATCTCAAAATGCTCGGCAGCAAGCTTTGGACAATTTAAGAACTGGCAAGAACCGAGTTCTTGTGGCGACCGATATTGTGGCGCGTGGAGTTGATATTGATCAAATTTCCCATGTTATTAATTATGAATTGCCAAATGATCCAGAAAGTTATGTCCATCGCATTGGGAGAACGGCTCGTGCGGGACATTCTGGGGTCGCAATTTCGTTGTGTGATGCGGAAGAGAAATCGTATTTGAAAGATATTGAAAAGCTAATTGCGATGGAAATCGAACGCAATAAAGAGCATAAATTTCATTCGGATTCGGTTGAGCACGCACGAGTGATTTCTAAAGGTAAAGCTAAATCCGCGATCGAATCGCGTGATAATCAACGTCGGTTTAAGTCACGCTTTAAAAAACCGGGTTCTAAGCAGCAGTCTGGGAGTGACGGGGCGAAGGCATTTTCTAAGCCTGTGCCACAGCACAAATTGCCGCCATTTAAAGCTAAACAGAACGACTGGTAGTAAATTCAAGTCTAATGAGTCCATTTTGTAGTTGGCAACTTTTATAACGGGTTGCTTTTATGTATGCCGCCACTATTGGAAAAATCATCTGTGGGCGTGGCATAGCACTTGTAAAGATACTTTCTGACAATTAAATCAAAAAATGAGAATGAAACGTGTTGTCTCTAGGTTCGTCGGTTCTTATTGGTTAAAGTGTTTTTTTGCATTTTATTTCATTTTTGGGCTTACTGTTTAAATGATTTACAGCCAAAGCGGGTATTCGCTGAAGGCACAAAAGGATGATTGTTATGAAAATTTTATTCTCGACAGTTTTATTTTTTGTATTGATCTCGCGTGTTTCTTTGGCGCAGGAAACGGTGACTAATTTGCCTTCATCCAAAGATTCGCGGGTGCAGGAATTGATTGCTAAGCTGGACAAGACGCAGTGGACGGGACGATCGGGATATTTTCTTGGCGATGGAAGTGGATGGAAACATCCGTTTGTTAATGACGCGTTTATGGCGTTTCAAGTTTTGGATGGAAAAGTCTATTATTTGTCGTCAATAAATAAGACGATCGATGCGTTGATTGAGAAAGGTGCGCAGGGGTTGTGTGTGAAATCGCCACCTCGTGAAATGAAGTTTGAGTCGACCGCAGATGGTAAGGCATTTGTTGCGACAGTCATCGTTCCATTTTTATCTAAAGATACTCCGCCGGTGCTTGGGTTTAAACAAATTAAATTAGACTTTGCTTTACTTGAAAGCGGTGCTTTGGGTATTTCAAAATACGATGTTCTAAAAGGAAAAGCGAGAATTGTTGCCACTAATTACTTGCTTAATAAAATATCAACCCCAAAAACTGTCGAGCTTGCGGCCAGGCTAAATGAGTGCTTAGAGAAAAAGCCTTGGCAATAACAAAACAAGGTTATTATTTTTTTGAATCGGTCTCATAGGTTTGTTTGAAGAGTTCATTTTTTATCGTTAAGGCATCGCCCATTCTGGTGGATATGTTTTTCCAGAGTGAAGCTTGCTTTTGCGAGAGATGTGTTTCTAGGGTGGCATGAAAAAGTGATAGCCATCGTTGAAGAAGTTCGGGATTAAAACCGGCAAAAAAATGTTTTGCCACCGGGTTGTATTCACTGAACATATAGGCGGGCCCACCAAATCGGATCCACCAGAAGTGAGTGATTTTTTGGATATGCTCGGGCCAGTCAACTACGGACAGGAAGGGTACGTGCAGTATTGGGTCCTGTTGGATACGAGTGTAGAAATCCTCGACGACGATATACAGGTCATGATTGGAAAAAGACACTCCGTTGACGTAGACTGTGTCTTTTGGATCAGGTCTATTTTCATTCTGCATAAGTCCCTCATGTTTGAAAAATGTCGACATCTCCCGAGACTGTTTGGTAATGGCATTGGCAGTGACAGGTAATGACATTTGGTAAGAACAGTTGGTGAGGACAAAACTTAATATGCAACGGTTCCATTGAGGTTGTCACTGGCTATTTTAAGGGAGCTTGAACCACCAAACCACCAGGGGATGGGCCCGCATAGCGTCTCCCTGTTGATATGTGACAATGACCGTACCGCCAGATCATACCGAATACGACGAGGTCGCAGCCTTAGGGAAATCGACGAGTGGTTTTTGAGTGTGTATTTGGGTTTGCTCTTTCATTTCTTCAAGTGTTGATGGGTTTCAGAGTGGTGTTTTTTTGCTGTCGTTGACTGGTCCTTAACGGTTGATTTTAAAAATGTGTGACGATACCCTAAAGTGAATGCAAACCATATCCTCGCAGCATATTGAAATCGTCCTTAAGCAGAACCGTTCGTTGATTGCTAGTTTTTCTAAAGCGAAATCTAGAACAAAACGTTGGATCGTATTTTTAACAGAATCAGGATCGGCCTTCCGGAAGGCTGATCGCAAAGAGTTGGAAAGTTTGGTTGGTAGGAAAGTCGCCAGAAGTTTTCATTTCTTGATTGTTAATAAACCAGGATTAAGTCCGAAAGGAACACATTCGAGTGTATTTGAAAAGTCATTTAGGAGGCGTCGGCGGATTGATGATGCGCTCGAGGCGATGAAGATTATTATTCCAAAAAATCATGAGATTCATCTTGTGGGATATTCAGAGGGGGCGTATTTGGCTCCGCAAGTGGCCGAAAAAGATAGTCGGGTGAAGACTATCAGTATGATTGGTGGAGGAACGCGCGGTTGGTTAAAAGAAGAATACAATACCGCAAGCTACAAAGAGAAGAAAACATATTTGAAGAAAATTCAGGAAATCTATGCGCATCCACACTCGACAGAAAAGTGGAATGGATTTTCATATGCGACTTGGTTTTCTTATCGGGGGGATAATGCTCTTCAGTCCTTACGTAGGCTCAAGCTTCCTGTGTTAGCTATTTTAGGTGGACGGGACAATGTTATTGACTTGCGCTCGACCATTGTTGATCTGGTTTTAATCAGCGAGAAACGTCCTATACATATTAATATTTTCGGTGATTGTGGACATTATTTCTCTAAACACTGGAAGCAAGTAGAGCTTGTGCTGGGGCGTTTTTTAACGGACACCGTGCTGAAGTAATTTTATCCGCCATAGAATATACGGCATAATGAGGCTGGGGGTGATGCTTTTTTTCTGTGGATCAATTTTGTTTCGGCAGGTTTTGTTTCTGTGCGTGTTTGGATATAATTGTTAATGGCTTGGTTAAGTAGGGTTTTGTCATGTGGTGTTTGAATAAATGGCGAGTCTTGAATGTGTTTTTGGTAGGTTTGAATGACAAGCCAAGGGTTAATATTGGCTACGAGATTAAAAAGTATATGAGAATGAATGTAGGTCAGCGCAAGAGTGCGAGTGTGGTTCCCCGAGTCCCAGTGAACCGAATCGGAACTATCTAGTTTAAAAGGTCGACCAAACTCGAAAACTTCTTTGGTTGACCTATCTTTGCCTAAATTTTTTCTAAAACGAGAAATATTTTCGAACATTTTTCGATTAAGTAAGTCGCTCATATGTTCAAACTGATAGAGTTCTATTTTAAGTTGCTGGACGACTTCGGCGGATAAGTTTTTTCTTTTTCCGTAGGCGTCCACAAGTTCATAGAGCAAGCGATCATCGATGGTATTCAGTTGTTTGAAAGAGTTCTTTGCGTCGGCGATTTCTTCCGGCGTTAATTTCGTGTGGACGTCTCGTATGTCGTGTCCGTACGATTTAAGAACCGGTAGGCTTAATTGAACGGGAAAATCTTTTGGGTAGTAGGTGGCTACAAATTCGGGAGTGTGTGTGAACTTGGATAAGTCATGCTGGGTCGAGCGCTCGTAGATTAATTCTGTATGTTCCATCAGTGCTGGAAAATAATAAGACTGATGAGAGCGTTGAATTTCAGCGGCTAAATACCGCATAGTGATTCCTGTGCCTATACTGTGTTCAGCCATTGACAGTTCAAACTCATAAACATTTTGAGGCGCTTGGCTAAAATGGGCCATTGTCTTAAAGTTTGACAGTAAGACAAGCAGCATCGGGCATAAAACTAAGCTGAGCGGGAAATATCTCATTAGTGTTTATACTCAGCAATGATACGGCCAAAAACTATACATTTTTTTTATAGGACCTAAAAATATTTCTATAGATATGGTTTGCCATGACCACATCATTAGGTTTTATATTTTGTCGAATGCGGCTTAATATTTAACGGCTTTGTTTAATTCTTTTTGGCCTTTTAAAATACTATCCATCGAAAGTCCCAAAATTCTTAACGATTCTCCTGGAGCATGGAAACCCATCGAGTTTTCGGCTTCAATAAAATCCAGATAAAACTGGGCTTGACGTTGATGAGTATATATCGAGTCCAGAGTCTTCTTATCTTTTATTTTATCTTTGTTTGCTCCCAGTTCTTGGATAAATTGGGTTAAGGCATCCATGGCGACGCCTCTCATTTCAAATGTGCGATCTTGTATTTGCTCGATACGTAGACGCAGCTCGGATTCAGGCCAGCGATGACATGTCTGGCAAGCTTTTGACAGATTCAGTACGGGGCTTTGAACATGATGATTCGTAATTTTTGCAGCGCCAACTTTTTCATAGGGCATGTGACAGTCGGTGCAGCTGACCCCACTGCGGGCGTGAATACCTTGTGAGTACATTTCGAATTCAGGATGCTGAGCTTTTAATACAGGGGCGCCTGAAATCGCATGAACCCAGTCTTTGTGTCCGTCGTTTTGGTAATACGAAAAAATTTGATCTGCTTTTAT
The DNA here is from genome assembly GCA_016785955.1 of Pseudobdellovibrionaceae bacterium. Lineage (GTDB taxonomy): Bacteria > Bdellovibrionota > Bdellovibrionia > Bdellovibrionales > Bdellovibrionaceae > UBA2316. The sequence goes on along the minus strand of JAEUWH010000040.1, from coordinate 47,525 downwards.
ACCATTGGCCCAAGGGAAAGTCAGACGTTTCTCGGGGCCTTTAAAATAATACTCGACATGGCATTGAGCGCATACATACGTACGCATTTCTTGATGGCTCGCCATTTTTTGTATGTCATATTCTTTAATTCCTTGAGATGCTTTATAGGCTTTGATGCCTTCGATAAACGCGGGTCTAGTCACTCTTAATTCCATTGTCTTTGGGGTGTGGCAATCGATACACGAAACAGGGTGGCTCACGTGTTTGGCGGCATCAAAGTACGACATGTGGTTCATGGCGGAAAATCCTTTAAAGATATCTCCGTCTCCCAGTTTTTTCATCGCCACGTACGTCGAAGCGTGACAATTTAAGCACGTGCCGGGTTGCTTAGCCACGTGTTGGCGATCCGTGTACATCTGGTCGGTCAGCATAAAAGCATGGCCACGTTCTTCGCGAAAATCGACGGCAAAAGCATAGCCGGCCCACAGAGTTTTCAATCGAGGATCCTCTTCGAGTCGAGATTGGGCGACATGAGAGCGCGGATCACCTTGAGTGGGCATGCGCGGAACAGCTTCACTGCCGCCGTATTTTGTGCGGGTTTGATCGACTGTTTTTAAATAGCCTTCGTATTGCAGTGGAAAATTTAATCCCCACTGAGCGGGATCATCGGTTTCATCGGTGATTTCGACAAAATGTCCATACATACTTTTTGCTTCTTGTTTTTTTGCGGCGATATCCGTCAAAATGTAAACAATCAGACCACTGAGCAATGCCGAGCCCAGAGTAATAAGAATTAAAAACTTTCTTTTAACTAAAGATAACATATTTTTACCACTTTCTGTGCCCGACTTCGCGATGACAGTCGGTGCAACTTTTTTGTTTAAATGTTTCTATATTAAAATGACTCGCCTCGACCATTTGCGCATGGCATCCCAAGCAGGATCGCTGAGCGGTTTTTTGATTGAAGCCTTTGATGAAAATTGGATCATGGTAGTAGCCGGTTGTGAATGCAAATGAATGCAGAAATCCGTTCACGGCTTTTTGCGAATACTTGGTCAGTGTATTTCCTTGAGTATGACAATCATTGCATTTGGCCACAGTGTGGTGTGAAGAAGCCTGCCAAGAATCAAATTGCGATTTCATAACATGGCAATTCATGCAGGCACGTGGGTTATTAGATAAATAGGACAGCCCGTCGGCATAGAAAAAGGTGCCAACTCCGGTACCCAGGGGGATTCCAATGGAAATTCCCAGTAGAACTAAAAAATAATTTATCGATCTCATTTTCATTTTGAACACGTCTAATAAACTCCTAAGGCCAATTTACAATAGACAACACTTACGTTGATCAAGTCAATATTACGGCGAGCGCTGGTCCTGAAAAAAACTATACATGTGTATGGCTGGTACAATATTCAAAAAATCGAACCCAAGGATTGCAAAAAACCACAACTACTGTTAGAGTAAGACTATGTCTAAGGTCACATGCCCTATTTTTAAAGGTATGGTTTTAAAGTTTATTTCTGCATGCCGTGGAGGAAATCTCTACGGCCGTACTATTCAGTAGTTCATTTATTTCGTTAACAGTTTAAGGAGGATATATGGAGACGTCTCCATCACTAGTCATTTCTCAAGATGACTTTCAAAAAATAACGGCGCTGCTTTCCATAGCAAAGTTCGAAATAGCAACGTTGCTAGAGGAAGAGCTAGAGCGAGCCCAGATTGTGCCACCGGCGCAGCTGTTGCCTGATATAATTGCGATGAACTCGCAAATTACTTTTATAGATTTGGATACTAAGAAAGAACAGGTGGTAACATTGGTTTATCCACACGACGCCGACGTGAATGCTCATAAGATTTCTATATTGGCTCCAGTGGGGGCCGCACTGATAGGCTTACGTGTGGGGCAGACAATCGATTGGCCTTTGAACGATAAAAAAGTAAAACGCATTCAGGTCACGGGCGTAGTACATGCTGGAAATGGCGTCAAGTTATGAAGTTTATTTATTGAGAGGATCGTTTATTTAATTCAGTTTCTATTTTTGAATTCCCTTCATCTACGGCTACTTTCAGATCCATGGCGGTTTTTTTCATGGCGGCGCGTTCTGAGCTGGAAACATCGCCGTCTTTAGAAGCGTTGATGACTTCGCTGAGGCAGCGGCCATAAATGTCACATTCATTATTGTAGTTAGAGCACGAAATCACGCGGGCGGCTTGTACAGCCACCGCTGCTTTATGTAATTTTTTAGCATCGGGTTCTTCAGAGAATTTTTTGCAGACGTTGACCATAAGCGCGCCATCGGTTTCATATTTTCTTTTGTCAGGAAGAGGGGTGTCGAAGGTCTGCGTGCAGCCGTATAATAGGGTAGTACACAAGATTAAAAAAATCGTCTTCATGTTTAAACGCTAGCACTAAATGGGTACGAGTCAATATGGATATGAGTCAATGGAGCTGTGGTTAATGCTTGCCGTGAGGATGTATTTCGTCCTGAAGCAAAATAATTTTCGCGATTTCGTTGATTCCGTGGAATGTAGGGAGCAGGCGGTGAACAATAAAAGCCACAAGTAAGTGTGATAACTGAGTCAAATTTTATAGGACCGGTGTCTAAGTGTTTTATTCCCGGGAAATGAAGAACATTGGGGTGGACACTTGGGCACCAGCCTTTAAAATAAATTATTGTTTAGAGCAAAGAGCGACCCAAAATAGCTCGCTATCAAATTCTTGACATTGAGACTCACCGGCAACAAGACTTTTTACCGTCGTTAAGTAACCGGCATTTAAATCTTTCACTTCTTGGGCAGAGAGCTTATTTTGTGAAGCGGTCGTATGGGAGGTGATGACCTCACCATCGCAGACAAATATAAAGTTTGCGGTTTGACCATGGGTATCGTTTTTCAATACTTGAACAACACAGCTGGATCTCTCAGAAGCGAGTGCTAGATGAGACATAGATAGTATTCCTAAGATTACTACTGTACATAAATTTTTCATTCTATTCTCCTTTAGTTTAGAATAATTGTTACTTCATCGCGATTCGTCAAATTTATAGACGAACTGGATGTAAGTCAAATTTGCATTGTCCATATAAACGAACAATATATTCGCAATTGTACTCTATTATAGTAGAGTACAATCGAGTTAGATAGATATCGAAACTTTTGCGGAGTGAAAAAAATGGATTTGAATGAAATTCTTGTTTTTGAGCGAGTCAGCGCGTTGAAAAGTTTTACGGCTGCGGCTCTGAGTTTGGGGTTAAAGAAATCTACTATTAGTGCTAAAATAGCGAACTTGGAAAGACGATTGGGGATTCGTTTGATTAATCGCACCACTCGTAAAATCAGTCTGACTGAAGCCGGAATCGCTTATCATCGGCATTGCCAAGAAACATTACGCAATTTGTATCAAGCCGAAGAAAAAATAATCGATAAAACTCTGACGCCAAGAGGGACGTTGAAGGTTTCGATGCCTCTTGATTTTGGTTTGTATTGTATCAAGAATTTTCTAAAAATTTTCACGTCAAATTACCCTGATATCTCTTTGGAAATATTTTTGACTCATCAAGAAGTCGATCCGAATGATCAAGGTATTGATTTGGTGATTCGTCCTGCTGTAGAGCGTTTTACTGACTCTAGCTATATCGTTAAAAAAATTTTTGAAACCAATTTATCAATGTACGTGTCTGTTGAGTATTTAAAAAAGTGCCGTAAGAACCGTGTGCCGTTGGCCGCATACGATTTTATTCGGTTTTCTCCGGACTTTAAGCAATCTTTGATTGGTCCCCAAAGTGTGGGGCAGCTTTATAAAGTTGATGATGAGCAGTTAAAAAAGGTTTTAACTAATACGCGTTTAGTTTTAAACGATATGTTGGCGTGTAAAGAGGCCTGTCTTGCTGGGCTTGGGGTAGCTGTTTTACCCACGTGGTTAATTCGTAAGGAGCTATTTGATCGCAAATTGGTCTTGCTGGATGCAAAACGACTGGCACCTAAAGCTTCTTTCTATGCGCTGTATTCGAATAGAAAATGGATTCCTAAAAAAACAGAAATATTTTTAAACGAGATAAAAAAACATTTCCAAGATTTTTCTGATTAGGTGTGTGGATAGAGTGTGGCTTAATGAGCAGCCCGAGTTTTGAAGCACGGGAATGTGCTTCTCTGGGTAAAAGTCTAGCGCAGCGGGTTTTGCTGTGTCTCCGAGGGTGTCGATGTCGTTTCAGGCGTTTGGCTTTCGCTCATTGAGTTGCATTTTTTTTCTTCAGTGATCTGAGATAGATCGCTGGAGTACTTATAGTCTGGATCTATTAGATGCTGAGTTTTTCCATTCACTTTGACGGCGAAGTATTTTTTGGTTCGTTTACTACAGGTATTGCTTTCTTCGGAGATAGATACCATGTCGTTTTTTGATGACGCTTGTGGAATTTCTTGTGTGAGTGAGGTTGAGCCTGCAGGAAAGATATTCAAATAGGTATGGAGTAGGGTATCAAGGTGTTTTTTTACGAATACTTTAGATGAAGGGTCCCATTTGTAAATGTAGTTGTCAGCAATGTTTGATCTCGGATGACCTTTTGTGAAGGTGATAAAATCGTAACTAGAAAAAGATGAATACTCTTGTGAGTCTGTATTTACTGATTTTGACAACGGGGAGGTTTGCTTTCTGCCAATAAATATGTTTTTTTTGCCAAAATCGAAAAATATATCATACTGTTTATCGGATTGTTTATTAGGAAATGCTATGTCCATGCTGAGCATGCATGTCTTGCTTGCTGCATTCCATTTTGGTGTGAATAAGTGCGAGGTGTCGCAAAGATCATTGCCAAAAACATAGGTTGGAGCGTTTAAAACCACGCTTATGATTAACACTGAATAGCTGGTTAGGAAATTTTTCATATTTTCTCCGATTATTTTGTCTCGGCAGAACAGTGGGGGGTGAACACTGGGCTTTAGTGTAGTTCTCTGTTTTATTGTTTTCAGAAGGTGTTGGCGCTGAGGAATTTTGACATGCATGATCGGCAGTTTCAATAAACTGGATTTTTAACGAGTTTGAGTTTGAGCAACGTCATGGACTATCCAATCATTCCATCTAAAGCGAGAAGTATGGAAATGCTGTTGTATATGCCTCTATTCTTTTTTGACAATTTCCTAAGCTCATCTTCTAAGAAATCTTCGGCGGCGGGGTTCAAATCATAGGACTTTGTTTTTAGCACCATCAGAAAGCGTGCTCCAAAGCTAGAAAAAAACTGGGTGTGCTCTAGATACTTGCCAGAGGCACTTAGGAAGTTTTCTTTAGGGAAAGCCGCACGTAAGGAGGCTTCATAGTCATCTTTGAAAATTTTCGGCTGACCTTCATTAAGCGAAAGCAAATAGTTAATACTGGCATCATTCTTTACCAACAGAAAGTCGGTTATATAGGCGGCATAGTCTGGCTTCAATACGCGCCGGGCGTTCTTGAATGCACTTTCCAGGTCCGATGCTTGAGGTAGGTGATGAAGAGCGACGCTGCTAAAAACGCCGTCAAATTCGCCATCTTTTAAGCAAGAGAGTTGAGTCATATCGTCTTGAACAAAGGAAATGTTTTTTATTCCCAACCGATCGCAGTTTGTTTTTGCTAGTGCTAACATTTTGTCGGATAAGTCCACGCCCACGAACTCGATATTAGGATTCATCTGGGCTAAAATCGAAATTTGATTGGCTGGTCCTGTTCCTAAATCTAAAACGCGTTTGCAATTGGCAAATGTTTTTGAAGCCCACTTTGCTTGAAAAAGATAAGATGCTCGTAGGGTCGTGTCTCCTAATCCATAGTTATAAAAATCTTGAGTTTGATCTTCAGAGTCCATGACCATCTGCTCAGGGACGCGTTTGAGTTCAACTTTGGATAACATCTCTCTTAGAATTGGCATAATGTGATTCATAAAATCCTTTGCTTAAACTAATTGTAAACAGTACGATGATTTGGTCTTGGCGTTTTTTTCCAATGGAAACAAAAATGAACTCAGAAAAAATTAATATCGTCACCGATACCTACCAAAGTTCAGTAAGAAAACTCTCTAAAGATCTATTGTACTTAAAAAGAAAGCATGAATACTCGCCGCCATTTCAAGTTGTGGATACTTTTGGAAATTTTAATATATATGCTCATGCTCAAATTAGACAAAATGACCTGAGCATAACTGCAAATTCACAGAACTTTCGCCCAGAGGGGCCTGTGTCGATCTTTATTCCAAAGCGGAGCTTGATTAAATGGGAGATTTTTTCATCCCACTTAGTTTGGCATGCGTATATTTCGGAGATTGATTTTGCGCCGCAAATAGAGAGTGCGACTTTGTTTTCGGGTCATTTGTTAAATGTGACTTCGATCACTGATATTTCTAATTGGCTGAAGACGGCACAAGAAATTAAGGTTTTCTCGGAAAAGAAAGAGATGTCCTTGGCCTTGGCAATTAAAAACTACATTGATGCTCACTTTCAATTGGAAATCGAGATTTCCGATATAGCCAAAAAATTTAATCTTTCAGACTCTCAGTTGACAAAAATTTTTAAAAATGAATTTAGTATTTCTCCCGTCAAGTATCGATCCAAAATCCGCATTTTTCAGTCAATGTTTGATCTTTTGATTAAAGAGGGCAGCGTTATTGATTTGGCTCTAGATGCGGGATTTAACGATCTAAGTCGATTCAATAAGCAATTCAAAAGTATTACAAAATCAACGCCATCAAAATTTAAATTTCATCCGAGTAAACTATAAATTCATAAATATCGTTGGCGAATAGAAGTTTTGTGCAAGAAATCGTTTATAACTATCTTTTAGGTCCTTTAGCAGAATTCAAAGATGAAATAATCGACTCATCCTCTCCTGAACAGTTATATTCAAATGTCAGATCGGATAGGTCAAAAAACGAATTTAAATTACGCAGTCTAAATTCTGATAGCGATATTTTATTCAGAAAATTTTTGTACCCAAAAAACAGTCAAAATTCACATGGCTATCGATGATAAAAAAACGGCCTCAAAATATTGGAGCCATTAAATTTCTGAACGAGACGAATGATTGATAAACGATGCCACCATCGTTTATGTTCAGTGTAAAATTTAGGTGAATACAAAGATTTAAAAAGTAATTGTTTAGAAGTTTTAAATGGTGGAGGCTGCGCCAAGCTACAAGAACTAAGCGGGCCTGTGGTTTCAATAGCTTACAAGCTCTCTTGGGAACGTGAATATCTCGATCTAAAGGAACTGGCAAGACTTCGTTGGATCGAGCACTGGAAAATTGAAAGATTGGCGGATTATTTTGCGGCGAGCCCGACAGCTATCAAAGAAAGGCTCCGTGCAATAAAAAAACGGCCGTTTGATATTGGTGTTCCAATTTCATCAGGGGTCATTCGTGGGCGTTAGGGTCAAACCTTGCTCAATACTTTAAAAATAGAAACGCTCGAATGAACGAGCGTTTAAAAACGACAGACCATTTTTTGAGTAGTGGCTGCGGTGCAAGGTTCAGATAGTTTCGCGGAACAGATCGAGCACAGCCTGCCATGCGCGTTCTGCATGTTTCGGGTGATAGCCGACGCCAGGCACAGTAGGTCCGGTATGCGCGACCCCTCCATTAGCCGGACGCGCCCAGAAAGCATGTTTGGCTCCACCGTAAACATTCATGCGCCAGTCGATCCCAGCACCCTGGAGCGCGTGACCAAACTTCATAAGCTGTTCGGGAGAGCATAAGGGGTCTTCGGAGCCGGTGCAAAGAAGGAAAGTGCTGGTCAACTCAGTCCAGTCATCAGCTTTAGCATCTGGCAAGGCGGGATGAACGACCGCAATAGATTTAAATGGCACGCCGGTCCTGGTAAGTTCGAGCACTATACGACCACCAGCGCCATAGCCGAGGGCAGCGAGCCGATTGGGATCAATACCTGGCACGGCGAGCAGAGCATCAAGGGCGGCGTTACCGATAGCCTGCATTCGCTGATCGTCAGCCAATAACGGCATGATTCGGGCTAGCATCTCGTTCGGCCTGCCGAAGTATAGCTGGCCACCATGGTAATCCATCGCCAACGCTAGATAGCCGTGTGCCGCCAGATCTTCAGCGCGATGCCGTTGGTATTCGTCTAGGCCAATCCCATCATGTCCTATAAGGACCGCTGGCCAAGGTCCCGCACTGTTGGGCTGCGCTAGGTGAGCTCTCATGCTCAGGCCGTCAATATCGTAAATAATTTCTCGCGTGGTTATGCTCATACTCAACTCCTGACTTGTGACTTGATTATAAGTAAATTACCATTTACTATCAAGTGGTATGGGGCGACCTAAAAAAATCAGTGATTCTGATGTATTGCTAATTGCCTTTGATGTCATTTCTCGCGAGGGTTTTGAGTCGTTTACTTTTGAGCAGGTTGGAAAAGCGACGGGCCTTTCACCCGCAGCGCTCGTCAAGAGATTCAAAACAAAAAAGCGTTTGGCGTTTTTGGCCAGAAATCAAAAGTGGGATGAAAATCTCTCGAAGATGAACGCCAGAAAGATTGCTCAACTCAATGGCCTCGACGGGATTTTCGAATTCCTTCGCCTAATCGCAAAAAATGTAGATTCAAAGAGGCTTGGTGAACACGCTCGATGGCTTGGAACAGAGGCAGGAGACCCTAAAGCTAAGAAAAAGGTAGCCGCTTACTTTGCCGAAACTCGCAAGATTTTTCTCGGTCTTATTCAAGAATCGGTCTCGAACCACGAGTTGAAGATTATGGGTAACCCAGAGGATCTTGCCATGATGCTGGAGGCTTTGTTACAGGGTACGATCTTTCAATTTACTTTTCTAGATGAGCATAATATTGGGCGACATCTGGAGAATCGGTTTCGGACGGTGCTTCAGTCAATGATGCAGGCTGAGCGAAGCAAAGGCGTTCAATAACCAAATGATTAAAACAGGTCACATGGGCTCTTTTGAAGAGCCCTCTGTTCAAGTCCCATTTAATTCGATTTGGCAAGGTTTGGGGGCCATTTACGTTTGGACAGAAAAGATCGATCTCCTGACATACTGATAACATCAGGCTCCATAAGGCTCAGGGCTGAAATTAAATATGACGTCATCAGAGATTGGGTTTTGACCAGCTCACTAGAAGCTCATAATTAGACGTAAGTCTCGAGTAATTTTTAACTGGTCATTATATCCTAAGAATGATGTTTAAAAATTTTCATTTTTCAATCGTAAAAATCTTCACGGCGCTATTCTTTTTTTTGATATTTACGCCTAAGTATACTCTGGCGTCATATGAAGCTGACTTTCCAAGTCTTGCCATGGGATCGGAAGGTTCAATTGAGCAAATTCAAACCGCACTGCGAGGAGTACACTCGAGTGGCAAGCTTCTTGTTATACCATCAAAAAGAACCGACCCGCGATGGATTGCTCAAGAAATTTCGAAACTTTCTCCAGAGGATAAAGATCGAATTATTATTCTTAATTCTGAAAAAGAGTACTTGTGGATCAGGGATACAAGCACGCAATGGCGCCGCTTACCAAACAGCAAATGGGCGCTACGAAGAGACGCTGACGAGCCAAATACCGATTTTACAGCGATTATGAATCTATGTACGAATGCTGAGTTTGGAGAGTTACCGAGACCGACCCATGAGAATGCCGAAGGTGAGGATAAAAATTTAGGAGCAGGCGGAAACGTTTTGAATGATGGAGGTGGCAATTGCGCTGTAGGTGATTCAGCAGGATGGAATGACTATAAACGTAAACTGTATAAGAAAGAATTTAAATGTAAAAATTTGATAAGAGTTCCAATAGACCAATGGCCCCATCACCCAAATAAACATGCCGACCTTATGATTTCTTTTATTGGGCCCGGGATCGCACTTATTCCTCAGATTCCGCAAAACTGTAATGACGAAATGAGTATAGGCTACAGGAGTGTCTCGGATGAGACTGAGAAGCGTGCAAAACAAGTAGGTATTGAAGTTTATCGAGTTGAGGTCGATGGTTGCCCAAGCAAAATATTTGAAAGGATGCATTCCATGTCTTCGTCACTTATTCCAAGTTTGCGCCGTTCAATTGCTGGATAGAAAATCGATTCGTCGCAGACCGGCATTTCCTCTCGTCTTTCAGAAATTCCTCATAACTAAGTTTCATTAAGAAAACTGAACGTCGAAATCGACAAATGTACAATACTTTACATTCAGAAACGAAACTTGACTCGCATTGTGACGGTTTACGAGATTCAGAATATCACTTCGCCCTAGGAACTACTTCTGTTGCTTCAGGTATTTTTGTGGAAACTTCCTGTTTTATTTCTTCTTGGTTAAAGCGCCTGTTAATAAAGTTTCGCGCAGTCTGGCACTGACCTTCTGATATTTTATTACCTTTTCGCCCTTCGCTCATAAGATGGTCAGCTTCTTGGTCGTGATGCTGATTTAGTATAATGTGCCCAATTTCATGATTATAAAATTGATCGTGCATAAAATTGAAATCATGAAAGATGGTTTTGAAATTCATTTCCACGTGGGCGAAGCTCACTACAAATCGGCGTTAGGGGAGCATTCCTCTAGCGCCTCTTTTTTTGTGTCTTTTTCTAGCGATGTCAGTCGAAATCAAAACAATAGCGGAAAGGGCCGAACGCTAGGCCCTAAAAACAAAAAAGCCCCTGAGGTTTTAATCTCAGAGGCTATTAAGTCGAATCTAATCGGGGCTAAAAATTTTTTACATTTTCAAGCGGACGCCCGTTCGAGACCCTTGACAAATGGTGGCCCCGGGGAGAATCGAACTCCCACGCCCTTGCGGGCACTGGATTTTCTTACCACTCTAGTTTTCACTAGCTCTTGCATAGATTGCTTCTAAGAAACATTCTATGTCGAGAGTTTGTGGTCTGGACTATGCCTTAACCGTTGTTATTTCTAACTTTAGGTTCCGCTCGTCTAGTCTCTACACCTTCCGAAGAGATTTCTCTCTAAGGCTTGGCTCGGCATTAGCAATCTCACTATGAGATAAAGCCTTCACCGAATTTGGGCGGTTCTACTCCAAGGATTTCTCCAAGGGCACTCAATTTAGTGTCAGTCTTTTCGACTGACGTTCTGAGTCCAGCGCGTCTACCAATTCCACCACAGGGCCATTTATATTCAATTTTCAAAATGCTCTTTGTTGACCTGCTTTTTATTTTTAAAAAGATAAGTCAAGAGCAGGCGGTCCACTAGGTTGCCCATAAAAAGCAACTTTGTCTACCTAAGGCTTCAAAAAGAAGCCCCTTTCTTCGGGCGCTTATAAAAAAATAACAGAGTGAAATCACTAGTTTTGAATCTAGCGTTTTGCTCTTTCATCACAGAGTCAGAAGAAGCTTTGCAATGTACTATGATTTTTTATCAGTTCAAGAAAAATTTTCATAAACAGTATCATAAACAGTCACTTTTTTATGCGTTTTTGATTTCATGAACATTTTTCAAGCAAACTCAATCGCTTTTTAATTCGAGTACTTAGGTTAAGAATACTAACGTGACAGTTTTTGGCCTTCGAATTGCTGATATGCAAAATGGATTATTTTACCACGAGGAGAATTTATGAAGTTGTTTTTCGTCCTTGCGGTCCTTTCTTTAACTCCAGGGGTTGGGTTTACACAGGGGGCTGCACTAGAGTCAGAAGTTGATTCTGAACTTGAGCAAATTTATTCGAACAGCGCGCCGGCTTCGAGGGGTGCTCCCAAAGCTGCGACGCAACCGATTTATATTTTAAATCAGGCGACGCCATCTGCAAATGCAGTAGCGAATACAAATACTCAGGTGCAGACGCAGCAAATCCAGAAGCAACCGGTGACTTATGTCGAAGCGTCTCCGATGGTGGAATCGCGGGCCGATGTTATGAAAAAGTCGCGATTGGATCAAGAGGCTCAAACTGAAACCAAAATTGTCGAGAAGCTTGAGCAGTCTCGCTTGGACGATGAAAAACGTCGGGCCGATGTTTTATTTGGAAATAAGTTTGATCAAATGAATAAGGGGCAGGTGTCATCACAGGTTGTCGAGCCAGTTCAACCGTCGCAACCCGCCATGCCGCCGGTCATTATTCAGCAGGTGGCGCCGCCGCCAGCAGAGCAAAAAGATGTGTTAACTCGCGAAGCGATTCGTGAGGAAATTCAGTCCGCTTTAAAGGTAGAGGACGAAGTTCCCTCAACAGCCGTCGAGACTAAATATTTTTCGGCTTTAGTTGGGTTTCCAGATTACCCAGATTCAACGAATGTTCGTGGAAACTATTCATTAGGGGCTACGTTTGGCACTAAATACGATGACACTTATGCTGTGGAAGGTACGTTCGTGTTTTCTAATTTCTCGATGAATCCAATGTACCATAATGGGTTCTTGGCTCCTGATATGGATGTAAATCAATATTCTGGTTCAATTGGGATGAAATACTTCATGCTTTCGGGTATGGTTAAGCCATTTGTTGGTGGTCTGGGGCAGTACACCTACCGCACATTTCAATGGGCTAATGCCAATTATGGTTCGTATTATTCAAACAATGAAACGTCGACAAACTCGCATGCCGTTGATTTGGGTGTAAACGTGGGTGCGGATGTTGTGTTTAATTCTAAGTTTACGGTAGGTATTGATTATCGATATTTCTTCAACTTGTCGTCTCGCCGTAACCAATCAGCGTTTGCTTATCAGCCATACTACGGTACGGCTTTAGAGCAATTAAACTCTACTTTGGTAAGTATCAGCGCTAAGGTTCAATTTTAATACTCCTGGCAAGCGATTAATCGATTCTTGAAAAAACACCTGTTCATACGGGTGTTTTTTTTTTATTCTAAATATAATGAAAATCATTGTGGCAGTTTTAGTGTGTGGATCTCTAATTTGGGCGACGGAAAAGGTCAGTGATAAGACTATCACGCTTAGGCGAAATCAAGTAAAAAAAACAACGACGAGCGATTCCGTTTTGATTTCGAAAATTGTGGGAACAGCGGCTGATCAAGTTATAACCTCAAGAGAAGTTCAAATCGTAAACATGCTCGAGCATGGGTTGTTGGCTGATAAAAATTTGAGTTTGATTTCTTCGGAAGATACTCGATTTAATGTCGAAGTTGGCCAGGTTCTGTTGGAAGTTGTTGTTCAGGCCGAGTCCAATGTGTTTGAGTTTAATCAGGTTACGGACGACGAGTTTAAGGCTATGATGGAGAAGATTCAGAAAAATGTCGTTCCCACTAAAGAGTGGAAGAATTTACAAGTGTCGACGCCGGAGTTGGAAAAGTTTCTTAAGCGAAAATTGGTGGCCAAAAAATTTATACGCGTAAAATCAGATTCTATGAAGGGGTTTATCACTGATTCAGAAGCAAAAGAATATTTTGATAAAAATCGATTGAAGTTTGGTCAAGTGCCATTTGTTCAGTTTAAGGAAAATATCAAAACCTTCTTAAGTCAACAGCAGTTGGAAGAAAGACTTAAAGCTTGGTTCGAGATTATTAAAAAGAAATACAAAGTTAAAAACTATACCAACGAGACTAGCTAGTGGTTACAACGTTTCGCTCGTTAATTGTGTCTGATATGCCCGACATTGATTTGGTTATGCGCTCGCGAGTGAAGTCTTTGGTTGGCGTTTATTGGACACCGGAGTCTGTGCAAAATGAACTTCTCAGTTCGAAAAGCTTGGCTTGTTTCGGTGGTGGCGAGTTGCAGTCATTTGTTCTATACAAAGAAATTGGGGCGGTGTTGGAAATTTTACTGATCTTTTCCCGCTGGGCTTCGAATCGAGCTGGGGATGTTGTGTTGCAGAGACTTATTGACTCATGTGGTCATCCAAGTGAGGTGTGGTTGGAGGTTCATGAGGACAATCAATCCGCGATACAGTTATACGAGCGTCATGGTTTTAAAAAAGTGGGTCTTCGATCGAGATACTATCCTGATGGAAAAAGCGCAGTTAACTATAGTTTAGTGATTTCCGGATGACATGATTTCTATTTCTTGGCTTGTTTGAAATATATCTGTTCTGTAGACGTCATATCTGGGGGATTTCAGTGGAATTTCGGGATGATTTCAGTGGGATCTTAGAGAGATTGCTCGGGTCTTGATCTATAAAGATAAATGCTTGATTCTATAATATTTTTTTGTTAGTTCTAGTCGTGTAGTGGGCCAAACCCACTATTTTTGTTTCTGGGGATATATTTAATGATTGAAAATACAAACGGAGGGTCTGACAACAGGCCAAGTTGGCTAGCTCAAGTAGAATCACTGGCTAGTCAAATCGCGGAGAAAGAAGGGTGTCGCTTATACGACCTAGAATTCTCGTCCCGTGTTCTTCGTGTGTACATCGATAAAGACCCTATGGCTGGCATCAAAGATTGCGAAAGTATTTCTCGAGGCCTCAGTGAAATCTTAGATGCTGGTGATATTGTCCCAGGGGAGCACTATCAGCTTGAGGTTTCAACGCCCGGTCTTGAGCGTGTGCTAAAAAAAGACTGGCACTTTCAGGGTGCGATCGGGAAGAAAGTAAAGCTCCGAACTCAAAAATCATTTGAGGCTTTGGGTGTTACTGTGAATCAGCTTAAAAATGCGAAATCGTTAGAGGCTGAGTTGATCAAGGTCGAAAACTCCATTTTGATTTTTGATTTTGAGGGAAACGACGTGCGGGTGCCTATGAGCGCAGTGGAAAAGGCACGGGTTTTATTTGAGTTTGATAAAAACGAAAAGAAGGCTAAAAAGCAATAGATGGCATCATGTGTGTGATGTCGTAATGACAACGAAGAGAGAAGGATCGATATGGCAGAAAATTTTGACCTATCCAAAGTAATCGAAGCGGTTGGTAAAGATAAAGGAATCGATAAGCAAATCGTAATTGATGCGGTTAAGGATGCGATTCTGACGGCTGCTCGTAAAAAGTATGGTACTTATCGCGAAATCGAAGCGTCCTACAATGAAGAAACTGGTGAGGTTGAGTTATTTGAATTCAAAGAAGTTGTAGAACGTGCCAAATTTATTGATGACGAAGTCGAAATTCCGTTGGACGAGGCTCGCAAGTTAGATCCTCAAGCTCAACTAAATGATTCTATTGGTATTAAAATGGACTCGTCTGATTTGGGTCGCATTGCAGCTCAGGCTGCGAAGCAAATTATCCTACAAAAAGTACGCGATGCTGAGCGTGACATTATCTTTAATGAATTTGAGCAGCGCAAAGGTGAAATTGCTTCTGGCATTGCTCGTCGTGTGGAAAAAGGCTCGATCGTTATCGATTTGGGGCGAACAGAGGCGCATATTCCGCTACGGGAACAAATTCCTGGTGAGCAGTACAAACCAGGAGATCGTATACAAGGTTTTTTGATGGAAGTTCGTCAAACAACTCGTGGTCCTCAAATTATCATGTCTCGTGCATCCGAAGAATATCTAATTAAATTATTTGAAATGGAAGTTCCTGAAATCTACGATGGCATCGTAGAAATTTTATCAGCGGCTCGTGAGCCAGGTGTTCGTGCGAAGATAGCCGTTCGCAGTAATGATCCGGCTGTTGATCCTGTGGGCGCGTGTGTGGGTATGAAGGGGAGCCGCGTACAAAATATCGTTCAAGAGTTGCGTGGTGAAAAAATCGATATCGTTCCTTGGTCGGAAGATATTACTCGTTTCGTATGTAATTCATTGGCGCCGGCGGAAATTTCGCGCGTGTTTTTGGATGAATCAAATAAAGAAATTGAAATCGTTGTGCCGGATTCTCAATTGAGCTTAGCTATCGGTAAACGTGGTGTGAACGTACGATTAGGTGCTAAGTTAACTGGTTGGAAAATTGATATTGTTTCAGAGTCAATTGCGGCGTCTCGTACAGCGGAGTCTATTTTCAACTTAATGCTGATTCCTGGCATGACGCAAACAATGGCGCAAAATATTTTTCAATCTGGCTTTGGCTCGTTCCAAATTATCTCTGAGGCTCCTGTGGAAGATGTAATGAGTATTCCAGGTTATGATGATCCAGATAAAGCAGCGAAGCTTGTGCAGTCTGCTAAAGATTTAATTGAAAAATACAAGGCAGAAGGAACGGTAATTCCGACTTCTCCGCAAGTGGCGAAAGCGACGACAACGAACTCATCAGCTAAGGAACAAGCTGATCAGCGCTTAAAAGAAGAGCTGCAAAAACTTCAAGGTAACTCTGAAGAATAACCAAAAAAGGAATAATTACTTGTGACGAATCCTAAGGTTTTCGAATTTGCAAAAGAAATAGGCATGACTCCTCTGGCACTGATGGATAAAATCCGTGAGTGGCAAATTCCTGTTAAGAGTCATATGGCAGAACTAGAGCCTGAAGTTCTTGAACAGATCAAAATCAAGCTTAAAGGTGGCGGTGAGATCGAGGTTGAGAAACCAAAAAAGACCGCTGCTCGTAAGATTGCAAAAAAAGTATCAGCGCCTGAGGCAGATACTTCCATGAAAGATGCTGGAAAGTCACAAATTGTTCGTCGTAAATCAAAAGATACAGATGAAGAAATTTTGCCTCCAGCAAAACCAGGTGGAGCGAGGATTATTAAGAAAGCCGTTGCTGTTGATGTTCCTCCAGTCGTAGAAGTCAAACATGAAGAACCTAAAAATAAGCCTATATTTCCTGAAGTGGTTACGGCTAAGCAACGAACTCAAGATGTGGTGGACGTGTTAAAAGAAGTTGAAGTTGAAAAAGCAGTGGTTGTGCCAACACCAGTTGTGGAAGTAAAAGCTCCGGTGTTGCCGCCGACGCCTCCGTTGGCGCCAGTGGCGCCAACACCGCAAAGTCAAGTCGGTGTGGCTCGTAAAAAGGAAGTTTCTGTAGGATCAAGCGGAGTTTCGTCAACGCCGCAGCCGCGTCGTAATATTATTGGTCGCATGGACTTATCTCGAGTGCAAGCGCCTCAAGGTGGACCTCCACG
The DNA here is from genome assembly GCA_016785955.1 of Pseudobdellovibrionaceae bacterium. GTDB lineage: Bacteria > Bdellovibrionota > Bdellovibrionia > Bdellovibrionales > Bdellovibrionaceae > UBA2316. Next base: position 30,707 of record JAEUWH010000040.1, on the reverse strand, counting down.
TACTGGAGGTTATCAGCGTGATGGAGGCAATCAAGGTGCTGGTGGGCAGGGACCTCGTCCTCCTCGACCAGGTGGAATTCAAAATCGTACCTTACGTGCTGGGTTCACAGCGGCTCCGGTTATTCCAACCACAGAAATTTACGATGATACCAATAAAGGTAAGAAAAATTTAGATAAGAAAAATAAGCGTATTGAAGGCACCGGTGGTGCGACGGCTAAAGAGAAAGAACAGGAAGAACAGCAAAATAATTTTAATGCGGTTGAATTCAGAAAACGGGAAATGGTTTTTCAGCCGAAAAAGAAAAAAGGCACACTTGATCGTGAAGCTATGAAGACACAATTAACGACACCTAAGGCTTCAAAACGTATTTTAGATGTTTACGGTTCGATGAAACTTGCTGATGCAAGTGTGCAAATGGGGATTAAAGCCCCTCAGTTGATTCGGGCGTTAATGCAAAGTGGTGTTCAGGCTAATATTAATACAGATCTTGATTTCGATACTTTGGCATTGATTGTAACCGAGTTTGGATGGGAAGCTCAGAACGTAAAACGTTCGGCGGAAGATGTGTTGGGTGAGTATGCTTTTGGTGATTTGAAAGCCGAGCCGATTGTTAGACCTCCGGTTGTGACCATCATGGGGCATGTCGATCATGGTAAAACCTCATTATTGGATGTAATTAGAAAAGCTAACGTGGCTCAAGGTGAAGCGGGTGGTATCACTCAGCATATTGGTGCGTATAATGTAACTCTAGAGGATGGCAAAAGTATCACATTTTTGGATACCCCAGGCCATGAGGCATTTACGGCCATGCGTGCGCGCGGTGCAAATGCAACGGATGTCGCGGTTATTGTAGTCGCTGCTGATGATGGATTAATGCCTCAAACTGCGGAAGCGATTAACCATGCAAAATCTGCGGGTGTTCCTATTATCGTTGCCATCAATAAAATGGATAAGCCGGGTGCAAATCCTGACCGTATTAAGCAACAGTTAACTGAATTTGAATTGGTTCCAGAAGAGTGGGGCGGGACGACGATTTTTTGTCCAGTTTCGGCATTGAAAAAAGAAGGTATCAAAGAGCTTCTAGAACAAATCTCATTGGTTGCAGAGATGCAAGACTTAAAGGCCAATCCAAAACGATCTGCGACTGGAATTGTAATCGAATCTAAAATAGAAAAAGGCAAAGGCTCGGTCGCTACGTTGTTGATTAAAGATGGTACTGTGAAAGTCGGTGATCATATTGTTGCTGGCGTTGTTAAAGGTCGTGTAAAGAGTTTAACTACGGATCGCGGCGAGCGTAGGCAGTCTATGGGGCCAGGTTTACCTGTCGAAGTTTTAGGTTTGGATGATACGGCAATGGCGGGTGACCGTTTTGATGTTCTGCAATCAGAAGAACAAGTTGAAAAAGTAGCGGGTATCCGTAAGGAACAAGCCGCTGTGGCCGCAAATGCGCGTAAAGGCAAATTATCACTAGAAGATATTTTTGCGAAAGTGAATCGTGGTGACGTCAAGGAGTTAGCGATTATCTTGAAAACAGATGTGCATGGATCCTTAGAGGCGATTCAGGGTATGCTAGGCAAACTTGTATCTAAAGAAGTTAAAACGCGAGTTTTGCATGCCGCTGTAGGGGGAATCACTGAGTCTGACGTGCTTCTTGCGCAGACGTCTAAAGGGATCATTATTGGTTTTAACGTACGTCCAGATATGGGCGCGCAGAACAAGGCTAAGCAACTTGGTATTGAAATTCGCTCCTACACGATCGTGTATGAATTGATGGATGATATTAAGAAAGCTATGTCGGGATTATTGACTCCGGATATCGTTGAAAAAGTGATGGGACGTGCAGAGGTACGAAATACATTCAGCGTACCCAAAGTGGGAACAATTGCAGGTACGTTTATCATCGATGGTAAAATTCAACGTTCGAATTCGGTTCGGTTGCTTCGTGAAGGTAAAATTATTTACGAAGGAAAAATTGCATCTTTGAAACGTTTCAAAGACGATGCTAAAGAAGTGGCTGAAGGCTTTGAATGTGGGATTGGTATTGAAAACTATAATGATATCAAAGTCGGCGATCAAATCGAGGCATTCATTAAAGAAGAAATTCGTAAAGAGCTTACTCTAGAAACGAATCCATAATAGTGCATGAAAAAAGTAGGTGACGGACGTCGAGTTCAAAAAGTCGAAAAAGAGATACAAGCTGTTGTTGGTATGTATTTGATTAGTGGGTTCTCTGAGCCGCTAGATGTATTCGTTACTTTATCTCGTGTTGTGGTGTCGGCAGATCTGAAATCTGGCAAAATCTACTTTACAGTGCTGCCAAAAGGCGCATCGAGGGTTGATGTTGTGGATGAGGACGCAATTCAAGAAACTGAAGATATGCTGAATAGTCACGTGAGTGAAGTTCAGCAGCATATCGCTAAGGAGCTAAAGTTGCGATTTACTCCCAAAATTAGATTTTTTCATGATAAATCCGTTGATAAGGTTCGTAAGGTCGATCAAATATTAAGTGAAATTTCGAATCAAAACAAACGTGATAATGACTAGATACTCTTAAGAAAGACGTCAAAAAAATACACCGGGACATTTTACGCCATGATAAAAAACTTCATTGCAAATGAGAAATTGAATGGTGTTTTTTTAATTCGCAAGGAAAAGGGTGTTACGTCCCATGATGTGGTATTTGGATTACGTCGTATCCTAAAAGATAAACAAGTTGGACATGTTGGGACATTAGATCCGTTGGCCGAGGGGTTGCTGGTTTGCTTGGTTGGAGAGTCCGTAAAGTTGTCCGATTATTTGATGGGGGCAGACAAAACCTATCGACTGCAAATGAAGTTAGGTGTCGAAACTGACACTTGGGACATAACAGGAAAAACTTTAAAGACGTCGGATATGTTTGTTGCCGAGAATGAGTGGTTGGAAGCAATCGAGTCTTTGTCGGGCGTCCAAAAACTACCGATTCCTTTATATTCGGCTAAAAAAGTCGATGGTAAAAAGTTGTACGAGATTGCTCGTAAAGATAACACATTGGACAACTTTGAAGGTCCAGAAAAAGATATGAAGTTTTGGGATATTAGAGTTGTGGACATGAAATTTCCTAATGCGACAGTCGAGTTTTCTTGTTCCAAAGGTTCGTTCGTTCGCTCGTGGATTTATATATTGGGGAAGAGATTAGGTGTGGGAGCGACGATGACAGGGCTAGAGCGTATAGCTATTGGCGGTTATCGTGTGTCTGACGCTGTGACATTGAGTGAATTAAAGGAAAAGAAAGATTTTTCAACAAATCAAAATTCATCATTTTTTTTGAGTCCGTGGCAGGCCCTCAAAGATCGTTCGGTCTTAGAGCTTGAGTTTTCCGAGGCCGAAAAGCTGAAAAATGGTTTAGTTTCATACAGTCTGTCAAAACGCATACGGGATTTAGGTTTTTTTGGCGAAATATTTTGCTTTTTTAATCGCCAACTGCGGGGTATCCTGTCGGTTTCGGATACTATTGAAGTTAAACGAATTTTCGTAAACCCGAGCCACTAGTGCGGGTTTTAAGGCATTTGGTAACGATAAAATAATTCATTATCTTTAGACCTGGACCTATTAAGTTTTCCAAAACTGGCCGAAGAGAGTAGTGTGAGACGAAAACGCGCATTACTTTTTATCAATATGTGCTTGTTGCTGGTGATGATTGCTTTTAACAACTGCGGTCAGCCGGGAGAGATTCGTGTTGGTAAACTGCCTTCTAGTTTACCTACGTCAGGTGATAACAACAATCAAGATGCGGGGGCGGTGCCTGTGGATCCAGGTGCTCCTGATATTGGTGGTGTTCGTCCACCTGCCGTGGTCACACCTGAAAATCCAGGGGTGACAGAGCCGGCCTATCAAAAAATGGAAAAAGTAATCACGCTATCCGAAACAGATAAAGCCGACGTTTTGTTTGTGGTCGATAATTCATATTCGATGGCTGATGAGCAGAAGAATATGTCATCTCGTTTTCCATTGTTTATTAAAAATCTAAGAACAATTGATTGGCGAGTGGGTGTTATTACAACCGATGTGGACAATCCAGCCTTGAGCTATGCGGACGGGAAGCTGCAAATGTTTGCTAATAGCAGTCGTTATCTTGACTCTAAAATTCCCGAACTAGATGCCGAGACCCTATTTGCCCAAGTCATCCAACGAAAAGAGTCAGGCTCTCCCTATGAGCAAGGAATCTATGCAACCTATCGATTCTTAGAGAGAGAGAAGGTGGCGACCTCGCCCTTTATGAGACCTGATGCTTCCGTGAACGTCGTTTTTATCGCCGATGCCGATGAGACACCTTATGAAGGTAGCAATGGCTTACCAATCATTCAAAAGCGTAATAAACCCGAGGAGTTGGTCAAGTATTTGAAAGCAAATTGGCCAATGAAAAAGTTTCAATTCCACGCGATCGTAGTGAACGAAGGTGATGCGGATTGTTTGGATAAAAGTGCGAATGAGTCGTACGGTTTAGCTTATGAAAAACTGGCCAAAGAGACAAATGGAGTGAGGGGCAGTGTTTGTGCTGAAGATTATGGCAAGCAGCTGTTGTTTTTAAGCGAAAAAATTAAAGATTTGGTTAAAACTGTTAAATTAGACTGTGAGCCGGTTTATGATGAGGCGGCAAAACAATACCGAGTCAGCATCCACTGGGATGGACCAGATAAGATCGAAATTGAAAAAGTTGAAAAAAATGAAATTATTCTAAAGGGCAGTCTGCCCGTCGGGACTATTAAGCTCGAGTATTTCTGTTCCACAAAAATGCTTTCTAATTGACGTACCTAGCTAATCAAGTTATCCATTCCAACAAAGCTAATGCTCTGTCAGCCATGACGCTCAATTGGCTATACTAACCAAGAATCACCTAATTATTATTTACGTGTATTCGCAAATGAAGGAGAGACTTTAATGGCAGTCCATAAACTAGTAAAAGCACAAATTTTAAAAGCATTTAAACGTCACGAAGGTGATACTGGTTCAAGCGAAATTCAAATCGCATTGTTAACAGAAAAAATCACTCATTTAACTCAGCACTTTTTGACTCATAAAAAAGATAATCATTCTAAAATGGGTCTTATAACCGCGGTTAATCAACGTCGTAAGCTTTTGGATTACTTAAAAAGAACTGACGAAAAAAAATATAGTCAAATCCTGGTTGATTTAGAAATCAGAAAATAGTTCGTGTATTTTAGTTCACCCTTTTGTTGGGTGATCAAACGGCCACATGTTTAAGTGTGGCCAAATCCGGTCACCCATGGTGATCTAATTGGAGTCGCTTAAGGTGATTTCAGAAAAAGATAAAAAGGAGTTTTGATGAAGACGACCGTAACGACTTCCGTGGGTGGTAAACAAATTACTATCGAAACAGGAAGGATGGCCAAGCAGGCGGATGGATCGACGCTAGTAACGTGCGGAAACAATATCGTTCTGGTAACTGCGGTTTCTAAAAAAGAGGCCAGCGCTGTTGATTTTTTTCCATTAACGGTAGAATACCAAGAAAAATTTTACGCCACTGGAAAAATACCTGGTGGATATTTTAAGCGCGAAAGCAAACCAAGTACTGAACAAGTTTTAATTGCTCGCTTGATCGATAGACCTTTAAGACCTTCATTTCCTGAGGGCTATAGAAATGAGACGCAAGTCGTGGCGACGGTGCTAAGCGCCGATGGATCATTTCCAATTGAAATTTTGGCATCTCTAGGTGCTTCGTCAGCACTGCATATTTCGGACATTCCATTTGGTGGTCCAACGGCCGCGGTTCAAGTGGGTCGTATTGACGGCCACTTTATTGCGAACCCAACCCCGCAGCAGATGGAAAAATCAGATTTAGACGTCATCGTTGCGGGAACTCGCAATGGTATCTTGATGGTCGAAGGTGAAACTAAGTTTGTGAACGAAGCGGCGGTTTTAGGTGCGCTTAAGTTTGCTCACGAGGCTTTGCAGCCTTTGCTGAATGCGCAGGATGAGCTTCGTGAAAAAACGGGTTCAAAAGCGAAGCGTAAATTTGAAGCTAAAAAAATTGACGAAACGTTCCGTGCTCAAGTCGAGTCGTTCTTGACTCCAGAAATTCAAAAAGCATTTCAAGTGAAAGAAAAAATGGAGCGTTATGCGGCGGTTGATGAGGCTTATGACAAGGCTCATACGGCCTATGTCGAAGTAATCACTGAAAAAGATCTAAAAGCAGAACGTGCTAAAGATTTAAATACGATTGTTGAAGATGTGAAATACAAAGTGTCTCGGGCTCTTATTTTAGATAATAAAATTCGTTTAGATGGTCGTGATACGAAAACTGTTCGCCCGATTGCTAATGAAGTTGGATTTTTACCTCGCGCCCATGGTTCGGGGTTATTTACTCGTGGCGAGACGCAAGTTCTTGGCACAGTCACTTTGGGTACAGGGGATGATGAGCAATCGGTTGATGCTTTACATGGAACTATTAAGCGTAAATTTATGCTGCATTATAACTTTCCTCCGTATTCAGTGGGTGAAGTCGGTCGTTTTGGTGGTCAAGGTCGTCGAGAGATCGGTCATGGAAATCTTGCTGAGCGTGCATTGAAGCCAGTTATTCCTGACCAGACTGTGTTTCCATATACGATTCGCGTGGTGAGTGAAGTTCTGGAAAGCAATGGCTCTTCATCTATGGGGACAGTGTGTTCGGGTACGTTAGCGCTTCTTGATGCTGGGGTTCAGATCAAAGGTAACGTTGCTGGTATTGCGATGGGTTTAATCAAAGAAGGCAGTAAATATGCGGTTCTAAGTGATATTCTAGGTGATGAAGATCATCTAGGTGATATGGACTTCAAAGTGGCAGGCACAGCAACTGGAATCACGGCCTTACAAATGGATATCAAGATTGATTCCGTTTCTTTTGAGGTTATGGAACAAGCTCTTGAGCAGGCTCGTGTTGGGCGTTTACATATCTTGACTGAGATGGAGAAGGTCATCAAGGCACCTCGTGGCCAGATTTCTGATTTTGCTCCTCGTATTGAGACGCTTAAAATTAAACCAGATAAAATTCGCGAAGTTATCGGAGCCGGTGGGAAAGTTATTCGTGGTATCACGGAAGCAACTGGCGTTAAGATTGAGATCGAAGATGATGGAACCATTCATGTAGCGTCTAGTGATCCCGAAGCTACTAAAAAAGCGATTCAAATGATCAATGATATCTGTGCGGAAGCGGAAGTAGGCAAAACATACAAAGGTCGTGTAGTTAAGATTGCGGAATTTGGTGCTTTTGTCGAAATTTTCTCGGGAACGCAAGGTTTATTGCATATTTCTGAAATTGCGAATGAACGAGTCAAGCAGGTGACGGATGTTCTTAAGGAAGGCGAGACTATCGACGTTAAAGTTTTAGAAGTTGATCGCGCCGGAAGAATCAAGTTGTCGCGTAAAGCTCTTTTGCAATAGAGATTGCAAAAGCAAAGATGCCATCTATTAAATATAAAAAAACAAAACTAGACAGTGGTGCCACGCTTGTAAGCGAGCACCACCCGACGGCGCAATCATTTTCTGTTGGATTTTGGGTGGACGTAGGGTCTCGATATGAAGACGAGAAGTTGTCAGGCATTACCCATTTCTTAGAGCACATTGTTTTTAAAGGTACAAAAAAAAGATCAGCATTTGATATTGCAAAATCACTCGAGGCGTTAGGTGGTGATTTAAATGCATTCACAAGTAAAGAACATACTTGTTTTCATGGTCTTGTTTTGAAAGATGATTGGAAAACAGCTGTCGATGTGTTGATGGATCTAGTTTCAAATATGAAATTTTCTAAAAAGGACTTTGCGAACGAAAAGAATGTTATCATTCAAGAAATCGCGATGAGCGAGGATCAGCCTGACGATATTATCTATGACTATTTGCTTGAGCCGGCCTATGCGGGACATTATGTGGGGCGCCCAATTTTAGGTTCAATTAAGACCGTATATGGGTTTAAAGAAGCTGATGTTTACAAATATTATCATGAAAACTATCAGGGCTCGAATTTGGTTATCAGTTGTGCCGGTAACTTAAATCATGACAAAATTGCTGATTTTTTGAATAAAAATTTGAAGTCTCGCAAAGTGACAGACTTTACCTTGAGGAAAGGTTCTGAACGTCCGATTTGGCATAAGTCTCGGACTGCGAAAAATAAAGACACAGAACAAACTCATGTTTTGTTTGCGTTGCCAGCAACTTCGTTCCGCGATGAATTGAGGATGGAAGCGTTTATTGTGAACTCAGTTTTGGGTGGAGGCATGACGTCTCGATTGTTTCAAAGTGTACGTGAAACAAAAGGCTTAGCGTATTCGATTCAGAGTCAGCTGCATACGATGTCGGATGCTGGATTTATTACGATTCAAGCCGCATGTGATGGTAAAAAATTAAAAGAGTTGGTGGCGACCACAATTAGGGAATTGAAAAAACTAAAGACCAAAGGATTAACCAGTAAAGAGGTTGATTTTTTTAAAAATCAAATTAAGGGAGCGATATTACTCGGGTCGGATGATGTCGAGAATCGTATGAACAGTATCGCTATTAATGAGTTAATTTTCAAAAAGCCAAAGACCGTCGAAGATATTCAGAAGATGATTTCAAAAATCAATGTAGATTCAGTTCGTGAATATATAGATAATCATATGGACATAGATTTATTGTCCGGGGCTCTTGTGGGGCCCAATGTTGAGTCAAGAAATTCTTGGTGGGTAAAATCGTAAGGGGGATTCGTGAAATTAAAAGTAAAGACATTAGTGAACTTTAAAGGTGACTTACCGGCCTACCAATCCCGCGGATCAAGCGGGCTAGATGTGAGGGCACAATTAGACAAACCAGTAGTATTGAGGCCCTTAGAGCGCGCGTTGATCCCGACGGGATTGTCTTTTGAAATTCCTGAAGGTTTTGAAATTCAAGCTCGTCCACGCAGTGGTTGGGCGATTAAGCAAGGGATGACGTTGTTGAATACGCCAGGAACGATCGATGCTGATTACCGTGGGGAAGTAAAAATTATTTTAATCAACCTCAGTAACGAGCCCGTGGAGATTCAAGATCAAGAGCGAATTGCTCAGTTGGTAGTGTGTCCGATCATTCAAGCTGAAATACATTTGGTGAATGATCTTTCTGATACAGCTCGAGGTCATGGTGGATTTGGATCTACTGGTCGTAACTGAAAATTGAAAAAAATTTAGTGGTCGCCGACAGAGTTGGATAGCTTAAAATGTATCCATACGTGCGACACTTAATTTATTGGTTAGCCAGACTAAAAAAATTAAAAACCAAAGAGTGGCAACAAGGCGGACCGAGCGTCGTTTGGTCATTTTAAAACTTTCTGTCAACCCGACAATTAACAGCATTCCTGTAAAGAGAAGCCCTATAAAGCTGATAAATGGGATGTAGTTGGACGCGATCTGAAAAATAAAAAATGGAAAATTTGCAAAAACAACCAATGAAAGAAGTTGGACATAGTCCACCGTGCGTTTTTCGAAAACTTGAAAGTAATAGTAGATAAATGTCGATAAGACCAATGTGAGTGTCATCGAAATAAATGGAAAGGCCAGGATGCCAAATAAAATATTCCAGACTTTTAAACTAATTATTCCCGCCAGGGTGCCCGATACTACCGAGAAAATAAAATGAACAAGGAGAATATTCCGGAGGGACCAACGGGGTAGTTTCTTGATGTGTTCAATGGGGTTTTTGAAAAACCAAATTAAAAATACAACGCTTTTTTTTGTTTTGTATTGGAGGTTATTAAAAAAACTCATTTGGCCCCTTAAAAATATCCCATAAAAATAAAATTGAGTCCCATGGAGCCTTTGTCAAATTCATTCGCTACCAGAAGGCTGCGATAGTTAAACTCAAGACCAAGTAAAATGGGAGAGTTAGGCAGAGTAGAAAGTATACCAACGGAAGAGATCAAAGCTGGATTTTTTGATTCTTGATGAAAGCCAGTCGTTTCGTCAGAAAGACGGATTGTTCGTGTGCTTACGCCTAGAGAGAAGCGATACTCTATTTGATCAGAGAGGTAATTTTTATGACCAATTTTAAAATCTAATTCTTTTAAAAAAAGTTCTTTAGTTTCTGTCTTACTGGCGCCAAAATTTCTGAATGCCGTTTCGGAAAACCAGTGTTCTGAAAACAGATCCATGCCTAAAGAAATTTGCAAACCGCTGTGGTAAAAATTGGGAGAAATGCCATCAGAAATTTTAGTGTAGGCCTGGATGATGGCAAACGATGGATAGAGGTAAATTTGGTCCCAAGGGGTGCTGGCCGTACTCTTAATATATTTTTTCTGTTTAGTTTTGATTTTATCAAGAAGTTCTTCATATGAATATTCTTCGGTTTCAGATGTTTGAGCAGCGGCAGGTTGTAAGAAAGAAAGAAACAATAATATTGAGAGAAGTGTAAGAAATGTCTTTATCATTTATAATAGTTTAAATTAAAATTATAGAGCATTAAATGCTTTAATAAAATCTAGACCTAAGGTTTGTCTAGATTTTATTCAAAATTCCCTCCTGCTGATGTGTATCGTTTATAATAAATTTATGAGTCACAGTGGGTTTTGTGCTTTTTGCCGGTCTTCAAAGGTCTACTTTAAACGCCGCCGTTTAGGGATAGTGAATGTTTTGGTAGCCGCGATTTTGGCGTTGGCTATTAACTATATTTTCAGTCTCAGAATAGAGCCTGTGGCCTGTGTCATTTTTGTTGTAAATCTTTTTGCAATTGAATTGATGTTGAGGCTTCGCTGGCGTATGGCGCTTATATGTCACGAGTGTGGATTTGATCCTGTAATATATCGTCGTAATCCCGCTTTGGCTTGCCAAATGGTTAAGCAAAAAATGGAACTGCGTAATGCGGATACGGTGAAGTCGCTGTTTTTTCCACTGAATCTTCCGAAGAGAAAAGAACTGAAGAAAACCTAATTTTTATCATTATAACTTATTAATAACGGCTTGAATCTATGCCGATTTATTATAAGATTGGTCCTATGTCTAAAGGTCTAGTTATTATTCCGACTTACAATGAAAAAGAAAATATTGAAGCGATTATTCGTGCGGTATTAGATCAAAATTTAGGTCTTCATATCCTTGTGGTTGATGATAGTTCGCCAGATGGTACAGGGAGAATTGTTCAGGATCTAATGGGTTTGTTTCCAAATTACGTGTACTTGTTGACGCGTCAAAAAAAAGAAGGATTGGGACGTGCTTACATTGCTGGGTTCAAGTGGGGTTTGGAGCGTGAGTACACTCACTTGATTGAAATGGATGCTGACTTTTCTCATCGGCCTATCGATTTAGTTCAACATGTTCAAAGCTGGGGAGCGTTTGATTTTGTTATAGGCTCGCGCTATGTCAAGGGCGGAGAAACTGTAAATTGGGGACTTCTTCGAAAAGTAATTTCTCGGGGAGGAAGTTTGTACTCGAGAATTATTTTGGGATATCCTATCAACGATTGGACTGGTGGGTTTAATTCCTGGCGGCGTGATGTTTTGCAGAAAATCAATTTAGATTCAGTGACCTCGAACGGATACAGTTTTCAGATCGAGTTAAAATACAAAGCCTCTCGTCATAATTTCAAAGTCAAAGAGGTTCCTATCGTTTTTGAGGATCGTCGTGTTGGAAAAAGTAAGATGTCGATGAAAATTGTGATCGAAGCTTTTTACAAAGTATGGCAAATTCGATGGTCTTAGTGCTCTCGTGGATTGTCAGTGTTTTCGTGTTTCTTTATTCTCCGGTCTCATCTGCTCAAAATATAGGTGTGCAAATTATTGGTGAGTTTCCATATGTGTATGCTGCCCCCGATTTTGATGCCCCCGTGATTGCTAATTTAAAGCCAGGATCGGACGTGCAGGTGTCCAAGCAACAGTTTGGTATTGGATTTCATCGTATCTTGGTTGGAGCGGGTAAAATAGGTTATATATCATCTTCGGAAGTGCGTTTGTTGAATGCCCCAATTCCAGTGGCAGCGAACAAGAAAAAAAACAGTGGGAGTTTTGACAATCAAGATACGATAGACGAGAAGAAGTCTAAAAAAAAAGAAAGCACTAAGAATATTGTTTTTTCGCGATTTCAAGGGTTGATATACGAAGCTCAAAATTACGTCGAAGATACGATGGCAAAGACTCGTGGAGCGAATCTGGGGTTTATTGGCTACCGTGTGGTGGGTATGAACACGATATTTTCTGGTGAAATGTCGACGGACTTCACAATCATGATGCATTCGGGGGCGCCGAAGTATTATGAAGATATCACTCGTGTGTCAGCAACGGGTGGGGTGCTGAATACTCATTTTACGTTTGATACGATTGTTCCTGTGTCTCATAATTTCATGGCCAGCTATGGTTTTGGTCCTATGATGAGGTACTCGCACTATGAAGTGAGTATGAAAAGTGCTGCGGGGTTTGGAAATCAGTCTTATGTCCTAGATGATATGACTCTTGGCGTTCTATTTCGGCTAGGCGTTGGTTTACGCATAGGGATCATTTCGTTTAGATCTGATATTAAATATTATATCGAGTCCAAGCAGTATGCGAGTATGAATTTATCAACATTGTTTGAGTTTTAGTATTTTCGTTGCTATGAAAACTTATGTCTATCAGTTATCTTAATAAACAAGTTATTGATCAAATCGCTGCGGGCGAAGTGGTCGAGCGGCCGGCACACTTGGTAAAAGAACTCATCGAGAATTCGGTCGATGCGGGTGCAACAAAAATTGAAGTCCGTTTTGAAAATGGTGGTCGAGATATCGTTGTTCAGGATAATGGGCAGGGGATTTCGGCTGATCAATTGGTAATGGCACTAGATCGTCATAGTACATCCAAAATAAGTGAATACGAAGATATCTGGAATCTTTCGAGCTATGGGTTTCGTGGTGAAGCGCTGGCCTCGATCTCTGCTGTTTCTGATTTTGAGCTTATTTCGCGACCAGTGGGCGTCGATGAAGCTCATAAAATCCACTCTAAGTTTGGCCACAAATCGGATGTAACAAAGACTCAGCTTCCTGTGGGTACGTTGATTCGAGTATCTCAATTGTTTGAAAATACTCCGGTGCGAATAAAATTTTTAAAGTCATCCAGTTATGAGCATAGTTTGATTAAGCAGGTGATTAAAGCGCTTGCATTGATTAACTACACCGTTGAATTTAAAGTTTTTGATAGTCAAAAATTAGCCTTTCAAATACCAGGAGCCCGAACGCTTAAAGAGCGCACACAATGGCTGTTTGGTGATGAACGTGTTTTTGTGGCCGAGAAAGAAGCGGATGGATTTAAAGTTGAAGCTGTGTTCATGAGTCCTTATGATGTAGAAAAGAACAGTAAATCCATTTGGATATTTGCCCAGGGGCGTTGGGTTCAGGATAAGATGATTCAGAGTGCAATCATGGAAGCATTTAAGAATTTGCTTATGCATGGAGAGTACCCTCGTGTTGTGTTGAATGTTTCATGTCCAAAAGATTTTGTGGATATCAATATTCATCCTGCAAAATCGCAGGTGAAGTTCACTGATTCGCAAAAAATTTTCCGACTTGTTTATAGTACCATAGAGCGAGCTCTGTCTTCGGGGCCATGGAAAGAGGCGACTGTTTCGCCGTCCATAGCGCCGTCGTCGGATTTTCGTTCAGAGCATAATTTAGAGTCTTTAACGCAGAGTACGTTTAAAGATCCTCAGCTTTTTTCAGCGCAGTTTCAGAAAAAAGTATTTCCATCGGCGCCATTATTTGTCGGGCGTTCGGTTGAAACTGGAGTAAATACCGATAGTTTTATTTTGAAGCGTGATTCTTCTGATGGGGTGCTATCTGATGAGAGTTCGGAGCGTATTTCAACGCCCGTGTCAGGGGCTTATTGGCAGCAGTGTCAAGTTGTAGGGCAAGTTGATTTGACTTACATTATCTGCCAAGGGGCAGATAAAATGGTTTTGGTAGATCAGCATGCGGCTCATGAGCGGGTGTTGTTCGAACGTCTTTTGAATCAATATAAAATGGGCAGTGTGGCTGTCCAAAAAATGTTGATTCCCATTTCTTTAGACTTGGAAGTTGAACAGGTAGAAGTGTTGCTTCGTCATCAAGAACAACTAGATAAAATTGGAATTCAATGGGAGCAGACGGGGCCGGCGGCTATTTGTATTTTAGGTATGCCGATAGAAATCAAAGAAAATGCAGTTTTAAAATTACTTCATCAGTTTATTAATGAAGCGGAGTCGGTTTCGACCAGCTATGTTTTTGAGAACAGGATTAAAGATTTTGTTGCGACGTTGGCGTGTCATTCGGCTATTCGGGCCGGACAAAGTCTGAGTCATTCAGAAATGGAAAAATTATTACGTGATATGGATGAGTATCCTCTTTCCAGTTTTTGTCCTCATGGTCGTCCTGTGAATTTAGAATTTTCATTTAAGTATCTTGAGAGAGAATTTGGCCGAATTAACTAGTTCTGAAAAGAGAGTCATATTTGTTCAGGGTGCTACGGCGACAGGGAAATCGCAGTGGGCGATGACACAGGCGGGGCGTCTGACAGATGCGTGTGTTGTCAATTGTGATAGTGTGCAAATATATACACATGTGAACATTGGCAGCAATAAGCCGTCCGCCGAAGAGCGGGCTTTGGTGCCGCATTATTTATACGATCTGATTGATTTTCCAGAGACAGTTACGGCGGGGCAATATGAAAGACTATTCTTTTCCCTTCTCGAGAGCATTGCGGAAAGAAACGTGTTTGTTGTCGGTGGAACAGGGTTTTATTTTCAAGCGATTGAAAAAGGAATGTATCCCGTTCGTCATATTTCAGATCAGGTGAAGACCGAGGCTGGTCGATTAGTGTTGGAGAAAGGCTTTGAGTATTTATTCGACTGGATTCAGAGTCACGATCCTGGTTATGCGAAGAAGATCTCTAGAAATGATTCGTACCGTATTGAGCGCGCTTATCAATTGATGCGTTCGGAGAATAAGAGCATGACGCAAATTCAATACGAGTTTAGCAAAGCTCAGCGTCCGTTTCCCTATGCATTGCTTAAAATTGGTATTCGGGAAGAAAAGGATATTTTGCTTGATATAGTGGCAAAGCGAACTCTCAAAATGCTGCAGGCGGGACTTGTTGAAGAGGTCAGGGGTATGCTTGGGCGTGGAATGCAAGATTGGGATCCGTTAAGTAGTGTCGGGTACAAAGAGACCGTGGCTTTTGTGCGACGGATAGCGGCTGGTGAAAAGGTCAGTGAGTCTGGTTTAGCTGACGAAATTTCGCAAAATACGATGAAATTGATTAAAAAACAGAAAACTTGGTTCCAGCGAGACAAGCAGATTCACTGGCTGCATCGAAGCGATCACGCTGCAAGTGTGGTTGACAGTTTTATAGGTTCAAAGCCATAATTCATATATGAAGAGTATGACTGGCTATGGCTCTGCCAAGCGTGAACTAAAGAATTTTCAAATTGAAATCAATATTAAATCTGTAAATGGACGGTTTTTAGAGCTTAGATTTCATATGCCTAAAGAGTATGTAACTATTGAGTCAGACATGCGGAAGGTTTTATCTGAAAATTTTGCTCGTGGGACTGTGGACGTTTTTTGTAGTCGCAAAGTAAAGAATCATAGCGAGTCGACAGGGGTTGAAATCAACTTCAACTTGGCCGAAAAAATTCATAAGGAATTGACGGCGTTAAGTAAAAAACTAAAACTGCAAAGTGAAATTCATTTAAGCCAAATTATTACCTCGGCGCCGATCTTGCGTGTCAGAGAAGATGTTGAGATTTCTAAGTCTGAACGTGGTGAGTTGATATCGTTGTTAAGTGAGTCAGTGAAAAAATGTCTCAGTGAAAGGATTCGCGAGGGGCAGTCGTTGAAAAAAGAATTTCTAAATCTGCTGATGCAATTGAGTCGGCAGGTGGACGAGATTAAGAAGTTAAAGGAGATGCATAATCAGGATGTATCTCAGCGATTGAAAGAAAAAATTAGAAATAAGGGTTTGGCCGGTGAAATTGACGATGCTAAGTTTCAGCAAGAGCTTTTTTTCTGGACAGAGAAAACAGATATTGCTGAGGAGATTCAACGGTTAGAAGAACATCTTCGTAACTATCGTAACCTTCTTTTGTCTAAAAGTTCTAATGGAAAGAAAATAGATTTTTACACTCAGGAGTTACTGAGAGAAATTAATACTATAGGATCAAAGTCTCAAAGCTCGAAAATCACACAATATGTAGTTGAGTCTAAGTCGTTGATCGAAAAACTTAAGGAACAGGCGCAGAATATTGAATGAAAACAAATCTTATTATTCTAGCCGCACCCAGCGGGGCGGGAAAAAGTAGCTTCATTGAAAAAGTCTGTGCCGAAACGCCGGTGTTATTCGACACTATTACCTATACAACACGGGCGATGAGGAAAGGAGAATCCCAAGGGGTTCCTTATTTTTTCGTATCTGAGGATGAATTTAATCAAAAAAAATCTGAAAATTTTTTCGTTGAGTCTGCGCGCGTACACAATCATTTGTATGGTACCTCTCGTGTGCAGATTGAGGATGCTTGGAAGCAGGGACGTTGTGTGATTATGGATGTTGATATCCAAGGCGCCAAGACGTTTAAAGAGCTATACCCTCAAAGTCGAAGTATTTTTATTTTACCACCGTCGATTGAGGAATTGAGAACGCGAATTGTAAAGCGTGATGGTAGAATTCCCGCTGATATAGAGATCCGAATGGAAACGGCAAAAAAGGAAATGAAAGAGGCGCCGGGGTTTGACTATCGTATTGTGAACGATCAATTTGAGTTATCGTATGCGGAGTTTAAAAAAATCGTTGATAAACTCCTTGCCTAAAGTTAGATATAACGTTTCGGAGGAAATGAATGGCTCGTGTAACAGTAGAAGATTGCTTAGAAAAGGTTCCAAATCGATTTGCTTTAGTCCTTATGGTTTCTAAGCGAGCAAAGCAGCTATTGAAGGGTTCAGAGGCAACTGTTGCTTTAAAGAGCAATAAATACATTGTTGCGTCTCTTCGTGAGGTAGCCGCTGGTAATGTGGGCTACGAAAGTCACCTTGATAACGCAACGTGTATTAAAGATATCGAGGGCGATTTAAATCGTTAAAAATCAAGTAACATAAGAGTTGGTTGTTTAAATTCACGTCTTTAAGTTCAGTTACAGTCAGTTCTTCCGAAGATAAAAGATATGGCTGAAATCGCATTTGTCGCAGAGGATGCGACTAGAAATGTTCCTATTAAAACGATCGATGATCTTTGTAAAAAAATTACAAATTATCATCCGCACGCCGACGTTCAAATTGTCAAAAAAGCCTATTACTTTTCAGAAAAAGCTCATGAAGGGCAGTTTCGTCGCAGCGGTGAGCCCTATATTTTTCATCCCTTGTCAGTGGCCGGTATTTTGGCTGATTTACGTTTAGATATTGATTCCATTATGACGGGTATTCTGCATGACACCGTTGAAGATACATCTGTTACACTCGAAGATATCCGTCGTGAATTTGGCGAGACTGTCGCGGCGTTGGTGGATGGGGTTACGAAAATTTCGCAGATGAAATTTAAGAACTCGGTTGAAAAGCAAGGTGAAAACGTTCGTAAAATGATCGTGGCGATGGGAAAAGATATTCGTGTCGTACTGGTCAAGCTTGCAGATCGTTTGCATAATATGCGCACGTTGAATCACATGCCTTATGAAAAGCAAGCACGTATTGCTCTCGAGACTCTTGAGATCTACTGTCCATTGGCTGGGCGCATGGGTATTAACGAACTTAAGATTGAACTTGAAGACTTGTGTTTTCGTTATTATCGCCCCGATATGTACTATCAGCTCAGCCAAAAAATCAAAAAGACAGAGGCCGAGACGGATCGTTTTATTGACGACGTCAAAAAGCTGGTGGGAAAATCTTTAGAAAAAACGTCTGTAAAATATCATGTCTATGGTCGCTCAAAGCACTTGTGGTCCATCTATCGCAAAATGCAACAACGTAGTATAGAATATGAACAAGTTTATGATGTGCTGGCATTTCGAATCATTGTAGCGTCTATTCCTGAGTGTTACGAAGTCCTGGGGCACATTCATGCGTTGTGGAAACCTGTGCCTGGACGATTCAAAGATTTCATCGCTATGCCTAAAACAAACAATTATCGTTCCTTGCACACGACCGTTCTGGGCCCCGGTGGAGATCGCATTGAAATCCAAATTCGCACCGAAGAAATGCATTTGATTGCCGAGCGTGGGATCGCGGCCCATTGGAAGTATAAAGAACGTGGTAAAATTTCGGACGAGTCTGTCGGTCAATCTAATTGGATGCGTGACCTAGTGGCATGGCACCAAACAGTTCGAAATCCTGAAGAGTTTTTAGATACTGTTAAAACGGAAATGTTTGAGACCGAGATATACGTGTTCACTCCGAATGGTGATGTTAAGGAGTTGCCCGATGGAGCAACTCCTATTGACTTTGCGTATGCGATTCATACGGATCTAGGTAACCAGTGCGCAGGGGCACGTATCAATGGTAAAATGGTGCCGCTTAAACATAAGTTGAAGAACGGGGATACGGTCGAAATCATCACCTCAAAAACGCAAACGCCTTCGAAGGACTGGTTGAAGTTTTGTATTACCAGTAAAGCTCAATCAAAAATTCGCGTGTTTGTAAAAGAGGAACAGCGTAAGCGAAGCTGGTTGTTGGGAAAAGAGTTAATCGAAAAAGAATTTCGCAAATTTGGACTAGCGGCGGTTCGCTATCTTAAGGGTGAGGACTTTGAAAAGTTTATGAAAGACGGTGGGGTGCATGGTCTGGATGAACTTTATATTAAAGTCGGCTATGGCAAATTAGAACCACGTCATTTGGTGGATCGGTTGGTTCCAAAAGCGCAAAATTTAGAGCCAAAGCAAGAAGAATCGTCTTTTATGGAAAAGGTCCTTAAAGGCGCATCACAGAAGCTTAAGCGTACTAAATCTTTGATTTCAGTCGAGGGTATGGATGACATGTTGGTGCATTTTGCAAAATGTTGTTCGCCCATTCCTGGGGACCCCATTATCGGTTTTATTTCTCGGGGGCGAGGCGTGGCTATTCACCGCAGTGATTGTAAAAAAGTTTTTGAGTTGGATCAGCTGCGTAAAGTGGATGTGAGTTGGAACGTGAAACACGCCATCGATGGAATGGAACGGGTGGTGAAGATGAAAATCACGTGTTTGGATATTCCTGGTTTGTTGAAAACGATGACTGAGTCATTTTCGGCTTTGGGAATTAATATCCAATCGGCCAATATTCGAACGACCAAAGACAAGAAAGCCATTTGTTTATTTGATATCTCGGTGAAAGATTCGTCGCATTTAAATCAAACTATTTTTGAAATGCAAAAGATTAAAGGTATTTTATCAGTTGAACGCGTTTCTTACTAAATAGAAACGCATTTGTAAAAACGCATTCCGAGTGTGCGCATAAGATCGCGCAGGCGAACATCATGATCTGCTTTTAATCGAGTCACTTTGTCGGAGCCGCTGCCAAACTCATAAAAATCGGCATATAGTTTGTTATTTTGAGTGCTGAACGTTTTAAGTAACCACAGGCTTCCATTGGGTAGGCAATTATCGTATAGAATGAGTGAAAATTTATCGCGACCTAGTCCATCGCGATTATAGTCTTCGCTTAAAGCACACAGACCAGTGCCTTTTAAAAAGCCAAAGGCTTTGTAGGTTGTGATTGTCTGATGGACAGGGTTGGCGCTGCCATAGTCGACCTCGACAAGCTGTTCATCGTTTAGACATGCACTGCCTGACATCTTGGCCAATGAATCGGTGTTCACGGACGAGACCGTGCCGGTTTGTTGGGTGTCGGCCGGTTTACACGAGGTTAGCCAAGCAATTAAAAAAATTGAAGTGAAAATGACGAGACGTTTTTTCATAATTAAATATCCAATTGTGTATTACTTAATAATTCTTCAATGGTCGTAATGCCGGATAAAACTTTTTGCATACCATGCTCGCGAAACGTCACCATGCCATTGGCCACTGCTTGTTTTTTAATGGTGTTGCCATCGCGTTTTTGCATGATCAGCGATCGTATGTCGTCCGTCACGGGTAAAAGTTCTTGAATCAGTGTTCGACCTACGTAGCCTTTTTGATTGCATTGGTTGCAACCCATGGCTTTGCATATTTGGCCCATCATGGCTTGCTGGCGAGTGATTCCGAGCGTGTTTAATTCAAAGTCAGAGGGATCGTGTGGGGCTTTGCAGTGAGGGCAAAGGACCCGCACCAGTCGTTGAGAAATAACTCCCAAGATGGAGGTGGCGATCAGGAAGGGCTCGGCACCGATATCAATCAAACGCGGAAACGCACCAGCCGCGTCGTTGGTATGTAGGGTTGATAACACCAAGTGACCCGTCAGTGACGAGTTGATGGCAAGTTCACTGGTCTCAAGATCCCGAATCTCTCCGATCATTATAATATCGGGATCTTGACGAAGAAATGATCTTAAGCCGGCGGCGAATGTTAAGCCAATTTTGGCGTTCACTTGAACCTGGCCAATGCCATGAATCCTTTGCTCGACGGGGTCTTCGACGGTCAGGATATTAACATCCGTAGAATTTAAACGAGACAAGCAGGCATAGAGAGTCGTCGATTTACCGGAACCTGTGGGCCCGGTCACGAGCATGATTCCGTAGGTTCTTGCAAGTAAGTCATCAATTTTAACAAGGGATTGTTCTGAGAAACCCAGTTGTTCTAATTCCAGAATAACATTCGATCTATCTTGAAGACGCATCACCAGCCGCTCGCCATGAGACGTGGGCACGGTAGAAAGACGAATATCAATATCTTTGCCGCCGACTTTAAGAGGAATGCGACCATCTTGCGGTAGGCGCTTCTCGGCGATATTCAAATTCGCCATAACTTTGATCCTTGAGGAGATCGCATTTTGTAATTTTTTGGGTGGTTTGAAAATATCGAACAAAATACCGTCGATACGAAAACGTACGACCATGTCTTTTTCATAGGGCTCAATGTGTATGTCTGAGGCCTTTTCCTTGACGGCACGGAACAGTAGCGAATTTACGAGTTTAATGACTGGGGCATCGTCTTCGCCAGCTTCCAATAAATCCACAATGCCGTCTTCTAGATCCACCTCTTCGCCGTCGATTTCGTCTAATCCCGAAAGGTTAGCGGTGGATTTTTCGTATACACGATTGATCGCATCGATAAGTTTGCCGTTTAAAGTAACCACCGGTTTAACGCGTTTACCGAATAAAACCCGCAGGTCGTCCAACGCTTTTACATTCAATGGATTGGAAACTAGGACGGTGACATGCTCGGGTTCTTCCTTAAAGGGGAGAATAGAGTTTTGTTTCGCATAGTTAATGGGAATTTCTCGAACTAGATCTGCAGAGATATCATTGTAAGGAACGTCTTTCATGAAATCGACACCTAGTTCCTTACACAGCTCGGAAACAAGTTCTTCGGCATTTTGAAAGGTTTTTTTTGAAAGAATTTCGCCGATGCTTTCACTGTGAATCATCGAAGAGTTATTCCAAAGGGTGCGCAGTTGTTCTGCGGACAGTCCAGTCGACTTTTGTAATAAATTTTGCACATCAGAAGACATATTACTCCGTCACATTTTCTGAATCTGGAGGGTTGTCATCAACCGGTTCGTTTGTTTTTGGTACTAAAGAGGTGCGTTTCTGGATCTCGTCAATAACACCACCGTATGGATCTACGCCACCTTGAGCTTTGATAAAGTCGATGCGTTGATCCAAACGCTTGGATATAATTTGTTTAGAATCACCTTCTGTGCGGATGATTTTTGGGGTTAAGAATACCAACATATTTACTTTTTCTTTATTTGTCTCTTTGGATTTGAATAACCAGCCTAAAATGGGTAGGTCTCCAAGTAAAGGAACCTTAACGATCTCTTCAGTTTCTCGATCCTTGATCAAGCCGCCCAGTACGGCGGTGTCGCCATCATTAACGACGATGAATGTTTTAATTTTACGAGTGGCCAATGGCTGGGTATTGTCTTGGAATGCTTTTGGCGTTGAAGCACCGGCGGACGGTTGCTTGACGCTTTGATCGATTTCCATACGCACCGCTTTTGAGGTCGGATTAATGAACGGTTTTAGTTTTAATTCGATTAAGGCCTCTTCAAAAACTGGTGAGGTAACTGTTACGCCTTGATTTGCCGTCGTGTTTGCAGATGTCACGACCTTGTCGCCGACTTGGATCAGTGCTTCTTGGTTGTCCATTGCTAAGATTTGAGGGCGAGACAGAATATTTGCTTTGGTTGTCTTTTTTAGTAGATTGATTAAACCCACTAAAGAGGGGACTTTTTGTTTGGTTGATCCCACTTGGAGTTCTACCTCTTCGCCCGAGCCAAAACCTAATACGGTGCCAACACCAGCTAGTGGATTAATCACTTGTTCGGCGGATAAACCACCCGAGAAACTTTGTCGTGCGATACCATTTTTAGAAACGAAATTATAATAGGAGGGCTTAAATCCAAAACCATCACCGGCACTCATTTCCATAATGATCGCTTCCACGAAAACTTGGTCCCGAGCGATGTCTATTTTACTTAGTAAACTCATTACGGTGTCGTAGTCGCCTTTACCGGCCGTGATGATTAAGCTGTTTGTGGATTCATCAGCGGTGATTTTAACTTCGCCGCCGAAAACGGCTCCCGATGATTTTTCGCTGGAGTTGTCCATTCCCATCGGCGGAGGAAAGAAGGGAGCGGGTTGGCCAGATGCTGCGGGTTTTGGTGCGGCATCTTTGGCCACGCCTTGTAAGACTTGCGCGATTTTTTTTGCCTCTCCATGCTTGACGTAATACACGAAAACGCCGCCGCCATCTTCCGCGCTTTGTCGGAAGTCCAGCTGACCGATCAGTTTTTTAACACGTACGATGCCGGATTTATTGCCGACAATAATAAGAGAATTCGTTCGATCGTCGGGGATAGCCATAAAAAAGCTATTTCCTTGTTGATTGGCCGAGCCCCCCGGTCGGGAAAATCGTGGGGCGCCACCGCCAAAACCACCCGTCACACCGGCCGCTCCGCCCGTAGAGCGTTGGCCTTTGTTGACGATTTTATCGACTAGATCAGCGATGTCTTTAGCTTTCGCATAACGTATACGAACCACTTCGAGTTGTTCATCAAAGCCTGGAACGTCCAGCTGGTTAATGATTTTCATGACCCGATCAATGTTTGCGCCCCAGTCAGAGATAATGATCGAGTTGGTTTGTTGGTACACGTTCATTTCGCCATCTTTTGAGGGTAATATTCTGAGATCTCGATTCACTTGTTCTGCCGAAATATGTTTTAAGTGAATAATCCGTGTGATCATCTGATCGGTGTTGGGATAATAGGTGCCAGAGTAGGTTTCAATATTATCTCTTTGAGCGTTTCGACCCGATTTAACTTTCAAAAAACTGCCAGAGGGGACGACCGTGAAACCATTGATAGCCAATGCGGACAAGAAGGCTTTATAGGCCTCGGCGACAGTGATCTTGCTAGGTGCAATGATCGTGATTTTGCCGCGGACGCCGGGGTCAATAATAAAGTTTTTGCCGGTGAGTTCGGAAATGGCTTTGATGACATCCGTAATTTCAACATTTGGAAAATCAAATGACTCGATAGTTTCGGGAAAATTTTCAGGACTAATATCTTCAACGTTAGCTTGCGAGAATTTTTGTTTCTGATTTTTTGTTAAGCTGGTGCCTTTTTTTCCTGTAGTATTGCTGCCAGGGGTATTTGAGTTGGGCGAACTACCTAAGGCCGTCGCGGAGGGCGGGGATGGTGCCGTCGGAGTGTCAAAATCACCAAAATCTGGTGGTGGTGGAGGGAACTCCTCTTGCGACTGAGCATGGAGGCCGGTGAGAACCAACGCATTAAGTACAACTAGTGATTTTTTTATCTTTCTCATTCGTTTTTCCCTCGTCCTATTTTACTCTATTTACTGTTTTACGTTGTACGATAGCTCTTCGTTTTTCCCGCCGCGCTCGACGCCCAACTTAATTTGTGAAGAATTTCTAAGTGCTTGGTACATCTCTAAAGCTTGCTGAGTGGACGTAACGGGTGTGCCATTTACCGAAGTGATCACGTCCATTACTTGAAGGCCAAGTTGAGTATAAATACTGTCTGCCTGGATTTCGAGTAGGCGAAACCCATAAGTTTCGCCGGTGCCTGGTCGCTGTGCGGGGACCGCGCGCGCTTGATACAAGATACTTTGAATATCTTTTAGTTTTTCATCTAAATCACTTTTCTTGATTTCAAATTTGTTATCGCCTGACTTTTGAATGATAGATGGTTTTTCGTCGGCGGTGTTGGCGACTTTTGGTTTTGCGTCAAACGTGACCTTGTTTGCATCTTTCATTTCAATATACTCCAACCGATCGGCGCTCAGGTTACGAATAATAACTTTTCCGCGTGTGATTTTTTCGATTTTGGCCAAAGATTCGATGTCCTTGCCTGTCGAGAAAGAGCTGATTTGATTTTTTGATTTTATTTCGATAGCCGCGATCGATTTCTCTGGCAGAGAATGCACTAATGTGCCGACCAGATTCAACGGTAAGCTGCTGAGTATGGGTTCGTTGTCTTTAGGTTTCGCCTCGACGCCTTTGGGAAGAATTTCCGGAGGAATTTCCCCTTTTGAAGAAAACAAATTTCGTGAAACAATGGGCTGAAAAAAATCGCGGCTTTTGATAGGATTGGGCGGGGCCATGCGACTAGTGCTTTGTTGCGGTCGTTCGGGAAGAAAGAATAAACGCACTTTCAAAATTGCTAAATCGGCGGCGAATAAAGATAGCAAAGATATAAGAAAATAAACGAGGAGTCGATTAACCCAATTTCTTTGTGGCGAGAGCGTAGTTCCTTTTCTTGTCATTTAACTAAATACTAGCAAATGACCAAGGTTGAGTAATGGAAAAACCATTTCAATCTGGACGTTGGGTTGGGGATTATTTTTTTATGTGAGGTAATTTTTTGTGATGTGGAAAGTAGTCCAAGTATGGGACCAATGATCTTTCGGCAGATAATGGGAAACATCTTTTTCTTGTTCATTCTATTTTTTTCTTAAAGTAGTCAATTATTTGATCGCGTATTTTAAGAAATTCACCTTCTATCATGGCACCAGATGCATGGTGATGTCCTCCGCCCCCGAAAAGTTCTGAAATTTCCAGTACATCCAAAAATGACTTGCTACGAAAACTAATTTTGTAGCGATTTTTTGAGTCCTCTCGAAATAGCACAGCGACTTGGACGCAGTCGATATCTAGAATTTTATCGACAACATCCCGGGTGTCTTCAGCAGTGAGTCCAAAATCTGAAATTTCTTTGCTGTGAATCAGGACAATCGCAATTTTGTTATCAAGAAAATACATAATTTTGCTTAAAGCTTTAGAGATAAAGCTAATTTTTTCTGGAGTCTGTCCGCCGAACAGATTGCGATGAATAGCTTCAGGAGAGGGAATGAGTGGTAAAATTTCAATAGCAATTTGATGAGAAATGATCGATCGGCGCACATAGCGAAAGAGTTGGGTGTCGAAGGCTATACTTAAATACAATGACTCTGCGATGGTGGTGTCGATGGGGATATCTAAATGTTTTATGATATTATATGTAATTTCACCGGTGCTGGCGGCCGTTGTATCAATAAATGCTTTTGTGGGCAGAGGTCCTGTTTTCAGGAGGGGGTGGTGATCCACAAAAATGATATTTTTGCAGTGATTTTGAATCTCTGAAAAAAGCGGCTCAATGAGTCGTTCGTCATTGGTGTCGAAAACTAGGCACAGATCGATAGGAGTCTCAAACATGGACGGGCGAAATAATGAGAAGAGATCTTTATTTAAAAAATTTTCATAGCGTTTGGGAAGGGTGTCGACATGGACAATTTGAACGTCCTTGTTTAGTTTTTTCAAAGCATGAAAAAGAGCTAGTTCAGAACCTAAACCGTCGCCATCGCAATCTCTGTGTGTCGTTAGAACAATTTTATTTGCATTTTTGATTAGGTCTACTATTGGCTTCAATATTCCTCACCTGTATTAGTCATTCAACGCGCATTCAGCTGAGCGCTCTTTTTTTAGAGTATAAGTCTTTGAGATTTAGGGGATTGATAACGCAAAGAGTTGCAATAAACTAATCCTTTGTATTGCTAGAAGTCGAATAATCGGCTAAAAAAGATCGCCCTAGTGAGCAAAATTTCTAACTCATTGATTTATTTTGCAAAGTGTTAAACGAGGATTATATGACGGACGCGCGACTGAAAACAGATAAAATGCCCATGACTGTTCATGGAAAAAATATGCTTGATCAAGAGTTAAAACGTCTTACTTTTGAGGAAAGGCCTCGTATTATTAAGGCTATAGAAGAAGCCAGATCTCATGGTGATATATCAGAAAATGCCGAGTACGATGCCGCCAAAGAGCGTCAGTCGCTGATTGAGGGCCGTATCGGAGATATTCAAAATAAGATTGCAACGGCAGAGGTGATTGATCCAAAAACGATTAAATCTGAAAAAATCGTATTTGGAGCGACTGTTGAATTAACAGATGTCGACACCGAGGAAACTGTTAATTACCAAATTGTGGGTATCGATGAAGCCGATGTAAAATTAGGCAAAGTCTCTATTTTGTCACCGATTGCTCGCGCATTGATCGGAAAATCTAAAGGTGATGTGATTGTGGTTCAATCTCCAAAAGGAGATAAAGAATTTGAAGTCCTTGATTTTAAGTTTATCTAATTTCTATAATCCCATCTGTGGAGTATAGATCAAATCGCCGACCTATTAAAGAAAGTGACCTGGTTTCCGAACAGCCAGGTTTTTTTATTTTATTTTTAGGATTATTTTTTGCGTTTGTTGTTGGTTTGTCGGTGCGAACAGCGGCTCAATCTAAATGGTTTCGCGAGCGTTTAACGGAGGCGATTGCCAATGTGGGTGCGGACTGGCGAATTCAGCATGGCAATGTCGGTCTGTATTTTAAAGACGGTATCAGGCCTGCCATTGGTTTCTATGCCGAAGATGTTAAAATAGCGTCTGAGTCCAGGTGTTATATGAAGTCGGGTGGATTTGCGAACAGGGTGAGAATTCCATTATCGATTATTAAGTATATAATGGATGGGCAATTGGTCAGTGAAGTTGAAATTCAGGATTTTAAGATAGAAGTTACCGAGCGAACTCCGATATGTCAGACGCCCAGTATACCGAGTGAGGTTGGTTTGGCGGTCGAGGCGAAACGAAAAAATCAAATCTCGATTGTTGATCGTGTAGAGCGTAATAGTCTGCGTAATGAAATTGAACGCGTTCGCATTAACAAATTAGAAATATATTATCCTGACGAGAAATTTGATTACTTTCTTTTACGAGACATCACAGTTGAAAATCGCTCTACCCATCCCAAAATTTTGTTTATGAATGGCAATATTGATTTGGGTACATTTATCAAGTCTGGAGAAAGTCAAAAATTAGCAAATTTAAAAATAGAGTATAACGAGTTTCCAGAGAAGGTTATTAAATCAAATCTTTTAGGGTCTTTAAGGGAAGGGTTTTTTTCAGTCCAGTTGGTGAATCGAATTGATGACAAAAAATTCCAGCTGCAAACTGAATTAAAAAATGTATCTCTTTCGATGCTCAAGGGCTTTACACACGAGTTTCCTAAAGATTTAAATTTGAGATCAAATTGGATTAGTCTAAAGATTTATGCGGAAGGGTTTGTGGATCAGATTAAAACATCTGCAGCCGAAATAAAAGATGTCCTTGTCAATGGTGATCTTGGGGAGTTTTTTGTAAGCCAAATTGTTTTCGCCAAGGGTGTAAAAAAGGCACCGGAACCATTTGAGATTCGCATGAGGGGACTTGATCTTTCTAATATTGTGCAACTTTTTTCAATGTTGAAGGTACCCGAACAAGTTGAACGTCTTGGTCTTTTTGATGGGCAATTGCGGGTTGTTAATGAGTCCAATATTTCTCTGGAGGGGCGACTGCGGGATTTTGGAGTTATTTTCTCAGCGCGCGGGGTGCGAAGAGTTGAAAAGGTTGATGTTGGAAAGTTATCCGGTGAGTGGAAAAAAAACAAAGTAATTTTTGAAGCTCAAAACATGCAAAATGGCTATGGTAAAATTGGTGGATATTTGCGGATTAGGTCCGACGATTTAAAAGCATATGAAATAGATTCGACTCTAAAAGATATTCATTTGGCCTTACCGGTTGCAGAGTTGATTACGGGTTCTGGAAGTCCCTTGGTGATTGATGAATTTGCGATCAAGGCGGTCGGGCGCAAAAATAAGTTAGACTACAAGGCGACGGGAAAGATGAAAACATTGGCGCATCAGTATTTTGAATTATCGAATGTGGGGTTTTCTGTAGTGGGTGGGACGGAAAAGCATCAGGACGTTGATGTGAAGGCCGAGCAGTGGCAAAATACGAACGCTATGCAGAAGAGCACAGAGAAGTGGGGGGTTTTGCTTCCGGCGTTGATCACCAAACCACGTATTAAGGTCACGCAAAATTCGAGTGGTATGTTGATAAAGCTTGATTCTCAAAATTCGGTTCGTGTGGGGGTAGCGGTAAACACAGACAGCAGTGTGGATGGATTTATTGCGACCAAAGACCAAGAGTGGAAGGTGTATGGGACCCGAGACAATTTCAAAATCGATAAAAAATGATTGGGCTGACTGGCCAATCCGTTTAGGCAAGTTTTCTGCTTGGAATCATGATTGGTTGTTGCCGAAGATTCAAGCCCATCGAGGTTATCATCAGGATGCAATTGTTGAAAACTCTTTTGAATCGCTCGCCGTTGCGAAAGAAAAAGGCTATAAGATGGCCGAAATCGATGTTCAATTTACGAAAGATAAGATTCCGGTGGTGTTTCATGATTTTACGTTGAGTGATCGATTTCGATTAAACGTAAAAATTTCTGAAATGTCGTATGAAGATTTAAATCGATTGGCGAATTTTCCCGCATTAAAAGATGTTTTAGCGACCAAAGAGCGGCCAGAATTTTTGAATATCGAAATTAAATCAAAAAATTTTATTCACTTTGGTTTAGAGGAATCTGTTGTTGAACTCATAAATCGGTCAGGAGCTGCAGACTTGGTCCTGCTCTCAAGTTTTAATCCTTGGTCTCTTTTAAAGATTAAATTTCTGGATGCTCGACTGACACGGGCGTTGCTTGTGACGGATGAACCAGAAATATGGAATTTATATTATTTAAGGCGGATGTGGCTGGCTCCTTTGATCGAGCCGCATGTTCTAAATATTAGACATTCAATGGTCGACCCGATGTTAATAGCAAAATTGAAGAGTTCTCATGTTTTGACTTCGGCGTGGACAGTGAATGATTTAGAAAGAGCAAAAACGTTAGTCGCCATGGGCGTCGATAGTATTATTTCTGATACGATACTTCCCCACAGCTTAACATAAGATTTCATGTTTCATTATCAAACAATTTTTTTCAGGGCTTTCTTAATTATTTCATCATTTGCTATACTCAAATTAACAGGAGCGCTTATGAGAGTTTTGATCGTGTTATTGGTAGTGAGTTCATATGTATTTGCAGAACCGACAGCGGATGTGGATTTTAAAGTGACAATGGGGCCAACATTCACGGCATCGGCTAAGGGTGTAAAGGGAAAAGTTGTGGTTCAGAATGGTGAGTATGTCGCTCAAAATATTGTAGTGGATTTAAAAACGCTGACTTCAAAAATGGATTTGCGTGATGATCATATGAAAAATAAATATCTAGAGGTAGACAAATACCCGGAAGCTGTACTTGTAACGGGTAAGGGAAAAGACGGTAAGGGTGTAGGCAAAATAAAAATTCGAGGGGTGGAAAAAGAAATCAAAGGAACTTATAAGGCTTTGAACGATAAAGAAGTTGAGGCTAAGTTTGATTTGAGTTTAGCCGATTTTAATATCAAGGCTTCTTATAAAGGGATTGGTGTAAAGGACACTGTTAATTTACGTGTGGTTGTTCCCATCGAGCGCAGTCCCGCGGCTGCGCCGAAGGCCGTCGTTAAGCCTAAGAAATAATTAGATCGCGTTTTCCTCAATATTCACAATTTCCGTGTCACTGCTTTCTAGAGGGGCGGTGACTGTTTCGGGTTCAATATTTCTTACGGGGAGTGATTTCCCTTGCGTCTTTTTTGCCGGTAAGCCACTGTTTTTTGCGGCCTTACCTTTCTTCTTCAAAGTAATTTCGGCTACAGGTGACTCGTCAGTACGCTCAAGGGGCTTTGCGGAGGAACTCATTTTTTTCATCTCTGTATCATAATACGATTTAAGTTCTTGAAGTTTAGTCTGATAGTCTTTGCGGATTTCGTCGATTTTTTGAGAACGGGCTTCCTTTACGCAAGACTGATAGGTTGTTATTGCCTTTTCTTTGGCTTGGATTCGGCATTCTGAATCGATGGCTTCGGTTGATGCAAATGCAATTGTTGAAACGAGGGAAATAATCAAAAATTTTACCATAACCTACCCATCCTTTAAAAGACGATCGACATGTCTTAAAAGGGGGTAAGCTAAAACTATGCCTTTTATTTTTTGTTCAATTCAAACCAATCAAAGCTGATGGTAAGCAAAGGGGTGGGGGAGTGACTAATAAAGCTACGCACATGAGTTTTTTACACACGGCCCGGGCCCCCAAATTTTTCCTATAAAAAATAGTTTTAGCTCTGGACGCTGCAATTAAGTAGTTGACGCTGCACTCAAATATCCGAGTATTGACATATGAAAAAGATGTCAAAAGAAGAAGTCAAACATATCCTCTGGGAATCCGGA
>JAEUWH010000045.1 GCA_016785955.1 Pseudobdellovibrionaceae bacterium | reverse complement strand
CACCGCCCGCAATTTTAGTTGGCAACCCCGAAGGATGATCTACCTCCGGTGTGAGTAGCGTAAGGACGTGTTGACGGCGCTGTCACTGCTGTCGAGGATGCGAGGATGGTGTGTACCGCAAAGTGGGCTGGGGCGGTGCCTGGTCCTGGAGTTGAGGAGAGGGGCGCCGTCCCTTCCTCTTTCTTTTGGTGTGTTGATTTAGAGGGGCTTTTGATAATTTTTTGTGGGAAGGAGGGCGTCGGGTAATGGTGAGAATATTTTGTCTAGTTTAGTTCTGAATATAGATTTTTAAGGAGCATGAAGTTTTGTCCACCATCTAGTTTCTTGCCATTAACAAAAATAGTTGGTGTGCCCGTGATCTTGGCGTCTTCACCTTCTTTTGCTGCTGATTTTACCCAATTTATTGCGTCTTCTGATCCCATACATTCTTTCAAGGCAGCACATCGTGATTCATCAAAACTGCAAATTTTCTTATCAACATCATCATTAGAGGCAACTCCATGGAAAAACTCTTGGTTGTCAAAAATAAAGTCGTGATATTTGAATCCGTCATTAAACAGTTTTTCAGCGCAATAAGATGCAAAAGATAGGCGACAACGAATACCATCGCCTTGGCCTTGAAGGCCCGGGCTGGTATTGCATGTGCCATCCAGAGGATAGGGTTTAAAAACAAATTTTGCTTGCGGGTACGTGCTGATAAATGTCTTAAGTGGGTCATTTGCATGCTTACAATGTGGACACAAATAGTCAGCAAATTCAACAATAACAAATTTCGAATCTGTCGCGCCTTTCGAAAGGCCCTTGGTTAGATCAAAATTGGCTACTTCTTTACTTTTCCATGATTGAATACTGTCGTAAATATACATATCCAGTCGATCACCGCCAATACGCTTATTGATATTCCAGTTAATGAATAATCCAAGTAATGGAATTGCAACAAAAAGATAAAGAGTTCCTTTGTTTTCAATAAACAAACTAGGAACAACTTTGTTTAGCGAGAGATCCCTATCTTTCACTAAATAAAGACAACCAAAAGTAATAGCCGAGAGAATATAGGCAGCAATACAAAAAGGACAGTAAGCAGTTAGAAATGCCATCGAAATAATTCCCATAACGATGGAAACACCGAAGACAAATCCAGACAGTAAAAAACCAAAGTGAAAGGCACGTCGACTTTCTTTGGTAGATAAGAAAAAGTTAATCATCAAAATGAATACGACAAAATTAGTCAGGGCTCCTAAGGTAGCTATCGGAACGCCAAATAAATCAGCAAAATGACTTGTTGAAGCCACGTCGCAATTAAACTTGTCGTTTATGTTACAGGCGCTTGAGGTTCCTAGTCCGTATTTTAAGCTGTAGTACTTATAGGAAAGGTAAATATGAAGACCGATGGCAGATATTGTAGATAAAAACGCAACGAAGATTAATTTTTTACTTTTTGTTTCCATTTCTTAATGAGACCATAAATTAGTGCTGATGAAAAATGGAGATGTTGAGTGACGGGGGGCGGCGATCGAGTTCAGATAAAACGGGACCTTTATCAATACGTTTTGAATCAGGTGAATTTACGTTCGGGCAGTCCCCAATCCGAAATTAATAACTACAAAAAAACATACGACCATCTTAATCACCGGGCATGGAAATTATCGAATCGAGACGAACTTTTTCGCGTTATTCGTAAAAGTAAACTGATTTTCATGGGCGATTTTCACTCTCTTCATCAATCTCAGCGTTCGCATATGAGAATTCTAAAAAATATTCAACTAAAGACCTTCCGAATTGCAGTAGAGTGTATAGCATATCAACATCAGAAGTACTTAGACCAATATCTAAATAATGAAATAGACGAGAATAGTTTTCTAAAAAAAGTGGCTTGGAAAAAGTTGTGGGGGTTCCCATGGGAGCACTATCGAGAAATTTTTCATTGGGCTAAGCAGAATAGAATTTCGATCATAGCATTGAATGATCTAAAACATAGAAATTTAAAAGACTCCCTTCGAAAACGGGATTCTATTGCAAATCATATATTGAGCGAACGTCGTAAGAAGTCCGCATCGCCGATTTTTGTAATTTATGGCGAGTCGCATTTGGCCTCTAAGACTCTTATGAATGATCTCGACAAGCAGAAAGTGAAATATATCAAGATTTTTCAGAATATCGATGAGATTTATTTTGAGCTGATGGACTTGAACAAGGAAGACGATGTTGACGTTATAAAGTTTAATAAAAATGAATACTGTATAATGAATGTGCCTCCTTGGGTTAAATGGCAATCTCACCTGATGTATCTAGAGAATAAATATGATCATGAAATTGAAAATGAAACTTTAGATTTTACGGATTATATTGATCAGTACATAAAATTGATTGCTCAAGAGTTAAAAATTAATGTGAATACAAAAAATTTGAGTGTGTATTCCTCTTTTGATTTTTCGTTCTTAAAGCGGTTTCAGCAAAATACAACTCGTGACGAGTACAGTTTTTATAAGCTTTTAATTGAAGAAGAACGAACGTTTTATATTCCACGTTTAGGCTTTGGCTATCTGGGAAGGTCTACGATTAATCAGGCTTCGTCGCTGGCCATGCAGTACGTGTATTTTGAATTGAATAAAATTAAAGATGTGAAGTTTTCTTTGCCTGAGCACTTTTTAAGTTTGATCTGGCTCGAGGCGATTAGTTATTTTGGGACCAAGCTGATTAACCCAAAACGTAAAACTGAGACCATTGCGGATATTAAAAAAAAGATTTTGGACTCTGATACAAAAGAAATTCAAAAAGAACCTTTGAAGTTGGCCTTGTTTCAAAAAGCAAAAGAAATTATGGTTTTGTCTGGGCGGCCAGTTTTGCGAAACAAAATGGAAGTTAAGCGGAACTCTAGTTATATCCGATGTGCCAATTTATTAGGATCTCTTTTGGGAGAGAAGATTTATAAGGGCTACAAACGCCAGGCTATTAGTCTAGAGTTTGTACTTTCTTTGATCTCGAAGAAGATTGGAACGCAGCCTTTTGATATGTTTTACTATGAAATGCTAGAGGTAATTGAAAACCTGCCCGAGACCTTTAAAAGTAAAATAGATCGTCTTTAGCCGGGAGCATTCTTAGGTCTAGGTCTATTTAAAGCAATGGACGATGTTCTAAAATATTTTTATTCTTAATTTAATGAAAGTGCTTATTGTTGAAGATGAGATTGATGTTGCTGATCTACTTCAGATTTTTATTTCTTTAGATTTTCCTGAGGCTGAAATTACCATTGCAAGTAACGGCGAAGATGCTTTGGAAAAAATAAATATTCTGAGATCTGTTGATTTCATTTTTTCTGATTTTAATATGCCAAAAAAAAATGGCGGGGATCTTTTTTTAGAGGTAAGAAAGATTTTGCCGACGACGCCATTTATTCTGGTGACTTCGGAAGATCCTAAAAAGCATAAACAGTTTGCGGGTGCGAGTCATTTTTATCATATTGATAAACCCTTTTCTGATAAAGATGTGAATGGTCGTATCATTCAAATTCAATCGGGGATCAAAGTCTCTCCTTCGAAATCTCGTGATTACATTCCCATAGGGATTGAAACATTGAAGCGCCTTTATAAAATTGGGACTGCTGTATATTTGAAAATTTCTAGTGAAAAATACGTAAAGGTGCTTCATCCAGGCACGGAATTTAACGATGCCGAGGTAAAACGATTCTCTGATAAATCGATTCATGAATTGTATATTGAAAAAATTGAATTCGAGAATTTTATTAAGGAGTTTCGTAAAACAGTTTTTTCTCGTTTGGCTTGGGAAAAAGTTAAGCAAGAAGAAAAAATTGATATACTGGCCGATGATATCGCACTAATTGGTAAGGCTGCGCGGATATTTGGTTGGTCCCCGGCGGTGGTATCGTTAGCCCAGGAAAACATATCGAACGTAATCAATTTGCTTAAGACGGAACCGACCTTTTCGCGGATTACCGATATGCTAAAGCACGATAAGAATAAAAAATTGGCTTCTCATTCAATTCTTCTAACAATTATGCTCACTGAGGTTGCTACCAGAATGAATTGGGCGTCGCAAGGAACTATCGAAAAATTAACATTTGCCGCAATTTTACATGATATTGAACTTGATGATGATTTGTTCGCCGATAAGCAGACTTTGCTTATGGCGGGGGAGATTATGACGTTAAAGGAAACAGCGGAAGGAAACAAATTGCTTTCGCATCCTTTAGACGGAGCACAGTTGACTTTGAATTGGCCAATGTGTCCAAGTGATGTCGATATAATTATTCGTCAGCATCACGAAAGGCCAGATGGTCGTGGTTTTCCTTTGGGGTTAGCCCCGTTTAAAATTTCACCTCTGAGTGCGGCTTTTATTATGTGTGAAGATGTCATTTACAAAAGTATGATTGATCCGGATTGTAATTTAAAAAACTATTTTGTCGGTCAAAAAGAATATTATTCTCGAGAACCGTTTAAGAGTATTTATCCTAAGCTTTTAGAGATATTTCTATAAATTTCAATAAAATGTCTTTTTTTTAGACACTAAAATTTTACTACACTTTTCTTAGGTCTAGCCGATCTATAGTCTGTATGAGAATTTCATTGAGTTTATTTAGTCAGTTTTGTTTGGTTATAGTCTTAGGTCTTACCATTTTATTTTTCAAATCGGAAAACTATTTTGAACGTCAGCAAATGCTGGCTGAGATGCCAAAAGATCATTCGGACGAGGTTGAACAAAAAGAATTTGAGCTGCGCGTGGTTCGTTCGCAGTTGGATGAGGTGAAGGTTGAAACATTAGCCATGCTTGAAAAAGAAGGGCATTTGCCTAAGAACAGTTTGGCTCTTCAAAACTTGCGCTCGCATTTGCGTGGTCCGGCTTCTGTTAATTCTCTGGATATGAGTTTGTTGGAAGCAGAAAAAATTAAGAAAGCATTTCGCGATAGAAATTATTTCCAAGTGACTGAGTTGGCCGAAATTTTTTTAGACAAAAATTCTCAAAGCATGATGGTTCCTGAAATCACATTTTTTGCCAGCGAATCATATTTCTTGAACCGTCAGTATGACAAAGCCGTTAGTTCTATTGAAAAAATGACTAACTTGTTTCCCGAACATATCATGACGGGGTATGCATTGTTGCGACTGGGGCAAATTAGTGAAAAAGCAGATCAGATGGCCGAGGCACTTTCTATATATAAGATTGTGCAAACGCAGTTTAAAGACAAAGGTTTAGCGGACGAGGCGGCACTTAGGATTTCGCGATTAGAAGAGTAAATCATGAAATGGTGTTTGGTTTTTTTCATTTTGATTATAAGTCAGCTAGGTATGGGGTATGTGGAATTCCCTAAAAATTGTGTCACCATAGGTGATAGGGATTGTTATTTTGGTACCATTAAGCAGAACTCCGAATACAATCAAGAGGGGATGAAGGTTTTCTTGGGAACGAAAACTTTGCTTAAACACCAGCGAACGATGTTGGAGTGGATACATGGAGCGGTTCTTTTTGAAGTGGGGTCCAAAACAGATGTTCTTTTTAAAAAGTCTGTCATCACTATGCAAAAAGGGCAGTATTTGTTTTTTGGCGATGAAGGGAAGTTGCAAGTCGATGTATTGGCGGGAAATTTACAGTTGGGACGATATCAGGTAACGGAAGGTTTTAGTGCGACCTTTAATGCTTTGCCTACGGAAAATATCGAACTAGAGCCCTTGCGCGCAATCGATTTGAAAGAACATTTGGTACGATATATTAGGACTAAAAATTTGAATCGAGATCAAGCGCAAAGTTACATTGATGAATTCAGTTTGAAGCATAAAAATTATGTGGAATGGGTTTCTGAGTTGAATCAGGATCTGGTTAAGAGATCTATTGCACAGGATGAGAGTGATCGCCGGAAAGTGCGTGAAATTCAAGAGCGCGCACGGCGGAATCAGGAAAAGCGTAAACAGGAATACTTTAAAAAAGTATTTGAACGATAAATTGTAGTCTTCTTTGTCTGTGCTGGTTTTTGGTCGGATCTTGCGGTATGGACTAAAGCCTGATTTTGTTTAAATCCCAAAAATTGGATCATAAAAAAAACAAGACTCAATTAAAATGGTAAGTATATCCAGGAGGGATATGATGGCCATTTCAAGATCCGATCGTGCTCAGGAAACTAGTCGGTTAGCAGATTTAAAAGATGAGTACGAAAATCGCGAGACCTCCAATCTTAAGAAAAAGAATGCGGAAATTAAACGTAATCAAAAAAAGCACACGGACGAACTGAAAGAAACGAGTGCAAATTATGAAAATAAAATAAATGACATGCAAAAAAAGTTTCATGAGCGTTTGACAGATCGAGATCGTGATCATCAAAAGCAAATTGAAGATGTCAGGGGTGTGTACGCGAGCCAATTGCGAAAAAAAATGGAAGACTCGCAAAGTGAACGTGCCCGTTTGACGGAGACTTATGAAAGCGAACGAGAGCATCAATCCAAGTCGACGGGTAGTCAGAAAAATCTTATGAGTCGTAGATTCAATGAAGCGATGTCAGAGAAAAGCGAACAGATTGACAATCTTCATCAGAAAAGTCGTGCGGAGTTACAGGAGACTCTAGAAGCACGCACGAAAAAGTTGCGGGCGGCGCAAGAAAAAGAAAAGATGTATTTAACAAATTCGGCTGAAGATGAACGTTTAAAAGCATATAATGAACGAGATAAATTACGGCGTTTCTATGAGAACGAAGTTAGTACGCAGAAGAAAGACAACAAACGGGATAATGAGGATTGGTCGAATAAGTATTCTATGACAGTTCAGACTTTGAATTCGCAGTATGGTGATGAACTTGCAGTTCGTGATGAATTGTTGCAGCAAGAAGTAAATCGTACACGCGAGCGGTTTGATAAGAAATATAATGATTTAGAGCAGCGGTTGGTCGGTGGAAATGATAAATTTCGTGAAGGCATAGATGAACGGTATAATAATCAAGTTCGTGTAAAAGATTCGGAGATTCATCGCTTGAAAAACCGCATGTACGTGGATCAAATCAATCAAAAAAAGAAGGACGGAATAGAAAAACAACACATCGTTGATGACTATGAAAAAAAGATAGGAATCTACGAAGGAAATATGGAAGAGCAGCGTGGTGTGTTTAAAGATATTAATGATAAGCGGATTGAAAAAATAAACACCACGCATTCAAATATATTGCAGGAAAAAAACCTGCGAAATCGTGTCGAGCAAAGTTTGGCAAATGAAAAACATCGCCAAGATCGTAGTGCCATTCAAGAGCAAAATAGAAATGAGTTATTTAATTCAAAAAATGCGGCGGAAAAACGTATTGGAACGATTCAACGCTTAGCTCATGAAAGTGAAGGACGCATAGTTAGTTACTATGATGAATACCTGGATGCAATGAAGGACGGATATCTTGAGAAGGTTTTTGAGCAGCGTGAAAAGCATGATAAAGATTTAAATAATTTAACGGGTATTATGGGGGAAAAGTTTCGCAAGCTTAAGCAAACTTATGAGCAGCGTTTAGATCGAACGACTCGAGGCTTTGAAGAAAAAATTGCTAAGTTAAATGATGAGCACGCCAAGGAGATGAAATCGGTATCTAAACAAAACGAAGCAGTAATGTCAGAAAAAAACAAAGCCATTGTCAATACTCGAAATGAGGTAGAAGATAAATATGAGAATAAAATAAAGGATTTACAAGACCAATATAAAGCGCAAGTAGATCGAATGAATGATCGTCATCAAGAGGATCTGCGGGCGATGGCTGTGAAGATGCAAAATTACAGTCGGAAAGCATAAGAATGAAACTCTACACGCGAAAAGCTAAAATTGTGGCGACACTGGGGCCATCGACAAGTTCAAAAGACACGATTAAACAAGCCATTGAGTCGGGAATGAATGTTGCGAGGCTGAACTTTAGTCATGGTAATCACGAAGGGCATCTGCAAAACATTTCGTATATCCGCTCCTTATCTCAGGAGTTAAATGTCCCTGTGGCGATCCTGCAAGATTTGCAAGGGCCGAAAATTCGCGTGGGCCGTTTTCCTAGCGGTGCTATTATTTTAAAACCAGGCGATCTTGTCGAGATGACTCCAGACGCTGTTGAGGGAAGCGAAAAGCTTATTCCTTGCGATTTAAAAGAGCTGCTATCTATTGTTGCGGTTGGGTTTAAAGTTTTGTTAGATGATGGCTTGATCGAGCTTGTTGTTGAAAAGATAAGTCAAAGGTCTCTTGTATTGCGAGTTATTTATGGCGGATTGCTTAAAGATCGCAAAGGGATTAATATCCCGGAGGCAAAATTGCCAATCAAATCTTTGACGGACAAAGATTTGCAAGATTTGAAGTTTGGTCTGAAGAATAAAGTGGATTATGTCGCATTGAGTTTTGTTCGCCATGGCCGAGATATTCGCTATTTAAGAGAGTTGATCGAATTAGAAAACAGTGAAGCCAAGATCGTTGCCAAAATTGAGATGTTGGAAGCTCTTGAGAATTTGGATGAGATTATTCGTTTGTCTGATGCCGTGATGGTGGCGCGTGGAGATTTAGCTGTGGAAGTTGGTCAGAGCCGTTTGCCTGGAATTCAGAAAAAAATTATTACGATGTGTAATGATATGAATAAGCCAGTGATCACAGCAACGCAAATGTTGGATTCAATGGTTGAAAATCCCAGACCAACCCGTGCGGAAATTACTGATGTTGCTAATGCAGTTTTAGATGGTTCGGATGCGCTGATGCTGTCAGCCGAAAGTGCTAGTGGAAAGCATCCGTTTAAAGCGATACAGACGATGCACGAAATTATTTCAGAAGTAGAAAAAAACGAAGAAACCTATTATCGAATTTCGTTAGAAAATGAATTTTTAAGCATCCCTAGCAGTATAGGCGCCAGTGCGTGTTTAAGTGCTTTGAAATTGAATGCTAAGGCGATTGTGTGTTTAACCACCACTGGTAAAACGGCACAGATTATTTCTGGGTTCAGGCCGCAGGTGCCTATCTATGCAATGACCAATCAGTTAGAGGTGTTAAATCGCTTAGAGCTTACCTGGGGACTGCAAACACTTATTATTGACGACTATAAGTCACTTGAAAATATTTTGTCTCAACTGGACAAAGTGTTGGTTAGTTATGGTCTGGCGCGACCGGGTGATCGGGTGATTCTCACTTTGGGACAGCCAATTGAATCCGGAAGTAAGACAAACGCACTCTATGTTCATATTTTAGGTGAGACAAATATGGAAAAACTGGATGATCAGTTGATCCCGTTGCGTTATAGATAAACGACTTGTTTTGATACCGAAAAACTCAAAAAATTCCACAAAATTTGAATCAAATTTATAATAGAGTAATGGGCTGGAAGTTGATTCCTTTTGTTATTCTATGTTTTGTTGTATTCATTGTGTATGCCCTCTATTCTCGGAAAGTTCCCAAGGAGCAGGCCGAAAGAACAATCGTTAAAAGAACCAGTGTGTTCCACACCCATGAAGATGAAATAGATCCAACGTCATCGCAATCGTTGGCACGTCCGTTGAGAAAATCGTTAAGTAAATCTTTAAGAGAAGTGGCTTCCGGTAAGTCGGCAATGCAAGTGACTGTGGATGATCGTATCAACCCGATGACCAATCCCTACCTGGCGGAAAAGAAAGAACGCACTAGAAAGGTCGCCGACCTTTTAACTCAAGTAACTAGTGAAGCAAAAAGGCCTTTGGATTTGCAGTTTGTTGGAAATGATCATTGGAGTTTCTTCTTGGATTTGCAAGTCAGTAAACACCAGGCTCATGATTCGTTATTCTCGTTTGGCCCATTTCATGTTTCTCGTCGTCCAGAGCAAAATCAAATTCAAATTCAAAATCAAATGACACTAGTCTTTAATGAAAGACAAAAAACATTAGGGGTGTTAACCGGTCGTTTAGTTGTTAAAGTACGTGATCACTATGATATCGATCCTATTGCTCGTGAGTATAATTTGAAATTGGACAAATTTTCTCCAGAAATTAGAACAGGGTATGTTAGTGCCGTGGAATTTGAAAGATTTGCCCCTATAAATATGCAGTTAAAAACGGATCAACGAATTGAACGGTTTTATTTTGAGATTGTAAATGTGGATTTGGTGAAAAATTGACAAAGCGAAGGATGCAGATTTTTCTAGTGCTTTTTAGTTTTATTCTCGTGGTCGCGTTTCAAAATTGCGGTCAAACGGGTTTTGGTGTTTTAACCCCTCCCATCGTAGATTCTTTGGCGAGTGGTTTACCTCAAGATGATCCTTTGTTTGGATATGCTTGGCATTTATCGAATACGGGACAAAAGGTGTTCGCCAGTAGTCAAGCCATTGCGGGGAATGATTTAAATTTGCTAAAGACCTGGGCGACTGGGAACTATGGACAGAATATAAAAATATTGGTCAGTGATGATGGCGTTGAAAATGTACATGAAGATATCGCTGATAATTTTTCGTTGACGGTGAACTCACGAGACTACTACACCCAAAATTGGGATTCGACAGCGGCGCCACCAACAGATTCAGATTTTCATGGAACAGCGGTCGCCGGCCTTATTGCAGCCGTAGGAGGAAACTTAAAGGGCAGTGCTGGAGTAGCTCCAAAGGCGAAGCTGTATGCAACGAATTTCATGTCAGATGGTGTACCAAAGACTTCGGATGTGATTGCAGATCAACCGACGGGGAAAGCAGATATTGTCAATATGAGTTGGGGCTATCCGCAAACCAGCTATACGGCTATCGAGCCGGCCTTCGAAGATCAACTGCGGGTTGGTGTTGACAGCGGAAGGGAAGGCAAAGGCGTCATTTTTGTTAAGTCTTCTGGAAATGCACGCATCGAGGAGATTGGTCGCGGGGTTGATGATTACCGTTTGGGATTCTGTGTGCTGGATGACTACAATAATACCCCTTATACGATTAATATTGGTGCCTACTTGGCAACGGGAATTGTAACAAACTACAGTTCGCCGGGCGCAAATCTGTGGGTATCCTCAACAGGTGGTTACGATGGAATTAAAGCTCCGGCCATGGTAACGACGGATCGAAAAGGTTGTACTCTTGGATATTCAAATTCAGAGTTGCAAGGACAATCTGGAGCCATCGGTTCTGGATTTCAGAAAGGAAAAAATGGAAACGGTGGATGTAACTATACTGTTCAATTTAACGGTACATCCAGTGCAGCGCCAACCGCGGCGGGGGCGATTGCATTGTTGTTAAATGAGTATCCGAAGCTGACGTGGCGGGATGTAAAGTATATTTTGGCCAAGACAGCGACAGATGCAAATCACGATTTTGATACAGCCGAAAATTATTTATATTCGATTAATCGAACAACTTATGCAAATCATAAGTCTCCGACAGGATACGAGTGGGACACCGGTTGGATCACGAATGCGGCGGGTTTTAGATATAGTAATTATTACGGATTTGGTCGTTTAAATGTCGATAAGGCGTTGGCCTTTGCCAGTTCGTACAAAACTATTTTCTCGGGTGCATTTTCAGCATTTTCGCAATCCACGTCGGGCTTGAATTTAAGTATTCCCGATTATTCTGCCACGGGAGTTAGCTCAACGATTGCATTCTCTAGCAATTTATCTATCGAAGCCATTCAGATTACCGTGGACGTTGTTCATGCGAATGCGGGTGAGCTGGCTATCGAACTAATTTCGCCACGTGGGCTAAGAAATGTTGTCGTCCCCATGAATAATTCCCTAGATCAGACCGCGAATATGAGCAACTATCGATTTTTAACCAACGCTTTTTATCAAGAGGCATCAGCAGGAAATTGGTCCTTGAAGGTTATTGATGGGCGAACGGGAAATACCGGGACATTGCGGGGATGGAGTATCAAGGTTTACGGTCAGGTTAAATAGGATCTAAATCTAGCGAAGGTACTTTTTGAAATCCCAAATCATTTTCCAATAAATCGACGTTTTCTCGACATCTTCAAGAATTAAATTTACGAACACTCCGGATTCTTCCATGATTTTTTCGCTCAGAAGGTTTTTTTCTATCAGTGGCGCGAGGTCTTCTACTTTTAAGAGAAATCCAAGTTCTTTCATGGAATCATTCTGTAAATCATTGATATTGATTTTACGTGCCCCTTTGGCATTGGGCTCAATTTTTCGTGCATAGTTGATCACACCAGATAATGTTTTGATTTCTTCATTGGAATAGGATGTTTTATCTTTGTCTGGTTTAAATAACCATTCGTTATGCCAATCTACAAAATCAAACAGCAGATTGGGATTTAAGTTTTGGATTTTTTGTTTACCTTCGCCAAGATCTTCTACTTTGAATAAGTTCATCTGTTCAAGCGCCGTAGTGACGGCTTGCATTTTGTTAGTCGCTTCTTGGAAGATTTGAATTGTAGTGTTTCGCAGGCGATTCTGTGGAATAACGAGTACGTCGTTTTCTTTAGTGCCATATTTGTGGCCGACATAGTTAAGGATAGAAATAAGTTTGTTAATAATATGAGGAGGAAAACGATCCTCGTCAGGGTTCGAGCTTTCAAGCATTTTGATGCGCTTATTGGCTTCTCGAATGTTTTCGTTCATGGTTCTCATGATGGCTTTTACCCATACGGGAAGAACTTCAAGTTGCTGATTTAACGTTTCGTAGGGGAGCGCAATAACTTCGGAGTCTTTTAGGGCCTTTACATTTGCGGATCTTGGCTTTTTGTCAAAGATAGCCATCTCTCCGACCATTGCGCCGGCTTTGATTTCGGCCAGGACAATCTCGGCGGTGCCTTTGGTTTTGGTGATTGCAAG
Source organism: Pseudobdellovibrionaceae bacterium (assembly GCA_016785955.1). Classification (GTDB taxonomy): domain Bacteria; phylum Bdellovibrionota; class Bdellovibrionia; order Bdellovibrionales; family Bdellovibrionaceae; genus UBA2316. The sequence goes on along the minus strand of JAEUWH010000045.1, from coordinate 27,763 downwards.
CTGACCAGACTTAACGATGTACATAAAGTCTGGTGCATCACCGTCGCGAAACAAATAGTTATCTTTATAGATTTTTTTTGACTCCGCCACTTCTTTATTATGACCTACCTGATAAAGATCCGACAAGCCCTAATGTCCTGGACCAGTCTATAAATTAAAAGGGCAAAATGAGTGTCTCATTTTGCCCGACGTTTTTTTATTTATTGTAAAGAAAATTAGAGCAGTTCGTCGCCTGGTTTTGCCGCTAATTTTTCTAGATATTCGTCTTGTTGTTTCGAGTCTTTTAAGTACTCTGAAAGATAGAGAGGTTTTTTTGTTGATATCTTAAAAGTTTGAACACGGTAATCCATCAGTCGATTTTTAAAATGATTCTGAACATCTTTTAAATAAACAAACTTTGAGAAATTTTTATTTTTAAGCTTTTTTGCTTCGAGTACAATTCCGTTGCCTACGTATATGTAGCTGGCCACGGGGACTTGAATTTGATCGATATCATCAGTGCCATAGATGACGACGATGTCTCCGGTTTTAATTTTTCCCAGACTTACTTCTTGGCCGTAGTCGACGATTACGCGCTCAAAAACTTCTGGTGATATGTCGGTGACCGGAACTTCAAGAGAGTCTTTAATATAGCGTTTTTGATTGCCGGAAAGCCATTCTATCCAGTGAGTGGTGCTAGACAGAGTGCTGTTCTCGGAAAGACGTTTATTGGTGTTGGGACTGGTTTTACTTATTAGGAAGTGAGGTAAAAAGTTTTCAGCTTTATATGTTTTGTTAGAATGATACGGAGTAATGGGGTCGCCATTAAAACGAAAATTATACAGATTGAATTTTTTGCGATCCATTTTGCTGATCTTGATATCCAGTCGATAAGGCAGAATCGAGTGTCCACGTTTTCCTGGGATTTTTGTGATAATCCAATCTTTGTAGCGATTGTCTTGTGCTGTTTGATCGAAACTCATCTTGTCCATTGGAACGTGCTCTAGCTTTATTGCATGCGAACAAAAAGCAGAGAGAACCAAGGGCAGTATAACCATTACATACTTCATAACCACCTCTTAGTTATTGGTATTGCAAGCCACCTGCCTGTATCATAATCGTTGTTTTGTTCTAGAGTGAGACATATTTTGATTCGGGTTGAGGCAATGGGTGTCGGGCGATGACAAAAAAGGCCAGCGAAAAATTTCAAAAGATTCTTATTGTTTCATTTTTAGGCTTGATGGGGTAGTTGTTTTACAATAACGTCGGGCTTTCAAGGAGGAACATCATGAGATTTTTGTTTGGTTTCGGTGTCGCAACTGTTTTTGCCATGTCATTGGCGTTTGCTAAGAAAATAGATAGTTTTAATCATTCCAATTTGTATTATTTCAACGGAATTTATGTTTTAGATCTGCACGGGACACGTGAGGATATGATGCGGGCACATGGGTATTTTGCCGGCAAAAATGTAAAGTCTCATTCTCCTCTTCAGTTTTTTTCCGAGGTTATGGATAAAACGCTTCAGGAGAAAATGAATACGGTCGGGGCTCGCGTGGTTTCTCAAACTTTGGATGTTTTGCTAAAGATGAAGATGAGTTCCGAGGATGAACGGGCCTATAAAGCGTTTGCGCAGGGGATGGGTGTTTCATCTCAGCAAGTATTTAAAGCGCTTTATTATCCAGATTTTGGCGAGATGCTGGCGGCGATAAATTATTCAAAAAATAAAACCTTTATGGACATTCCAGAGCTTGGTTGCTCGACATTCATAGTTCCTCAGTCATCACAAAATTCGGGTATGATTTTTGGTCGTAATTTGGAGTTTGGGGGCGTGGGATTATTTGATCGTTACCCCGCTATTATTTATCTTCATCCCACGGATGTAAAAGACCAGCCGTATATTCAGCTGACGGCTTTAGGTGTTCCTGGTACGCATACGGCCTATAATCAAAGTGGCATTATGATTTCGTTGCACCAATTGACCGCGAATCAAATGAGACCTACTGGTGATTTGATTTTAAATGTCGTGGATGAGGTTGCTCGTCGGGCCAAAACGCTAGCTGAGGCTAAACAACTTATTGAATCTAAAAAGTTTACGACTCCATGGAAGATCATGGTAGCATCAGAGAAAGAGAATTCAGGTTTTGTGGTCGACGTGTCTCCCAGGGGTGAATTCTTTGTGGACATGGCTGCGCATGGAATTGGAGAAACGAATCACACGCATGCTGCAGAATTGAAAAAGGACGAATTTTTTTCTAGCTACAACTATATTCATAGTTCTGTTATGCGCAGAACATTGATGCAAAATACGCTGAAAAATAATTCAGTTACAGATGTCGAGTCTGCAATTAAACTTTTAACCAGTCGTCAAGACAGTGATGGGAATCTAAGGTTATTCTCAGTAAATAAATTCAGTAATATCATGTCGGTTGTGATGTCTGCCAAAGAACATAAACTACACTTTGCTGTTGCTCGACAAATTAATACGAAGCCATTATCGGGTGCATTTGTTGAGTTTCCATTAAGTTTTAACTTTGATTTTTCCAAGTTCCAACCCTTGGTTGTATTGCCTCCAGCTGTTGATCCAGCAATGTTGGCGATGGATAACGAAATTCGTGCGGCTATGACAGAAAGTAGTCAGGGGGCAGATTTGAATGTTGTCGTAAATCATCTAGGTAAAGCGGTAGGATATTATGGAAACGATGCAAATTTAAATAACGTATATGCCGCCACCTTGATAAAGCTCTATAGTATTACGGATGGTAAATCAGACCATCTTTTGAACGAGGCTCAAATGGTTTTAAATCGCACGAAATCCATAACCCATTTGGGTAATGAGGCGGCGGTGCAGTCATTGCTATTGGCGAGAATTGCTGTTTTGAAAAGTAATCACAATGAAGCCGGAGAAATATACAAAATGGTGGTGCCGACAACAAGTCGAATGAAAGAAGCCTTGGCCGCAGATATGAAAGCACTAAAGTCCGAGACGGCTCGTAAAACTATTTTGGAAAGATCTAAAAAGCTGAAAGTCACCTTATCTGATATGGACATCATTGATTTTTAGATCGTATTCTTAAATCGAATCGAATCGATTCGAAACAAAACTATAATGAAACAAAACTATAGTGAAATGAAAGTAGTGTAGAAAAAGGCTGTGAAAACCACAGCCTTTTTTGTTTTTCTTGCTAGGGGCTATATACGTTCGATGATAACTGCGACGGCCTCGCCACCACCAATACATAATGTAGCTAAGCCATAACGCTTGTTGTGTGTATGCAGGCCGTGAACCAATGTTGTTAATACTCGGGCGCCGCTGGCACCGATGGGATGGCCAATAGATACGGCTCCACCATGAACATTGACACGGTCGCGAGGAATTTCCAATTGCTTCATGGCGACCAGGGTTACAACGCTAAACGCCTCATTGATTTCCCACAAATTGATGTCGGCAACTTTCAAATTGACCTGATTCAATGCTTTTTTGATCGCGCCTACGGGTGCTGTTGTAAAATAGTTAGGATCTTGGGCGAAGGTGGCCTGGGCAACAATTCGTGCCAGTGGCTTGATACCTTTTTGTGCTGCCAATTTTTCTGACATTAACATGTGCGCGGCTGCGCCATCGTTCACTTTAGATGCATTCGCTGCCGTGATTGTGCCATCTTTATTGAAAACAGGTTTCAAGGTTGGGATTTTTTCAAATTGGGTGTTAAAGGGCTCATCGTCCTTTTCAACTACGGTTGTTCCTTTTCTAGATTCAATAGCGACCGGAACAATTTCATTTTTAAAATATCCCTTTTCGACTGCAGTTTGAGCCATTTTGTAGGACTCGATAGTGAATTGATCTTGCATTTCACGTGTAAAGTGAAATTCCTTAGAGCACAAATCGCCTAGACTGCCCATGTGTATGTTGCCATATGGATCCCAAAGGCCGTCCTTGATCATAGAGTCAGTCATTGTGGCTGGTCCCATACGAAATCCGCTTCGAGAGTTTTCTAAAAGATGTGGTGCCAAAGACATGCTTTCTTGTCCGCCCGCAATCGCGATTTGCGTTTGGCCTAGGCGAATTGAGTCGGCTGCTAACATGACAGCTTTTAAACCAGAACCGCAAACTTTGTTGATCGTCATGCATGGAGTGCTGTGCAGAAGTCCCGCATATAAAGCAGCTTGACGTGCAGGTGCTTGGCCTACGCCCGCAGTTAAAACTTCGCCCATGATGACTTCATCAATTTCTTCTTTTTTAACATGTGTTGTTTCTAAAAGATTTTTGATGACATGTGCGCCTAATTTAGGAGCGGGTAGCGATGATAGGCTGCCTTGAAATGAGCCAACAGCAGTTCGTTTAGAATTCACGATGACGACGGGATCCATGGGTTCTCCTTAAGTTATTACTCGTTGACATTGCACTATGATTAATCTTGAAATAAGAGTCAATGATTGTAAAAACCTTAATCCTGCTTCTTGTTGGTTATAGAATAAACGCTCAAAATTTGGAACTGCCTGTGGGCACGGACTATACGTCGATTCAAATTCGGGCCACTCATCACGATATCAAGTTTCAAGAGTCGGCCATGTCTAAAATAGTTATCGTGGGTGTCAAAGACAAAGCACTTTGGAATTTTCGTAGAGAAGACGGCGGTGTGATGGTTATGGAAGAGCGAAACTATGAGGAAAAAATTTTTTCTAACATTTCCGAAGGAGGGAAGGAAAAAATAGTGATTCGTGTTCCCTCTATTCCTCTTCAGGTGATGGGAACGGGGCTTGATCTCAGTTTTGAGAGTTTAAAAAATAGCGTGAAGGTTATCGTATTCAAAGGGTCTGTGAAGGGCTTTAAAACTCAAGGTGAAATGCGTATTTTTCTAAATGTAGGTGAGGTCAGCTTTGACGCTCATATGGCCCCTTTGTTTTTAAACGGTTCACAAGTAAAGCTGGCGGTTAAAAACTCGAACAGCGACCTTAAATCAACGGTCTATTCCGGCAGTATTAATTTGGAAAAAAGTGCGGGGCATGAGTCCATTTTTAGTTATCAGGGGAATGTGACATTGAATCAGATTACCGGTAGTTCGCAAATTGAACTGAGTAAGGGAGTGTTGTCGATAGTGCAATCTCAGGGGCGACATGATATTGTAACGGATGATGTTGGTGTCGATTTAAAGGCGACTAAGGACTCAGATTTTAATGTTAAAATGAAGAACGGGAAGTTGAGTTATGCTAGCTCAGGGGTGGGCGGTATTTGGTTAAATTTGAATTCAAAAGAAGCTGACATTTATTTGCCGGCGCCTTTGAGACCGGTAAAAGTTAAGTCTGAAATTTTTTATAAAGGACGCACTTCTGGTGAAAAATCGTCGTCGCGATTGGAAGTTAAGTCTGTCAACGCACCGATTATTGTGAGATAGTTTCGTATTGACTTAAGCTGAATTGTAAATAAAGGCTTAAGCATGGCAAAAATAGACAAGAAAAAATCGACGCATAAAGCTAACGCAATAAGTAAATCCTCTAAGCCGGCTCCAAAAGCTTCGGCTCGGCCCAGTGTTATAAACAAAGGCCCTAAAAAGAAATTGGAGATAAAAAAGAAGGAGTTTAAGCCACAGGGTAGGCCAGATAAGTCCCCTAAGCCTGTAGCCAAGGTCATGAATAGCACCAAGCCAAAGTCGTTCTCAACGGGCGGGAAAAAGTTTGAATTAAAGAAATCCGGCTCTGCGTTAGGATTTAAAGCTCCTAAAAAAGAAATCAAAATCGAGCAATCGAGCAAGCAAGAGTACTTAAAAAAGAAAGAATTGAAAAAGAAAGAGCAAGAGAAATCACAACTTTTGCGAAAAGAGCAGACGGTTAAACCAGATACGGCTCAAAAAATTAAGGTGCCCGTGGCGCCGGTGGAAGCGGCTAAATCTAAAAAAGCAGACACGAAGGCAACAGCTGTTTCCAATCGTAAAGCCAAGAAACCTAAAGAAGAAAATGAGCTTGATGACGTATTTATTGACGATGTGGGATCTAGTGAAATTGAGGAATATGAGGACGAGTTAAAAGCTGTTGAAGAACTAGATAATGAGTCTGACGATGATCTTCTGCTTGAAGCTGAGACTAAAGAAAAGAAATATGAAGATGTCGAGTTAACTGACGCGGAAGGAAACAAGCTTTGCCGTTCTCGCGATTGCGATCAAATTGCGGCGGTTGATGGTTATTGTCGATACCATTATCTGTTGTTCTGGAAAAATATTCAGGTTCGCAAGAAGATTTTGGCTGATGGTAAGCTGGGTCGTTATATCGAAGAGTTAACATCACGGTATCCAGATAAGTTTCTAGAGATGATTCGTCGTGATCTAAGAACTCAAAAAGACTTTTTGTCGGCCATTCAGGAACTAGAAATTGATGAGTCAAATTTGGATGGAGATTTTGAAGAAGATACTCAAAGTTACATCGATGAAGTTCGTGGTGTAAATGAGGGTTCAAGTATTGAAGAAGAGTTCGAATAAACTATGTCAGCGACCCTTCAGTTTCTTAAAGCGGCGATCAAAGCGCCTCTGCAAATTTCCACATTATTTCAAACAGCGACAGCAACGGTAAATCGGTTGCTGTCTCCTTTAAGGCAGGACAATCATTGTTCAGTCCTAGAGCTTGGGGTCGGCGCGGGAGCTGTGACTAAAAAAGCTTATAAAGTGATGAAGAATAAAGAAAAGTATTTAGGTTTTGAAATCAATACTGATCTTTATAATTATGTACGGGAAGAGTATAAAGAATTTCAATTTGTGTGTGCGTCGGCTGAAGTTATCTCGGATTACACCAAAAATCGTAAATATGATCTGATCGTTTCAACGCTTCCGTGGTCTTTGTTTGATGATTTTATGCGGGCCACGATTTTAAATGAAATTTCTAAACACCTAGAGAAGGGTGGTTATTTTAAGACCTACATGGTTTGTAATGCTCTGATGACTCGCTCGGGTCGTCTATTCCGTCGCCAATTGGAAGAGCGCTTTGAGGTGTCATCCAAATGGGTGTTCTTTAATATGCCGCCAGCTAAAGTGTTTGAGTGCCGTACACGAGTCGTTTCAGTAAAAAATAGTGCGGGCGTATAAAGCTAGTTCTGCCATTCAAAGCCAGTGACCGTTTTTAGATTTATAGCAGCTCTCTCAAAGCCGGTATCTCGACCAGTTTTTTCAGCAAAAAATATTGAACTTTTTTACTTTTTGTAGCGTTGTCGAACAAACCATCGTCGCCAGCGAGGGTTCCATCACGCTTGAATCGTGCGGATTGAGCTTGGCGTAGTTTCATCTCTTTCAACACATCTTGAGCTAAGGCTTCATTGTTGTGACAGATATACACCATCTCGTTATTTAAATTTGTAGAGCGAGGGTCTACGTTATAAGTTCCAATGAGTGTCGTTTTCCCATCAACAACCGCACGTTTCGAGTGTGTACCCCAAACAGCGTCGAAACCTTCGAATTTTGGATACTCCATATAGTTTGGTGCTTCGCCTTTGTATATGTACATGTCCACGCCTAATTGCGTCCATTCTTTCACAAGCGGATAAAAACCGGCGACGGTGTAGGATGCATCGGTCGAGTGAAGACTATTCGTTTGGATGCTCAGTTTATAGTTTGGTTTTTTTAACAGCTCCTTAAAGATTAGGCGTCCCTTGTCAGTGATCACAAAGTAAGGAGATTCGATATCTAACGACGAAGTCGATTTTTTAACAACATCTAAGATCGTTGCAAACGTACGGCGTGAATTCTGTGTATCGCTGGGTAGGTCGGAAACGAATGTGGAATCGTGGCACGTTGTTCTGAATTGGGTTGCAAGGAGGCGCGGTCCCCACGAGTTAATGGAGGCTTGCATTTCTTGATCGTTCTTAGTGACGGTGATTAAGCTCCGTGCTTTGGACATTCGTGCGATATATTCAGGATCCTTCTCGCCTCGCTTAGTGTTAGGCAGAATATAGTAGGGTTCAGCGCTCATGGGGCTGTACCAATAGGCTTCGAAGCTTTCATCAAGGACCGTCGCCATGTCACCTTTGATGTAGATATCTGTATCTAAGAAATTATACTTATGTGACAGGTCAAAGTACTCGGCGCCAATGTTTCGTCCGCCGATGATAGCCTCTTTGCCATCCACAATCAGAGATTTGCGATGGTTTCGCTGATTCACTTTCATGAAGTTTGTAATGATTTCTTCGCTGGCATTATAGTAACGAACTTGGATACCATGCTCTTTAAGAACTGTCGCATAGTCGTCTTTGAGTGTTAACACTGTCGCAGAGGCATCGATTAAAATACGAATTCGAATTTTCTTGCTAGGATCTGTTTCTTGATTTTGCTTGGCTTTTTTAATCAACTCTTGGGTAACCATACGGGCGGCTGGATCCGTGTCGGTTTTATAAATGAAATATTCCAAATCGATAGAATTTTTTGCTCCACGGATTATCTCTAGTCGTTTTTGTAGAGCAGCGATGCCGCTGGCTAGATGGATAAGCTCCTGAGGCTCTTTGGATGTACGAAAAATGCTTTCTTCTTTGTAAGCAATGCTGGTGTATTCGCCTTGAATGTTTCGGTACAGTTCGTTGGCTAAGTAGTTCGGAATAAGCGGTTTATCTTCTTTGTAGGTGCCATTTTTGTCATACATTAGAACAGGTTTTAACGGCCGACCGGGGAGTGCTTGTGCCATCACATGGTCGGGAGAAATAGTAAATCGTCCTGCGCTTTTTGCTGTTGGCCAATTGATATCTGTGAAAATGACGAATGCGAGTTCTGAACATACGATTCTATTTTTTGTAGTGACATCGAAATTGAAATCGTAAGGTTTTCCATACTGTTCGACCGATTTCTCGGTGTACATTTTCTTTTGAGCGTCTGTCAGTGGATTGACTCTTCTAAGAACGAGCATTTCATCAACATTCAGAAAGTGTTCTAGGGAATTTAGTTGAACTCCTTCAAAGTACCGTTTGACGGGCTCACCACGAGTATTGTATCGGAGGGCCTCTAAGATATTTTCACCTTTTGAGATTTGCGCTTGCATTTCTGGCTTTATTTTGTCCCAAAGGCCTTCGTTGCGAAGTTGCTCTTCGGTCCCCATGTAAATGGCGACATGTCCATAGTAGCCGGGAATGAAGGTGTCTGTGGCGCGAAACGGAGTTTTTTCTAGAAGAATATCAAATGGTTGAAGTTTTGACTTGAGCTTGGCGAGTTCAACGGGGTTTTCGACGACTTTTTTGATTAGATTCCCATTGCGAGATTGCAAGACGCCCATACTGTTTCCGAAAACAAAACTGGCAGCGTAGGTAGTTGCGCGAGTTACAAATTTCGAAAAATCCACAGTCGAGCGAACAATATTTTTTAAGCGCTGGGCTTTTGGATTAGAAGCAAGGCCTTCAGATAACATGAAGTTGTAGAATGGGCTATCTAAGATTTGCGCATTTAAATTTTCTTCGATGTTGGGAATCAACATTTGATATTGATTTTTTATTCTGTAGTCCGTTGAATATAGGTTGATGGCACGGGCCAGTTTCTGGCGGAGTTCTACGCTAAAATAGTTTTTTACAATTTGTTCAAAGGCACCTTTATATTGTGAACTGGCATCGTATTTTAATTTTGTCCGTGACATTGAGTTTTCATAATGTGGTTGAATTCCAATTAAGAAGTTATCGTAAAGAATAAGAGCCGCAGTAAGGGAAATTCTTAAACCAAATAGATGATCTCTACCCATTTGATCTTTTGGATTTAAAACCCATTTTGTTGGCCGAGCCGTCGTTTTGGAGGTTGGTTCGATGGTTGAAATGCGAGTCTCGGTGTCTTTGTCGACGAGGTATATAAACTTGTCGACGATTCTCCAAACATTTTCTCGAATGTCTAAATAGGCTCGGGCTTGTGCGTAAAAAGCATCGTTTTCAGCGGCGGTAATAGACTCATTTTTTTTCTTTTTTTCGACAAGAATATTAAGTATCTCTATGCTTAGGCGGCGCCAGTGAATGGACTGTGCGATGAGCGGTAAAAGTTCGTCGTTATATATTTTAACAAACTCAGGATTGTAGGGTTCTGTTTCAGACTGAGGAGATCTGTCTGAAGTTGGTTTCTGACTAGAAACACAGGAAATAATAAGAAAAAAGGAAATGAAGCAGATTTTTTTCATATGCCGCCCTCGCTGACAAAAATTAAATTTTACAATTTAAGATCGGGTTAATGTTGATCTTGAAATAGTCCTGGATTTGAAATATTCGTCGTTTGGCGAGCTTAAGATCTTGGTCTAGGTGTCGCGATCACGTTTGGCGTCTTCGAGCTTCTTTTGGTAAACGTTTTTTAAGCTTTCAATCTCTTTTTGGTGCTTAATATCTTGAGCCGATAATTTTTCTTTCATGTTCGATCGAACTTCTTGGATTTCATTCGATGATCGAGACTTTACGGCGTCAAGATCTTCAGCATGGCTTTGTTTGAGATCGTCGACGGTTTTCTGGTGTTTTCTGTCAATTTGCTCTTCACGTTGTGAGTAATATTCTTTAAGACGAGAGGAGTCGTTGGATTTGCCAATTGTGCTCATTCTATTATCTTAGCAAACCTTTATCGACTTTAAACTGGACTAGGCGCAAACCTTGCGAAAGTCGGGTGTTGAGTGTGTCGATTTCAGAAGAAACACGCGTCCCGAGAGGTCTCAAGACGCGTATAAAAATAACTAGTGTGTACGTGAACCTTCATGAAATTGATCGTGCTCGGTAGAGCCTTTCAATGCGGATGTCGATGAGGTGCCTTCCGTGATGACATTGAGAACTTGGTCAAAGTATCCCGTGCCCACTTCTTGCTGATGTTTCACTGCCGTGTAACCTTCGGGTTGCGCCGCAAATTCTTTTTCTTGAAGATCCACGTAGGCGGGCATTCCTGTTGCGGCATACGTTTGTGCCAAATTGAACGTGTGGTAGTTGATCAAATGCCATCCTGCCAGGGTGATGAATTGAAATTTAAAGCCCCACTCGCCCAATTGTCTTTGAAAACGAGCAATGTCCGCCTCATTTAAATTTTTCTTCCAGTTGAATGAGGGAGAGCAGTTATATGCCAACAATTTACCAGGGTATTTCGCGTGGATAGCTTTGGCGAAGGCTTCGGCTTCTTTCAAGTCCGGAGTCGATGTCTCAAACCATAAGACGTCGGCGTATTCGGCATAGGCCAAGCTGCGCGCGATCGCATAGTCGTTGCCACCTTTAATCATGTAATAGCCTTCGGGAGTTCGCTCGCCCGTCAAAAATGGTTTGTCAGCAGGGTCGATATCGGAGGTCATTAAATTTGCTGACTGCGCGTCCGTGCGTGCGATGATCACGGTTGGTACGTTCAGAACATCCGCGGCTAAACGAGCGGATTGCAAGGTTCTAACAAATGTTGATGTTGGAACAAGAACTTTGCCAGCCAAGTGACCACATTTTTTCTCGGCAGCCAATTGATCTTCAAAGTGAACGCCGGAGGCGCCCACTACGATCATGCTTTTCATAAGTTCGAATGCGTGCAGTGGGCCACCGAAACCCGCTTCGGCATCGGCGACGATCGGTGCATACCAATCCGTGCCTTTGTGGGGGCCTTTTGTGTTTTGACGATCAATTTGATCCGCTCGCTGAAACGCATTGTTGATACGCTGAACCACTTGAGGGACAGAATTTGAGGGATATAAAGATTGATCCGGGTAAGTTTGACCTGACATGTTGTTGTCCGCGGCCACTTGCCAACCAGAAAGGTATATTGATTTCAATCCGCCTTTAACCATTTGTACGGCTTGCGCACCCGTTAAGGCGCCGAATGTATTGACGTAAGATTCCGTATTTAAATACGACCAAAGTTTTTTGGAGCCATGAGTGGCGATCGAGTATTCGACGGGAAGGCTGGTGCGCAATGAAACTACATTTTCTGGAGTGTAGTTTCTATGGATTCCCTTCCATCGAGGGTCCGTAGACCACGTCTGTTTAAGTGATTGAACTTGTTGTTCCCATGGTTGCATATAAACTCCTTTATAAGTTTAGGTTAAAAATTTGTAGCAATGGGTAGTTAAAAATTCAGTAAACTCTGGTGCCAGAACCAATTGATCCAAAATTTCACTGGCGCGGTCTAAATGTTGAGTTTTAAATTGCGATTTGATTTTTTCCAGTTCTTGCGCTTTTAAATTTTGATAAATGCCAGCGTTGAAATTTTGTCCATCGGGAAGTGCGACAGCGAATTTCAACCATTGCCACAATTCGCTGCGCGAGATCTCCGCCGTGGCGGCATCTTCCATCAAATTGTAAAGAGCGGCCGCTCCCACCCCACTGAGCCAGCGATCTAGATACAGAAGCGAGACATTAATATTAGTGCGAATTCCATTTTCCGTGATCTGCCCATGGGGGACCTGGGTATTAAGTATATTTTCGGGAAGAATTTGAATATTAAGTTTTTTCTGTTTTTGATTATCTTGATTGGGTAATACGGCGTCAAATTCGGATCGGGCAATAGGAATCAAGTCTGGATGCGCGACCCAGGTGCCATCAAACCCCATGTCGGCTTCGCGTTTTTTATCCAGTTTAATTTGATCGATCGCTTTGGCCGTCACTTCGGGTTCGTTGCGGTTGGGAATAAAGGCGGCCATCCCGCCGATGGCATGAGCGCCACGTGCGTGACATGTTTTCACCAGGAGTTCGCAATAAGATTTCATGAAAGGCAGACCCATAGTGACTTGCTGACGATCAGGAAAAATAAAGTTTTGATGATTTTTGAATTTTTTAATAAAACTAAAAATATAATCCCAGCGACCGGCATTTAATCCTGCCGCGTGATCTTTGAGTGAATGTAAAATTTCATCCATTTGAAGTGCGGCCAAGCACGTTTCTATAAGCACCGTCGCGCGGATCGTACCTTTGGGAATTTGTAGTTCCGCTTGTGCCCATTCGAAGACCTCATTCCACCATTGAGCTTCTAAATAGGACTCCATTTTTGGCAGATAGTAGTAAGGTCCCGAACCGTGTTTAATTCTATTTTTAGCGGTTAGGAAAAAATTGAGTCCGAAATCAAACAGTGATGCGGCCATAGGCTCATGGTCAAACTCGATGTTTTTTTCTTCGAGGTGCAGGCCGCGCGGGCGAACCAGTAAGGCCGAGGTGTTGGCATTCAGAGAATATTTTTTTCCGTTGTCGCCATTAAAAGTTAATTTTTTATCGCCCGCCAACATCAAGCTAAAGTGGCCAACTAAAATATTTTCCCAGGTTGGTGATAAGGCATCTTCTAAATCCGCCATAAAAACATCGGCACCCGAGTTAAGTGCATTAATGATCATTTTTGCTTCGGCGGGACCGGTGATTTCCACTTTACGTTTGTTCAAATCGGCCGGACACTTGGCTACGGACCATTGAGAATTTCTAATATAGGCAGTTTCGTCGGGATAGCGAGGAATGAAGCCCGCATCGATTTTCTTAGCTAGAGTGAATCGGTCTTGAAGTAATTTTTTGCGAGAGGGATTGAACCGTGTATGCAATTGATACAAAAAATTGATCGCGTTTACATTTAAAACGGATTCGCTTATTTGATTTTCGGTTAGATTAAAATTTTCAGAAGAATAGTTTTTGAAAGTAAATTTTTTTATTGTTAGATTTTGTTGCATGCACAATTGGTAACTAAAAAAAAAATGGAAAGGTATGTTTAAATTTTTTCTTGCAAGTAGTTAGAGCGAGCACTCTAATCGATGAAATAAATTCTAGGTGTAAAAAAAATAGACAACGACTTTTTGAAAAATTTTGTGCGAATAAAAACCTGATGGCTTTGAAAGCCGTGGTGGATTGGTCTTTTGATTGCTTAAGTAATTGCTCGGAATAGGGGTTGTATGAAGGGATTATTTTTTTTATTGGGGTTGTTGGTCGTGACATTGATCGGTTGCGATTCAAAAAATGAATCGGTTGATTTGGATGTTGTTAAAGATAATCATAACATAATTAGTGGAATCGAGGTGAGTCAGTTTGATCCCATTGCCAAGTACACGGTCTTAGTAAATTATTACGAAAAAAATCGTCCGGAAGATCCAAAGCCAAGCGTGATCAGCATGTGTACAGGGGTCATTATTGGTAAGCGATCGATTTTAACAGCGGCTCATTGCGTTCAAGCAACGGATCCTCAAAAAAAACAATATATGGAAATATACTTTACTCGTTCGGCAGCCTCGACACCCACCGAGCTGCGAGGAACAGTGTATCAAGTCGTGATTCATCCTTACTATACGAATGATAGTTTGATGTCGCGCCATTTTGATTTGGCGATTGCCACTTTGTCGAACGCTGTCCCTAATGGGTATGAAGCGATAGAGCTTTTGCCAAATGAAGGGGAAGTGAACGTTAACGATTTCGTCATTGCGTCTGGGTTTGGAAAAGTGACAAATTCAACGGGGGATCAAAATCGCAAACTCAACAAATCGACGAGTCTTAAAATTGTCGAAGATTGGGGGACTTACTTTTTGGTAGATCAATCCAGCGGATCTGGGATTTGCAATGGAGATTCGGGCGGCCCCACGTTCTATCAATGGAAAGGCAAGATGTACTTAGTGGGAATCAATCATGGATTTTTTAATAAAAATAAACCAGAGTCATGCTCGGGGACGGGTGTGATGGTTAAAATTCAAACGCATAAAAATTGGATCAAACAAAACATTGTGAACTAAGAATAATCGATCTTAGGGCCTGCCCTCATTTGACTAGCCGTCGCGAGAAGATGCAATTGGTTAGAGATGGTTAGAGATGGAGAAGCGAGGAAAAGAAATAGTAGAGCTATTTCGTCGACGAGCGACGCTCAAATCGAACCGATTGCGTTTTCGTCATAGGCTAGGTAAATGAAGATAGACCCTAGTGTAGATGGTCTTTGTTGGTGGGACTTGTGTCTGAATGGTCAATCGCCTCTGATTTTTCCATTTTTTTAAGTTCGATGATTTTTTCTAATGTCTCGGCGTCGTACTGTTCGGCAAAACTGTAGGCGTCCATATCGTCAACACCCAGTTCTTGCACAAGATCATCATTTTGTTGACTGAGCCATTCGTCGGCCATTGATTCCAATTTTGAATTGATAGTGGAGTATTGGAAGTGAAATACATCCTTCTTGTCGGAAAGGGGTTTCCATAAAACAGGTAAGGTTTCTTCGTATTCGGAATTCTCAAAGCCATCTTTTTCAAAAAATTCGTTCAGAATCGAGCCTAGAAAATCGATAGCACCGCTGAGTTTCGTTAAGACCTGATCCTTGGCTTCGGGAACATCCATTGCGATTTCAAAATTATGTTGTTTTAGGCGGCCGTTTGGTAAAAAACCAATACGCACAAGAATCTCGCGTTCAAAAACCTGTCCTTCGACAATAACGTCGGTCATTTTTAAATGTTTTGCGTATTGAGTTTTGAGTGTCGATTGGACGTTTTCTAGATAGTCTTTGGGTAACGTCGTCCATTTTTTAGAATCAGTTCGTCGAGGTTGCATAAGATCCTCTCTCGGGGCGGTTTTTATGTCTAAAATCGAAGGAGATCTATATATGAAACTTATATTTGACACAACGGGTTTTTCCTCTCATATTACTTTTTTTCTAAAACCAGGCCAATCGTTAGGCGAAAATAGGATAAACACGTGGAAATCATCAGCGAAAACAAACCATTTGCTTATAAAAATCAAGATATTGGGCAAGGCCGTGGGGTTTATATTTCCACCTACGGTTGTCAAATGAATGTCAACGATTCTGATCGCATGTACAGTTTGTTGGAGATGGCGAATTTCACACCGGTGGACAGTCCCTTAGAGGCATCGGTTATCATCATCAATTCGTGCTCGATTCGGGAAAAGCCGGTGCATAAAGTTTACTCCGAGGTTGGAAAATATCGTAAATTGAAAGACGCCAATCCTAAGTTGAAAATTGGAATTGGTGGCTGCGTGGGTCAGCAAGAAAAAGAAAAACTGATTAAAAATCAGCCCATGATCGACTTTGTTTTTGGGACTGACACCATTGATACGTTACCTGATATTTTAAATGATTTGATTTTAAAAGAAGAAAGTAAAGACGATAAAAAGAATCGCATTGTCAAAGCAGGATTTGCTCATCGCGAGCCCTATCATGTGGAGACCCTGGTGCGTAACCCGGGTGTATCCACGTTTGTGAACATCACGAAGGGCTGCGATAATTTTTGCACTTTCTGTGTGGTGCCGTTCACGCGTGGTCGTGAAAAAAGTCGCCCAAAAACACACGTACTTCAGGATATTCATACCTTGGTCAAGCGGGGCGTGAAAGAGGTCACTTTGTTGGGGCAAAATGTGAACTCGTATGAAAGTGAATGTGGGACGAGCTTTGCCGATTTGATGAAGACGATCGCTAAAGAAACGGGGATTGAGCGTATTCGTTTTACGACCTCTCATCCAAAGGACTTTGATCAATATTTGGTGGACGTGATCGCTGAACATCAAGATAAAATTTGTGAGTACATTCATTTGCCATTTCAAAGTGGCAATTCGCGTATTTTGGAACGTATGAATCGTGGCTACACTCGTGAACAGTACATTGAAAAAATCAATATGATCAAAAAAACGATTCCGAACGTTGTTTTATCGACGGACATCATTTGTGGGTTTCCAGGGGAAACAGAAGCCGATTTTCAAGATACTTTGTCGATGGTGCGTGAAGTGGGTTATGAAACCATATTTGCGTTTATGTATTCACAGCGACCAAATACAAAGGCCGCTAAATTTGAAGATCAGGTTCCTGATGCGATCAAATCGGAACGCCTACAGCGGTTGTTTGATGCGCATAATACGATGGCGTTTGATTTGGCGAAAGCTTATGAGAATCGTATTTTAGACGTTTTGGTTGAAAAAAAGCATGATGATGAATCGGTGGCTGGAAATATCAAGTTTTCAGGTCGTAGTCGTCAAAATAAACTGGTCTATTTTGAGGTGCCCGCCGCCCATAGCGATTTGATTGGCCGTACGGTTAACATTAAAATTACCAAAGCCTACCCGGCAGTATTCAGAGGAGACATGGTTGGAAGCATCAATTAAAAAGACGCTGAGAATTGAAATGCCTGACCTAAATACTCTATTGGGGGGTGAGTATCATTTCGCAGAGACCTCGGACGAGGAGTCCTTTCATCAAAAAGACCTGATTCAATTATTGCCTTTTGGTATTTCGGTCGCGGCGGATTTGAAAAATACGTTTTTCTTTTTAAAGGACAAAACTCAAAGTAAAACTTTACCTGTTTTGGTTAATCCCATTGAAGCGAGCTTGATTTTAGCTCAGATGAATGCCACGCCCGAGGTGCAATTGGCGCAGCCGCATTTTGCTGTGACTAAATTGCTGGAAACGCTGGGCGTTGCGCTTTTGCAGTGTGTGTTTGTGCAAACTAAAGGCAATCGGCAGTTTGTTCGTCTGTATTTTAATGGTCATCCCGGCTCGAACTCGATTAAATTGAATGCCGATCAGGCCATGAGTCTTTGTATGGCTTTGAAGGTGCCTATTTATGCGACGGCAAAGTTTATTAATCAAAGCAAAGTGGTTCAGGTGCAGATCGAAGGTTTGACAAAAAAATTAGCGGAAAATCAAAAATTATTATTGAAAAATGCCACCTATCTTCAATAGACTAGGGCATGTCACTCATCCGTACAGCTCGAGGGTTTACACCTAAAATTCAGTCCCGTGTTTTTATCGCGGAAAGCGCAAATATTATCGGCGATGTTGAAATCGGCGAAGACAGTTCTATTTGGTATCAAACAGTGATTCGCGGTGATGTGATGCCGATTCGAATTGGCAAGGCCACTAATATTCAAGATGGGTCCATAATTCATGGAACGTACGGAAAATATGGAACGACGATTGGTGATGAGGTCACTATTGGACATCAGGTTGTTTTGCATGGAACGACGGTGAGCGATCGCTGTTTAATTGGTATGGGTTCCATCTTGATGGACGGCTCATTTATCGCTTCGAATTCGATCGTTGGGGCGGGGTCGCTGGTGACGGAAGGCTTTCGTCAAGACGAAGAGGGTTGGTTGATTTTGGGTCGGCCTGCAAAAGCGATTCGTAAGCTAAAACCAGAAGAGTTAAATTTTTTAAAACAATCGGCAGATAACTATCGTTTGTATACAACGTGGTACTGACCAAAATATTTTTAAAGGGGTTTGTGGGATGGAAAATCAGAGTATTCCGTATGCTTTAACATTTGATGATATCTTGCTGTTGCCTCAGTATTCGGAAATAGTACCGACGGAAATTACGCCGCGGTCTTATTTTGCGCGTGATAAATATCTTAACACGCCGATTATTTCGGCGGCGATGGACACGGTCACCGAAAACAGAATTGCGCGTATCATGGCGCAAATGGGCGGTCTGGGTATTATTCATAAAAACATGGATATTGAAAAACAAGTCTTGGAAGTGGAAAAGGTAAAAAAATACGAAAGCGGTATGATTCAAGATCCGATCACGTTGGGCCCAAAAGAAAAAGTCAGTGCGGCCTTAGAGATGATGTCAAAGTATTCGATCAGTGGTGTGCCCATCACGACGGGAAAGTTATTGGTGGGGATTTTAACGAATCGTGACTTGCGATTTGAAACCAATATTGATCAGCCGATTGAAAATATCATGACAAAAGAAAATCTAGTCACCACCCAAGAGGGAACGACACTGGAGCAAGCGAAAAAGATCTTGCAAAAACATCGTATCGAAAAGCTTCCCGTGGTGAATCAAAAAGGTGAGCTGCGCGGGTTGATCACGATTAAAGATATTGAAAAGGCGCAGGCCTTTCCGCAAGCGACAAAAGACAGTCATGGGCGATTATTTGTGGGGGCGGCGATTGGTATAGGACCTGAAGCCCGCCAGCGGGCCGATGCGCTGTGTGCCGCTCATTTGGATGTTCTCTGTATCGATACGGCTCATGGGCATTCTAAAAATGTACTCGAGATGGTGAAATCGGTTCGGGCCTCGTATCAGGATGTCACCATCATTGCGGGAAATGTCGTGACGGCCGACGCGACGGAAGCGTTGATTAAAGCCGGCGTTGATGTGGTTAAGGTTGGCGTGGGGCCGGGCAGTATTTGCACCACACGAATTGTGGCGGGTGTGGGGATGCCGCAAATTTCGGCGATTATGGAATGTGCTCAAGTGGCTAAGAAATTGGGAAAGACGATCATTGCGGACGGTGGTATTAAATTCTCTGGAGATATTTCCAAAGCATTGGCTTTGGGGGCGAACACGGTCATGATCGGTAATTTACTGGCTGGTGCAGAAGAAGCACCGGGCGAAACGATTTTATATCAAGGTCGGACGTATAAAATGTATCGCGGTATGGGATCACTGGCGGCCATGCAAAAAGGATCTAAAGATCGGTATGGACAAAGTGATGTTTCTGAATTCGATAAACTAGTGCCGGAAGGTATTGAAGGTAAAGTTCCGTATAAAGGAAATGCGTCGGGTATTATTCATCAACTGGTGGGTGGTTTAAAATCAGGTATGGGATATATTGGTGCTAAAAATATTGAAGAATTACAAAAGAAAGCTCGCTTTGTACAGATTACGGCTCAAGGTCTGCGCGAATCCCACGTGCATGATGTCAGTATTACGAAAGAAGCGCCTAATTATAGATTGGAATAAAAAATATGTCAGGACACGGATTTTTGATTTTAGATTTTGGTTCTCAGGTGACTCAGTTGATTGCGCGGCGTTTGCGCGAGATGGGTTACTATAGCGAGATCAAGCATTTTGGTTATCCAACTGAAGAAATTAAAAAAAGTAACTATGATGGTATTATTTTAAGTGGTGGACCTCATTCTGTTTATCAGGAAGGGGCGCCCTATCGCAGTATCAAAGAGCTGGTGGGTATTGCGCCGATAATGGGAATTTGTTACGGCATGCAGCTGATCTGTCATGATCTGGGTGGTAAAGTCGAATCGGCAAAAAGTCGGGAGTATGGATTTAAAACGGTGACGTGGAGTAAGTCCCCTTTCGTGGATGGGGTGATGTCTCAACCCGTGTGGATGAGTCATGGCGATGTTGTGGTGAGTGTTCCGCAGGGCTATCAAGTGATTGCGGAAACGGATGATCATCCGGCGGCGATGGAAAAAGACTTGGTGTTTGCCGTTCAATTTCATCCCGAAGTGGTTCACACGCAACGGGGTGATGAAATCCTGAATTATTTTATTGGCAAAACGAAGGCGAAAAAAAATTGGCAAGTGGATGATTTTTTAAAATCCATTCAAGATCGTGTACTGGCCGAAGTGGGAACGCAGCAAAATATTTTATGCGCGCTTTCGGGCGGGGTTGACTCCAGTGTCCTGGCCGTCATGTTGACGCGAATTTTTGGCAAAGAGCGCGTGTACTGCGTGTTTGTTAACAATGGCTTGCTGCGCAAGAATGAATACGAAAAAGTGATTCAATCTTATGAAAGTTTGGGCCTGAATTTACATCCCGTAGATGCTTCGGAGAGTTTCCTGCAAAGCCTTGCCGGTATTTCTGATCCTGAAAAGAAAAGAAAAACGGTGGGGCGCGTTTTTATCGACGTGTTTGATGCCGCCGTAAAGAAAATTCAGGCGGATGATCATGTCGAAATTCATTTTTTGGCACAGGGGACTTTGTATCCCGATGTGATTGAAAGTGTCTCGACAACGGGTTCTTCGGTTACTATTAAGTCTCATCATAATGTTGGTGGCCTGCCCGAGAAGCTGAATTTTAAACTGCTGGAGCCTTTTCGTATGCTGTTTAAAGATGAAGTGCGCCAGCTGGGGAAAGCTTTGAAGTTGTCTGATGAGCTGATTAACCGTCATCCTTTCCCGGGGCCGGGGTTGTCTATCCGCGTGATTGGTGAGGTGACGGCGGAAAAATTGGCCATCTTGAAAGAGGCCGATGCGATCTATATTGATTATTTAAAAGAAAAAGGATTGTACGAAAAAATTTGGCAGGCATTCTGTGTGCTGACGCCGGTGCAGACCGTGGGTGTGATGGGTGATGGACGTACCTATGATTCGGTCTTGGCTGTTCGGGCGGTGACGGCCAGTGATGGCATGACGGCGGATTGGTTTGAATTTCATACGCGTGATTTGCGCGAGATTTCAAGTCGTATAACAAACAAAGTGAAAGGTGTTTCTCGTGTGGTGTATGATATCACCAGTAAACCACCGGCCACAATAGAATGGGAATAGTTCATGTCTGAGATCGTTCCTTTTGTACATCTGCATACGCACTCCGAGTATTCGTTACTGGAAGCCACGCCACGAGTGAAACAAATTGCTAAAAAAGCGGCCGAAATGGGCATGAAGGCTGTTGCTTTGACTGACAATGGGTCCATGTTCGGTGCGATCGAATTTTATTTTGCCTGTAAAGATAACAACGTCAATCCGATCTTAGGGTTGGATGCGTATGTGTGCGAAAACCGTTTTGAAAAGAAAGCGGATCGGGATGCCTTTATGGGTCCGCGGCGATTGGTGTTTTTAGCTCAGAACATTGAGGGTTATCGGAACCTTTGTCAGCTGAGTTCGATTGGTTATCAGGAAGGTTTCTATTGGAAACCGCGTATTGATTATGAAGTCTTAAATAAATATTCAGAGCATTTGATTTGTTTGAGCGGTGGAAACCGTGGCGAGATCACGGATACATTTTTAAAAGAAGGCGCCGAGGCGGCCGAAGCTAAAGCCGTTCGTTTGAAAGAAATATTTGGTTCGCGGTTTTATATTGAACTGAGTCGTACCGTGCATGTGCGCGGTTCTGCGGTCGATAGTTTTCTGATCGAGCTGGCGCAGAAATTGGAGATTCCTTTAGTTGCGGCGAACGACGTTTATTATCTCAATCAAGAAGATCAAGTGGCGCAGGAAGTTTTGATTTGTATTGGAACCAATCGTACCTTACAGGATGAGGCCCGTTTTCGATTAGGTCCTAACGAATTTTACTTTAAAGCTCCGCATGTCATGCACGATTTGTTTTCGGATGTGCCCGAGGCGATCGCGAACACTCTTGTGATTGCCGATAGTATCAATATCAAATTCAATTTGAAAGATGCCAATGGTAAAGCCATTTACCACTTGCCCACGTTCCCAACGGAAGCGGGGCGATCTCTTAAGGAAGAGATCGCGGCGCGATCATTTGAAGGCTTGCGTCTGCGCTTTGATGAAGCCAAAGAGCGGGGAGAACCCGTTGCCGTTGAACAAGAGCCAGACTATGAAAAGCGGTTGAATTATGAATTGAGCGTCATCGACAAGATGGGGTTCAACGGTTATTTTTTAATCGTTCAAGACTTTATTAACTGGGCCAAAAATAATAATATTCCTGTTGGCCCCGGGCGGGGATCTGGAGCGGGATCGCTGGTGGCCTATTCGTTGCGCATTACTGATTTAGATCCATTGCCTAATTTTTTGCTGTTCGAGCGTTTTTTAAATCCCGAGCGTATCAGTATGCCGGATTTTGATATCGATTTTTGTCAAGATCGCCGGGGTGAAGTGATCAACTATGTGACCCAAAAATATGGTATTCAATCGGTGTCGCAGATTATCACCTACGGAAAGTTGCAGGCACGTGCCGCGATCAAAGACGTCGGGCGTGTTTTGGGGATGACCTTTGCGGAAGTCGATCTCGTCACTAAATTGATTCCAGATAAGTTGGGAATTAATTTAAAAGAATCCTTAGAGATGGAACCTCGTATCCGCGAGATGATGGACATGAATCCCACCGTTGCGACCTTGATGGATTTAGCTCAGCGTGTGGAGGGATTGGTTCGTCATGCGGGTATCCATGCTGCCGGCGTCATCATCGCCGATGGCGAATTGATTCGATTGGCACCTTTGTATAAAGGCGCTGATGGAGAGAACGTCGTCCAGTACGACATGAAGCATGCCGAGAAGATTGGCCTTATTAAGTTTGATTTTCTGGGTTTAAAAACACTGACTCATATTAATTATGCGTTGAATTTGGTGAAACGAAATCATGGTGTGGATGTTAAGGCGAATCTTATTCCCCTGACAGACCCCAAAATTTACGAGTTGCTTTCCCGTGGGGATACGGCCGGGATTTTTCAGTTTGAGGGTGAAGGCATCACGGATGCCACGCGCAAAATCAAGCCATCCAGTTTTGCGGATATCACAGCGATCACATCGTTGTATCGCCCCGGTCCGATGGCCAATATTCCCGAGTACACAAAACGTAAACACAAAGAGTCTCCAATTGAATACTTATTGGAAGATACTAAACAAGTCTTAGAAGAAACCTATGGTATCATGGTTTATCAAGAACAGGTTATGGGGATCGCTTCGTTGATTGCCGGCTATTCGTTGGGGGAAGCGGATATGCTTCGTCGGGCGATGGGTAAAAAAATCAAAGAAGAAATGGATCAGCATCGTTTGCGCTTTTTAAAAGGAGCCAAAGAAAAAGGCCATGATTCCAAACGTTCAGAAGAATTATTCGAATTGATGTATAAATTTGCCGATTACGGTTTTAATAAGTCGCATGCCGCGGCTTATTCCGTGATCACGGCACAGACCGCCTGGATCAAGCATCATTACACGGGGGAATTTTTTGCGGCGTTGTTATCGACCGAGATCAACGACACGGACAAAATCGTCAAGTACGTTAAAGATTGTCAAAAGCACGGTATCAAGGTGCTGCCACCGCATATTAATGTTTCGGATTATTTGTTTAACGTCACCTCTGAAGGTGTCTTCTTTGGCTTGGGGGCGATCAAGGGTGTCGGTTCCGCCGCCGTGGAGTCGATTCTGGACGCGCGTGCGAAAAAAGACGACAAGAAATTTCAAAGTCTTGAGGGTTTTTTTGAAAGTATAGATCTTCGTAAGGTGAACAAAAAAGTGATCGAGAGTTTGATCAAAGCTGGCGCGATGGATGGATTTGGATTTCATCGGGCGCAGCTCATGGCGGGGTATTCTCGATTTTTAGATCAGGCGCTGACGACGCAAAAAAATCGTGAGCTTGGCCAGTCCTCATTTTTTGATTTAGACGAAACCGCCGATAAATCCATTAAATTACCCGATTTGGAAAAATGGGGACGTACCACGGTCTTGGCGTTTGAAAAAGAAGTGTTGGGGTTTTATCTCAGTGATCATCCTTTGAACGGTTTTGAAAAATTAGCCGCCGTGTGGACGAATGGAAATTTGGGAACTATTGCCGAAGAGTTGCGTTTGAAGAAACAGGCCGCTGAAGATTCTGGGCAGCCGCAGCTGGTATCGCAAGATCGAAGACGCGAGCCCAAACGCCGGGTGATCTTGTCGGGCATCATGGCCGAGTTCAAGGAAATGATCACTAAAAAAGGCACGCGCATGGCCTTTGGGAAGCTAGAGGATCTGCATGGTTCCTGCGAGTTGGTTATCTTTCCCGATGTTTTCGCCAAGCATGAAGCGGATGTAAAATCAGAACGACCTCTGCTGGTGGGCGGGAATTTGGAAGACACGGATGGGGCGATTAAAATCATCGTGGATAATATGGTCCCCTTGGAAGATATCATTAAGAAATCAAAACGGGTTGTGTTCAATTTAGAATCATTCAATGAGGACGAGTTGCTTGTCTTAAGCGGAGTCTTGAAAGATCATCCAGGAACGACCCCGCTCAGTTTGAAAATGAAGCTGAAGGATTATGATCGGGAAATTGAAATTGATCATCCCAATATTTCCGGAGTCAGTGTGAATAATGATCTGTTTGAAAAAATTCATTCTCATTTTGGGCGAACAGACTTTTTGGAAATAAAGAACAGTTAGGGGGGCAGTGATGAAAAAAATATGTGCCATGATCTTGTTGCCATTTCTTTTGGGAGCGCAGGTTAGTTTGATCGAGCGTTCCTATACAATTGAAAGCGAAAAGGAATCGGCGACGGAAGCCCGCAAGGAAATCCAAGACAAGGCGATCATGCAAATCGTCGAAGAATTTGGTGTCGAGGTATTGGGAGAAGCGCGCTACAGCAAACAAAAAAAATCGGTGATTAATCAGCTGGTGCAAAAGTCATCTCGATTTATTCCGTTTTCAAATATTACGGAATCCCAACAAATAGATAAAAAAACAAAGCAAACGGTGATGTTCAAAGTCAATCTGGCCGAGTTTCGTAATATGTTAAAGTCCTTGGGCCAGCTAGAGGAAATTGATAAAAATCAATCCATCTTACCCTTGGTTAAGATAGAGAATTCAATTTCTCAAAGAATGTCGTCGTGGTGGACGAAAGAAGAAAAGTCGACCTCGAAGACGTTGGTCGCCATGGAAGACAAACTGAGCGAGATTTTTTTGCGCGGTGGTTTTTATTTGCTGCCGGCCAATCAAATCGAGCTTTCTGCGGCATTGCCGAAATCGTATAATAAGTCTCAATTGAGCACGGATGAGGTTTTGAAGCTGGCTCGTTTGGCGCAGACTCCGTACGTTCTGTCGGGCCAAGTGCTGGTGAAGCGTTCCGAGCGGATGATGGATCAAATGCGTGTCGAAGTGCATTTAAATTTATTGCAAGCGGAAAATGGTAAGATGCTTGCGGATATCAAACGGATCTATGATGTGCCGCTGGCAAAGGATTCGGCAAAAATGGAGTCCGAACTGAGTAAAAAAATTGCCGACGAGTCCGAGTCGATTGGTGCTGAAATCGTATCATTGATGACGGACGCATTACAGCGTGGATTGGTGAACTCACAGAAAATTCGTCTCAAGTTTGCGATGGTTTCACAGCCGCAGAAAGTTGAATTGTTGAAAGAGCGGGTAAAGGCTCAATCGGGCAATATCAAAAACATAAAAGAAAAATCGATCGCTGCCAATAGCGTTACATACGAAATTGATTTCGTTGGAAATATTAAAGATGTTCAAGATAAGTTGTTGGCGATGGATGTGAAGAGTTTGAGTTACGTGAAACTAGAGCTAGTGGATTCTAAACCTGAGGAGATCTCGTTTGAACTTAAGCAACAGTAAAATCAAATCTATTATTTTTTTGGGTCTGTTATTTTTATTGGGGTTGATTTCATGTCAGTCGGTTGAAAAGAGAAACACGAATCAAGCGATTAGGATGGTTAAAGATATTCCGATCAATCCTCGAGTTGATCAAGGGCAGATAAAAAAACGTTTGATGATTTTGCCTTTTAACGATTCTAAATCCATTCTGTCTGCAGAAATGCGGACGGCTATTCAAAAGACATTGATTGCAGAGCTTAATCGTTCTTCCGAGGTGATTGCGTTTGATAGCAAGGATTTGGGTATTGATACGGTTAAAACGTCCCCGGGTGGTGGGTATGACTTAAAAGACATTGTTAAGTCATTAAAGCAATATACAGTTCATAGTACGTTGGAGGTCGAGATCAAAGATCTGCGCGTGAAACGTTCGACGCCGGTGAAGGGTATTTTGAAAAGTGTAACATCGGAATATGAGTGTTCGATTATAGTACGAATCGTCAATCAAAATGGACGGGAGCTTTTGAATCACATGAAGGTGGTGACGTATAAAGACACGGCGGCCCCTAGTCCCGAAATGCTCAAGAGTGAATCCAGTAACCCGATAGTGCCTACCCTTATAAAAGATACAGTGTTTGAATTTATTCCGCAGATTACGAAATCATTGGAAACCACGGTATGGGAGGGGCGAATTGCGTCTTTGCAGGGTGAGCGTGTATTTTTAAATGTGGGTAAAATTTCTGGTTTGAATGTCGGTGATCTTTTGCGTGTCACAGATGATGGGGATGAGGTTTTTGATACCGAGACGGGGCAGTTTATTGGTAAAAGTCCTGGACGTTTAAAAGGAACTTTAGAGGTTGTGAGTTTCTTTGGTCAAGATGGCGCCATCGCTGTGATTCATTCCGGTGGTGGATTTAGGGAGAATGATCGCGTTGAGCTTTACTAGTCGGTATTTAGGATTGTGCTCCTATCAACAGGTGGCCCTCGAGCAGCAGAGTAGGGCGGGCCGAATTCGAGGTACATCAGAGATGTGTGTGCTTGGGATGGAGTTTGAATCTGTCATCACGCTGGGGGTGCGAGGCGATCAGAGTCAGGATGTTTTGTTTGAGAGGAGTGAGGCTAAGGCTGAGGCAATCCCGGTGGTGCAAACGGATCGGGGCGGGCAAGCGACTCTTCATACACCGGGACAATTGGTGATTTACCCGATGATGGATCTGAAGGTTCATGGGATTGGGGTGCGGGACTTTGTTTGCATGGTGGTAAAAGCAACATCGGCCGTGTTGAAAGGATACGGCATTACCAGTTTCTCTGGCCCGGCACCTGGTTTATACACCTCCCAAGGAAAAATTGCATTTTTAGGCATTCGGGTCGATCAGGGGGTCGTCAGGCACGGTCTAGCGATTAATGTGTGCAATGACCTGTCGTATTTTGCTTCTATACGCAGCTGTGGAGTCAATTCAGCGCGTGTCGATCGAGTCAGCAATTATGGTTTAAAAGATGATTTAGAGACCATTTTCAAAAAATGGACGACAGAATTTGAAGCCCAAAAAAAATTATTGCAAAGAGCTAATGACTTTTGCGATTTACAATCCGAACAAGAACCATTATCAATTAAAGATACTTTAAAAGTGCGGATATAGCGTAGTTGGTAGCGCGCGTCCTTGACATGGACGAGGTCACTGGTTCGAGTCCAGTTATTCGCACCAATTCTTCCTAAAAATTCAAACTGACTTCGTTGCCACTATGGGATTCCGCTTGAGCGGCCTACATTGCGTAGGACTCCGCGAGAAATCCTTGAACGTCTTGCATTTTGAATTTTTGAAAAAAATTTATCCTTAGAATACCTATAACCATAGGTTGATTTTTAAACTAAATTTAACTTACTTTCAGAATCGGCCCGCGCCCAGCGCGGGTGGGAGTTAATCTCTTAGCCAAAATAGAAATTG